>CAJTIR010000075.1 GCA_910576385.1 Lachnospiraceae bacterium
CAATTATAGTTTTTTCGTTGTATAATAAGTTTGTCGTACAGGATCACTTTCTTTCGTATTTTTTTGTTTGCAAACTTATTATACATCAGAAAGTCCTGTATGACATTTTTTTATGGAAAAGTTGTAAAGTGGTGAAATAATATGAAAACGCTTTTTATTAAAAATACTAGAAGCAACGCCAAAAATAAAATCCGCAAACCAGCATAAATACTGGCTTTGCGGACTTTTTCTATCTACTCGAACTCTCAAAGGAGATGTGTAATCGTAGTATTTCTACCACATTTTCCTTTGTTTTCGTATTCATATTATACACATTTTTGAGGTTATATTGGGTATAAATGCGTTTTAGTACCATAATGGTTCCACGCTTTATCATTCACCATACCCCTCCTGTAATCTTTGCAGCATCTGCGTTAAAACATTCCGTGGTATCACACAGTCTTCCTCAAGATGCTTTTCCAACCTAATCCAGTCAAGATGTTCATCTAACAAATACTCTTTAATTTCATCTTCGACTATGGCTCCTATCGTTTCCAATACAGACACTCTTAATGCCAAATCCAAAATATAAAAAGCATATAAATATACCATATTATCTGTTTCTTTACTTGGATCACTGATAAATGAACCTAAGCTTGATTTTTGAAATTCATAATGCGTCAATTAATTTCGAGTATGTCCTAAAGCTTCTTTTGCTCTTGATTTAGATACGCCAAGTTTGTCCGCACCTTCTTTATATTTTTTCTTAATATCCAATTGGTTAAGAACAGTATTGATATTTCCAATATTATTTTGAGAAGTTCCTTTTAGAAACTGAATTGCAAAACCATCGCAGATATGCATAAGCAAAACTAAACGATGCTCCAGATTCACATTAGCATAGGCTTTAGAAATAAGGCAAAAATACGATGAAAACATACTTTTATTCATAGATTGTTCTTTCCTGCCCCTATTTCGTATCTCCATATATCTTGTTATTGTATCTTCTGAAATATCCCTATTTGCCCTTCCAATCAGAAGCGCACTTATTTTCCACTTCTCATCTGTAACACAGTAGCTTCTTGTTATAAATTCCTCTTCATCTTCCTTACAACCATCCACTATATATTCAACAGGCTCATAAAAATATCCGTCGTTCCAAGCTAACAGCTCCCATATTGCATAAAAAATTTCTTTTAAACCATCTTTGCCTTCAAGAGTAAGAAAACAACTTTCTCTTTCTATTTTCAAATAGACTTTTGTACTGTTTTTCATAACAAAATCAATTGTCTGGTCACTCAACGCTAGTGGATGTGATTTTACCTTAAACTTAACTTCGATTTTCATAAAAACCCCCTTTATTAACTTTCAAAGATTCCTTGTCAACTCCCTTTCTATTTTGGAACTTATTGGAATCGTCCAGTACAGCTCTTTGTTTTTGTTATCCCGAATTGCCAGAAAATGCGGACGGTAATTGCCATCTTCCTTATTGCCCATCAGGCATTTATCTTGAACCACATCAAAAACCTCGTCCTTGATATTGTATGAGTACCCCTGTTTCACTTCCATTACTTCTTCTTATGAAAAATTCCCACCATATCTGATGGGGATTTATTTACAGACTATACTACTTATATCCCGCCTGTATAGCAAGTGGCAATTATTTACATACCGAATTATTTGTACCACACACCATCGGCAAGTGGCAGAATTACCTATTATGTTTCTTATACCTCGTCACATAATAAACGGCAAACATTTACTTCTAGACATAGTACGAGCTGTTGACAAACCCCCTGTTTGAAATGTCAAATTTTAATCTTATACAATATACCGTTTTTTTTGTTTGGAATCAAAAATACATATAGTATATTGATTTTAGAAAAAGTACTTTGTCAACAGCTCGATAGTATAGCAGAATTTCTAGAAAATGCAATAGATTTTTACGTCTGTAAAAACTAATACTTACTAGAGCCTGTTTGAAAAATGCTCTAGCGCTGCTACACTATGTATGGCTCTATTATATTCAAAAAGTCCATGTTTACTATCTATATCCAGAATCAGTTTTGCACACTTAAAAATATTTCTTATTTGAATTTTGTAACTTTATAATTTTGTATCCATCCTGAACAAAACTTACCATCTTCATTCTGCCAAATTATCTCAACCCATTTCTTATAATGGTTTACTATTATAACAATCTTGCCTTTTTCCAGATGACCAGTAACTCTTGATTTACAGTCATGACAGATACGGGGCATAACATTATCCCAACATACTATCTGGTAATTAAGTCCATTGAAGCAGTCAATATTAAACTCTGCTGCTTCTTTTTCATGTTTCCTTGAATCGGCTAAATTACCATGTTTAGACTCCTCAGAACTCTTATAACTCAAATAAGTCAAATAAATTTGTGGCACGCCAACCCCAATAGTACACAACATGGAGCATATTAGGGTAATAATGGCAATTTTTATAGACATTCTGCTTAATACAATACTTTCATCTGGTAGTTTCTTTTCTTCTCCTGAATATGTGTCTTTGGTTATTTTTTCTTGACAGTATTCTGACTGTACTTGCTCTACTACATTCTCAAACGTGATGTATTGGACATTATCTTCTTTGTCCCGAACAGCCCCCTGCCTTTCAGAAATAGCAGTAAATGCTCTTTGCATTGCTTTCGCCATATTATCAAAATCATAATCTGCAAATGAGATAGATTTTTTCAAAATAGTGGCAATATCCATCGAACTGAGCTGACTTGAAACAGAAAAAATAGCAGAAAAGTCTAAATCTGAAATCTTCTCAAACTCATCTTGGATAGCTGTGATAGAGTCTAAATGTATTGTTGGAATGTTTGGTAAATTGAATTGAACTGTTTTAGCTAATTCCAAAACATCATTTTTTTCCAATTGCTCAACATTCTTTTGTAATCTTATCCATCTTTCATCTTTTGTAAATGCCGTTAATGCTGATGAAATATTCCGTAAATTTGTTATTTTAGAATAATCAATTTTTGACAGTATATTCTGCATTTTCCGATATTGAACATTCATCTCACTATAATCTGGCATTTCAACCTCCCCTTTCTCTATATTTTGTGGATATATTTCTATGGTTATTAAGAATACCACAAGATTTAGTAAGAATCAATACAATTTTTAACATCTGAAACAAAAATGACCGTATCATATCCTGCACACAATAAGGTCATTTTCCTAATCATTTACTGACTGAAACAAACTCTACAAGTGTTTTCAAACCTGCCAGTTTTTCCTTTAATCTAAAGCATCTGCGGATGCCGTTCGTTTCAGTTCCGCTTCAATTACATCCATTCTTCCTTGAATGTCCAAGAACATTTTCCTATTCGCACCACTTCAATCTTCTGTTCCATGCTGCCGCTTGTGAGAAGATTAATGTATGTAACCTTGTGATGCCGCTTCAGATAGTCCAGATGCCGTTGTCCCCATGTGCCTAGCGGCGGTTCTTCTTCAGTAGATACAGATAAGCACGGTATTAAGTAATCACCTTGCACTTCATATTTGCCGCCTAATTTCTCAAAAATTGTTTTTGACATTTTATAATTCCTCCATATGATTTGAATTTGCCTACAATTCAATCATTCTGGCTGATTGCAAAATATAAAGAAAACGACTTCCTTATGACGTTTCCTCCGTTTACAACTTTTTTCATAACAAATGGCGCACATAAAGCCTGAATTTTATCATTCTTCAAGAGAGAGGAACAGTTATTATGACTTAAATAATTCTGTAAGCTGACAAAGAGATGTGTCAAATATTTATCATTTGATATACGAAAGATTTGTGGTAGAATAGAAAGAACAATGTGTTAAATTATAAGTTTGGAGGAGAATAAGGAGAATATTTGCTATGTATGAATTAAATGATCCTGTGTTGCTTGAACAATGTGCAAGAATCAAGACCATGATTGAGAAAGCTGCCCAGAATCCTGAATATCAAAAAAACTATTATGCAAAACTTTACCATCATTGGGAGCTCAGTCCTCCAGTACAGCTGTGGGAGATTGAAGAGTTTGAGAACAAATCTGGCGTTCAATTACCAATAGAATATGTCTATTATTTGACACAGGTGGGGCGTGGCGGGGCAGCTCCCGGGACATTTTTTAGAGATTTTGACGCCAATGAAAATATTGACCCAGAACTTAGCATGGTATCAGAGGAGTTGAGTTGTGAATGGACAGAGGAGGAATGGAAAGAGTTGTATGAAGAGCATGATGTTCCAGAGAATGGAACAATCTGTCTTTGTGCAATGGATCTTACTTTTATAGCGTATTTGATTGTCACTGGTCCAATGCGCGGGCGGGTAGTCTATCTGGACTATGATGGTGATTATCCCCCTATGTGGCCCAAAGGCAGTCCAGATTTTTTGACTTGGTGTGAAAATTTCTATTCAGAACTGCTTGCTGGTTATGACATAAGACCAATATGGAAGTTTATGTGGCAGGAGCCAGGAGATGACAGTGCATTGATTTGTGCGTTCCAGAACGCGGAGGATATAGAATATCAGAAAGAAGTTTTATATAGTTTCTGTAAATTTAAGGAGTTATCAAAAAAGGCACAACAATTTTTGAAGAGTATTCAGGAGCCAGAACTGCACGAGGAAGCGGCAGAAGTTTTGGAACATTTTAATCTTTAAATTTGATTTTTTGTATGGAGAAAGGACAAACCTAATTACTTAGAGAGAGTTACAGGAATGAAAAACCAGGATGATGGAGGGCTTAAAGGAGCATGGAAAAAGAGTACAGCGCTGGTGCGGTAAAATTTTCGTTTTGGTTTATGGAATTTAAAAAGGTGGTCAGACTTTTGACGGAAGGAAAATCTTATCAGGAGATCAAGGAAGTTGTAGAAAATGAAAACTTATTTGCTGCGGCCACACCTGCCAGAGCCAGGCAGATTTATAGTACTGTAACAGCAAGAATAAAATCTTTGGATGATTCCTTTTATCCGATTTTTCTAAAAGGAGATTTGTCGACGCAAAAATTATTCGCTTTGACGGCGGCTCTGGCGCATGATCGCTTATTTTTTGATTTTGTATATGAAGTGATTCGAGAAAAAATAATTATTGGCAGTAATGAGTATGCTGACAGAGACATACGGATTTTTTTTCAGAATAAACAGTTACAGGATGAAAAGGTTGCAAAATGGACCGATGAAACCTTAAACAGACTGGGCAGATCTTATAAGACTATGCTTTATGAAGCGGGTGTTACAGATAAAGCAAATGGAACCAGGAAAATTTTGCGGCCAATTTTAGACAGAGAAATGGAACAGTGGCTAATGGCGCATCATATGGAATTAATTTTGAAAGCATTGACGGGGGTACGCTGATGGCTGGAATTGAACAGAGATTGGACGAATTGGAGGAGCGAATTACAAAGTCTTCTTTTCGCCAGACAAAGGGAAAAGCAAATGAGGTAAATTATTGGGTGTTTGATTATGCGCCAGAGCAGGAATTAATCGTCAGAGAGCGAATTTCCTATCTAAAGAGCAAAGATTTCAAGACAGCTGAGGGATTTGATTTGGTGGTATATGATTTGTATGATTTGATCATTGCACATCTTAGGGAAAAGAATTTTATGGAGAAATGTGGTCAGATGGAGGAGAAACGAGGAATCACAAAAGTGGCCACTGCGATTCAGCGTTCTTTGAAGATAACAGATAAAGACAATTTACTTGTACAGTATATTGCGGAACATACACCAGAGCAGTCTGTGGTATTTTTGACTGGAATGGGAAAATGTTATCCATTGCTGCAATCGACAGAGGTATTTAACAAGATTCTCTACAATATGCCGCCGACATTTGCAAAGGTTCCAATGGTGCTCTTTTATCCAGGGACTTATACAGAACAGGAATTGATACTTTTTAATGAATACCATGAAGATAATTATTATCGGGCATTTCGACTGGTTCGATAAGGGAGGAAAATAATGCAGATTAGAGATATGTTTGCAAAACCAATTGATCGCGACTTACAGGGTGTTATTATTGTAGGACAGAGTGAGGCGGAAAATGTAGCGCAGGAATTAGAAGAATATGTGGTAACAAGGGAATTACAGAAACATTTTGCAGATTTTTTTGCTGCTTATAAGACAGGAATTGAGGGTGACACCTCTAAGACGGGAGTATGGATTTCTGGCTTTTTTGGCAGTGGTAAATCTCATTTTTTAAAAATTCTTTCTTATCTTCTGGCCAATCAGGAGGTTGGCAGCAAGAAAGCGATAGACTATTTTAGAGATGACAAAAAGATTTCAGATCCTTTGGTGCTTGCAGATATGCAGCTTGCAGCAGATATACCGGCCGATGTGGTACTTTTTAATATAGATTCTAAGAGTGATGTGGGCAGTAAACAGAATAAAGATGCGATTGTCAAAGTATTTTTAAAAGTTTTTCATGAAATGCAGGGATTTTGTGGGGCAATGCCGTTTTTGGCTGACTTAGAGCGCAGATTGAGTGATGAGGGCAGATTTGAGGAATTCAAGGAGAAATTTGAGGAAAACTATGGAGAATCTTGGGTGGAATCGAGACAGGATTTTGATTTTATTCAAGATGATATCGTCGATACACTTGTGGAATTGAATATTATGAGTGAAGCTGCGGCAAGAAACTGGTGTGAAAAGGCTTCGGAACCATATAAGATAAGTATTGAGGAGTTTGCCAAGAGAGTTAGGACATATATTGAGCGCAAGGACAATAACCATCATGTGGTATTTTTAGTGGATGAGGTTGGCCAATATATTGGAGATAATTCTAATTTGATGCTGAATTTACAGACGATGTGTGAGGAATTGGGCAAGGAGTGTCGTGGCAGAGCGTGGGTGATTGTCACCAGCCAGCAGGATATTGATTCTATCACAAAAGTCAAAGGAAATGATTTTTCTAAAATTCAGGGCCGGTTTGATACCAGGCTTTCTTTATCATCAGCAAATGTGGACGAGGTAATCAAAAAAAGAATTTTGCAGAAGAAAGAGACACCAGCGCAGACCTTGCGTTTGTTGTATGGGCAGAAAGCGACCACTATTAAGAACAAAATTGAGTTTAATGATGGCGTGGAGAAAAAATTATATGCAGATGAAAATGATTTTGCTGCAGTTTATCCATTTGTACCATATCAGTTTCATCTGTTGGCAAGCGTGTTGACCTCGATCCGCACGCATGGAGCTTCTGGGAAACATTTGTCAGAGGGTGAGCGTTCCATGCTTGCCATGTTCAAAGAATCAGCAATGGAATATATGGAATATGACGAGGGAACCATCATTCCTTTCCATGCCTTCTATGATGCCTTAGAAAATTTTCTTGACCACAGCCATAGAGGGGTGATTCTCAAAGCTTATGACAATAGTTTTATCAATCCACAGAATAAAGAGCATGATGTATTTGCAATCAATGTATTGAAAACGTTATTTATGATTAAATATGTGCAAGATATCACGGCAAATATTGATAACATTACTAGTTTGATGATTTCCAATATTGAGGATGACCGTATTGAATTAAAGGATAGAGTTCAAGAGGCCTTGAAAATTCTAATGAGGCAAATGCTTGTGCAAAAAAATGGGGATATCTATGTATTTCTGACAGATGAAGAACAAGAAATTAATCGCGAGATTGAGAGTCAGAGTGTGGATCTGGCAAATGTGATTGGCAAAGCTGCGGAAATGATTTTTGAAGATATTTTTAAGGACAAGAAATATCGTTATCCAGCATTTCATGGACGGTATGCATTTGGATTTAATGCTATCATAGATGACAGACCATATAAATCAAATCAAAACTATGATATTGGCATCCGTATTTTAACGCCAGCCTCAGAATACGGCACAGAGGAAACTACCTTAAGAATGATTTCTGGACAGGGGAGAGAGGTGCTGGTGGTTCTTCCAGATGACAGAGCATTTATGGATGAGATTCAAAGATATTTGAAAATAGAGAAATTCTTGCGTTTAAATACTTCATCCGCACTGCCACAGTACGAAACGATCAAGGACGCCAAGCGTCAAGAAATGAGAGAACGGGACGCCAATGCGAAGTTGTTTCTCACAGAGGCCATGAAAGAGGCAAATATTTATGTCAATGGTGATCAGGTACAGGTTGGTGCAAAGGAAGTTTCCACTAGAATCAACGAGGCCTTAGGGCGTTTGGTGGGGACAGTATATCATAAGTTATCCTACATTGATACTGCCTGTGGGGATGAGCAGATTCGGGCAATGTTTAAAACTACAAATCAGATGTCTCTAAATCTGCAGGGAGGAACAGAACCAAATATCCATGCCCTGGATGATGTATTACAGTATATTGCGGGCAATAGCCGCATGCATATGAAGACTTCTATGAAAACAGTGAGAGATCGTTTTATGAAAGCGCCATATGGATTTGTGGAGGATGACGTGCATTGGCTGGTTGCCAAATTATTCAGGCGCGGCGATTTGACATTTTCTATCAATGGCGCAAATGTCAATTTACATAATAAGCAGTCTGAGGAAATCATTGGCTATATTACCAAAAAGGCCTTTGTGGAAAAGCTGATGCTGGAAGAGAAAGTTCGGGTATCTGAGAAAGAAAAGAAGGTTGCCAAACAGATTATAAAAGAGCTTTTTGGAGTTACAAGTACAACGGATGATGAAGATGTAATGATGAAAAATTTTGTCAGTTATGCTACTAAGATGACAACCACACTGAGAGAGTTGGAAGTGCGTTATGAGAGTGCTCGTTACCCTGGTAAATCTGTGGTTATGCATGGTAAGAATCTGTTGTTTGATCTGGCACAAATTGAGACACCAGCAGAGCTTTTTCAGACGATTTCTAAGAAACAAGACGATTTGTTGGATTTTGCAGAAGATTACGAGCCAATACAGGCATTTTTTGAGGGAGAGCAGAAGAGTATTTTTGACAAGGCACTCCTGTATTTAAGCAAGTATAATGACAGCAAGACCTATATTGTGGACGAGAACTTAGAGCAGGTAGTGGCACAAATCAATGCTATTGTTAAAAAACAATCTCCCTATCGGGATATTCCGAAATTACCGGAATTACTGCAAAAGTTTGAGGAAGTGTATTCTAATGTATTGGATGTGCAGCTTGCTCCCGTGTTAGATGCTATCTATGAATCACAAGACAGAGTATTTGAAGTGCTGAAAACGAAAGCGTATGCGGCTACAAAACAGGATGCCTATATTGTAATGTTTGCTGAGATTATTGAGGGAGCAAAGGGATGTACGAATGTCTCTGTCCTTCGTGGATATGCCGACAGAGCGGAAGCTTTAAAAATGCGTCTTCTCAATGAAATGGACCAAAAGGACAGAGAGCTTGCCATGAAAAAAGCGGCAGAGGTCAGAAAACGCTTAGAAGCGCAAGCCAAAGAGATCGGACAAGTCGACCAAGCGCAGATTGAAGCAGAGGTCAAGCGGGAAGTAAAGGTTAAGAAAACAAAAAATGTGGCAATTAAGAAACTGACCAAAGCGGCATCTTGGAGATTGGAGACAGCGGAAGATGTGGACAAGTATCTGCGTCAGCTTCGTGCAAGTCTTCTCTCAGAATTGGAAGAAGATACTATTGTAAACATTGAATTTTAGGAGAGTGCGCTATGAATAAGACAGCGATAAAGAATTTTTCGGTGTGGGCCAGGAAGCGGTTGATTGGGGATATTACATACAAAGCGGGTCTGCTTGGAATTACAGTAGATGGGATAAAGGAAGCACTTCCACAATCCACAAAAGATATTGAATTTTATGATATTGGAACCAAGGAACCGTATCAAATTAGTGGAAATGCGCTCAAACAAAGAAAGCAATTGGTAGAAGTGATTCGGCAGAAATCGAAGGATTTGCCATTTTCGGAAGCATATAGAAATGTAATAGAAGAAGTTGCATATACATGGTTTAATCGCTTGATTGCCATCCGTTTTATGGAAGTAAATGATTATTTGCCAGCGCATATTAGAGTATTGTCCAGTGACAGTGAGGGCAAAATGGAGCCAGATATTGTCACCAGGCCTTTTGATGCGGAATTGGATTTTACAGAGGAAGAAGAACAATATATTCTAAAATTAAAGAATGATAATGCGGTAAATGAACTTTTTCAAGTTCTTTTTATACGCCAATGCAATGTCTTAAATGATCTTTTACCACGATTATTTGAAAAGACAGCAGATTATACAGAATTGTTGCTTCATTTATCTGTGACAGATCAAGATGGTGTGGTCTATCGTCTAACACATGATATAGAAGAAAAAGATTTTAATATTGCAGAGGGCGGGCAGGTAGAGATCATTGGCTGGATGTATCAGTACTATAATATACAGCCAAAGGACGAAGCGTTTGCACTGTTAAAGAAGAATGTAAAGATTACAAAAGAGAGAATACCTGCAGCTACACAGCTTTTTACCCCAGACTGGATTGTCCGCTATATGGTGGAAAACAGTTTAGGGCGTTTATGGCTTGAGGGGCACACAAATAACAATCTCAAGAAAGAATGGAAATACTATCTGGATGAAGCAGAGCAAGAGGCGGATGTGGCGGCACAACTGGAAGAAATCAGAAAAGAGTATCAACATATCATACCAGAGGATATTAAAATCATAGATCCATGTATGGGTAGCGGTCATATTTTGGTATATGCATTTGAGGTACTGATGCAGATTTATGAAAGTGCTGGTTATTCCCAGAGAGATGCGGCGAAAAGTATTGTAGAAAATAATATTTATGGACTGGACATAGATGATAGGGCGTTTCAATTGGCTTATTTTGCTGTTATGATGAAAGCCAGACAGTATAACAGGCGTATTCTGACACAGGAGATCGAACCTAATCTTTGTTCCATTCAGGAAAGCAATGGCTTGCAGTATGAAGCAGATATTGCAGAACAGTTGCTTCGTGCGGAACATAGAGAGACGCTGCAATATTTGTTAAATACTTTTGTGGATGCAAAGGAGTATGGCTCTATCTTGGAGATTGAGAATAGGGACTATTTAGGCTTCCTGGCTTCCTGGAAACTTGCGCAAGAACAGGCAGCAGAGAATATTGTTACTATCTTGTGGTATTCAGAATTAAATAAAATTGTACCGACGCTTGCAAAACAGGCTATGTTGTTAGCACAGAAGTATGATGTTGTGGTGACAAATCCGCCGTATATGGGAATTTCTAATGGAGATAACAAATTAAATCAATTTGTAAAGAAAAATTTTCCTGATAGTAAGAGTGATTTGTTTGCAGTTTTTATTGAAAGATGTGGACGAATGGCAAAGGAAAATGGCTATCAGGCTATGATTACACAACATAGTTGGATGTTTTTGCATAGTTATGAAAAGCTAAGAAAGTTATTGCAGAGGAATATGCTTATTAATATGTTGCATTTAGGTGCCAGGGCATTTGATGAAATTGGAGGCGAGGTAGTTCAGACGACATGTTTTGTGATGTTAAATGTGTCTATCAAAGATTATATAGGGAATTATTGCCGTTTAGTTGATGTGTATGGTGAAGAAGCCAAAGAAAAAATGTTTTTTTCAAAATCGACGTTTTATTATTGTAAACAAAGAGAATTTGAAAATATTCCTGGTATGCCTTACGCATATTGGGCAAATAGAAAACAGTTAGATATATTAAAAAAAAATAAGACAATAGGAGAATTGTACAAGACAATTACAGGATCAAGTACAGGTGAAAATGCTATATTTCTGCGTTTGTGGTGTGAAGTAAATTCTAAAGAAATCGGTTTTGGACTTACGAAAGATTATGACGGAATTGGCCACAGATGGATACCATGTATAAAAGGAGGTTCATTTAGAAAATGGTATGGTAATATGGGATACTTGATCAATTGGGATAATGATGGCGAACAGTTAAAAGAATTTGCAACATATAAGAATCATGGTAAACATTGGTCAAGGTTTTTAGTGAACCTTAATTGTTTTTATCATGCAGGAATTACTTGGTCAAAAGTTTCAACAGGATTATTTTCTGTAAGATATATGCCAGAAGGCTTTATTATGGAATCCGCTGCATGTGCTATTATGCCAGAAGAAAAAGATATGATGTATATACTAGCATTATTAAATTCATCAATTGTGCAATCCGTATTGAAAATTTTAAATCCTACAGTTAATATGCAAGCTGGAGACATATCGGCAATTCCAATAGTTGCCGTAGGTGAAAAGAAAATACAATTGTCGGAGCTTGCAAAAGATTGTATAGAATTATCGAAGGCAGATTGGAATTTTTTTGAGACATCATGGGATTTTCAAACTCATCCATTTCTAACTATGAATCATAAAAATTATATTTTAGAAGATAATTTTGTGACAAAAATAGCTGATAGTTTTGGATTATGGAAAGCATATACAGAAATAGCATTTCAAAAACTAAAGCAAAATGAGGAGCAACTAAACAAAATATTTATTGATATCTATGGATTACAGGATGAACTTTCCCCAGAAGTGGAAGATAAGGATGTAACTGTAAGGAAAGCAGATTTAAAGAGAGAGATCAAGAGCTTGCTTTCTTACGCCGTTGGCTGCATGTTTGGCAGATATTCTTTAAAAAAAGAGGGATTAATGTTCGCTGGCGGAAAGATGGAAGATATTTATCAATTTCATTCTGGTAAACTTGACAGCAGTTCTTCACTTGATGGGTTATTTCCAATGGATGGAAAATCATATTATTATCTGGAAGAGGATGATTACTTAATCAATGGCAGCAATATTATTCCCATTACAGACGAAGAATATTTAGAGGATGATATTGTTAGTCTGCTTTGTACTTGGTTAAAAAAAGCATATGGACAAGATACATTGGAAGAAAATCTTGATTTTATCGCCTCGGTATTGGATAATAAGGGGAATACAAGCCGTGAGGTAATCCGTAATTATTTTCTAAAAGATTTTTTTAAAGATCATTGTACAACATATTCTGTTACAGGTTCTGGAAAGCGCCCAATTTATTGGTTATTCGATTCTGGAAAGCAGAATGGCTTTAAAGCCCTGATCTATATGCACAGATACAATACAGATACCATCGGAACGATTCGTGTTGATTATTTGCATCGTATGGAACAGATCTATGAGAGTGAGATCAATCGTATGCAAGACACGATAGATCATAGCAATGCTGCCAGGGAAATTACCACTGCCACAAAGCGTAAAGAGAAACTTCAGAAGCAATTAAAAGAGTGTCGTGAATTTGATGAAAAGATTGGTCATTTGGCGTTATCCAGAATTGAGATTGATTTAGATGACGGTGTAAAAGTAAATTATGAAAAAATACAGACTGCTGATGATGGTAAGAAATATCAGGTATTAGCGAAAATATAATTTCTTGAGAGGGGAGTAATAATTATGAGAACTATCTATAAAAATTAGATTAGTGTGCTGCCTCAATTACATTTCTCCAGACTAATTTGTTTGAGAATAATTGAGATCGTACACTGCGGGAGCAAGAATAAAATTGGAGGGTTAGAATGGAACAATTATTTGTCACAAACTTGACAATTAAAAAAGTCAGGCATCTAAAAGATATTTCTATTCCGCTATCAGAAAATCAGATCAAACACTTAATTTTTACAGGGAAAAATGGCAGCGGAAAGACAAGTGTTGTGGAAGCTATGGCAAGTTATTTAAATAGTGCATTTACAGACGAATATTTTAAATCAAAAGAGGAGTGGTTGGTTAGTGCTGAAAAGCAAAGAGATAAAGCAGTTGAAAGTAGGGAAAATGAGGCAGAGATTTTAAAATTAGAAAAGAACATATATGAATACGAGAATAAATTAGAGCAGAGCAGAAAAGGCTTAGAGATAAAGTTCAATATAGAAGCTGGCCATATTTTTACATTAAAAGACAAATATCATTATATACTGGCATATTACAGGGCAGACAGAATCTTTCATGCCGAGCAGCCCAAGCATGTTGAGAAAGTGCAGTTCAAAGACAATTATAAGATAGAAGAGTTTCCCCGAAATGAATTTGTAAAGTATTTATTGGACTTGAAAATGACAGAAGCACTTGCCAGAAACAGTAAAAAAACAGAAAAGGCGGACGAAATACAAGCATGGTTTGAAAAATTGGAACAGCTTTTAAAGAAAATCTTTGATGATCAAAGTGTGCAGTTAATCTTTGACGAGGAAACCTTTGAGTTTCATATTGTGCAGCAGGACAAAGAACCTTTTGATTTTAATACATTATCGAGCGGCTATCAGGCGGTATTGGATATTGTATTGGATCTTATGATGCGCATGCAAAATCAAATCCAGCGTTCCTTTGCTTTTCAGCTTCCAGGAATCGTTTTGATTGATGAGATAGAAACACATCTGCATTTAGAGCTGCAAAAAAATATCATGCCCTTATTGACAACAGTTTTTCCTAATATTCAATTTATTGTCACCGCGCATTCTCCATTTATATTAAACAGTTTAGAGAATGTAGTGATATATGATTTAGAAAAGCATCTATTGGTGGAAAATGGATTAGAGGATGAAAGATTGAAAATGAGAAGTAGAGGGTATCCATTCCCTTAATCGCATCATAAACAGGCCATCTTTCGGTGGCTGCTTTAAAAATTGAATATTGAGAATGTTAAGGTTACGCAGTAGTTGGCTTGATCTTATAACCTTGATTCCTTGCTATGCTGATTGCCTGCTCT
>CAJTIR010000076.1 GCA_910576385.1 Lachnospiraceae bacterium
TATCCGCTTTGATTTAGGCTATAATTTTTCTGTAAGTTAATGTGTTTGGCCATACATTAATTTTACACCAACTGCCGGATTCTTTCGAGGTCTGGCAGTTATTTTTTGCATATAAAAGGAGCTGCGCTCTAATTACTTAGTGCGACAGCCCCTTTGAACGAAACTAAGCTTACTATTTCTGTCAGTGCGACAGTCCCTTTTTGTGCAAGATGTCTATGCTGCCAAAGGCAGCAAGACCTTTTGGCACTATAAGATCATATGTTATAAAAAATGGAGAAACTCAAAACACTAATATATTTATTCATTCAAAACTATGGCTTGTAATTTATATTAGTGCAGCAACCGTATCTTATTCAACTCAAACCCATATTATATTATTCAAATATCAGCCCTGTATCTTCCAACAATTCCTGCATCTGTTTTTTATCCAGTTCCTGCAGGCTCTTAATCCTGTTCTTGGAATCGCGATGCACCTTTAGATAGACAGCCTTCTTGGATGACGCCTCAGTTGTGAACAAGTGATATCCTTTATCATAAAGAACTGCAACCTCTCTGCCATCATAGCGCCAGCCTCCCGTGTGATCATCTGCAGTAATTCCAAATGCAGCATATTCTGGCGGAACACTGACAGCAACACCTTTCATCTGCTCCTGCGCACTGCCACTAGAATCATAACTTGTATCATATACTGCTGTCGTTGCCTCTTGTTGTTCCGGCCGTTCCCAATTTTTTGTAGTCTCTGCTACATCCTCTGTCTCTGAGGCAAATGCCGCCGCATTCTGATTCCACCTCCCACTTTCCACAGCTTCATCTGCTTCTATATAAGAGTACTCTCTTGCTCTGTCTCTGGCTGATATGGCTGATGTGGTAAATGCCAGCACCAATCCCGCAGACAACACGCCTGACAACACACCAATTATTAGCGAATCCTTTTTCTCTCTCATTATGGCCACAATCCTTTCTTCCATTGCATTTTTAGTGAAACTGCTCCCCCAGGTAAGCCTAACATTCCTCTGCTCCTCCATATAAATCAAAGTAAGCGCATAGGCAGAGCGCTTTTCCTGTCCTAAATATTTTACAACATTTTGATCACAAGCCAACTCTATATCTCTGTTTGCAAGCATACTCATCACCCACACCAGCGGATTAAACCAATGTATACAGCACACAATTACTAAAATCAGCTTTTTCAATGCATCCAGGCAGCGTATATGCATATATTCATGTATCAACACAAAATTGATCTGCTCCTGATTTTCCTGTATCAATGTTTTGGGAAGTAAAATCACCGGATGGATAATTCCATAGGTCAAGGGAGCCGCCGCCAAATCCCATTGACGGACCGTAATCTTACGTTTGATAGAAAAGGCATTGATCTTCTCTTGCAATACTGTTTTTTCCACTGGCAGAGAAGTTCGAAATTCTCTGAGACAGCGAATATAAGTGAATACATAATACAACCCGCATATCCCTGCTCCGCCCCAATAGAGAGCGCGCCAGATTGAAAAATCATCTCTCTCCTGTCTTAAGGATTCTTCCTGCTCCGCCACATTCTCTGTCTCGGCCTGCTGATCATAATATGTATCTACTATCTGGCCAAAACCATTCTCCTCCTCTGCCAATTGTGCGTAACTATTCCATTCTTCTGCCTCCTTTTGGCTATCTGTCTGCCTCTGTTTCAGAAAAGGCAGCATCTCAGATATGCTTTTCTCTGCATGGTTGTATGAAATCGGTATATAGTCTGCCGCCAAAGAATAGATGCTAAATGCAGAGGGTATTGAAAATGGAAGTAACAGCCGTAGAACCGCTGCAAACCATAATACTTGAAATACTTTGCCTGGCAGCTTATCCGCAAATAAACTGCGGACGATCACAATTGCCAGAATAAAAACCCCGCCAGAAACGCTCATACTCCAAAAACTCATACCAATCACCTCATGAAACTACTGCAGTAGTTTTATATTTCTATACTACCACAGTAGTTTATAGCTGTCAAGATCGTTTTCGTCCAAATGTTAAATATTATCTGTCAATTTCTGAACCATTTTCAGTATCCTTCCCGCACAACCACGGATCATATCTTCTGAAAGCTTCCCTTCTCTATATGCCTCACGAATATTATCCTCATCATTATAATTCCCTGGCATAATAATATCATTTCCCGCTGCCGCACACTGCCATGCCACGCTCCCATCTTCTGGAACAGTAGTATTCCAATCAGACATAATCACACCCTCAAATCCCCATTCTTCTCGTGCAACTACTGTACATAAATCCCTGCTGTTGGCAGTATGG
The DNA here is from genome assembly GCA_910576385.1 of Lachnospiraceae bacterium. Taxonomy (GTDB): domain Bacteria; phylum Bacillota; class Clostridia; order Lachnospirales; family Lachnospiraceae; genus Petralouisia. The sequence goes on from CAJTIR010000076.1 coordinate 2,296, forward strand.
ACACCATTAATTTTGTTATAGGAAGACATCATTGCTATTGGCATACTTTTCTTTACTGCAATTTCAAATCCTCTCAGATAAATTTCTCTGAGCGCTCTTTCTGAAACGCAGGCATCTACAGCCATCCGATTATCTTCCTGATTATTACATGCAAAATGTTTGATTGTCACCCCGCATCCATCATGCTTTTGGACGCCGTTAGTTACAGCAGCCGCCATAATCCCTGATAACAACGGATCCTCTGAATAATATTCAAAATTACGCCCACACAATGGATTCCTATGGATATTCATTCCAGGAGCCAACCAAATATCCACATGAAATTCTTGCATTTCCCTGGCTATCGCTTCACCAAACTCCTGCATTAAATCAATATCCCATGCTTGTGCTAATGCCGTTCCAACTGGAAATGCAGTACAATATTGATAATACCGTTCTGCGTTTTCATGTTGTTTCATCCCTTCTAAAAATCCATTCTCCAAAGAACCCAAAACACCAACCCCATAGACAACATCCGTCTGACGGTCTACCTCATAGCTCTGCCGCAGACGCAGCCCTGCGGGTCCGTCCGCCATAATCAAAGATCTTATTCCATATGTTTCTTCTAAAGTTTCTGTTGTTTCTCCAGCAGAACCAGGCACTCGGATTCCGGCAGACCCCAGCGTACTGGCTCCCTTGGTAATATTTCCATATAAAAGTGGTATCAGTTCTTCAATAGACTGCTCTTTAGCAAGAGGTGGTTGAAATCTTCTTTTCATTTCTTTTTTTGCTACTATAGACATTTGCGGCATGTTCTGATCGTCAGCCATACTCATCCATTCTTCCATTTTCTCTTTGGCAAATTCGGCCTCTTTAAACTCATCAAACAACGCTTTTCTTGGACATATTTGCTCTGTATATTCTATTATAATCTGTTCTTGTGCTGTAAGTAATGCTGTGAGCTGTAAGGAGGTTGTATTTTTCCCTACCCATATACCATAATTTCCAGACTCAATCACCCATGCATGTATCTCTTCTGAGTAACTGGCAAGAGATTTCTGTTCTATGAAAATAACAACATCTTGTGATTCCCCAGGCTTTAAAACTTTTGTCTTCGTAAAACCTGCCAGGCGATGATATTCCTTTGCGATTCCCGTTTGTGGCGGTGTCACATATATCTGGACTACTTCCCTGCCAGAGTATTGTTGTCCTATATTTTTTACAGAAACCTTTATTTCAAATCCTGTGTCTGTTCTTTGAATCCCTTTATACTCCATAGAGAACGTAGTATATGAAAGCCCATAACCAAACGGATACAATGGTTGTATGCCAAAACTGTCAAAATATCGATATCCCACATAAATGCCTTCCCTGTATTCCTCTTTTTCTAAATTTCCACTCAGATAACCATAGTCTAGGGCAGAGGGATAATCTTCATAATTCTTAGCCCATGTAGTGGTTAATCTGCCGCCTGGCACCGCTCTGCCAAACAATACATCTGCCACCGCATGTCCTCCCTCCTGTCCTGGAAGTGAAATATACAAAACGGACTTAATATTCTCTGCCTCCAGTAAAATATCTGTCAGTTGCAACGGAGCGCCAACATTTAAAATCAGCAAAATTGGAAGTCCTGTCTGATTCAAATATAACATATCTTCTCGTTCTTTTTTACTTAAATAATAATCTCCTTGTTCCCTGCGCCGATCTTTGCCCTCACCAGAAATACGGCTGATCACATAAACTGCCGTTTTAGCATCTGCAATATCTTCTGCCATAATTTTTCGTCCATCTGGTATGGAGAATGAATTTGCCGCATACGCATCAAATGGATTTTCCACATAATTTACATCTTCTAAAATCTTTTCTTTCCATGCAGTTCTTGCCGCTTCATAGCGATCTTGGTAATCAGCAAGCCAGCATTCACTTGTAATTATTACATCTGCATCTTTCAACCCTTGATAGATGGAAATACTCTCGCGATTATTGACATCCCCAGATCCTGTGCCGCCTTTCACAGTCTGAACTGCTCCACCGCCAAACAGGGCAATAGGCTCAGAAGATGAAAATGGCAGCAGCCCCTCATTCTTTAACAACACCATACCTTCTGCCGCTGCTTTTCTTGCAAATCTGCTGTGCGCAATTTCTCTCTCTGAAATCTGTTGTTTTATTGTTCCACTGTGATTTTTATTTTTTACTGCCATACTTTCTCCTTTCCCGTCTTCCTAATTTAATAACGTAAAAACTGCCATAGCCGCCCTTTGCAATTCAAATGGGTTCGTGCTACGGCAGTATTTCATAAAATCTAATCCTTGTTACTCTTTCACGCCGCCAAGTGTTACACCTGCAATAATATATTTGGACAAAAACAGATATACAAGAATAATTGGAACAATTGCCACTAAAATCATTGTATAAATTTTTCCCATATCAAAATTCATATAATCGGCGCCTCTCAATGTTGCAATCAAAATCGGTACTGTCATTTTCTCCTTTGACTGAATTACCAGTGCTGGAACAAAATAATTATTCCAAGAACCAACAAAAGTAAAGATCGCCTGAACTGCAATTGCTGGTTTCATAATGGGAATCACAATTTGATTAAAGGTACGAAACTCTCCAGAACCATCAATCCTTGCCGCCTCAAGCAATGACATAGGGAGGGAGGACTGCAGGTAACTGTACATAAAATAGAATACAGCAGGAGAGGCAATGGATGGAATAATCAGCGGAAGTAATGAATCATACATTCCCATATTTGTAACCAATCGTAAAAATCCCATTGCTGTCACCTGTGTGGGCATTACCAGAATAGCCATAATAAAAGTAAATGCTGCCTTCTTTAATTTAAAATTATACGCATACAGGCCATAGGCTGTCAATGCCGAAAAATATGTACAAATTGCCGCTGAACATCCAGAAACAATTAAACTATTTAGGATTCCCCGAAACATAGGAAATGTTCCATCATTTGCAACATTCTTTAAATTCTCAAACAAATAATTTCCTGGCAGCGCTGAAAAACCTTTCTGCAAATCTGCATGTGACCGAGTTGCATTGATAAACAATATATAGAAAAAGAACAAGCACATAAATGAAAGGATAATCAACACAATATGTGCAAAAATACTTCGTAATTGACCAGATTTTTTTGATTTCATAAACTTATCCTCTCCTTTGCTTTTTTGCTTTCTTTGCAGCTGCCTTCGAGCCATCTGGATCGTCATTATTTGTCATTCGGTATACTACAAAACACAGAATACCACTGACAATGAAAAGATACACCGACAATGCTCCTGCCATGCCATAGTTTTTACTCTTTAGATGACTGTTTAAGAACATAATCAACGTCATAGACGTGCGGTCCGGCGTTCCTTGGCCATTCGTCAGAATCTGAGGCACATCAAACATCTGCAGCCCGCCAATAATTGAATTAATCAGTGTATAGGCGAGAATTGGCCGTATCTGCGGCAGTGTAATATAGAAGAACCGCTGTACACTATTACATCCATCCAACTCAGACGCTTCAAATACATCTGGGCTGATTCCCATAATCGCAGCCATCAGCATAATCGTTGAATTTCCAAACCACATCAGAAAATTCATCAAACCAACCAGTGATCTGGTTCCCAATACAGAACCAAGAAAATCAATGGGCTCACGAATCCATCCCACAGACATTAGAATGGAGTTAATGGGGCCATTGGTAGAAAACATGGTAAAAAATAACATAGCAAACGCAGATGCCATAATCAAATTTGGCAGATAAATAACAACCTTAAAAAATTGTGAGCCGCGAATTTTTAAACGGGCATCTACAAACCATTGTGCAAGCAATAAAGCAATTACAATCTGTGGAATAAATCCTATAATCCATAAAATCAAGGTATTTCCTGCATATTTCAGCATGTCTGAACCCAAGAGACTGATATAATTTTGCAGCCCAACAAAATTTGGTCCAACTTCTTTAATGCCTGAACGGTAATATTCAAAAAAACTATACCGAATGGTATCAATCAACGGAATAAGAGAAAAAATGAAAAAACTTACAAAAAAAGGAAGAATAAACAGATATCCCCATTTTGCATAATCTATTTTTTTATGTTTTTGTTTCATAAACGGTCTTTCCTTTCTTCTTTCTTAGATTGTGGGGCTGTAACACCCCACAACAGTTACACTACTCAGGCCATTGAATCTCTGTAATATCTGGATAACGTTCTATGATTGCTGTCTCAAAATTTGATTTTGCCTTGTCAAAATCAATCTTTCCCTGGAAATAATCACTAAAGCAATTTTGAAGCAATTCCACACATCCCTGATCATAGGCAGAAAGAGGCGCTATTTTAATCTTTTCTGCAACAGGAGCAAAATACTTAAATGCATTTTGTCCGCCCAAGAAATCAGAGGCATAGCCCTTATCATCCGCTGCTGCTTCCTGCATACCACTCTGTGTATTTGTAAAATCCGAATACTCTTTTGATATTTTCAGCAAGTTATCCTTATTGGCAGTCATAGAAAGAATGATATCCTTTACATGTTCCGGGTTGTCTGTGCCAGTACATGCATGAATATAAGAACCGCCCCAGTTATATTCCTGAGGAGGATTTGTAACCGCCCAAACACCATCTCCTCCATCCCAGTTCGGTTTTAAAGTAAAATCGATTCCCCAGGCCGGAAATAGAAATGCAAACACTTTAGAGGCAGAACCCATCGCTTTATTCCAATCATCATTCCATTGCCCTTTTACATTTTTATCAAGATAACCGGCATCTAACCACTCTTTGGAATCATTTACCCAATCCATAATTTTCTGATCGACTTTAATCACTGTCTCCCCAGGGCTTACCCAGGACTGTTCGATACTGTTGCCGTATAGTCTAAATGTATCGGCATAAGAAGAAAATGTGAAATATCCCTTTTCCTTCAATTCTTTTGCTGTCGCCTTCATGGTCTTCCAATCCTTTACTTTCTTTGCAACCTCTTCTGGATCATCCGTGCCAAACACATCTTTTGCAATATCCCGTCGGTATACTAATAATCCTGGGCAGCACTGCCATGTGGAGCCTCTTTGGACACCATTGGTATCAGAAGTTGTTACTTTTGTAAAACTATACTGATCTCCCAGATCTTTGTCTGGGTCAATGCCCAGATCACTTAACGGCATTGCCGCATTTGCTTCTGCATCCGTATACTTATTTACATAATCTGTCTCTGACAAAAAGATATCCACCTTCTCATCTGCTGCTGCATCTGCCTGTTTCAGCAATGCCTCATCTAACTTCTGCTGATAAACCCCATCCTGATTTGGATTTATAATCCAATGAATCTCTGTCCCATCATTTAAAGTAGTCACTGTTCCATCGGAAGATGTCTCCTTTACTTCAGGATAAACGGCTTCCACACGTTCACGAAACTCATCATTCCAACTATAAATATTGATCACTTTTCCTTCCTCAGCGCTCGCACTCGCTGCCCCTGCTCCAGAACTTGATGGTTTTCCACAGCCGGCAAAGGTATTTACCGCCATAACCACAATCAATAACATGCTAACAATTTTCTTTTTCATTTCATAATCCTCCTTACTGTTATTTTGTGAAGTGTCCGTTCACATTTGTCTGTATGAGGGAATTATAGCGTAATTTTTTTTAGGGTTATATTATGGATTTTAACAAAATATCAAATTCATGACACGTTTTGATTCTTTTATTTTAGGGAAAACAAATGCAGCATCTCATTTATTTTAGGTCATGATTCTGATATTTTTCTCATATTTCTTATTTTCTTAATGCAAAATTTTCTATATGATTCCAAATATAAATAAAATGGAAAGGAGAATAAAAATTGAAACATTTAGCATTCATTGACGAACATGGCAGCTTTACCATAAAACAGCCAGAAAATACAAGTTATCTATATTTTCCTCTTGCTTCTGAGACCGGATTAAAAAGTGCTGTCACACCAAATTTGGGCGGCGATGCAAAAATCGACCAGGAAACTTTCCTCTTAGAACCAGTAAGCTCCGATAATTTACATAATAACCGTTCTACCCGTAATTTTTGGTTTAAGACCAAGAACTTCGGCGCATATTCCGCCGTAGGATCTTCCGCTGAACAGGAGGCAGCCAAATTCCTGGAAACACAGGATGAGAGTGAACTGAACGCAGGATTTATGTGGCATACCATAAAGCGGTCTTCCAAAATTTATCAGCTATCTTCCACTGTCACCCTATTTACTCCCAAAGATCACAATGTAGAAATTATGTATGTAACCGTACAAAATCAATCAGAAATCACAAAAGAATTAACTGCCTATGCTGCCATTCCCATCTATGGGCGCAGTGCAGATAATATTCGTGATCATCGAAATGTAACTTCCATGCTTCATCGAATTAATGTAAACGAAAATGGTGTCTTCGTCTGCCCGACAATGTCCTTTGATGAAAAAGGGCATCGTCCAAATAACCAAATCTACTATGTAATGGGCTGCACAGGAGACGGCCATAGACCAGAAAGCTTTTATCCAACCGTAGAAGACTTTATCGGTGAAGGCGGCACTTTTACACATCCCCGCGCTGTCTATGAAGAATATCCTGGATGCCCTGCTTATAGCAGCGCCGCCGGAAAAGAAGCAATGGGGGCTTTTCGTTTCGACCCTATCTCCCTTGCCCCTGGTGAAAAAACGGATTACATTATTCTTCTTGGTGTCAAAGATAACGAAGATAACATTCTTGATATTTTAAACCAATACAACACCGCAGATAAAGTACAAAAAGCTTTCACTGATACAAAAATTTACTGGCAAAATCAAGTGTCTGTCAATTTCCATACTGGTGAAAAAGACTTTGATTATCTGATGAAATGGATTTGTTTTCAACCGTTTTTGCGCCGATTATTTGGCTGTTCCTTTCTTCCGCATCACGACTATGGCAGAGGCGGACGTGGGTGGAGAGATTTATGGCAGGACTGTCTCTCTCTGTTATTGATGGAACCTAAGACGGTTTCCAATATGATTACCATGAACTATGGAGGCGTCCGCATTGACGGAACAAATGCAACAATTATCGGCAATGAGATAGGCAGCTTTCTTGCAGATCGTAATGGTATTGCCAGAGTCTGGATGGATCATGCGCTCTGGCCGTTAATGACAACAAAGCTTTATATTGACCAGACTGGGGATATTGAAATTTTAATGAAGCAAGTTCCCTATTTTAAAGATGCACAGACTATGCGTGGGACTGCCATTGATTCTCTGTGGGAGCAAGAGGATGGAAATCAACAATTGACAATAGAGAACGATGTTTATAACGGAACTATTTTAGAACATCTTCTGATCCAACAGTTGACTGCCTTCTATGAAGTTGGAGACCATAATATTTACAGGCTTCGTGGAGCTGACTGGAATGATGCTCTGGATATGGCAAGTGAACACGGTGAGAGCGTCGCCTTTACTTGTGCTTATGCCGGCAATCTCTTAGATCTGGCTGAAATGATCAACCTTTTTGATCATCATACTTCCATCCATACGATTGATCTTTTAGAGGAGATCCAGCTTTTGATGGACAATCATATCGAAACCTTTGACAATGTAGACAAAAAACGTAATATTTTGACAGAATATACAGAACAATGCCGCCATACCGTCAGCGGCAGACGAAAAAACTTCTCGCTCAAATCTCTGGCAGTGAATTTAATGGAAAAAGCACACTGGCTTATGGAACATCTAAGAACTCAAGAATGGATTGACGTTTCTGAAAAAGAAGGCTGGTTTAACAGTTATTATGACAATCATGGCTGTGCCGTTGAAGGTTTTTTTGAGGGTCATGTGCGTATGATGCTGACTGGGCAGGTTTTCGCTATTATGAGCGGCACAGCGCAAGACAGCCACATCAAAAGAATTATTAAAAGCGCCGATCACTATCTTTATCAGAAAGAAATCGGCGGTTATCGCCTTAACACAGATTTTCATGAATTAAAATTTGATATGGGGCGTATGTTTGGATTTGCTTATGGTGAGAAAGAAAACGGCGCTGTTTTCTCCCATATGGCCGTAATGTATGCAAATGCTTTATATCGCCGTGGATTTGCAAAAGAAGGATGGAAAGTTTTAAAAACCCTTGCTGACACTGCCCTGGATTTTGATACCAGCCATATTTATCCGGGTATTCCAGAGTATTTCCGCTCTGATGGCCGCGGCATGTACCACTATCTTACCGGAGCGGCAAGTTGGTTTATGCTGACTATGATCACACAAATATTTGGTGTCCGTGGAGAAGCAGGAGATCTCATTATATATCCAAAACTTTTAGCTGAGCAGTTTGATACAGAAGGCAGCGCTTCTATCACTACTTCTTTTGCTGACAAAATCTTTATGATCATTTACAATAATACCAATAACAAAGACTTTGCTTCTTATACCATTGGTTCCGCTTTCTGTGACCAGGAAATGCTTCCAATAACTGACGATTCCTTTATCGTCCTGACCCGCAAAATGCTGGCTGCATTATCAGACAGCCCTCACAAAATCATCGTAAATTTAGTTTAAGAAAGGAACAATGTAAAAATGAAATACGGATATTTTGACGATACAAATCGAGAATATGTTATTGATCGGCCAGATACACCGGCGCCTTGGGTCAATTATTTAGGTTCTCCAGAATATGGTGCCATTATTTCTAACAATGCCGGAGGCTACAGTTTTGCAAAATCAGGAGCTAACGGACGTATTCTCCGCTATATTTTCAACAACTTTGATCAACCTGGACGCTATCTTTATATTCGTGATAATGACTCCAGGGATTACTGGTCTGCCTCCTGGCAGCCAGTAGGAAAAAATTTAACGGATTACAAAAGCAAATGCTGTCATGGCATTGGTTATACCAGAATAAGCGCCACTTATGATGATATTGAATCTGAGGCTTCCTATTATGTTCCTCTGGGAAAATGCTATGAGATATGGGGACTTACTGTAACCAATCGTTCCGCAGTTCCCAAAAACCTTACCTTGACTGGCTATGCCGAATTTACAAATCATAGCAATTATGAACAGGATCAGATAAATTTACAATATTCTCTGTTTATTACCAAAACTCTATTTGAAAAAAATCAGATCATCCAACAAATACACAGTAATCTGGACGCTCTTTCTGAAAATGAACAAGTAGATGAAAAAAATGTGATAGAACGTTTCTTTGGACTTGCCGGTGCCGATGTCGCATCCTACTGCGGAGATAAGGAACATTTTCTGGGAAAATATCATGGTTATAACAATCCTCAAGGAATTACCTCTGGCAATCTTGGAAATATAACCAGTTACAATGAAAACTCATGTGGAGCCCTCTCCTGTGTAATTTCATTAGCGCCCAATGAGACAAAAACAGTTGTTTTCGTTCTTGGACCAGGCGGCTTAGACAAAGTGTCCTCCATCCTTGCCTCTTATGCAGATCCGGCAAACCAACTTCATAAAGAAATCAGGGAACTGAAATCATACTGGGAGGATAAGCTCGGACATTTAAAGGTAAACACACCCAGCCCACAATTTAACACAATGATCAACACTTGGAATGCATACAATTGTTTCATGACATTTATCTGGTCGCGTGCTGCATCCTTCATTTACTGCGGGCTCCGTAATGGATATGGATATCGTGATACGGTCCAGGATATTCAAGGAATTATTCATCTTGCGCCAGAAATGGCCGCAGAGAAAATTCGTTTTATGCTTTCTGCACAGGTAAGCAATGGTGGAGGGCTTCCTCTGGTCAAATTTACTCATAAGCCCGGACAGGAAGACACACCTGATGATGAATCCTACCGACAAGAAACCGGACATCTAGCATACCGTGCAGACGATGCATTATGGCTCTTTCCAACCATATACAAATATATTGCTGAAACGGGAAATAAGGATTTTCTTGACGAAGTCATTCCTTTTGCTGACAAAGAGGAAGGCAGCGTTTATCAACACTTACAGCGAGCTATCGACTTCTCACTGCAGCATCTTGGACCTCATGGAATGCCTGCTGGACTTTATGCAGACTGGAATGATTGTCTGCGTCTGGGCGCAAATGGGGAATCTTCCTTTGTGGCATTTCAATTTTATTATGCATTAACCATCTTAATAAAATTTGCCGCATACAAAAAAGATAATGATTATGTAAGATATTTAGCTGAAAAACAGGCTCACATAAATGCAACGATGCATAATCTATGTTGGGATAACGACCGATTTATCCGAGGATATACGCAGACAGGTGAAAAAATTGGCGCAGCCAAAGATCCAGAAGCTAATTTGTGGTTAAATCCACAGAGCTGGGCTGTTATCAGCGGACTTGCAACCGCTGAACAGGCAAGTATTGCTCTCTCAAATGTCAGAGAAAGATTGAATACGGATTATGGTGTTCTTTTAATGGATCCACCTTATCACAGACATGCTTTCTCGGGCGCTCTTGCCGTCATCTACAACCAAGGAACAAAAGAAAACGCCGGAATTTTCTCTCAGTCCCAGGGCTGGCTGATCCTTGCAGAGGCTCTGTGCGGACACGGAGAGCGCGCCTTTTCATACTTTATGGAAAATGCGCCTGCTGCTCAAAACGATCGAGCTGAAATTCGCCGCCTCGAACCTTATTGTTATGGTCAATTTACAGAGGGAACTGCCAGTGTACACCCCGGACGCTCTCATGTCCATTGGCTGACTGGCACCGCCTCAACAATGATGGTCGGATGTGTAGAGGGTATATTGGGACTGCGGCCTGATCTCAATGGAATAGAAATTTCCCCATCCATTCCAAAGAACTGGACACATTTGGAGATCGAAAAAGATTTTCGCAAGGCACATCTGCATATTGTGATTGATAATCCAAATGGACGGGAATCAGGATATGAAAAACTCACACTAAATGGCAGAGAACTTGACAGTAACTACATTCCTGCAAACTTGCTTGAGAAAGAAAATAATATTCAGCTGATTCTTTAAATGTTAAGGGCACAGCATTTTTCATTGCTGTGCCCTGCTCTCAATTTGCTTCTGTCTCTGTTTTGATGTCTATTTTTATGTCCCACTGAATCATATGGTTTAAATCACGGTACTTCTTTGGCGTCATACCAACAAGTTCGCGAAACTGCTGTATAAAATGGCTCTGTGAAGAGAATGACAGACGATTCGCAATATCAATCATAGAGTAATCACTATACTGCAACAGATTTTTTGCCATCTCAATTTTCTGTCTGCGGATATACGCACTGACAGAATCACCTGTTTCTTTCTTAAATAATCGTGAAAGATAGCTGGAAGATACCCCCAGTTCATCTGCCAGATCCTCAATAGTAATACGTTCTTTGATATGAGAGTAGATATATTCCTTACAGGCATTGATGTGTCTAGAATTTGTATCACTCCGGCAAATTTTCCGCATCTTTTCTGTATAATCCAAAACCATTTCATCATGTAGGGTCCGCACCCCCTGTACAGAATGTATATCATCCAGCCTCTGAATATAAAAATCACTCATCCGAAAAGCCTGTTCTAACTCCATCCCCTTCTGCTTACAGAGACGGGTAATCATTGCCGTGGTAATTACAAAATGATATTTTAAGTTTGTAACCATATTTCTTGACAGCACACCTACCCCTTGGCTGTCCAAAAATCTTTCTTGTTCACAATTTTTCTTAACAGCCTCTGTATCACCATTTGTCACTGCCTGATAGAATAAAAATTCTTCTGTAGGCTGTCTATGTTCCACTTCATCTATATCATCTTCTGCCTCCAAGAGAAGCCATTCATCCTGATAGCCCATAATATCCTCCTTTCATTTATAAAACTAGTTAGGCATTTGCGAAACGCCAGAACCCGCATAAATACGGGATTCTCTTTGTTACAAAATAAAACAACTCCTCACTGGTCTGTGGTATAATTGAAATGTCCAGTAACAATTATCCATATCCACCAGTAAAGGAG
>CAJTIR010000077.1 GCA_910576385.1 Lachnospiraceae bacterium
GGAAGCCCGCAGAGCAATCTTTGAATACATAGAAGGCTGGTATAACCGTAAGCGGATACATAGCTCTATTGGTTATTTGACACCACAGCAAAAGGAGGATGAGGAACTAAAAAAAGCAGCATAATCTTTCGACTTTTTTTGTCCAAAGTATTGACATAGGTCCAATATGGAAATACCACAGGTATAGTCATAATAAAAGATGGAATTGTATCCTATGAAAAATACTTTAAAGGTTGTACAGCGGATAGTCGTGTTCACGTCTATTCTGTGACAAAAAGTGTTATTTCAATATTGATTGGGATTGCTCTGGATAAAGGATGCATTAAAAATATTGACGAGAAAGTGCTGGATTACTTCCCGGAATATAAAGTGAAAAGGAGAGAGAAAAAAATACAGAATATTACACTAAAAGATATGCTGACCATGACGGCACCTTATAAATACCGTTTTTTTGCACCTTATATAAAGTACTTTACAAGCAGTGACTGGATAAAATTTTCACTTGATTTATTAGGCGGTCGTGGGAAGATAGGAATATTCCGATATGCCCCGTTGATTGGACCAGATATTTTGTCGGGAATTTTAGTGAAAGCAACAGGGCAGTCTGTATTGGATTTTGCTACAGAGAATTTATTTGAACCGATTGGGATTAAAGTGGAAAACAATTTACTATTTGAAAGCAAAGAGGAACAACTAGCATTTAACCAGTCTACGGATATTAGCGGATGGGTAACAGACTCCATGGGAATTCATGCGGCAGGCTGGGGACTTACGCTTACACCAATGGATATGGCAAAGATTGGGCAGTTATATCTGAATGGCGGTATGTGGGAGGGGAAGCAGATCATTTCCTCAAAATGGGTAGAGGACAGTACAATAGAACATAGCCGATGGAAAAAAGAGAATCTGCCCTATGGATATCTATGGTGGGTAAATGAGGATGGCTATGCAGCAATGGGGGATGGCGGCAATACAATTTATGTAAACACGAAGAAAAAGCTGGTGATTTCTATTGCAGCTCTCTTTGTACCCAAAGCAGGGGACAGAATAGAATTAATCAAGAAATTCATTGAGCCTATTTTATGAGATGAACAAAATTGTATTATCAGTTGACTTTATCACAAAGACGATTTATAGTGTCATCGACCAAGAAAAAGGATTGACTCTCGTATTATATGAGGGTTTACACTTAAAGTCAGGAGGTGGTTTCTTTGCTGAAAATAGGAGAATTTTCAGTCTTGTCACAAATCAGTATCCATATGCTCCGGCACTATGATGAGATTGGTTTGCTGATTCCTGAGCATGTGGATGATTTCACGGGATATAGATACTACAGTGAATGTCAGCTCCCGATAGCCAACAAGATACAGGCGTTAAAAAGTATGGGGTTGGGATTAGCTTTAATCAAGGAGATATTGGCGAAATATACAGGCAATGACCAACTGAAAGATTATCTCGAACTCCATGCGGTGGAACAGCGGGAAAAAATTGCGAATTTGCAAAAACAATTGAATCTAATCGAAACAACCATAGCGAATTTGGGACATGTTTCAGATATCCCTTTGTACAGTGTGGCGCTCAAAAAATTTCCTGCCCATAATGTGATTAGTATCAGAGGGAGAATAGCAACCCCAGGGAATGAAGCTGTTCTCTGGGAAAAGATGGCAAAGGAGAGAGCATCGCAAAAAATACAATTTGCAAATCCGCCTTTGAATATAGCGGTATTCCATGATGAAGGATTCAAAGAATATGATTTGGATGTGGAGATACAGCAGGCGGTAGTCGGCAGGTATCATGACACAGAGGCAATGAAATTTAAGAAAATTGAAGAAACAACGGCAGCAACACTTACGTTTAAAGGGCAGTACGGCTTGCTGCCAGAGGCAAATGAGGAAATCATACGGTGGATTACTGATAATCACTACAGGCTTGATGGGAAACGCTTCAACATATACCATGTATCCCCGGAAACGGAACAATCAGTAGAAGATATGGTTACAGAGGTGTGCTTTCCTGTAAAACCACTATGAAAGAAGATGCTGCAATTTAGCGGCATCTTTTTTCACAATATTACTTGACTCTCGGACAATGCAAGGGTTTAAACTTAAGCGGAGCAAAGGAGGAAAGCGTATGAAGCGATTGGAATTGCCGCATCAGTTGGCGGATTATTTATGTCCGGTGAATGGGCTGTGTGATGTTTATGAGTGGAAAACAGGAAAACGGATACCGGAAGAACTGATTTTCTATTCCAAGGCAGGCTTTCAGATGATTTCCCAGAAGAAAGCAGCAGTGCCAAAAATGATTTTCATGGGGCAGGGAAGCATTGGAAAGCGGGAATATGAATTCTGGAAAGGGATCATTGGGTATGAAGTGATAGCAGGTGAAGGAAAATGTTTTCGGACAACTTGGAAAAATGTCAGGGAATTATTGAATCAGGATATACCTGTCATACTGTTTGGCTTGGATATGTTCCATTTGCCTTATCAGGGTAAGTTCTATCATAAGCGGCATATTCCGGGTCATGTTGTTCTGATGATAGGTTACGATGAAGCAAATGTATATGTTCATGATAATTCTAAGACAGAAGTGCAGACCATCCCGATTGCAGAACTGGAACTGGCATGGGCAGAAGATTATATAGGGATAAGCAAGAAAAATGCGTATTTTGGGATCGATATGAAGTCCCCGGAGACAGATATGGCATGGATTGTACAAAAGGGGATAGGGAAAAATGCAGAAACCTATTTATCCTCACCATTAAGTTTTATAGGGCAGAGGGGTCTTGACAGATTCATCGGGGAATTCCCGGAATGGAAAAACATATTTTCTGAAGATGAATTACAGAAAATATATTCCCACTTTATTGAATACACGGGAAGCATTCTCCCGGAGCTTCCTTATGAAATCAGTGGGCAGAGATCGGGAATTATCAATCCGCACAGGGCATCCAGGGATAAATTTGCACAGGCGCTTGTGAAGCATAAGGATTCTTTTGGGGAAAGAGCCTGGGAAGATGCGGCTCGGCATTTTCAGAAAAGCGGGGAAATTATCGAAGAAATCGTAAATGGCTTCATTGGAGATGCGGCAGGGCATTCTTTCAGGAATCCTGAAAAATATATTCTGCTATTCCAAGCAGTAAAAAAACATGAAGAGGATGCATTCCGTAACATTCTGAACGCATAGAACGGAGTAAAATCATATATTTGACAGGGCATTTCCTTTCTTCAAAGAATCTGACAGAGGAGGTGAGCGATATGGGAAAACTGATAGTTCTTTCTTTGGATGAATCGGAAAGAAACATATATGACAAAATATTGGAAATTGTTAGTGAAGCTGATATCAGCATAGACAGAGAAGTGGATGTGAATCCGGGTGAAATACAAATTGGCGAATTGGTCATTATACCGGGGCAGCACAGGGTTTTAAGGCAGGGCAAGGAAGTCAATCTGACAAACATCGAATTTCGGATTTTGTATATGTTAGCAATTCATCAGGGGATAACGCTTTCTAAAGAAAAGATTTATAATTATGTTTGGAATGGGGAGTATCTTCAGGATGACAGCAATATTACTTCCCATGTCCGTCGGCTTCGCAAGAAAATAGAGAATGATCCAAGCCAGCCAGAATATATTCAGACAGTGCGAGGGGTTGGCTATAAAATAAATAGTTTGAAAAGGGAATGAGCCGTGTTCTTGTGTATTGGGAACACTGCCCATTCCCTTTTCTATAACAGGCTTGATTTTTAGGCGGTGTAATATCTGCGGATATGTTAATAATGATAATAAGATTTGAAGGAGGAAATAGGTATGCGGAATAAAATATGGGAACAGGTCGGACAGTTTTTGAACCGGCTGCGCTGTGAGAATGTAACAAGGGATACTGCGATAGAGGTGCCAGGCTACAGGGAAACCCAGGAGGAAATGGAAGGGCTTCGTGAGAAATGCGAGGCAACGATACAGCAGCTCCCCCAGGAACAGAGGAAGTTGCTTCTGGAATGGATGGCCAAGCTGGAAGATATGAATTCACTGGAAGGACAGAAGGCATACTGCCAGGGATATGTGGACTGCATCCTCCTATTAAGCGGCATGGGGCTATTGCGGCAGGATCTATCCACAGAAGAATTTATGAAATGGATACAGCAGTAAAAGAGGCTCATTTTTGCACAGAAAATTCTGTTGCAGGAATGAGCCTTTAAAATGCAGGGAAAAAGTGACAGAAACACCGCCTGGATACCGCATTCATCTGTTACTCTGATTCTGGGAGCTTTTCACTCACAGACAGAAGTGCCTCTGTTGTGGCAAGGATGACTTTGAGCTGTCCTTCGTCACAGCGAGTCAGCAGTCGCCCGATTTTCTGGTATGTATCATCAGCCTGGTTTTGGTTGGGATAGATCACAGTGTCTGCTGACAGGTTGAAGTAACGGATGACCTTTTCAAAGACCTCATAGCTTGGGCTGTTCCGAAAACGCTCAAGGTCTTTCAGGTATGACAGGGAAATATCCAGTATTTCAGCTAATTCAGCCTGGGTAAGTTTTTTATCCATTCGTGCATTTTTTAGTACCATGCCAAACTGTTTTGGATGAAGAGCCATAGTTTCACCTCCTAGAAGTATGATAGTGCCATACCTTTCAAATGTAAAAATGGCGTGGCAGTACTATTTTAGGACGGCGTAACCATACTTTTGATGGAAATGGGGTATTTTGTGATGGATAAAGGAGTAATGATGCGGTCAAAAAAATCCAGGTGACATCTGCAGATATTTACACCATCAAAGGTATGGCTGAACCATACTTGTATAGAGGAAATCCATATATAGGGAAAAGATACAAATGCAGTTTTAACTGTATGGGTATCTTTTCCCTATTTTGCGTTATGGGTAAAACGGTCAGGTGCCGTTCTCCCACGCGATGGATATTGTTCGTAAGGGCTGCATCGGGAATACAATCAGAGATTTTAGGAAAGGAACACAGTCATGGAAACAGATTTATTCGATTTTGCATATATACCGGACTGGTATGGGCAGTTGGAGGAACTGGAAGGGATGGTGCTGCCGGAACCGTGGCAGTTTAAAAGACCATCGATTGAAACCAAAAATCAGGACACCCCTATTTTGGAACGATATATACATATTATTTTTCGCAAGCAAAGTATTGATTATAATTCGGTGGAGGAGAAAGCGGAGGCGGCGCGGTATTTTCATATAGAGAATGAATGTGCGTGTTTTCACACAGGGCTCTATACGGAACGGTATAAGGCAATCTATGCGTTCTTTGACCGTAATAAGAGGCGCGATTCCATGTTGGACTGGTATTTCAGAGGCTTTTGTGACGAGGTCTCACCAAGGCTGAAATATATAGAGCCACTGCCGGAGAGACCCCATTACCATGTTGCGGGAAGAGATACCGGTTTTAATCCGGACTGGCCTATCAGGGTGAAAGTGGAACATATTTTAGGGGATGAAGAGAATATGGGGCGCATCCCTTACAGAATCCGCAGGGCGAAGAATCTGCCTCTGCTGTTGGAAACGGCGGTAGAGCTTGCGAGGAGAAAAGCTGTTATTGAACCGGGGATAGTCGTGCCGCAGGGATACCAGGGCAGGATACAATACCTTCTGCCTGTGTATCTGACAAACATGAAGAAGCCGGATCTTGCCATGACGCTGTCTGTTATGGACGGATACTATCTGGGGCATACCTGCCTGACTTTGGAGATGGCCTATCTGAACGCCAGAGTGATTTCCAGGCCGATGGCTCCATGGCTTACCGAACTTGTAAAATGAAAAATTGACAGCCGGTTCATACACCTCCGAAGAAAAACAGAAACAGGTAAGAAAGAGGCGTATATGGGATGTGCAGGAAAAAGGAGGCATGGAAGCATGAGATAAAAAAGCATATGCGTCCTGTGCGGTGTCCAAAATGTGGAGGGCGCATCATGGATGCAAAAATAGATACGAAAGTACAGTTTGTTACACCGTCAATGGGACGGTGTCCCGATTTTATTTTGAAATGCGACCGGTGTGGCGCTGAAATCGGAGTAGTAAAAATTGAATAGAAGATATCGATCTGCTTTGGATTTTATGTCTAAGGCTGACCGGGGCGCTGCGGTAACACGGCAGTTTCCATAAGGAATGTATATGGGAATGGGAAACGGACAGCTAAACCGGGACAAGGATCACTCGTTTGTTTGAGCATGATGCACGGTGGGATGGTTTCATTCTGGGAAAACGGTCAGACCACCATGATACCGCCTGAAATATGGCGGAGACGACATTGAGCCTGGCAGGCGGCACTTTTTGTGCTGCTTGTCAGGCTCTTTTTCTTTTTGTCCGTTGCAGCCATAAGTGCTGCTTGCCGGGCTCCGGAAAGGAGAACGGCAAAAATGAAAATCAGTTACACATTTGCAAACGGAGAAAATTCAGAGGTTGAGGTTAATGAAGAGATAGGCACATTCATCCTTGATTCCAGACGGGAGGAGGACAACCTCGGACGGAAGGAACGGTACCATTGTTATTCCCTTGATGCGGCGGAGTTTGAAGGGGAAGATATGGCGGACTTTGAAACGCCGGAAACGGCAATGATAGGGCAGTTTGACAGGGAGCATATTGTGGAGGCTCTTGGAAGCCTGTCGGAAGTGCAGAGGCGGAGGATTCTGATGCTGGCGCAGGGGCTTTCCGTCCGGGAGATTGCCCGCAGGGAGGGGAAGGAAATCAAGACCATCCGGGAGTCCATTGCTGGCGCAAGGGAAAAATTTAAAAAGTTTTTTTGAAAAATCCCCCCTCAAACAGCCCTTCAAATCTCCGTATAGTGAAGGGCACCAAAATGCAGCCCTTCGGAAAGCGGAGGTGACAGGATGAAGCACACATTACAGATCAGTGTTTCAAAAAAGCCCGTGAACGGCGGTGCTGTCAGTGTGCGCCGTGTTTCCATAAGGGAACGTTTCATGCGTTTCCTTTTTGGGGATACGGTCCGGCTGACGGTCATTGTTCCAGGGAATTCGGTGGAGGAACTTTCCATCAAAGAGATTGCGGAAGGAGGGCTGGTACATGAGTAGGATTAAACTTTTATTGGATGTGGTTCAGGATATGCGATCCCTTGCTGATAGCCTGCAGGCCGTTGCGGATGCGGTGGCGGACAGTAATGCGGCAGAGGCGGAAATGACGACCACGAAGGAGCCGGAGGAAACCGGGAAAGCGGGCAAGACAGGGAAGTCCGTAAAGAACACGGCGAAGAAAGATGCGAAGGCGGCAAAGCTGGAGCCGGAGGAGAAGCCGCTGACGCTGGAGGAAGTCCGCGCGGTGCTGGCGGAGAAGTCCCGCTCCGGACACACGGAGGAAGTGAGGGAACTGCTTGCAAAGCACGGTGCGGATAAGCTGTCGGAGATCGACCCGGCGGAATATGCGGCGCTGCTTGCGGAAGCGGAGGTGCTGTGATGGGGAGACACGCATTACTGTCCGCATCCTCCAGCCACCGGTGGCTTGCCTGCCCGCCATCGGCAAGGCTCTGTGAGAATTACGAGGACACGGGGAGCGAATACGCACAGCAGGGCACCGATGCCCACAGTCTGTGCGAACACAAGCTGAAGCTGTCCCTTGGGGTGGAAACCGAAGACCCCGCGGATGGGCTTGCATTCTATGACGAGGAGATGGAGGAATGCGCCTGCGGCTATGCGGAGTATGTCATCTCCCTTGTGGAAGAGGCAAAGAAAACCTGCAAAGACCCGGTGGTGCTGATCGAGCAGCGGCTAGACTTCTCCCGCTATGTGGAGGAGGGCTTCGGCACTGGCGACTGCGTCATCATCGCAGATGGGGCGCTGTATATCATCGACTACAAGCACGGCAAGGGCGTGGAGGTCTCCGCAGAGGGGAACCCGCAGATGATGCTGTATGCCCTGGGCGCTTTGGAGCTGTTTGACGGCATCTATGACATTGACACCGTCCGTATGGCAATCTACCAGCCACGCCGGGAGAATGTCAGCGTGTATGCCATGGCGAAGGATGATCTGCTCCAGTGGGCGGTGGGCGAGCTCGCGGAAAAAGCAAAGCTGGCTTATGCCGGGGAGGGTGAGTTCTGCGCCGGGGAACATTGTAAATTCTGCAAGGCGAAAGCGGTCTGCAGGAAGCGGGCGGAGTACAATCTGGAGCTTGCGAAGTATGACTTCGAGATGCCCGCCACGCTGGAGGATGACGAGATCGCGGCGATCCTCGTAAAAGCGGATGAGTTAGCGGCATGGGCGGCGGATGTGAAGGAGTTCGCATTGCAACAGGCGTTAAGCGGAGTGAAGTATGCCGGATTTAAGATTGTGGAAGGCCGCTCCAACCGGAAGTACACGGATGAGGATGCCGTCGCGGATACCGTGAAGAAGGCGGGCTTCGACCCGTATGAGCCGAAACTCTTAGGCATCACAGCCATGGAGAAGCTGTTGGGTAAGAAGAAATTTGCAGAGGTTTTAAAGGGACTTGTGGAGAAGCCGCAGGGCAAGCCTGCGTTAGTGCCGGAGAGCGACAAAAGGCCGGAGATGAACACGGCGCAGGAAGATTTCAAGGAAGAATAGTCAGGAGGAAAATCATATGTCAAATAATGTCAACAATCCAACGAAAGTAATCACCGGGCCAAACACCCGGTGGAGCTACTGCAACGCATGGGAAGCGAAGGCAATTAACGGCGGAACGCCGAAGTTCTCCGTGTCGCTCATCATCCCGAAGTCGGACAAAAAGACCATTGCCAAGATCGAGGAGGCAATCAAGGCTGCCTACCGTGAGGGCGAGGCGAAGCTGAAGGGGAACGGCAGGAGCGTCCCTGCGCTTTCCGTCCTGAAGACCCCGCTGCGTGACGGGGATGTGGAGCGCCCGGATGATGAGGCTTATGCGGATTCTTATTTTGTTAATGCCAACAGCACCACGGCTCCGGGAATTGTGGATGCGGACCGCCAGCCAATCCTTGACCATTCCGAGGTGTACAGCGGCGTGTACGGCAGGGCGAGCATCAATTTCTATGCCTTCAATTCCAACGGCAATAAGGGTATCGCCTGCGGGCTGAACAATTTACAGAAAATCCGTGACGGGGAGCCGCTTGGCGGGCGTTCCCGTGCGGAGGATGACTTTGCGGATGATGCCGGGGATGATGAGGATTTCCTGTCTTAACAGCATAGCAAGATACACTGCCGGGTGGCGGGGAGAGGGCATCTGCCTTTTTCCTGCCGCCCTTAAGGCAGTGAAAGGAGCTGGTGGAATTGAGGTGTATCAGTATTGATATTGAGTCGTATTCGGACGTGGATTTATCCAAATGTGGAGTTTATAAATATTCTTCTTCCCCGAATTTTGAAATCCTGCTGTTCGGATACAGCGTGGACGGCGGGGATGTGAAGGTGGTCGATGTTGCCTGCGGTGAGGAAATCCCTGCGGAAATACTGGCGGCACTTTCGGATGAGTCCGTCACAAAGTGGGCGTTCAATGCCATGTTTGAGAGGGTATGTCTGTCAAATTATCTTGGGGAATGGCTGGAGCCGGAATCATGGAAATGCTCCATGGTCTGGTCTGCCACACTCGGCCTTCCGCTGTCTTTGGAGAACGTGGGCGCGGTGCTTGGGCTGGAGAAGCAGAAGCTGGCGGAGGGGAAAGAACTGATCCGGTATTTCTGTGTCCCCTGCAAGCCGACCAAGGCGAACGGCGGCCGGACGCGGAACCTGCCCGAACATGACCGGGAGAAGTGGGAGCGGTTCAAGGCGTATAACCTCCGTGACGTGGAGGCGGAGATGCAGATACAGCAGAGGCTTGCCAAATTCCCCGTGCCGGAGTTCATATGGGAGGAATACCGGCAGGACCAGGAAATAAACGACCGGGGCATCGGGGTGGACATGGAGATGGTCAAACAGGCAATCGCCATGGATGGGCGATCCAAGGCAGAACTGTCTGCCGCCATGAAGGAACTGACGGAACTGGAGAACCCAAACTCCGTGCAGCAGATGAAGCAGTGGCTTTTGGAGAACGGGATGGAGACGGATTCGCTGGATAAAAAGGCGGTGGCGGAACTGTTAAAGACTGCACCGGAGCCTTTGGGGGAGGCACTTGCCCTGCGGCAGCAGCTTGCCAAGTCCTCTGTGAAAAAATACCAGGCAATGGAGAATGCGGTGTGTACGGACAGCCGGGCGCATGGGATGTTTCAATTTTACGGTGCTAACAGGACGGGGCGGTTTTCCGGCCGCATTATACAGTTGCAGAACCTTCCGCAGAACCATATCCCGGACTTGGCACAGGCACGGGAACTTGTGAAAGCCGGGGATTTTGACGCCCTTGCCATTCTTTACGAGGATATCCCGGATACGCTCTCGCAGCTCATCCGCACGGCATTCGTGCCGCAGGGCGGGAGGAAGTTCATCGTGGCGGATTTTTCCGCAATCGAGGCGAGGGTGATCGCGTGGATTGCCGGGGAGCGGTGGCGGCTGAAAGTGTTTGAGGGCGGCGGTGACATTTACTGCGCCTCGGCAAGCCAGATGTTCCATGTGCCTGTGGAAAAGCATGGCGTGAACGGGCACCTGCGGCAGAAAGGTAAAATAGCGGAACTGGCCCTCGGCTATGGCGGATCAGTCGGGGCATTGAAATCCATGGGCGCTCTGGAGATGGGGCTTGCGGAGGAAGAACTGCAGCCGCTTGTGTCGGCATGGCGGGACTCCAATCCAAGCATTACGGAGTTCTGGTGGGCGGTCGACCGCGCTGTAAAGGAGTGCGTAAAAAAGAGGATGCCCACGGAAACACATGGCATCTGCTTCAGCTATGAAAGCGGGATGCTGTTCATCACTTTGTTTTCCGGCCGGAGGCTTGCCTATGTGAAGCCGAGGATTGGCGAGAACCAGTTCGGAGGAGAGTCCGTCACTTACATGGGCGTGGGCGGCACGAAGAAATGGGAGAGGCTGGAAAGCTACGGCCCCAAGTTTGTGGAGAACATCGTCCAGGCGGTCAGCCGGGATATTTTGTGCTATGCCATGCGGACGCTTCGGAACTGCTCCATTGTGGCGCACGTCCACGATGAGATCATCATTGAGGCGGACAGGAGGATGTCCCTTCCTGCCGTCTGTGAACAGATGGGAAGGACGCCGCCCTGGGCAAAGGGGCTGCTGCTCCGTGCGGATGGTTATGAATGTGATTTTTACCAGAAGGATTAGGGGGGTGCGATGGAACGGCTGCGGATTGAATACGGGACGGGATACATGGAGCTGAACGTGGAGGCGTTCTTCCCCTGCAAGATGCCGGCGATGCGGAAGGCCGCAAGGCTCATCAATTCATACTGCACGGATGAGGCAAGGGCGGAGCTGCTCTCGGAACTGCGGGAGATGGCGGATGGTTATAAGGCTCTATGTGGTATGTACAGGCAGAAGATGGAGGAACTTTCGGAGGAGTCGGCTGCGTACCGGCACTGGAGGGCGCAGTTCAACAAGACGGAAGTCCTCCGCAGACGGGTGGAAAATAATATCAAATTGATTTCAGGAGGCAAGAAGGGATGAGCAGGGCGGCAATGCAGGGGTGCAGGGCGCATGGCGACTGTTTCGCAAACAGGGGCGGCGTCTGCACCTGCTTAAAGGACAATGACTTTGGCGGGAGGGACTGCCCGTTTTACAAGCCTGCGGACACGGTCCGGAAAGAAAACCGCAGGCAGGATGGAGGTAAGTTTCATGGGAATCAGTAAATACAACAGCGAGGGATACAGCGACCCGACGAGCCATGCGGCGCTGTCGGGAATCAGGAGGGAAGAAAAGGCGGCGAAACGGGCGTGCCGGCCGCTTGTCTATATATGCTCCCCGTTTGCCGGAGACACAGAAAAGAACACGGAAAAGGCGAGGCGGTACAGCCGGTTTGCGGTAAAGAATGGGGCGATCCCGCTTGCGCCGCACCTGCTCTTTCCGCAGTTTCTGGATGACACAAAGCCTGCGGAGCGGGCAATCGGGATGTTCATGGGCAGGGTGCTTTTGGGGAAATGCGAACAGTTGTGGGTGTTCGGGAAAACTATATCCACGGGGATGGCGGCGGAGATTGAGAAGGCGGAAAAGCGGGATATGGTGATCCGCTATTTCACAGAAAACTGCGAGGAGGTGGAATTATCTTGAAAATGACATTTTACACGGCGAACTGCCGGGGGAACGCAAAGAACAGCCTTTATCCCAATAGGCGCGTCATTGACAATGAGGATGACTGCATGGAGGTGGTGGCGTTCGACCATGTATGCGCGGAATTCAAGGGCTGCCGCAGGAGCGGGGACAATTTCCTCTCCTGCGATGTGGATGTGATGGACTGCGACAATTCCCATTCAGACAATCCGGCGGACTGGATTCACCCGGAAAATCTGGAAGAAAAAATCGGGAAGGATGTGGCATTTGTTGTAGTGCCGAGCCGGAACAACATGAAGCTGAAGGAGGGGAAGTCCGCAAGGCCGAGGTTCCATGCATACTTCCCGCATGACCCGGTCACTGACGGGGAGGTGTGCGCCGCTCTGAAGAAAGCCATACAGCAGAAGTTCCCGTTCTTCGATGCCAAGGCGCTGGATTCCGCCCGTTTCATTTTTGGGCATCCGGCGGATTCCATCCTGTGGCACGAGGGCGAGATCACCATTGACTGCATCGTGAAGCCCCAGGGCGGCAGGGAGATACCGCAGGGGCAGCGGAACGCCACCATGTCCCATTTTGCGGGGCGCGTGGTGAAGCGGTACGGCGCGACGGAACGGGCGCATGAGATTTTCATGGAGGAGGCGGCGAAATGCAATCCGCCTCTTGAGGATGCGGAGCTTGCCATGGTCTGGCAGAGCGCCTGCCGCTTTGCGGAAAAGGTCCAGGGGCAGGAAGGCTATGTGGCGCCGGATGCGTACAATGACGAGTTCGGGCGGGAATCGCTGAAGCCGGGGGACTATTCGGATATCGGGCAGGCAAAGGTGCTTACAAGGGAATACGGCGTGGAGCTTCGGTACACGGCGGCCACGGATTATCTTCGTTTCTGCGGGCAGTATTGGGTGGAGTCGAAGCAGCAGGCGGTGGGAGCGGCGGAGGAGTTTTTAGACCTCCAGCTTGCGGACGCCAAGGATGAAATCACACGGGCAAAACAGGCGCTTATGGACACCGGCATTTCGGAGGATGCCATCACCTCCGGCGGAAAGTCGCTGGAGAAAAAGATAAGCGGCAGGCAGATGGACGCCTACCTTGCGTATCTGTCCGCCCAGGCATATAAGGCGTTCGTGATGAAGCGGCGGGACATGAAATATGTGGTGTCGGCACTGCAGGCGGCGAAGCCGATGCTGGAGATCAGCGTGTCCGACCTGGATAAAGACGGATTCCTGCTGAACACACCGGACGGCACCTATTACCTCCCGGACGGTCTGGAGGGGAAGCGCGACCACAGCCCGGAGGATTATATCACAAAAATAACGGCGGCGGCTCCCGGTGACAAGGGGGAGAAGCTGTGGCTGGATTCTTTGGACACCATTTTCTGCAAAGACCGGGAGCTGATTGATTACGTCCAGCAGATCGTGGGAATGGCGGCGGTGGGGCGCGTCTACATGGAATCACTCGTCATTGCCTACGGGGAGGGAAGGAACGGGAAGTCCACCTTTTGGAACACCATAGCCCGTGTGCTTGGCACCTACAGCGGGAATATGTCCGCCGACACGCTGGTGTTAGTATATAAGTGTGGACAGGAAAAGTTGAACAACCTATACTATCAAATGAAAGAGCAAAGGAGATGAAAGGCATGGCGAAAAATCAAAAATCTTACACTCCGGAATTTAAACAGCAGATCGTGGATCTGTATAATGCTGGAGGAACC
>CAJTIR010000078.1 GCA_910576385.1 Lachnospiraceae bacterium
AGGTTTCAAAATACTTGTAAAAATAATGATAAAGTCTACCAATTAAAGTTTTTTCATTGTATAATAAGTTTGTCGTACAGGGTCACTATCCTTTGTAATGTTTTGGTCAAATTCATTATACAACAGAAAGCCTTGTGCGGCATTTTTTTATTAAAAAAGTTGTAAACTGGTGTTTCTGTATTAACCTGTTCCAAATTGCTGTAATTCTGCTTCCTGACTCCATAGTCAGGAAGATTCTCCTTAATCTCCATTGCCATAATATCATCCTCCTCTACAAAAATCTTACCTGTAATTCCTCTATCATTCAAAGCCTCATATGCCCCTTTGTGTAATCCCCAAAATATATTGGTACGCAAATTCAATCCCTTTACAAGTCAAATTTTCACACATATGTGGCGGATCATTTTCTGAAAATCCCGTAGGACGTAGTTCAAAACATCTTAATGAACCAAATGTTTTTTCAAAAGCAGACGCAAAGTTATAGCAGGCAGATACAATTTCATCTTCTGTTTTCCCCATCTTATGAAGATAAATTCCTATAAACATAAGTGTGCCTTCAACTAAGCCGCACTGTGCCCTATAACCTCCAGCACCATGCAATCCAACCGCAGACCAGATAATTTGCTGTTCAATGGCAGTTTCAAATAATTCACTCAAACATATGATTGCTGTCCTGGCACAATTTATATCATCATTCCAATACAGTTCATGTACCCGATTCTTTATACATTCTTTCATAGATATATCCTCTCCCGGCTCCCCGATTCCCTAACTTATCGGAACGCCGGGGATGTCCGCCCTGCTTTGTCAGGCTGTAGTTTATCGGGAATACGTGTCCGTAGGCAGGCTGTTTTCAATTATAATTTGCTTTTGCAGAAAGTCATAATGTCATTGATCCATTTGTTATACCGCAAATATCCGTCCCAATTTCCAAGCGTTTTCATATCATTCATAAGTTCGTGTGCCATCGTCATATAATCCGTTTTTTCGTGGTAGGAAGTACCGCCCATCTTATCCTTTAATATCGACATGGTCATAAAATTACTGTCCGATCTATTCCCTGTATGCGCATTTAACGCAAGCAGCTCCGTATAAGAGCAGCTATTTGGATTTACCTTGCTCACATCCACCGTCTGCTCGTATTCATTTCCGTTTTTGTCAGTGCCTTTCACGAGGTAAACCGGATTATCTTCTGAATAATCATCCGCCCGGTATACATTTGCGCTTTCTCCTGTCTTTACATGATGGATAGAAAATACTGCATCAGGGTCAATATGTACTACATTTTTTGCACCCTGCACATTTGCCCCAAAGCCGCCTTTCGTACTGCTTTCTGCCTTTCTCGCTCCCTGCCATGCCGGATACCCTGCTACTCCTATTCCATTTACATTCATTTCTCAAAACCTCCATTACTATCCATTATTTTAATAGCAGCCCCTCTGTCATTCAGAGCCGCCCTCTGTGCCATATTGGTAATATGCACCTCTAAGCAACCTCCACCACAATCCTAAAATCCCCAAAACTTCGATGTCAGCTCCCGGTTTACGATGGATGAGAGAAAATTGGGATTGTTGCTCTGGAACATTTTCAGGCTTTCAAAGAAAGCGGCCTTGCTCCCTGTCTTTAAGCCCGCAAAAGTCTTATCCAACTTCTGATTTTTCACATTCTTCTCCACATATTCATCCGACTGCTTTTCGTAATTATCAACCATCAAAGGATTCTTCTTTACTGCGCCTGCATACCAGTTTGTAAGGTATTTCAACGAGCTAAGCCCGCCGTCATCGTTTTTCCCCATCTTCTGGTACTCTGCGTATGCGTCCTTATCCATTGTCCGCATCATGTCAAGCGCACTTGTTGTCCTGACAAGTCCGCTCCCATGCCCTAAATACCTGCCCTGCGCCATACCGTAATCCATGTTTCCACTTGGATCTGCTTTTCCTGCGCTTGCCAGCTTCGCAATGGATTCCATCGCCTCCATGAATGACTTCCGACTTTCCTCCGGGATAAAGTTCTCCGCCGCATATTCTGCTTTTTTCATGCCGAGCGATATGTTCGCCTGACGTTCCTCCTCCGTCATGGAGCCGCTGTTCCCGACAAGGAAGTTCTGCCGGATGATGTCATACACAAATCCCTGATCCTCCTTGCCACAGTTCTCCAACGCAGACGCAACCGCCTTGTCTGCGCCGTACATCCCCGAATATGCCGGAAGATTATTTAAGGATTTGTCAATCTGCACAATATCCTTTTGGAATGCTGCATTTCTCGCCTCCATTGCTTCCCGATCTTCCGGCGCCATGCTATCCTTCCTGTCCTCCGCAAGAGCCGCCAGGCCATCGCCGGAAAACTCCACGATAACCGAATCCCCATACTGTGAACGGATGCCTTTCATCGCCTGCAAGGTTTCCTCCTTTGACATCTTATCCATGATCTTGTTGCCATGCTCATCCGTGGTGTTAAACTCATATTTTACAAGGGTGTCTTTCTTATATGCACCACTTCCATATAAGGGGATATTTGTTGTCCCTCTGTAAAACTGTCTATAATCAATATTCACAATCTGCACTCTCCTTTTATATAACCGCGGAAATCTGTTTGCTGTATAAATAAATCCAAAGAATACGCTTTCTTTAATCCGCACTCCCTTTATGTGTTGTTCTGCAAAAACAACCTCTCCCTGCACGGTGGATGTTCCCTTGTCACAAATTGCTATTTTAAAGGAATGCCATTCGTTGTATTATATAGTTCATCGGTTTTTCGAATATATTCGGCTTTTGCTGCCCTGTACATTGTCCAATTATGGAAAATAAGAAACTTCTCGTCATTCATTGATACTTTCGTTCCATCAATGATATTTTTGTATATGTCATATGCTTTCTTTGTATCTCCTGTCATCTTTTCAATCAGGCTGCTGCCGTTTTCTGAATGGTAAGCATCGTATGCCGTTTTGTATTCTTCGTACTCCTCGGCTGCGGTTTTTGCCGTTCCGTCAGCAATCATAGCTTTTTTCTTTTCTATCAATTCATCAATCTTTTCCTTCGCGTACGCCTCTGCACCTTTCTCTATGTCCTCATCTTTATGAGAAGCCGCCGGATCTGCTAACTGTTTCAGGCGGAACTCTGCTTTAGCCAGATTTGTAATTGTATTGTATGGGTCAACCATTGCCTTCCAACTAACGGGCAGTTTTTCATTCATAGAGGATACAGCGTTTCTGAATTCATCTATATCAGAACCGATATGTATCAAATCCATATCAGTATTTGTTTCCATTTTTTCAGCGTAAAACTGCTGTCCTGCTGCAGAAATTGTTACAGTATCCCTGTTTGCACCAGACTTCGTTTCACTCTCAACCCTGCCGTCAGTATGAGACTCTGACGTTCTTTCGCCTGCTGTCGCCATATATGATGCCTGATTCATATAACGATTCATTTTAACATTCATAATCTGCACTTCCCTTTTCTTTATCTTAACTTATTATGCTTACCATCTGCCGAAACAATTTCCCCTTGCACGTCGGTGTCATTCCAACTCCTGTTTCAGTCTGCACTCCCTTTATGCGGTTCTGCCGAAATAATCTCCCCTTGTCCGTAAGAATTCTCCGAAGATCCGTCCAGTTCATCTTCGTCAAGCTGCGGCTCCTCCGCTATGGGATCGTCATCATAGATTGCCGAACCGTCATCCTCAATCTGATGCACCGCATCCGGGGCGGAGCTTGACGAATCATCTCCCTGTGTGGTACATCCGCTGATTGCAGGAATCATTATTGCTATAACAAATAATGTCAATAATCTGCTTTTCCATATTTCACTAACACACATTTTCCAAGTCCTCCAATTTGTTTGATGTAACAGCCCCCTGCTAATCAAAGCCACCTCTGCTCTCTTACAATATGTCTGTTCAATCCGCAGAAGCAAAGTTTATGCGCCTCTGCGGAATATGATATAAGCAATATCTCCTTATACCTTTATGTCAAAACCCTCCCCTTTAGGTTCCGATGTGCCAGAAATCGTTGCTATGAGGTTCTGTGTAACACTTTTTACATCACTGCCAGCAGCAGATACTGTAAACATTTCCGTCAGTTCTTTCCCCTCTGCCCGTTTTTCCGTAGCCTTTTCTTCTGCCTTTTTCTCATCCCGCCTTTTAGCCGCTTTTTCCTCCTGCGCCTTCTTTTCTTCCTTTCTCTCCTTAATCTTTTCTTCCAGTTCTTCCCTTGCTTTTTCTGTTCCCGGATCAACTTCTACCTGAGTAACAACTTCTGTAGTCATACTGTCATATCCATTCATGGTAATATCACAGCTTATCATTTTTGCGCCACGCGCTGCCGCCGCTGACTTTATATTATCAACTACTTTCGGAATCAAAGATAAATTATATTCCAGCCATTCAGATGTTTTTTCATCACTTGTAGCTTTCGCTAAAAGCGAACTGTTTATATTTACTGAATAATCTTTACTTTTCATACATTCGTACTTTTCAGTAAGATAGGACAATTCATCCTTTGCCGTCTTTCTGGCCGCTGTTTCCTTTGCTGTACCCGCTCCCTCTGCCGCCTGCCTTTTACCATTTGCAGAATTTGTGTAACTTGCATAAGCGTTTGTGTAATCTGTTACTCCTGAAATTGCCATAATCTTTATCCTCCTGATTGCTAAAATTATTATGCTAATCCTAACGGCAACTCATCTATCATTCAGAGCCGCCCATGCCCCCTTGTGGTAAGTCCGGGCATGATACCCGCATTTATCCGAGTAGAAAATCACCGCCTGCCATAGTTTCTGTCATGATATTTGCATCATAGACACTGGAAGCCTTCGCCATCTGCTGCTTACAACTCCATGCCTTTGCCAATCTGCTTCTCTCCTGTTCCGCCTTAGCAGCCTTTTCATCCAAAAGCTTCTGTTGCTGTCTCTTGGCCTGCGCCCGCTTTTCCAGATATTCTTCCAGCAGTTCCTTATTCCTGTCTTTATTCCCGCTTGTTTTCTTATAAAAACTATCCTGCGAACGTGCAAAAAACTCCGAATCATTATTAGGGCCAGACCATGAATCTCCCCTATAATCTTTCTCGGTCGCTCCTACCGTTATAAGCAATGATGCTTTTAACGGAGCAAACGATGAAGTCAGATCACGTTGAAGTGCCGACATTATCTTTGCCCTATATTCCGGATCGGCTTTCATATTTTTAAATGCCTCCTCCGATATATTGACTGCCAGATTGGTAATTGTTCTATTCTTTGGTATCCTCTCAAGTTCAGCATAAAATTCCTTCTTAAATAGTTCCATTTCTTCCGCTTCCGATAATTCCTGCGTACTCCCTGCTTTTCCAGTGCAATTTTTTTCCGTACCGTTCACATTCTTTGTGTTTCTCTTTGTTTCCACACTGTTCTGATAATAATTTTGTCCTACTCCACTGATAGCCATTTTTAAATCCTCCTTTGATACTACGGCTCATCTGTCGTTTAGAGCCGCTCATACCCTCTTGCGGTAAGTCCGGGCATGATACCCACTTTTATCCGAGCAGAGAATCGCCGCCTGCCACAGTTTCCGTCATGATATTTTCACAATAAGCACTGGAAGCCTTCGCCATCTGCTGCCTACTACTCCATGCCTTTGCCAGCCTGTTTCTCTCCTGTTCCGCCTTAGCAACCTTTTCATCCAACAACTCCTGTTGCTGTCTCTTGGCCTGCGCCCGCTTTTCCAGATATTCTTCCAACAGCTTCTTTTTATTATTTTGTTTACCACTTGTCTTTTTATAAAAACTGTTTTGTGAACGGGCATAAAATTCTGAATCATTATTGACAGACCAGCCATCTGCCCTATAATCTTTGGCAGTGGCTCCTACCGTAATCACCAGAGAACAGTCCGGAGCCGGGGCAACGGAACTCGTCATATCTCGCCTGATTACAGACAACATTTGTTCCCTGTACTTCGGATCAGCTTTCATATTTTTAAACGCTTCCTCTGATATATTAACCGCTACATTTGCTATTGTTTTATCTCGTGGTATCCTCTCAAGTTCAGCATAAAATTCCTTCTTAAACAGTTCCATTTCTTCCGCTTCCGATAAGCCCTGCGTACTCCCTGCTTTTCCAGTGCAAATTTTTTCCGTACCATTCACATTCTTTGTGTTTCTCTTTGTTTCCACATTGTTCTGGTAATAATTTTGTCCTACTCCACTGATAGCCATTTTCGAATCCTCCATTTTAAGCTTTATTTAATGCAATATCATTACTTATCTTCTCCCACTTCTTCCTGCTACAACATGGCTGTCAATATCAAACTTTATGCCTTTATGTCAAAATTCCCACCTGTAGGTGACGATGTGCCTGATACCGCCTCAATAATATTCTGTGTAACGCTTTTCACATCCGTGCCAGTGGCAGATACCTTGTATGTCCCTTCCGTCAGTTTTTCCATCTGTTCTCTTCTTTCTGCCCGACGTTCTACTGCTTTTTCTTCCTCCGCCTTTTTCGCTGCTTGCTTTTTAGCTATTTTTTCCTTTTCTTCACGTTTCTTTCTGGCTTTTAACAGGCGTTCTTCCTCTTCCTTATACTTCTTCTGTATTTTATCAGTATTATTATTTCCGTTTCCTGTATTTGCTGTCCTCATGCCACCACAGGATGACTGCCTGTTGCCATTGGCATCATATGTAACAGTTCTTCCGCCAAGCACAACACCATCTCTCTGCGCCCACCCATAAACCATTGAGTTTGCAGCAACTTCTCCCGACAGATTCCATTCGATTTCTTTTGCAAATTCAGGATCATTTGCCATTTTCTTCAAACAGTCATATGAAAGATTTACCGTGACTCTGCTACTGTTGCTCGGTAATACGCCGCCATTTGTATTGATATTTATCTGCGGAAATTTCTTGCATAGCTGTTCATAATATGCCTGAACCTTGTCTTTGCTGTTTGTTGATTTGCTTGTCTTTACCTCTGTTGCCGACTTGCTATCCGACTTTTTTGCGGTATCAACATAATTTGCCGCATAGTTACTGTAATTGTTTGTAATCTCCATTGACACGATTCTCATCCTCCTTCAAATATTACTTGCGGCTCCTCTATTATTCAGAGCCACCCATGCCCCCTTATAATAAGTCCGGGCATGATGCCCGCATTTATCCGCGCAGCGAATCTCCGTCTGCGGCATTATATACCGATTGTACGGATTGTTTCCCCGTCAACAGCATATCTTGCGCTGAATCCTCCCAGCAGACCGTTTCCATTCATCTTTTCATAATCCTTAATCGCAAGTATGTCTGCTCTGTAATCAAGGTATGTCTGGTTCTTCCCCGGATCATTGAGCAATCTGTCAAGGGGCGCAGCCAGCCCTTTTATCCTGCCGTTCTCCACCGTGATATCTGACAGTGCCACATTACCGCCCGTTGCTTTCTGCAAAAATGCCTCAATCCCCATTGCAGCTTTCAATATGTACTGCTCCTGCCTGGTCATCCCTTGCATACTGGCATTTATAGAAATATAAATATCCATCAGTTCCCCGGAAAAACCATTCAGGATATTCTCTGTCTTTTCCTTCACAGCCGTATCTTCAATTCCCTCCACTTCTGCCTTTCCGTCTATGCCAATGCGGACTTCAAAAGAAGGTATGGGGGAAACGCCGGACTGCTCCATCTGCTGAAAGATTTTTTCGCTTATATCTGCCCGCAGTTTTGCGGAAGCCATTGCACCGTCAATTTCATGCGCAGACGCAAAAACCCTGACCAGCCCTTTTTCCTGCTCCGTCAGTTCCCCACCCGCCGCCATTCTGGAAAGAAGCTCCTCTTTCCTGCTCTCGTCAAAAATTTCCCCTTCTGCCAGATATTCTGCTGCCTGTTTGTTATGCAGCTCATCCATCTGCTGTGTATAATATGCCCCGTACTTCTCCCTGATCTGCTGGAGCGCCTGCTTTTCTTCCGTGGCATCTCCTCCGTCATGCAGTTTTTTACGCAGTGCATAGGCATATTCCTGCATTTCCTTTGCCTGCTGCCTCAGTACGTTATCATTTGCGGCCTGCTTCGTTTGGAATGAAAGGTGGTAATATTCCTCTGCATTTACCGGGGAGCCATCCTTTGCCAGTACCTTCACCGTATATTCCCGGTTTTCCAGATTCCAGTTCGGCACGGTCACACTCTTGCCACCATTTCCATTATCCCTGCCAATCCCCACCTGGTTCCCGTCACCGTCATACAAAACAATGTCATAATCACAGCCCTCCGGGATATGATCAAGAGTCACTGTTATGTCAAGGTTTCGCTTGTCGGACACGGTTCCTAAAATCCTGTATTCCGCTATATTGAACTGATAATAGTCGGCATCGTCCACATCCGACAGCCGCCCCTGCAAATATCCGTCCGGCTTGTTGATAAGCGTGGTCAGGTCAAGCGTCCTCCCGAAACAGTCCACGTCCTCAGACTTATTGCTTTTCCAGTAATAATCATTGGAAACCTTTTCATTCTCCCGGATTACCTTGTTGAAATTCTGGCTCACGGCAAAATCCTTGGGATTCCAATGTATTACTTTGTTTGATAATGATACGCCATTCATTTTACTTTATCTCACCGCCTGCCGTAGTTTCCGTCATGACATTAGCTTCATAAGCACTGGAAGCCTTCGCCATCTGCTGCTTACTGCTCCATGCCTTTGCCAGCCTGCTTCTCTCCTGCTCTGCCTTTGCAACCTTTTCATCCAACAGCTCCTGCTGCTGTCTCTTGGCCTGCGCCCGCTTTTCCAGATATTCTTCCAGCAGTTCCTTCTGCCTTGCCTTTTTCTCCCGTCCGACATCAGGCTTCTTTGCGGAAGAACTCCCGGAATAACCCACATTCTCTTTCATGCCCTGCGTATAGCCGTAGCATTTCTCCCATGTGTCATCTACACGGGTATAGGCAATCACCGGGATATTCCCCCCGAAATCAACGGCTTTATTCTTTGCCAGTGCATCCAGTATCTTCTTCTCATATTCCGGGTCTGTCTGCATCCTCTTGTAGGCTGCGTCCGTTATGTCAATTACATCATTCATATTCCGCTGTGAGGGATGGGTATACAGGCTGTTCATCTTTTCATCAAAATATGCCTTGTACTCATCCAGCGTCATATCCTTTGGGGAAACAGTGCCTTTCTCCGCAACCTTTCCCGCGAATCCGGCATCTGCCCGCTTTTCTTCTTTCCTCACGCCCTCATAGCCTTTTGTCCCATAATAGCCTCCATAAACTGTACCTATTTCCATTACCACATTCTCCTTCCTACTCTGTCATTCGAAGCCGCTCCTGCTCCTTTATAGTAAGTCCAGGCTGCCTGATATTAAATTGAACCCCTGTCTGCCATAAGGAAACTTGCTTCATAAGCGGCATTTGCTCCCGCACTCACATTCCGTGATATTCTGCCCGATTCCTGTTTCCGCTCTATGGCGTTCTCAGTCAGACGCTTCCTTTCAAGAGCCGCCTTTAAATCTTTCTCTGCCAGCTCCTGCTTTAACCGTTTTTCCTCCAACAGCTTCCTATACTCCCGTTTCTTTTCTGCTTTCTTTACATAAAAAGAATCCTTATCTTTGGAATGAGCCGAAAATGCCGATTCCGCCTCCTTTGCATGGTCTGCCATATAGGAATAACCTTTATACCCATTTTCATCAATATTTATCAACGTCCCGCCGCACATCTTATTGGAACCAACGGCATCCTCCCGGATGATCTTCATCATTTTATTTTTAAACTCGCTGTCTTCCATCATTTTCCTGAAAGCCCCGTCCGTTATCTGTATGGATGCATTTGCTCCCCACGGCATGGAATTTATTTCATTCCAGATTTCTTTTTTGAAATTCTCCAGTTTTTCTGCATCCGAAACTTCCTGCGCCTGCTCTGCCCGTTCTGTAAAACTTGCTCCTCTTGCAGTATTTTTCTGTGTCCTGCCCATGTGCTTGTATGCGCCTGTCACAGCATTGCTTACTCCTAAAATGCTCATAATACATTCTCTCCTTTCTTTTTCCGTCACACAATTTTATCCGGATTTCCCTGCTGCAGCATAACCGTCACATGGAACACATCCCGCTTCACTTTTATGTTTACCCCGCCAAAATATCTCCCGGCCACATCACGCACGTTTTCAAGGCCAATCCCATGTTCCGTGACGATATCCGGCAGGACATTCTGTTTTGTTGTAGCCGGGAACAAGCTGCCTTTTCTTATTGGAACAGCCCCGTCAAAGCTGTTCTCGACTTCCAGCAATAAAAACTGTTTCTTCCGTTTCAGCATAAGACGTATGAAGCCTTCCCCCTGCTCCAGCTTTTCACAGGCTTCTATGGCATTATCCAGAAGGTTGTTTAAGATAATCCCTAAATCAAATACCGGGATTTCCCCTCCATACCGGAAATCTGCATCAAACCGGATTCCCGCCTTCTCCGCCCTGCGGCATTTATCATTGATAATGACATCCGTAACCGGATTACCTGTCACATACTTATATTCCAGTTCCTGCATGGTCTCGTCCATCCGCCGTACATAGTCCTCTATTTCCCCATACTGCCCGGCCCCTGCCAGCCCTTGGATATTCGCCATGTGGTTCTTCATCTCATGGCGCACCCTGCGGATGCTGCCATAAAAATTCTCCGCTTCCTCCAAACGCTTTTTCATGGCTTTGACCTGCTGCTCCTCCACAAAAGCTTTTTGTCTTTCAGAAAGCAGAATCCGGTACCTCTGCCAGAAATAAATAAGCGCTGCTTCCCCTGCAAATATGAGAACCGCTATCATGGGAATCTTCCAGAGCAGGTCTGGCTTTTCGTCAAACAGCAAAAAAAATTCCGTATCTATTTTTACAGCCATCAGCCCGTTTACCACCCCTACAATCATGCTCCCTACAAAATTCAATACGGAAAGCAGAAGGACATCCTGCCATGCCATAATATCCACGCCTTTGATGAGCCTGCAAAGGATAAGCGTCATTGCCGCCAATAATACTGCATAAGAAATTACCAGACAGAACATTCCAACCGCCATGCAGCGGTACATTTCCTGCAGATAACTATCCTGCATCATATCCAGGCCTTTCAGCATGACATTTATTATTTTCTGGTAAATACTGTTTGCCATCAGATAGCCCAGACAATGGAAATTATAGAATGCCAGTATAATAAAAAACGCTTTCCCTATCTGCTTTTTGTAACATATCCCGGCATAACCCATGATTGCGAAAGCGGAAACGCCATACCGCACCCAAGCGGTACATGGCAGAAATCCAATCCCTATATTGGCAAGGATAAACAACACAGCCGCAATGCCATCCCTTTTTATTTTTTTCTCCCTGAAAACCGCCGCCCACAAAAAAAGGAACATGATGGCCTGTATGGCAATTTTCCATATATCCACTATGCTGTTTATTGTTTCAAATTCTGACTGGCTCATAGGCTGTCCTCCGAAATGTAATCCATATATGCCTGCACAAAGCCGTCATATTTATACCTCGAAAGCAGCAGCTTATCCCCGTTCGCCATCCTTACCTTGGTCCTGTCATACCCCTCCACATGGAAAAGATTGATCAGGTATCCCCGGTGGATGCGGTAAAACTGCCCCGCCAGTTCCACTTCCAAATCCCCGATTTTCGCATAGTATTCTATATTCCCATCTTTCAGGTACAGGACAATATTGTGGTTCCGGCTTTCCATGTAATAAATGTCATTCAGCGGAATCACTTTTCCCTCGCCGCCATACTGGATCACGAGTTTTTTCTTCCGCTGCTCCGCTTCCGATACAATCTGCCCCGCCGCCCGTCCGAACACCTCCGCAAATTTCTGTTCGTCCACGGGCTTTACCAGATACTGGAACGCGCCTACGTCAAATGCGTCATACACATATTTTTCATACCCTGTTACAAAAATGATGATGGGCTGTTTGGGCGCCTTTATACCCCGGATATGCCTTGCCAGCCCCATGCCATTAAGGCCTGCGCCTGAGCCGCCCATCTCTATATCCAGAAATAGAATGTCATGCTCCTTACCGTCCGAAAGATACGCATCAGCAGAATCATATTCCGTGATATTACATTCCCTTCCCTGCTTTTTGATAAGCGAAACAAGGTAAGACCTTATGTTTTTTTCATCGTCACACACTGCAATTTTTATCGTTTCCGTCACCTCCAGCCTTCAACTAAATTATCGGAAAAATCAACGGGATTTCTAACATCTGCTTCGTGAATGGTTCATCTGGCTTCGTGAATCGCAGATTTTTATTCTTCAAATCCAAACCGCTCTTATTATTCCCTTTAAGGCGGCGCATAGCCAGCGCAGAAAAAACAGGGAGCGGCATATAGGCATCTTCTTTCTAAAACCCCCGCTTTCTTGATAGTTTTCTGATATAAGCAGGCCGCCGCATATGGGATAAAACCATAACGGCGGTCTTTACATAATCAATGGTATCTTTTCCAACCTTGCCACATTTATCTCATCATGAAAACCGTAATCCTATTTGTCAGGCTTATAGGCATTACTTTAGAAAATACAACCAACAGCTTATTATATATCCCCGGAATAACCAGCCTTCTTCCTTTCATCATCTTACGGTAAGCAATCCCCACTACTTTTTCCGGGTTCATAACTGCAATCTTAAATAACAATGTGTTTTGAATATTCGCTTTTGCAGCAAATTCTGTCTTCGTTGCCCCCGGACATAAAGTAGTTATCTTTATCCCTGTTTTACTAAGCTCGCCGCGTAAAGCATTGGAAAAAGACATAATATATGCTTTCGTAGCAGAATAAACAGCATCTGTGGGAGATGGGATAAAAGAGCCTGTTGAGCCTACATTCAGGATTCTCCCATAACCGTTTTCTTTCATATGTACCAATATACGTTTTGTCAATTCTGTTACAAACCGGATATGCATATTTATCATTTCAAGCTCCCTGTCAAGGCTGGTATCCACAAAAAAGCCACACTCATTAAAGCCCGCATTATTTACAAGAACATCAATAGTGGCTTTCCATTTATCTATATCTGCCATGATCAAGCCTGCCGCATTCTCCTGTGTCAAATCCTGAGCAATATATTTCACTGCCACATGATAGGTCTCCTGCAAAGCTGCCTGCTGCTGTTTTAACTTCTGCTCATTCCTTGCAGCAAGAATCAAATTATACCCTTCATATGCGAATTTTTCTGCAAAGGCTTTTCCGATTCCGCTGGTGGTTCCCGTAATCAAAACCGTTTTCATTCTTCCTTCCCTTCTCCGTTTTTAAACAATTCCCATTCTTCCAGATATGTTAAATCCCTGCTTGACGGTTCCTTTAAAAGTTTTTCATAGAATGCTGACTTTTCGTGTGTTAAGGCAAGCGCATTTTGTAACCGGTTCATCTGTTCCTGAATATCTTTGATATAATCCTGAACCATGCCATACCGCTGTTCCATTGTTTTCCCGCCTTGTACCAACAGGGCAATATATTTTTTGACTGACTGGATCGGGACATTTGCCATTCTCAGGCATTGAACCATTTTTATCCACTCAATATCCGAATCCGAATACTGCCTGTATTTCTGGCTTGTCCGGGCAATCTGCGGCAATAACTGCTCCTTTTCATAATAGTAACTATTCAGCACCCCGTTTAGGGCATATTGATTTTTGGTCAAAACAGAGAAAATAAAATTTCTGTTTTACCATTGCTTTATCACGAAAAGTGGATAACTTTTCAATATAACTGCCAAGTGCTTTTGGCCTGTGGATTATGGCATCATCAATC
>CAJTIR010000079.1 GCA_910576385.1 Lachnospiraceae bacterium
CCATTGATTGCATAATCTCATGCGTTACATACTGTTTTGCAGGCAGATACCGCTATCTGCCTTATTTCCATGCCATAAAATCCTTGTTATCCACATCCACCTCCTGTAAGTCCGGCTCAACCGGGCCTTTGCCCTATTGGAATCAAGATTTTGAACTTGTTTCGCAATTGTCTATGTCACTCTTGATAACCAATGACAGCAATGACTTTTTCTTCTTTTAGAATGAAAGCAACATTCTTTCCCTCTTTCAGCAAGTCATTTTTGCAAGTCAAAATATCTTCGGATACAGTATTT
Source organism: Lachnospiraceae bacterium (assembly GCA_910576385.1). GTDB lineage: Bacteria > Bacillota > Clostridia > Lachnospirales > Lachnospiraceae > Petralouisia. The sequence continues at coordinate 295 of CAJTIR010000079.1, forward strand.
GGATGTTCGGATAAAACAATATATCCACTATTAAAATTGCCAGATTTGTAATCTATAAAAATCTGCTCTAATTGTTCCAAACTAATTTGCTTTGCAGGCAGCCATGAAAAAATATCTAATACTTTCATAAAAACTATCCCTCTTTACCAATCTTAATTCCCATAGTGTCCATTATACTTTAGTAATCCATATTAAGCACCTTTTACTCTTTAAATTTTTGTTTATTTTACCATATACTTATGAAATTTTCCACTACATGGTTATGTAAAAACGGCATCAGCTCTACGCCAATGCCGTCTTTCCCTCGGTCAGTCCGTTACAAAATTCCTGCCTTTTTCAGATACCCCACGCTGTCATAGCAGCCACGGAAGTAGACCGACTGCATCTCCATGTCCGTAAGTTTGTTCCTAAGCTCCATCACTTTAATCAGTGCGGCACATTCTTCCTCGGTCAGTTCCGCCGATGTTTCCGTATCAAACACGCCTAAGACTTTCGGATATTTCCCATAAAGGCTCTCAATCTCGGCTTTCACGGCACGGTATTCCTCGTTTTCTCTGGACAGTTTTGCGATGACAGAGCCGAGATATTCATTAAAAACATTGTCATTAACATCTACAAAAGTTTCAAATCTGAACGCATCAGACATTCTTCCTCACCTCCGATTTTTTCTAATCGTCCTTATTATAATACCCCAAAATCAGCAGTACAAATGTGCAAACTGGATTTAACGCTCCCTGTCCGTGCATTTTTTCTCTGGCTGCTCATCGTTCTGCTCTGGCTCATCGTCAATCACAGTCTTATCTTTTTCATTCAGATTCAGTTCGATATTGAGAACGTTCAGCCGTTCCGTCTTTTCTTTCAGCTCGTTTTCAAAGGCAAACGGCTTCTTCACTTCCTCTTTTGCGGTTTCAAGCTGTGCGGTAGTTTCCTCCTTTCTGGTCTTGGCGGCTTCCAGTCTTGCGGGAAGTTTGGCAATCTCATTCCCAATTCTCGTTAAATTGCCGAGGGCATCCGTTCCTAAATCCACTTTGTATTTCCTCATTCCGCATAGATTTAAGCAGTAGTGGGCATTGACGGTATCATAGAAAACTTCCATCTGAAAGCCACGGTAGCTGCCGATTTTTATCGGCTGTGACAGCGGGTTTTCCTTGCAGATGGCAAGCAGCATCCCGCCTGCGTCCGCTTTTTCTTTGTAGGTCACGCCGTTTAAAGTCATCGGGCAGAACTTGTCCTCGCCCTGCGGCATATGCTGGCTGGCAATCCCCACATCATTCCCATAGCCTATAATGCGTTCCTCATACTCCTTAATCTCCTGCGGGTAGTGCTTCAGTATCCTGTCCTCAAGATCATAATGCTCGGAAAGATAGCTTTGTTTCAAGACTTTCAGCTTTGCCACCTGCATATCCAAATCCATTTTTTCCTTGAAACGCTCGTCGCCCGTGGCAAGCATTTTTACCTCCGCAAAAGAGAGGGCGACCTCGTCCACGTCCTCCGCAGAACGGACGGGGCTTTTGCTCGTCATTATCTGGGAGATGAATTTTTGCTTTCCCTCCACGAGCTGGTCGGGTAGGTCAGCGGTATTACTACCGCCTTCCCCCTAAGAACCGTGCATGAAAGTTTCCCCTCACACGGCTCAAGCACTTATAAGCCCTGCATTACCAGAGCCGGTTCATCAACATTTTTCGAGTAATGGATAAATCTATGGCAGGCTGCGTGTAATAAAAACTTTCTCTCTTTGAAATCTCCCCCTATAACTGTATGGATTCTGAAACCTTTTTCTACCGTTATCGCTTCCTTGCAGTATGGGCAGATTCCGCCCTGCGTTTTGTACAAAGCGTTCAGTTTCTTCCTGCCGCCTATCTCACGGAACATTCTTTCGGTATCCCTGTCCTCAAAATATTCTGCGTATCTGGCGTCAAATGGCGTCGCTTCTGATTTTGTTTTCAGCCACCTTACGATTTTTGTGTCAGTGGCATAAATCAAGTTGAGTTCAAATGAATCGCTCGTTTTCACGCTGAATGTCCAGATTCTTGTCCCGACCTGTCTGAAATATCTTTTCGCTATCCATTTGTGGCTTTTTTGAGGATGTCTCCGTTTACACCACCGCCATAAGCATACAAAAGAAAATGGGGCAAAGGCTTTTTTGCCTTACACCCCATAGTCCTCGGCAACGCCCGTTTTTGGACGCTACTTTAAATTTTTTTTAATTTTTTCTTTGAGCCTGTTCACACGCTTGTAAATTGCCTGCTCTGTCATCCCAAGCAACGACGCTATATCATGTGTAGAATAGCCTTGCATTTTCATCACAATGATTTGCAGGGTAAGCCTGTCTACCTTAATCAAAACTTGATATAGCTGCTGATTCTCAATGCTGTCGAGAAAATCCTCTACCGTTCCCACTTCGGGCTGTGCCACATCCTCGGCAAATTCTTCAAGATATGTACCTGCATCTTTTAGCCTGCGGTAATACTTCCTGTCAGAATTAAAGACTTCCCAATCGTGAGTGTGGAGCTGCTCGATAGTGTCCTCGCTGACACCCAAACTCCGCAACTGCTTTTCCTCGGCTTCTTTCCAGAGCCTCCATTTCTTTTCTTCTCTGCCATAATTGAATGACATTCTTTCTACCTCCAATCTGAATTTTTTTGAAAATCCAGATTGAGAGGTGGAGAACGGCATCCAATGCCAGAAACCGCCTTATAGCGTATTCCTGCAAAAATCGACAAAAGAAAAACCGCAAAGGCTTTTAGACCTTTACGGTTTATAGATATTTTAGTTCTGATATATAGAGATTTTACTTCTACTTGTTTGGTGCAAAACCCCCTTGTGTTGACAAGGATTCTTTTTAACGGGTTATCCGTCCATACTTTATATGGTATATGTAAGTAGAAGTCGCTGCTTACAGGCAAAAAAATCCCTCCGAACTTCAAAAAAGCGAAGTCGGAAAGATTTCAAAACATGACAAATCAGCTCACCGAAACATCGTTTTTTTATTCGGTGTGCTTGTCCTGCCTGTGTTTACATAAAGACAGAGTCGATAAACTGTAATTTCTCACAAGTTCATCGGCTCTGCGGCTTAGCGGCTGGCTCTTGAATAATTGTTAGATTCAGTTGTTTCACATTTACAAGCGTTTCATGTTTACATTTAGGGCAAAAGAGGGGAAAGTTTTTTAAAACCGTATCCTCCCTAATTTTATCACGGGTTTTGTTGCCACATACTGGGCATAATAACCATTGTTCAGCCATCATAGCAAATCCTCGTTTTTCGTCCAAATTGAAAGCATTACACCTCCATAGTGCTGATTTTTTGGGAGAGTGCTGTTGTCAAAATGAAAGCAACTAATATGCTTGCCGCCGCAATTACAAAAACAATCACGTTGTTAAATACCCCTCCTGCTAAAAGGATTTCAGACGCAAAGCTACCGAAAACACATGAAACAATCACGCCCACTATAATTGTTACAGAAGCGGATTTTTTCCAATATCCAAACCACAAAGATATTACCGCCAATGCAGCAGCTATTATAGAGTAAGCAATAAGCGATATTGCGACCCCGAATAGCGTTGACATTGTTATAGCTTCTTGACAAATAGGAACAAACGCTTCGGTGGTAAAGAATATTACAAAAGTAATCACGCCGCTAAACAGCATGGAAACAAATGTAAACAAAAATACAGTTATAACTTTTGCCAATAATACTCGGCTTCGCTTAACAGGGTATGAGAAAAGCAAAAAAACTTTTTTGCTTGCATATTCTTCAACAATAAATCTGTTATACATTGCCGACGATAAGATAGAAAAGCAAGCCGTAGCAACAACTAACGATAAGGTGGCTATGCCGTTATATGTAATAAATATCTGAACATCTGTATCAGAAGCGTCAAGATGTGGTATTGCAGCAAATAAGTAAACAAGACCTAATACTGCAACTGTAATTAAAAGTCCCGCAGTTATGTAGCCTTTCAATCGGTTACGCTTAATTTCAAGTTTTATCAAATTCAACATTATCTTTCCCCCTCTTTCACAATCGAAATGAAATATTCTTCAAGGTTAAATGAGCTGTCTTTTTTCAATTCTTGCAATGTCATTTCCCGCACAATCACACCATTTGAAATGATACCGATTTTATCCGCTATATGTTCTACCTCAGATAAAATATGACTTGAAAAAAGAATAGTTATTCCGTCCTTTTCTACAAGGCTTTTGAATAAATCACGCATTTCACGAATACCTACGGGGTCAAGCCCATTAACAGGCTCGTCTAGTATAAGCAGTTTAGGCTGATGTACCATAGCACGTGCAATAGCCAAACGTTGCTTCATACCAAGTGAAAACTCCGAAACGGGCTGATTGCCGACGCTCTGCAATCCAACTTTGGATAAGGTCGTTTCTGTATCGGCTTTTTTAACACCCATATAGGCAAGATGTATGTTTAGGTTTTCTCTTGCTGATAAATGTTCGTAAAAAACAGGAGCATCAATCATACTGCCGATATGCCGTAACATATCAGCTTTCTGTACTGTAATATCTTTTCCCAATACTTGAATCTCGCCCAAAGTAGGTGTTAATAAGCCGGTTAGTATTTTGAACATAGTTGTTTTTCCTGCTCCATTGATACCCAAAAAGCCATATATTGTTCCTTTTTCTACGGTTAATGAGCATTTACGAAGCACCTCATTTTTTCCAAAGGATTTGCATAATCCTTTCGTGTGAATGGCTTGTTCTGTTGACATTAGATTTCCTCCTTGTATTTTGAATATTATATTGCCTTTTCCAACTCCGTAGACGGTACATCACCAAGCAGAGCCGACAGTTTGCTCATAAATTCTGTTCTATTCATTCCTTAAACATCCCTCAAAGATACCGTTCAATTTGGCAGAATACCGATACCACTCGCTAATATACGGATTAAGCTGTGTTCTTCCTTTCTCCGTAATCCTGTAGTAACGCCTGTTGCGCCCCATACATTCCATATCGTACACTTCCAGACACTCATCTTTCTGTAACCTGCGCAGAACTGAATACAGCACAGATTCGGAAATCTCAATGACCTGCCGTACCTCCTGTGTAATCTTATACCCGTATGTACCCTCTGGCTCATGGGATATCATAGCCAGCACAACGGCATCCAGCAATGCCGCACCTGTGTTAAAAACCATGCAATATACTCCTTTCCTGTTATTTATATATCTTATAAAGTTCTCTCCATATGTGAATATATAAAACTGTTATAAAAAATTACGTAAAAGGTACAATGTACCTATGATAGTCTGCGCTTATAAACTTGTGCTGCTGCGGTAAACGCAATTATAATTATTGCTATGCACCAAGCAAGAGCTATCCACAAGCTGTTCCCCAAAGGCAAGCCAAGCGTCAAGGCACGAATACTGTCAATAATCGGTGTCATAGGCTGTATTTCTGCAAACCACCTAATACCGCCAGACATGGTATCAGTAGGAGCAAAGCCGGAACTGATGAAAGGCAAAATAAAGAGTGGGAACATTAAACCGCTGGAGCCTTCTGGTGTTTTTGAAATTAGTCCACATAATACAGCAATCAATGAAATCGCAATATTTACTAAGGTAAGCAAGGCTACAACAATAAGCCAATCCACAAAACCGCCATGTGGTCGAAAACCAAGGACAAAGGCGGTAATAATGATTACGGTGCTTGAAATTGTATTCCTCACTACTCCCGCACCAGTATGACCTATCAGTACGGCAGATTTTGAAATTGACATAGAACGGAAACGGTCTATTATGCCTTTTGTCATATCTGTTGCAACGTTCATTGCCGAGTGTTGAGAAGCCTGTCCAAGACTTTGCATAATAATCCCCGGCACAATAAAATCAATGTAGTTTAGGCTTCCCACATCTGCTATATTCCCAAATACCGTTCCAAACAAGAGCATCAAAAAGAACGGTGTTATTGTTGCCATCAACAATGCTTCGGGGTTTCGCAAAGAAATAAGCAGGCAGCGTTTGAACATTATCCAAGAGTCAAGAAATGATAAACCTTTGAGTTTATGCACGATTATTTTCCTCCTTTTTCATCAGTCAACGCTAAAAACACATCTTCCAAAGAGGGAAGTTTCTGCTCAAAGCTTTCAATCGTTATACCGTTCTCATTTAATAATGCCATTGCTTCGGCTGCTTGTTCTTCACTTTGAAAATTGAGTTGTGCGCCGCGATGCGGCATTATCGTTTTTAGGTATTGCGGTGTCCCCTCCGCAAGTATCTTACCACCATGAAGAATGGCGATATAATCCGCAAGATACTCTGCTTCTTCCAAATACTGTGTAGTAAGGAATACCGTCGTTCCTCCGACAGCTAATTCTTTTACCAAATCCCACATAGCGATACGATTTTGAGGGTCAAGTCCTGTGGTAGGTTCATCAAGAAAAATAATTTGTGGCTTTCCCATAAGGCTCATGGCTATATCTAATCTGCGGCGCATACCTCCAGAATAAGTAGATACTTTTCTGTCTGCTGCGTCCTGCAAATGGAAGAAAGACAACCATTCGTTCACCTTGTTTTTGACACCGTTCAGACGTTTAAGCTGTCCGATAAGATTTAGATTTTCTCTACCTGTCAAAACTTCATCTACCGCTGTGAATTGCCCAGTCAGACTAATGCACTCACGCACATAATATCCTTGACGAACTACATCAAGTCCGTTAATCGTTACATTGCCACTGTCAGGCTTCATTAACGTAGAAAGGATTTTAACGACTGTTGTTTTTCCTGCTCCGTTTGAGCCAAGCAATGCAAAGATGCTACCTTTACGAACAGTAAAAGTAACATTTCTCAAAACACGGTTTATCTTGAAAGATTTTTTTAGGTCTGAAACTACAATCATATTGTCAGTCATATTGTCCTCCTTATTTTAGGTACATACGCATGTATGTATATAACCTTAATTTTACTGCCCTATCGCAGGCAGTAAAATTAAAGATTTCTATTTCGCTTCAAATTGCACTTTGCCTATTTCTAAAAACAGTTCTTTCATTTCCTTATCCATAAAGGGTACGCCTAATAATTTCCCTAACAGTTCAAGAAATGATACCTTATCAGCATATTCAGAATAAGACACCTGAAAAGTAAATATGTCTAACCACGAAGATACCAATAAAGAAATAACCTGTGCTGTTTGCTTTGGATATTTAACAGAGAGTGAACCATCTTTGTTTCCCTCAGTCAATAATCTTTCCACATGGGGAGCCACTACATTTATTTGGGTAAGCAACTCATTCTTAAAGATAATAGGGTTATCTCCCAATTTTTGCATATCACTTTTCAAAGTATCGTCCATATCCAAACGAGGACGTAAATCAAGTTTGAATACAAAACGCAGCTTTTCAAGTGCATTCAGACCCTCTTGCTTATTAGCAAGGATAAATGGATTGTTGTCATTGAAAGACTTATAAATGACACCCGAAATCAATTCTTCTCTAGATTTGAAGTAATGGTAAAAAGCTCCACGGGTTACTCCAACTTCTTTTACAACATCTTCAATATTCACATTCTCTATTCCTTTTTCTGTAAAAAGGTGCATTGCAGTTTCCAATATATCCTGTTTTGTTTTTTGGTCTGGATCATGGCGCGGCATTTTATCACCTCCAAGTACATACATGTGTATGTATTCAAAATTATAGCTCTAACCTACAATTTTGTCAAGGGCATTTCATAATTGAATCAGAATAAACGCATGAATGGAAATCATTGCAAAAAAGACGCATTTTTTGTTCAATTTTATATTGTGATTTTGACGAAAAATAATCTAAAAAAGATACAGCATTGTGCCGAACTGCGGGCGAAAGGCGACCTTACCCTTAATGAAAGAATGGAAATGCTGACTGTGCATCGTGAATCCCTTAATGTACAGATAAAAGTATTGCAGGAACACATGGCAAAATTGGACGATAAAATTGATTTTTACCGTCATGAAATAGAACGCAAATCAGAAGGATAACATAACAAGCTATATGCTTTATAGTTTCCAATTATGTATTTATATGCCACCCATAACGGATGGCATCTCTTTTAATATTGTGGAACTCCGTAACCGTAGATTGAGCTGCTCCCGACTGGATAGCTCTGCTGCCTGCAGGCATCCCCAGAATTGCCCTCCACGGTGTAGACCGTTCCATTCTCGCATTTCTCCACGATTCCCACATGGTCGATTGAGCCGTCATTTCCCCAATCAAAGAAAATAAGGTCGCCTGCCTGCGGCTCATAGTTCTTATCCTGCCATTGTCCTTTTCCTTTGAACCAGTCCACGCCGTCCGAACAGAGGGAAAACTTCGGGATGATGCCGCTTTCCAGATAGCCGCACTGTTCACTGCACCACGAAACAAAACAGGCACACCATTCCACACGCCCGTCAAATCCATACCAGCTCCAATAAGGCTGTCCGCCCTCATTGCCGAGCTGCGTTAAGGCAACCTCCACAATGGCTTGATTTCCGCCGCTTGTAAATGCCCGTCCGTATGGATAGTAGCGTAACACATGGGCGGGGTACTGCGTGTCGCCGTACTTTTCCCAACCTAACCGCTGTGCCTGCATAGCGGAAAATTCCACCGCATTTGCATAGGAATAGCCGCCGTAGTTGGTCTTTGCTCATGAGATATAGCCGTTGCCGAAGTTGTAGCCCTGCAAGGCGAGCTTGATACGTTCCATGTCAATCGGGCTTTCCACCTCGGCTGATGTGAGGGCGGCTATTAATTCCTGCACGCCGCACTCAATGGAATATTCGGGGTCTTTGATGCCGTTCGGCTCATGGGGGTACTTTTTGTTGAAGCTCCCCTCCGCCGCCTGCATCGGGTCGCTGCCCTTTCCCCCAGATTCCTGCATCATCACCGCTTTTATCAGTTCCACATATTCGGGGATGCCGTACTGCTTCGCATACTTCTGTATCAGCGGCGTGTAGGCTTCCACTTCCGCACTGACAGGGGTATAAGAAGTGCTGTCGCTGCCGCCGCCGAACAGGGAAACGGCACACCCAAGCAGGACGACGATAAGGATTATCAATACGGCAACCCAACCGCCTGCGATTATCGCAGAAATAAGGGCTTTCGTCCCTGCTATGATTGCCTTAACCGCAGCAATGGTGGCTCTGACCGTGACTTTCGTTGCTTCGGCTGTCGCCTTTGCCGTGGCTTTTGCGGTCTGTGCTGTTTTCTGGGCGGCTTTGGCAGATGCTTTCGCCGTTTTCTGTGCCGCCTTTGCGGTCTGCTCCGTGGTCTTAATCGCCGTCTTTGATGTCGCCTTTGCGGTTTTTACGCCTTTTTCCGTCGCCTTGACCGTCCCTTTTGCTGTGGTCTTGACGGTTCTCTCCGCATTTCTGGCTGTGGTCTTGATGGTCTTTTTCCCCTTCTGTCTTGTCTTTATCAACTGGCTTGCCCCTGTCTGGGTCTGGGGCATTTCTCCCTGCTTGGGAACATCGGGGACAGGAGAACGGCTCGCTGCCCCGTTTCGGATCAGCGAGCCGTTCTGTTCTGCAACAGCCTGTGCCTTTTTCTGCTCTGCGGCTTTTGCCGCACGCTTAGTCTTAAAATCAGCGATTTTATCCTTTGCTTTACTGATATTCTCTTTTGTGGTCGTAACGCTCCTTTGCCCCTGTTTATTAAATTGGTGGATTCCCTCATCTTTGATACGCCCAGAAACATGGGAAACCTTATCAGAAGCATATTCTGTGGGGCAATTTTCCTCTGCGTAATATCCCTGCTCTGCCTTATCCTTTGTCTTTGCATAGGCGGACTTCATGCGTTCCCCTGCAATGGCAGCTTTGTCAAGGGTCTTTATCGTGCCTTTGACCGCATCTCTGGTCTTTATATCAGCCATAAACACCGACCTCCTTTCCCAGAGGATTTGCGGTCATGTCAGTTTACCTTTTTTGCCACGACTACGAGCCTGCCGTTCTGGGCGGAGTATTCGCAGGTGGAGAGCGTAATAAGCTTATCTCCATATCCGTGAGTTTGTTCCTAAGCTCCATCACTTTAATGAGTGCCGTACATTCTTCCTCGGTCAGTTCCGCTGATGTTTCCGTATCAAACACGCCTAAGACTTTCGGATATTTCTCATAAAGGCTCTCAATTTCAGCTCTCACGGCACGGTATTCCCCGTTTTCTCTGGACAGTTTTGCGATAACAGAACCGAGGTATTCATTAAAGACATTGCTGTGGACATCTACAAAAGTTTCAAATCTGAACGCATCAGACATTCTTCCTCACCTCCGACTTTTCCTTATTGTCATTTATTATACTGCCCAGAAATCCTCAATACAAATGTGCAAACTGGATTTTACCTCTCCCTGTCCGCACTTTTTTTCTCTGGCGGCTCTTCATTCTGCTCTGGCTTATCATCAATAACAGAGTTGTCCTTTTCATTCAGATTCAGTTCGATATTGAGGGCGTTCAGCCTTTCTGTCTTTTCTTTCAGCTCATTTTCAAAAGCAAACGGTTTCTCAACCTCAACTTTTGCGGTTTCAAGCTGTGCGATGGTTTCCGCCTTTCTGGTCTTGGCGGCTTCCAGTCTTGCAGGGAATTTGGCAATCTCATTCTCAATTCTGGTCAGATTTCCGAGGGCGTCTACGCCTAACTCTACCTTGTGTTTCCTCATTCCGCAGAGGTTTAAGCAATAGTGGGCGTTGACTGTATCATAGTAAACCTCCATCTTGAAGCCACGGTAGCTGCCGATTTCCACGGGGTTTGACAGCGGATTTTCCTTGCAGACGGCAAGAAGCATCTCGCCTGCGTCCGCTTTTTCCTTATAGGTCACGCCTTTTAAGGTCATTGGGCAGAACCTATCCTCGCCCTGCGGCTTATGCTGATTTGCTATCGCTACATCATTCCCATAGGCTGTGATGCGTTCCTCGTAGTCTTTAATCGCCTGCGGGTAATGCTTCAGTATCCTGTCCTCAAGGTCGTAATGCTCGGAAAGATAGCTCTGCTTTAAGACTTTCAGCTTTGATACCTGCATATCCAAATCCATTTTTTCTTTAAACCTTTCATCGCCTGTGGCAAGCATTTTAACCTCCGCAAAAGAAAGTTCCACTTCGTCCACGTCCTCCGCAGAACGGACAGGGCTTTTGCTCGTCATTATCTGGCTGATGAATTTCTGCTTTCCCTCCACTAACTGGTCGGGTAGGTCAGCGGTATTACTACCGCCTTCCCCCCTAAGAACCGTGCATGAAAGTTTCCCCTCACACGGCTCAAGCACTTATAAGCCCTGCATTACCAGAGCCGGTTCATCAACATTTTTCGAGTAATGGATAAATCTATGGCAGGCTGCGTGTAATAAAAACTTTCTCTCTTTGAAATCTCCCCCTATAACTGTATGGATTCTGAAACCTTTTTCTACCGTTATCGCTTCCTTGCAGTATGGGCAGATTCCGCCCTGCGTTTTGTACAAAGCGTTCAGTTTCTTCCTGCCGCCTATCTCACGGAACATGCAACAGGAGTTTTCTTTCTTCACTATCCACATATAAATGATTTTTCTTTTCTCTCATTCATATCACCGTCCTTTTTTCTTTCATTATATAAACAGACGGCAATATATTCAAACATACGGGATTATGTAACACCAGAAAAAAGCTCTTTGAACGAGTAACTTTTGCCTTTTCAATTAGCAGACTTTTTAGCACGATTTTTTCTCCAATTAGCAGGAGAGCCATTTTGATTAGCAAAAACATCAAATTTCTTGCTAATCATTAGCAAGCTAATCGGTGACGATAATTAACAGTTCAATTTCTCTTTAGTCAAATCTGATTAGCAAAAATCGCTTCTGCTAATCGCACATTGTTATGAGTTCAAATTCTTTTGGAAAATGAGAAACGCCGAAAACCTTGAAAAATCAATGTTTTCGGCGATGTTTTCAGCGTCGCTAAGAGGATTTGAACCTCCGACCTACCGCTTAGGAGGCGGTCGCTCTATCCAGCTGAGCTATAGCGACAGTTACAAAATCTATATTTAGTTTTACTTGTTACCTTTTTCCTTTTCCTCTTAGGCGAATGTTTTAACACTTTCTTAGGAGGCGGTCGCTCTATCCAGCTGAGCTATAGCGACAATTAAACAATCTATTAAATTATACCTGTTATCAAACTTTTTGTCAATTAGATTTATATAATAATTAAAATACAATTCTCATCTACATAGACAACAATGAAATCTCAAATGGAAAAGATATTATATATTATAATGTACCTGCCCCTGCATCCATATTGTTCCTTTAAATCGTCGTCCAGGTGCAGGTTCTCCAAGCAAATCTTCCTCATTGATACAGACATCAAAAATTAAATGATTACTATCCAATGTCAACACATAACATTTTTCTTGTGTTTGCTTATTTTGTAAGGTATAGAAATCTAAGATCTTTCCCATAATGCTGTATTGATCACTTTCTATCCCATAAGGCATAAAATAAGTGTCTACAATGGAAAGGATATCTTCTTTCATAATTCTCTTTGAAATCATAGAATACGTATCAATATCCTCCAGCGTCAAACTTTCCATCGCTTCCTCATCACCTTCTCGCGCTGCCGCCATTAAATGATTGCGATTATTATTATATTTTTCACTACTCTTAATTTGAGATTCATTTTTATATACTGGCAAAACAATTTTTCCACCTGTTGACAACGCTGAAATTGTGGTATTAATAGGAATCCTCCTACCATTTTTAGAACGGGATTCCTGCAGATATTCTACTACATTCTGCAAATAAAAGATTAATGTTACTCCAATCCGCATTTCATCACAGATACCAGCGTACGCTTCTCGATCTGAACGCTTCTCAATCTCCACCTTCTCTTCTGTGGTCACACCACTCCCAATAAAATAAGGATAATAACAATCTACATGAAAATTCACATCATCCAGATATTCTCCACGAACCGCAATTCCAATAAATTGCCCAAACTCTCTACTCAATTCCGCGAATACATTTCCATCCCCATCCTCAGTTATAATTTTCTTATCTGGGTTTTTTACTATATCATCAATCAAACGGTTCATATCACGCCTATTTTTTAAATTTCTAAAACCAATGCTTCTGAGGTAACTATTCATTCTATCCCCTCCCTTCTTCAAAAGGTGATTATTTAATATTATATAATATAAACCAGTTTTTTGCAATTTACTTTGCCATTTAAATTAAATTTTATTAAGTTATTCCGTTTTTTCTATTTTTTCCTCTTTTGTTCCCGGGAGTTTGACACATCAGTAATCAAAAAAGTACCTCTAAGTCTTGTAATAGGCTTATTTTTTTGTCAACCTTTTTGTTTTGTTATCTAGTAATATTTAGTGATGTATGGTATACTGATAACAGAGGTGATAATCGTGCGGGTGAC
>CAJTIR010000080.1 GCA_910576385.1 Lachnospiraceae bacterium
AAACTTTCAAGTCATGGGAAATGGCTTATTAAAGTATGCCCTTTTTATAGAATAACAGAGTGATCTGGGGCTTTTTCTTAAAATCACATGTAAAAACAGCAAAAATGAAGCTGTCGCTTCACGAATTTTTATTCGTTAATGCGACAGCCCCTTTAGGGAGATTTTAGTTCAATATGTAGAAATATGACTTCTACTTGCAGGGTACAAAGCCCCCATGTACTGATGAGGATTTTTTTAACAGGCTATCCACCCATCCTCGATATAATATATGTAAATACAACACACTTCCCATATGTAAAAAAATCCCTCCAAACTGAAAACAGATTTGGAAGGACTTTTATTTTTGGCATGGCAAAGCAGCCCACCAAACACTGTTTTTTATTTGGCGGGCTTCCCCTTGCCTCTGGCACTATTTAGAAATGTGCCTTTCACCTATATTTTCTTTTCTATGTTTATCACTTTCTGCGTCCATTCTCGGTAAAACGCTTCCTCATGCGACACCAACAGCACTGTCCCCTCAAATTCTTCCAGTGCTGTTTTCAACGATTCTTTCGCCAGTGCATCAAGGTGGTTTGTCGGCTCGTCCATGATAAGGAAATTGCACGGCTTCATCATGAGCAGGCACATTTTAACCTTTGCCTGTTCCCCTCCGCTCAAAGTCCCGATTTTCTGCATGGCGTGTTTGCTTGAAATGCCGCAGCCTGCAAGACGCTTTCTCACGTCTTTTATCGTAAGCGATGGATAAGCATCGGAAACAATCTGAATGGGCGTTTTTTCTATATCCGCCCATGCCAGCTCCTGCTCAAAATATCCAATCTTTACCTGCTCCGAAAAACGGAAACTCCCGCTTAATGAGGATATTTGGCTGATAAGCGTTTTTAGCAGGGTGGATTTGCCGATGCCGTTAAATCCCGTCATAACAATTTTTTCTCCCCCTTTTATGGAAAAACTGATGTCTGACAAAACAGGATAATGGTAACCAACATCCAGATATTTTACTTTTAGATGCTCTGTCGTAGTCAGCGGGAGAGCCGTAAACCGAAAATGTGGCTTGATTTCTTTCTGTTCCAGAGCTTCCATCTTATCCATTCGGTCAAGCTGTTTCTGCCTGCCACGAGCCATTTTTGACTTTCTCCCTGCAATATTCCTGCGGATAAATTCTTCCGTCTTTTTGATGGTTTTCTGCTGTGCGGCATACTGTCTGATATAATCCTCACGGAGCAGTGCCTTTTTTCTCGTGAACTCTGAATAAGTGCCAAAATATTTTGTAATCTTCTCGTTGTCAATGTCGCATATCCTTGTGGATATTCTCTCTAAAAAGTCATAGTCATGCGATACTGCCAGAAAAGCATTTGGCAGGCTGGAAAGATATTCGGCGAGCCATGTAACGTGTTCTTTGTCCAAAAAGTTTGTCGGCTCATCCAAAAGCAAAATATCTGGCTTCTCAAGCAGCAGTTTCGCCAGTATGACCTTTGCCCTCTGCCCGCCGCTCATCTGCTCAATCGGTCTGTCTAGCCCGATTGCCGTTAAGCCCAGACCTGTCGCTACCTGTTCTATCTTTGTATCAATCAAATAAAACTCTTTGCGTTCTAATTCTTCCTGATACCTTGCCGCCATGTTTAGTTTCGCCATATCCCCGTCCGCAGACTGGCAGTACAGCTCATTCATTCTGTTTTCTATCTCATACAGCTCAGAAAATGCGGATTGCAGGAACTCCCTCATCGCCACGCTTTTTTCAATTTGAGCGTATTGGTCGAGATACCCTATTTTTGTGTTCGGCTGCCATACTATCCTGCCAGAGTCTGGGATAAGCTGCTCCGTGCAAATCTTTATGAACGTGCTTTTTCCTGCCCCGTTCTGACCGACAATCCCGATATGCTCCCCTTTGTTCAACGTAAAATCTGCGTTTTTAAACAGATAATTTTCTCCAAAAGAATGTGTTAATCCCGTAACTTCTAATAAACTCATAATCATTGTCCTCTCTTTTTCCTGTCTGATTTTCCAAAATGGGCAACCGTGGGGAACATGTTTATGCAAGTTACCCACGGTTCGCGGGCAGCGCCAAATTGGAATGCAAGCATTCCAGCTTGGCTTATGCCTTACGCGCAAAAAAAATAGCAGAAGTCAGATACTCTTGGTATCATGCCTTCTGCTATATCCGTTCCATCGCAAACCGCTTGCAGGAAACAGCCCATATACAACAAAAGGCTACGGACAAAACACTGTCCATAGCCTGCTGCACACAAATTTGTACGAGAAAAGAAACAATATATGAAAAAGACATAAAATCCCTCTCATGTACTGCTGCATTTCCCGATGAAATCCTAACGTGTTATATTACGCTATACTCTGTACAATGTTTCATCGGATTTGATTGTACAGAGTTGATTTTCTTTTTAGGTGGAAGTTCGTTTGTGATGTAAAAGCTCATGAAACTGTTCTCCTTTAAATTAGTGCAAATCATTTTAGCATGAAAACCAGCGGTTTGTCAAACCCTATTTTTATGAAATTTTCTATTTTTACTTCTCCATAAATTGAAGATTTTAATAGTTTAATTAGAAGTTAATTAGAACAAAATCATATTTAGCAATAAATATGATGAACAAGCATTAAGATAGCATCATGGCTTATCCTAAAGATTTTAAATTGTTTCTATACTTCCTCATCTCCATTTCATCCGTATTATCTAATACATATTGCAATTCACTTGTAACCTTTTCACGGTCATATGGAAGATACGCCGTTACGGGCGTGAAATTTGAGACCGTGTTTGCAAATAAATGTGTGCGTATATTTAAGTTGTTGATTAGTATTTGCAGTTCACGGATACGCTCTTTTTCTTCAACAGGGACAAACAAGCCTTGCTGCGCCATCTGGCACAGCTCTGTGTCTGGGAAAAGCGTAAGAGAGTCCACCGAAACAAAATACGGATTGAGCTGGCTGAACAGTTCAGCACTATTCCTTGCATTACGGTATCCGCCGTCTTTTCCCGCAAGACCTGTCATATAAACAAAGTAATATTCAATACCCGCTTCATCTAATTTTCTGCATTGTTCCAGAATATCAGCAGCCGTATATCCTTTATTTGCAAGGGCAAGCGTTTCGCCATCGCCACTTTCCACGCCGATGCTCAGTCCGTTAATACCCATCGCTCTTAATTTCCTAAGCTGCCACACCTCTTTATTTTTAATATCACGGATGCTCGCAAACATAGACATTGTCTGGCATTTAATCAGATAATCCCTTACGGTCAAAGCCCTAAGTTTCAGATTCTCGTAACTCATGGCAAAAATTTATTATAGGTGCAGCCAGAGGTAGCCTGTATGATGACCGAGTGAGCTTCATACGGCGGTCGCCAAGTTCTGCCTGTAAAGTGCATGATTATCGCTCCTTTCGTCCTTTTTGCGCTGCTTTTTGTGAAGATATACCCGCAGGGTGCTTTCTTCTTTTTGTGTAGTTCTCTGCACATAACGGTACACCCACAAAATGCTGCTCTTACAAATGATAGACGCTTTTTCTATACCGCTGTAATTCTTCTTCACTGACGTTTCCAATGATTTCATCGAGAAATACCAACAGCTTTTCCTTGTCTTTCGGCAGTCGTCCGTGAAACTGGAACGCATTGGAAGCCCCCATTGCCGCAAAGATGGTAGGTATCTGCAAATTTTCAATGAGCGTCCGTACCTCTTTGTATTTTTCAACTTCTCCTTCTTCCTGCCAGTTCCCACACTGTATTTCTGCAAAAAGTTCAGAATCGGGATAAACTGTAAGCATATTTGCCCCTATGAGCGTAGGGTGTATCTGGTTGCATATATCAGCCGTCAATTTTGCTCCAATCTCTCCACGACCTGCCCCAGAAATGCTCACCAAGTAAAAGAAACTGTAATGAATGCCTGCTGCATCTAATCTCTGGCATTGTTCTATGATGTCGGCAGAGGTATATCCCTTATTCATAAACCGCAGGGCTTTATCATCGCCTGTTTCTATTCCTATTGTTAGACCGTCATATCCCATATCCCGCAGTTTGGCAAGCTCCTCATCGGTTTTAGGAATAACATCTGTAATCCTCGCAAACGAGCCGATAGATTTCACTGACGGAAGATATTTGCGGATTAGCTCTGCAATCGCAGTTAATTTGTCATAAGACAAAACAAAGGGGTTAGCTCCTGTCAAAAATACTCGGCGGGTACGCCCGCTGTTACAACCTTTCGCTGCTCTTTTAACCTCCCGTAAATCACTCTCAATATCCTCCAGAGGGGACATTCTGAATTTGAACGGCAAATCATTATACAAAGTACAAAATTTACATTTATGATGTGTACAGCCTGCCGTTACCTCTAACAAAAGTGATGCTGCTTCATACGGCGGCCGCCAAATTGTTCCTGTATAGTGCATAAACACATCTCCTTTCCTTATTGTTGGCATGTTTTTCGCCATAATGGTATACCTGCAGGGTGTTTCCTTATTCCTGCGCTTCTTTTTGTGCATATAGGGATACCCGCAGGGTGTTTTCTGTAATCTATACTTATTGAACTGCTAATGTTCAATAAGATATACTAATTATACTTTCGTACAATGATTTTACAAGTACTGTACTTTTTTGTAGTACCTATATCAGAGCGGTACATTGATTTTTAAGAAAAGGCGTGTTATACTATTTCAGAAGGGAGTGGCAGGAATGAAAAAAAGTACATTGGCTGTTGAACGCTGCAAAACCGTTTCTACCATACAAAAAATTTTAGGCGGTAAATGGAAAATCGAAATCATTTATTATATTGCCTTTCGGGATATACACCGTTTCGGGGAGCTTCGCAGGCATATCGGCGATATTACGGAATCAAGCCTGACAAAGCAGCTTCGGGAATTGGAAGCCGATGGCTTCCTTACCCGTTATGACTACAAAGAAGTACCTCCCCGTGTGGAGTATAACCTTACTGACTTAGGCAAAAGTTTCATTCCCGTTTTTGAGCATATGAAACAATGGGGAGATGAAAACCTCAGCGAGTAAGGGGTTGTTGCAAAATAGCTGTTATATACAAGATATGGTATTCAGAACTTTGTAATCTCTGCCATATATTGTATATAAGCTACATTTGGCGACAGCCCCACTCGCGGCAGTCGCCAAATGGACATATCAGTATGTCCGCTTGGCTCGTTGCTCGCGGGAATAAAGCACAATATCTGGCAGGCACATAAATAGTTAGGAAGTAATACTTATGGCAACAAACAGTATACGCTACATATACAATTCAAATATGGGCATGGAATTGATTTTCTGCGAAAATTCAACAATATCCTATCCAACACATAACCATGTTTCTATACTCACACTCGGCATTGTGTTAGATGGCTCTATTGTGCTTGCTGCGAATAATAATGAAAAGGTTTATGAAAAAAATCAGACCTTTATCATTTGCCCATATATGCCGCATAGTATTTCAGCACATAGCAGCTATACTTTGCTAAGTTTATGTATTGATAAAAATATTGCCACACACTATTCCGCCGATAAAATAAGGCATAACATAATGGCTCTGTTAATGAATGCTTTCAATACAGAAAGAATCAATCCGTACCAGATATTACAATTATTGGACTGCTTAAACTCGCTTGCCGCTTATACAGATTGGCACTCTGAAATACAAAATCCATTGATCAATAACCTAAAAAGGCAGTTGGAATTATATCCCGAAACCAAATTTAGTATTGAAGAAATGGCACAAAACGCATTTATCAGTAAATACCATTTTATCCGAAGTTTTAAGGCAGAAGTGGGGCTTACACCGCATCAGTTTCAGCTTCAAAACCGCATCCGCAAGGCACAACGATTGATGCACAACGCCGAAACAATAACAGAAGTGGCTTTGTCCACAGGTTTTTGCGACCAAAGCCACTTCATAAAACAATTTGAAAAGCAGGTAGGCTTACCTCCGCTGACTTACAAATTATCTTCCCAAACAATCCTAAAGGATACCTCTATACCCTCTGGGGCACTCGTGCCATTCGGCAATATTGAGGAGATTAAAACTAGGGAGATGAATTAGCACAACGCAGGCATAAATTTTGCGAACAGGTAAAGACCATTTTCTCCTGCAATGACTTCGTGCGGCACTCCGATAGGGAAAATGGAAATTATGCCTGCTTCATAGGGCAGCTCCGCTCCATTGTTCACACAAATACCTGCACCAGAAATAACCTCATGTGTTTCTAATTGCTTTTCGTGGATATGATTGCCAATCTTCTTATTGGGGGCTATCCTCACGAGATGGAAGCTGAACTGTCCATCTGTCTTTTCGGATGTGATAATATGTTTTAATTCCACACCCTCAAAAGTAGGATGTTTCGACCACGGAATAGCGTCAAAGGCTACCATAGCATCTGGTAAAAGTAACTTCCCTCCCTCGTTGAATTTTTCAAACAGATTTTTATAATCCATTCTCAGCACTTCCTTTCAAATTTTATTGGCAGTGTTCCTGCCTGCCTATATCATAATAATAAGCACAAAATTTGAATTGTAAAAAATTGCGGAATAAAAGCTATGTAATCAGTCCAAGACTATCCAACAATTTTTCTATATTCTCACCTAACGCCATTTTTGCGGTTGTCTTGTTAGGGCTTACAAATTCTATGAGCTGCCTATACAGATATGGTTCTCCATAAGGAGCATCCGAGCTATACAGACATCTTTCTGGCAGCTCAACTAATGCCATTTTTGTAGCAATAGAAGCAAAAGCGGCTGAAAGGTCTAAATATACATTCTCATGTCCTTTTGCAAATTTAATCACATCCATCCAATTTGAGCCGCCTAAATGCCCGAAGATAACAGGTATTTCTGAATACTTCTCACATAATGCCATTAGCCGCTTAATGCCGTCTAATGTAACTGGATGAAACGTATGTACCCAGACAGGATATAACCTTGTATTCTGCACTGATTGGAATATCGTGTCTAATTCCATAATCTGCTGCTCATTGCCAGGGGTAAATTCCCCTATGCCACATAAAGAATTGGCTGTGATATGTGTTTCTATCCATTCCTGTGTTTCCTCTAAACTTAGCCCTAACGGTACAGAGCCAAAACCCAGAAAGCGGTCTGGATTGTTTTTTATAGCTTCAGTAACCTCTAAAATATTCTTTTCCAATCGTCGGATGTTATCTTTTTTATTGTTAGCTCCTGCAAGAACTCTGTATAATGTGTCCATCTCCGATTCAAGCTCACTTAAATTACCCGCTTTTTCTGGATGCGGTGCGGAACAAAAAAGGATTGTCCTATCCACGCCTGCAGCATCCATTTTTTCCAACTGCGTTTTTGTCGGGAACATGATGTGTTCGTGACTGTCAATAACCATATTTACGGCTCCTTGACAAATTTGATATAATATAAGTATCTCTGAAAGAGAGTAAAATTCAAGTACGCACTTTTTTGATATGAAGTGTCTTTTTTAATACTGTACCCAAAGGGCATCCATAATATATGCTCCTGAGGGGCGGGCGGTTAAGGTATGAAAGGATGGAGATATTCATGGCAAAAACACAAGCAGTTCACGACCAATGCCCTATTGAAGTCGGTCTGAATATATTGAGCGGAAAATGGAAACTAAAAATATTATGGCATTTATCTAAAGGGACAATCCGCTTTAACGAGCTGCAAAGGCTTTTAGGCGGCATTACGACAAAAACATTAACAGGGCAGCTTCGGGAACTGGAAGAACAAGGAATCGTCGTAAGAAAAGTTTTTCCAGAAGTCCCTCCCAAAGTTGAATACTCTTTAAGTGAAATAGGAACAACCCTTAACCCTATCTTGTCGCAGCTATGTGATTGGGGAAAGACATACCATACTTACATGGAAACATAAAATGAAATGAGCCGATAATATGTGGAACAATCCCACAAGTTTATCGGCTCTGTTCCTATCCATCATCTTTTCGGGGCGTTATCACGCTTACCCATTTGTTTCAAATACTTATAACTTTTCGTAATGGACTAATTCATCCAACGGAATACGTTGTGTAGCATGACGTTCTGGGTCAGCAGGGTTTCCGCCTGCATATCCTATTGCTAAAATATTGATTGGCTCAAGGGTGTCTGGAAGCCTAAATTCCTGTTTGATAACATCGGGCTTAAAATAGCATATCCATACAGAACCTAACCCCAACTCAGTCGCTTCCATCATCATGTGGTCTGTAAGGATTGACGCATCTACATCAACTGTCTTTTTGTTATCAAACGGGCGTGTCCATGCTTTCGTATGTTCGGCGCAAACAATAATTGCCAAAGGCGCTCCATAAAGGTTTGCCGCTTTTCCTACTTTGTTCAATCCCTCGTCCTCCTGCACAACGATAAGACGGACAGGCTGTAAATTTGCAGCCGTAGGTGCGACATGGGCAGCTAATAAAATTTTTTCCAGCTTTTCTGGCTCTACCTTTCCGCTTTTGTAATCACGGACAGAATAACGTGATTTCGCAATTTCTAAAAATTCCATAAGTATTCCTCCTGTTAAACTTGTATTTTAGGTTTCCCTATACTATAATTATATCGCAAACAAATCGGGAGGCAAGAATGTACTTTTCGGGTATATACTATCTAAAAAGTAAGTTAGGAGATTTTCTATGAGTGTAAATTGCAAAAGCAGTTATAACTGTCCCGTAGAAGCAACGATTGACTTAATTGGCGGGAAATATAAATCGGTCATTCTGTGGCATCTTATGGGTAAAACCCTGCGGTATAGTGAACTGCATAAATTAGTACCCAAAGCAACTGACAAAATGTTGGCGCAGCAGCTAAGAGAACTTGAAAACGACGGACTGATAAACAGAAAAGTCTATCCTGTCGTTCCTCCCAAAACGGAATATTCTTTAACAGACTTCGGCAATACGCTTGCCCCAATCTTAGACGCTATGTGCGATTGGGGAACTGTATATTTAGATGAAGCAGATATTTCGCCAACTTGCTGCAAATCCCAAAAGTAAGAACCAATCTCTACAAATCAGAAATCACATCTCTTATTCATGGAGATTGTACATCGTTTAAGAAGAACTCTCATTTCTGTACAATATATAGTAAAATCTAATTGTACTGGTGGTGAGAAAATTGAGCAATCATGCAAACAGCTCTGACTTTCTGGAATTGGGGCAGGCAATTCCAGATGCCCGTGAGAAACAACGGATTACAAGAGAGGAATTAGCCGAGGAACTTGGTATTTCGGCAAGACACTTGCAGTCAATAGAAAAAGAGGGGCAAAATCCAAGTTTTCCACTGTTCATTCAACTTGTAACGATGTTCCATATATCCGTAGACCAGTACATACACCCAGACACCCAGATAGAAAAAACAACCTTGCGCCGGCGGTTGGATGTGCTTCTCAATACTTTTGATGATGCGGAACTGACCATCATAGCAGGGGCGGCGCACGGAATATGTAAAGCAAAAGAGCAAACAGAGGAATAAGCCCCTCTGTTTTTCCTTTTTACCACACCAAAGGCTATTTCAATCTACTGCATTTTCTGGTTATGGCATGAACTGCCTGCATATTGAAATTGCGGCTCATACAAATGAAATGAAAAGGTTTCCCTGTCCACAAAGCCCACCGTTTTATCGCTGTCGTACAATTCAAGCAGAAATGCCGCCATCTGTGTGCTTGTATGGTAAACGCCAAATAATCTGTCATAATCATATTCACTGACATCATTCGCAATTTTCCCAAATTCCGTTTTTGTTGCGGCAGGGGCTAATACCTTTGCCTGCATTTTTGCATGGGCAGCTTTTAACTCCCACGCCAAGCCCTCTGTAAAAGCACTGACATAAAACTTTGCAGCACAATATGTTACCGCATTAGGCACAATCGTATAGCCGCCGCAGGAAGAAATATTGATAAGCTGTGTCCCCTCCGTATCTTTAAAGTCACGGACGAACAGGGAAGAAAAAACAGTGAGGGCTTCCACATTTAAGTGCAGCATCCGACTGATTTTCTCCAAATCCTGATTCCCTACGCTGCCATAATTTCCAAATCCCGCATTGTTTACCCATGTCTGCAACGGATATGATTTTATGCTTTCGTATAACTGGAAAACATTTTGGGGAACAGATAAATCCGCAGCCTTAACTACAATATCAAGCATCGGATGCAAAGCTAAAATTTCCTGCCTTAAAGCTTCCAGTCTGTCTTTTCTGCGGGCAACAAGGATTAGGCTGCTCCCACGCTCCGCAAAGGCTTTTGCCGTTTCATACCCTATTCCCGAACTTGCCCCCGTGATTACCGTGTACTTTTCTGTATTCTGAACCATTTACAAAACCTCCTCTTTGCTGATATAATACGAGCATACAATGTAGAGTAAACTCTATGTCAAGAGATAAGAGGTGATTTTTTTGGAATATTCCATAGGCGAATTTTCAAGGATGACAAATTTAGGGATACATACCCTGCGTTATTACGAGCATGAAAATCTGATTACGCCGAAACGCAATTCCAGTAACCGCCGCTGTTATTCGGACAAAGACCTCGCATGGACCTACTTTATCAAGCGTCTGAAAAACACGGGGATGCCGATTAAAGAAATACAGCGTTATGCCAAACTGCGGGCAGAAGGCGACCTTACCCTTAATGAGAGAATGGAAATGCTGACCGTGCATCGTGAGTCCCTTAATGAGCAGATAAAAGCATTGCAGGAACATATGGCAAAGCTGGACGATAAAATTGATTTTTACCGCCAAGAAATAGAACGCACATCTCTAAAATAGTCGGGACACATATCGAAAGTTTTTCACATCGGCTACGCAAGGTAAAAGAGGAAACAAAAGGATAAGCCCTCTGCTTCCTCTGTTTTACCGTAACAAAGGCATACTCCCCGTCAGCTTGTTAATCTGCTTTTTATTTCCGCAGACAGCGATTCCAATATAATTTAATCTGCTTTCTGAGGTATTCGCCATTTTGCGGGTGAACTCATTGTAAGTCTTACACCCTTGTGCCAAATCAGAAAAATCAACAACTGTCAATTCAGAAAATTGCGGCTCAAACAACTTTGTTCTTAGTTTTTTAAGTATCTCGGTATTTCCTTTTAATATCGGTAAGGGGAACTGTATAATCCCCATGTGGGCATTTCCCTCTAAATCAAGCACATCATTCCCGACAACATCAGGCATTTTCATTCCCATAGTGATGCCGAGGATAGCGGCGGTATTCGCAATAATCCCAAAAGGTAAATTTTCATCGACAACAATCACACATTTTTCATTCTCTACATTCATTTTCACTTTCCTCTTTTCCTAAATTTTAATTTACTTTCCGATAGAAACAAGCCGATTAAGGTAAGCCCTATTCCTATCGCAGCAATCCATGTAATTTTTTCCTTTAACACAATAACGGATGTGACAACGGTAATGACAGGGACTATATAAATATACACGCTTGTCTTAACAGTTCCAAGCACCCCTACCGCATAATTCCAAGTAACAAAACAAAGGGCTGATGCTCCAAGACCTAAATAGATAAGGTTTATGGCATACTCTGGCTTTATAACTTTTTGCACATCCAAATTGAAATCAAAAACAAAGAGAAACGGAAGCATGAAAAGTATTCCATATGTAAATATCTTCCTTGTAGTCCCAATCGTATTCAATCCATAGATGCTGATTTTTCGTGTAAGCAAGGAATAAACTGCCCATACGAATGCAGCAACAATCGCCAGAATATCACCAATGGGATTCAGCTCCAATTCCTTACCGTTAAAACTGATAAGGCATATCCCTATCATAGCAACTACAAAACCAACAAAAAATTGTACTTTCAGTTTTTCTTCTGTCTTTAGAAATACATGAGATAAAACAGCAGTAAAAAACGGGGCGACAGAAATAATAACTCCAACATTAGAAGCCATCGTATAGGTTAATGCTATATTTTCAAGTAGGTAGTATAGGCATATCCCGCATAGTCCCGCCGCAGCGAATGTAAGCTCCTGCTTTTTATCCTTTATTCTCAATCGTTTCGGATAAACGGCTATCAGCACAAGTAATCCAAGCAAAAATCTGAAAAACAGTATTTCTATCGGTGTGAAATCCGTAAGCAGTATTTTGGTGGATATGAAAGTCGTCCCCCATATCACAATCGTAATCAGAGCTGTGATATGCCCTGTGGTAGCTTTTTTATTCATGATTCTTGCCGCCCTCCATGAAAATGCGTCTGTATGCGGCAGGTGACAATCCGATAAACATATTAAAAAAATTAGAAAAGTGGCTCTGGTCTGAAAAGCCTGTCTGTATAGCGGCGGAGGTAGGGGATACGCCTTTCTCCAACAGCTCCTTTGCTTTGCCTACCCGTATTGTTTGAAGATACCTATATGGCGTAACTCCCTTTGACTTGGTAAACGCACGGAGCAAGGTCGATTTACTAAGACCGCTGCATTTACAGAGGTTTTCCAATGTGATATGCTCTGCAAAATGTTCTGACATAAATATGCAGGCATTTTCTATTTCTTTGCCGCACTCTGGAATACAATTCTCAAAGGGTTGTCCGTATTGTTCGATGAGTAATGAAATAAGGAGCAGGAGCATTTCTTCTTTTTCAAATTCTCCCCCACCGTTCATAATTATCTGATGCAAAGAATGGAGATAAAGATTCAGCTCATCATTTTTAATGACATTTTCCGAAAAACCAAGCAATACACTTTGTCCTGTTATTTCTTCTGCTAATGACAGCATCGTTTCTTTTGGGATATTCAAACCTCTGTAATCAAGCGTTCCGCCGTCGCATTGCACACAACTGTGGTTATCGTTTGGATTAAACAAAAGAATATTTCCCTGACTTACCGTATATTCTTTATTTTTGCAGGATAAACAACGTGTCCCTGCTTCTATAAAGCCAATCACATAGTAGTCATGAAAATGATTCGGAAACGGCTGGACTATTCCCTCAAAACGATATGCTTCAAGATGACAATCGTCATCATAGCAGACTGTCCGTATTTCTTTCTGCATTGATAACACCTCCTCGCACTCTATATTATACTTAGGCGTTTGCGAAACGCCGCAAGCCGTATAAATACGGCGTTTTTTTGTTGCAAAAAACAAATAACTCCTCACCGGATATGGTATAATAGAGTTGCCAGAAACCATTAACCATGCACCCAAGAAAGGAGTTATTCTGATATCTATGATAC
>CAJTIR010000081.1 GCA_910576385.1 Lachnospiraceae bacterium
TGATGCGCAGGATCACATCCGCGCCCTGCTCCTGTGCGTAAATAAAATTCTGCGCTGTCCCATACCCGGCATCCGCCAGGACAAGGTCCCCTTTTTTCATTGAAAAATGAGCCAGGGATTCCGCAGTATGCTGGTCCGAAACCTTCACTTGTTTCATCCTGTTTTCATTCAGTGAATAACATAGGTGAATACGCTGCTGATGCTGTTGTTTTCCATTCTGTCGGATGACAGACGCGTCTGCCAGGAGCACATTTTTCACACCGTCAAAAGCAGAAATATCCGCTGCCGGAAGAAAGGCGGAAAGCAGGGAATGGAGTATTTCATGCAGGAAAGGCGCAGCTTTGGAAAAACGCTTCCGCCAGGCGGTGTCAGAAATAGTGGAAATTCCAAGGGCACAGGCGGCAGCCGCAAGGATACGAAAGGAAAAATTTGAGCTGGCGTAGAGAAAGAGCATCCTTAGCAGGTCCACGCAAGAGCATACGCCACGTTTTCTGTGCAGAGCGCCAGTGCGTTTCGCCATTTCATCCATTTGTTGCGGCAGGTGTGGAAGGATTTTATTGTCCCAGTTTTCAAAAACTTCTTGTATCTTGCTGTCTAATTTGTTAAAATCGTTTTGTAAATTCATGACATTCCTCTTTTGGTAAATTATTTGGCAAAATCATTTTACACGAAAGAGCGTTTGTCGTGAATTTTTTATTTTATAAATTTTCTAAAATATTCACCTTTTGTATAGTTTTCATTAAGTTCGCGCTTATGGGGGAACCCCCGCCTGGTGGACAACCTGATGACCAATGCCCTGACGCTTGGGGCGCAGATGGAGAAGAAGGTGATCGACACAGAAGTCATCCTCGCCTCCGTCAGCAGCCAGAACCTCGGATAGGGGGTGCTGCTATGGAATACAACTGTATCCTCAGGCACGGCTCCCGCAGGGAGACCTGGACAGGAAGGCTCTTCTTACTGGGCAGGGGCCCCGGATGGTATGAAGCCGAGATCGATGGGCGGGGGACTTACTTCCACATCCTCGCCGGACGGCATAAATATGGGAACTACCTGTGCATCCCGAACCACGATATTGGCTGTGAGCTTTCTGATTTTTCTGATATCTTCTGGAATGAGGAACGGCTCAGCCATCTGATACGGAAGGTGGATGCCGTGACCGTTGCTACCGGGCTGGTCCATCTTCCGACCCTGGCCGACAAGCAGGGGAAAAACTAAATGTTTCATATGGGCTGCGGATCTCATAATGGGATCCATGGCCTTTTGCATTTCAGGCGGAAAGCAATACCGGCAACAACGTGCAGCATTTTGGGCAGGATTGTGCATTTGCAGACAGCACTGCGCAGTCAATGGGATAAATGTCAGAAAAATAATTCGCTGTTTGCTTCTCCCTCAATTCGCCGTCCGACAATAAGCCCTCCTGTCTTTTACCGTTCTCGTCCTCTTTTTCTTCCTCTTTCTTCCACGTCTTTTAAATATTTTTTATACATGACCGCATCACGCAGCACATCCTCAATGTCGTGGTAAGTGTCTTTGCCCACCCTTTCTTCCAGCCAGCCTTTCACCCGCCAGTCAGAACATAATACTTCTTTCGCCACTTCATTGACCATGCGCAGCGAATTGTCTTCTTGAAACAAACTCACCAGCGCATCAGCAAACTTATCCCCTCCCCGCTGAAGCTGCACTTTCATCTCCCTACTGCCCAGGTAGACACGCTCTGGCGGAAGTGTAATGCCAATGCTCCCCAATAGGTCGGGAAGTTCCCTTGTTGGGAACTGGATGGCTGCATGGTTCCCCTGGTACTCCACCATAGCTACAAAGAAATCCACATCCCGCCGAATTTCCCACGGCTCATGCTGTTCCAGGTATTGTACTTCTGCCATTGCCCGCTGGCATAAGTCTTTTATGGCTTTGAAAAGTTCGTCTGTATAATGCCCAAAAAAATACTCTGCTTTGTTCCTGCACTCCCAAGTGACATATTGTTCTTGTCCCTTCTGATTCACTCCCAGCACATACTCCACATTCCCAACGGGGATGGAAGCAGTAATAAGATAGCCTGCATTGGTTCTGTTTCCATCCATTTACCGCGCCTCCTGTATGTTTCCTTTCTCTTTGTTGTTTTTCCCTTCCTGCTGCTTTGCAATCTCTGCCGCCCGTTCTTTTGCCCACTGGGGCAGACATTCCCTCTTGACTTCGCCTGCAAGGTCATACCGCTCCCACCGCTCATTTTCGCCAGAATAAAGCACCGTGCAATAACAGGAGCTTCCCATTGCCTTTTGCCTTGCCCCGTTGCCTCCCCTGACATAGATTAACTGATGTTCGACGGAACGATACTCCGGCCTCAACGACTCTGGTTTTACTGCCATCACTTTTCCCACGATGTCCCCGCATTGGAACATAGGCTTACACATATCTGCTGTGATTTTAACCCGTTCCACAGCCACAGTTGCCCGTTCCTCGCGCACCTTCCCGCACTGTTCTTTCACCCTGTCTGCGAACAGTTCTGTCATCTCCACATAGTCGTCGCCTGCCATTCCTTCCTGATAGGATTCAAAAATACCATTTTTTTCATAAAAGGCGCAGAAATAAGGCAGTTCTGCCTTTTCGTCCACGCCAAAGACCACTTCTCTGTCGCCAATTGCGATTCCCTGCATCACTTCATAGTTTCCTGCCATCCGCTTTTCTGTTTTATCGCTCATAATCTTTTCCTTTCCTGCCCGTTCAGGCCTGCCATCTATTTAAGCACAGCGCTTGTAATCTCCCAATTTTTCACCTCCCTTCGATATGTAACAAGGGCGGCAGTTGCCGCCCCCAGCACAAGGCTGTCTTGTGGATAGCCTATTTGTTCCTTTTATGATTCCCCAGCCATGCCACCGCGCCTGTCATAAATGCAATCAGCGCAATCCAGAGCCATTTCCTTCCGTCCATATCGTTCAATCATCCTTCTTCCTCATTTTCCTGGCTACTAAAATGCCAAATCCTGCCATGCCCGCACCTGCCAATATAGACAACACAATCCACAGCCCTGTCCTGCTGTCATCGCCTGTCTTTGGCGTGGTAATTTTTTTCTCCGGCTCCTTTTCATTGGTCATTGTCGCTTTGATGATTTCCCCGTCCTCTTTTATCTCAAATGGAAACTCCCTGGTGTCAATCCGGTAGCCCTTGGGAGCTTCAAACTCCTGGTAAGTGTATTTTCCATAACGCAGGGTGAATACGGCAATCCCTTTTTCATCGGTCACGCCTGTTGCCACCACATTCCCCTCCTTGTCTTTGATGCGGAATTTCGCATCTGGCAGGAGTTTCCCATCTGAAATGTCTTTCTTGGTCAGTTCCAGCTTTGAAGTGTTTGGCTTGTTCACAAAACCTATGCCAGCCTTGTTCTCCACCTCCACGGTCTTGCCGTCCTCCCTGATTTCAAAATAGTATGCCTTTTTGTCCAGCTTGAAGCCTTTGGGCGCAGTTTTCTCTTTTACAAAATAGCCGCCATATACAAGCCCTTCCTTCTGGTAAATGCCTTTGGCGGTTTCTTTCAGTTTGCCAATCCGTTTATCCTTTTTTGGGTTAAACTTCCCATTTCCATCGGTATCCTGGTACAGCTCAAACACTGCTCCGCTCAGTTTGTTCTTCGGGTAGTCCGCATCCACTTTTTTCAGGCGCACGCTGCCTGTCACCTGTTTGTCTGTGATTTTGATTTTCACCATCGCACCCTGTTTTGTAACGCAGACGTAATGGGTCTGCCCATCTAACAAATACCCTTCCGGCGCTTCCAGTTCATGCACAATATAATTCCCACAGACTACGTTTTCAAAGAAAAATGCACCTTTTTTGTCCGACACTGTAACCAGCGCTGCGTTTCCTTCTGTAAATTCCTGTGCGTCTGCTTGGAACAGGCCAATTTTTGCCCCTTCCAGCCCTGCATCTTCAGTATCAACCTTTACGCCCTCAATTCGTCCGCGGAACAGTTCATTTTCAATTGCACCGCCTTCATTTGCGGTGATGTTTACCACAGCCAGTTCTTGCTCCTGGTAAGCAAACTCCAAAGGGTGTTTTTCATCGGACAACAGATAATGCCCATCTGTGCATACCTCTTTCACATAATATTTTCCAAACGGAAGGTCGCTCTGAAATGCTGCAAGCCCGTCTGTGTTGCAGAATACAATCTCAAGCAGCCCGTCCGCAGGGATGGAAGCGCCGTCAGAAGCCGTCAGTTCTTCTGCTGCATACAGGCCAAAAGCAACGTTCTGAATTTCCCCTTTACTGCCAACTTCAAAAATGCCATCCTGCTCCAATACTTTTGCCAGGCTAACCGCTGCTTTCTGGCGTTCGTTGTAAAAAGCGGTTTCCATCTCTGTTACAAGAATTTCCTGCCCTGCATAGGTAAGCTCCACTTCTTTTGCTTCTGTGTTCAGCACACAGCCATAAGGCGCTGTTTTCTCCGCCACCTGGTACTTCCCTAAATACAGTTCTTTTGTTTCTGCATTCCCTTCTTCATTTGTAGTGATTGTATCCACAACCTCGCCTGCCGCTGCTCTTACAGTTCCGTCTGGCGTTGTAATGTCCTCTGCTGCAATAATTTCATACACTGCCCCTTCTTTTGGCGCCGTGCCATACACTGGGGTATAAATCGCCTCCCCTTCTGCCAGGTTCCCTTCTTTGTCTGGTACGCCATCCCTGGATATCTGCACACTTTCAAACTCTTCCGCATTCTTTGCCACCAACAGCCTCCCTTTCTGCGGCACGTTCTGCTGTTCCAATCCAACCACTGTGACGCCGTTTTCCTCTGTGGCGTTATCCTCGGATATGGTAAATGGGATTGGCGTGCTGTCCAGCACATATCCATAAGGCGCCTGCACTTCTACCAGGGTATACTCTCCACAAGGAAGGGATTCGGGCGTAACCAGGGAACCATTGGACGCTGTATAAAAGGTGTCCATATCGGCTGGCTCTGGATAGGTGCATTTCATTGTCACAAGCGTTCCTTCCCCATCATAAATCTGGTAGCCTGCGCCTGACAGGGGGATGGTCTTGCCTGTTTCTGCGTCCTTTTTTACCACTTTGATAAAAGACAGGAAGGGCGCATTGTTCACCAGGTAGTGGTATACGTTCCCATCGCTGTTTACATACACGTCAAAATCTGCAATTTTTTCGCTGCCCTCCCACCCTTTGGTTTGGTGTACGGTATAAGTCCCATAGGGCAGGTCTTTGGTTTTTGCATATCCATATGCGTCGCATACAAGGGCGTCCCGCTCGCTTTCTCCTGCCGCTTCATAGCTGCCGGAACTTTTTAAATATACCTGGAACTCCGCGCCTTCTTCCGGCGTTTCCACTTGTGTGCTGCCATCGTCCGTGTGTTTGAGGATGGAAATCTTTCCTTTGATGGATTGTTCTTTTACCTCAGTCTGTACCGAATTCCGTTCAACGGTAAATTCCCCTGGTTCTGCGCCTACTGGGTGTATGGTTTCGTCCAGCAGATACCCTTCCGATGGCGAAATCTCGCGAATGCTCCAATGCTCCCCGCAGGGATAATAATTTGTGGTAAACTGCCCTTTGCCGTCTGTGGTATAGGTGTCCACCAGAGTGTCCCCGTCATAGATGCCATAAACGGCTCCTGCTAACGTCGCATCCCCTTGGGGCTTTCCGGTTTCTTTGTCCACCTTTGTCACTTTGACACGGAATTTCTTCAAAACATTGGTCACAGTAGCCTTTGTGACTTCCTTCCACTGAATTGCGGCTTGCTGCTTTTCTGGCACAACATAGCGGGCTTCCGTATTGACTTCCTCAAGGGTATATGGCTTGCTGCCAGAGATTAAAATATCTTTGAACGTGGCAACTCCATTCTTATTTGTCACTGCATATTCATCAACCTCCGCACCGGAAAGAGATTTCCCATACAGATGGAATTTTACTCCTTCCACAAAACTATCCTCGGAACTTTTGATGACTTTCAAGCTGCCGCGCTTTAAAATGTTTTCAAACTTCACCTTAGCGGTTTCCCCACCTTTGACGGTGATTTTCTGTGCCTTCTGGGTTTCATAGCGCTCTTCGGTTAGCTCTGTCACCGTGTAGGCGCCAGGGCTTAAGTTCTCTACTTCGATGATTCCGCCTTTGCCTGTCGTTACGGTCTTATCCATCCCTTTGCCTGTAATCTGGAATTTTAAGCCTTCCACAATCCCATCCTCAGAAGTCTTAATGAGTTTCAATTCTCCATAAGCGGCTTCCACCTTCAGATAAGCGGCCACATCAGCGGTATTCTCCACACCGATTACAATATCCTGCAAGGAAGGGTCGCCATACGCCACCAGCCTTGTTTCACCGCTTACGGTAGGGCCTGCCTTTACTGCGGATAATAATACGCTGTCTTTGATGGTGTTCTTTGACGTCAGGGTCAGCGTATTCCCAGAAACGCTTACTTTTACATTACTGTCTGGGGATGTGAAGGCAAACTTGGACAATACCCCGTTGCTGTCCGTCAGTTTCAGTGCATACTGGGAACCGTCCCATTCCATCTGCTTTGCTTCCCCTTCCTTCCCTGCAGATGCAAAGCTTGGGATTGTCCCATGCCCTGCCATGTTTGCTGCAATCTGCTGGTAGGCGGCGGACACGCCTGCATTCGCCCCGCCTGCACAGAACGCCTCATAGAATTTGCCGTCCACAAGCGCATAGGGGGCGTCCGCGCCCCTGCACCCAGTCACAACCTCCCAGATGAGGATCTGTGTAGCAACCACCTTCTCATCCTCCGAGCCTGGAAGCGCCGCCATGCTCCCCTGGGAACCATAGAGCAATGCAAGGTTCACTGCGTTTTTCTGGCTCCCGCTTAAAGCGTTCCATGTGTCCGATGCGTTGGCCTGCAAGGTGTTCCCAGAATGCAAGGAAACTCCAGGCTGGATGCAGAAGGCTGGCTCACCGTCTGCATAGATCCTTGTCCTCACTTCCCCTGCGTCCCCGCAATTATGCCCGTTATGGCTCACAGACTGCTGGTAGCGGATGGCATTGCCCGCCCCGTCCAGGCAGTTCTCAAAGGTTATGGTTGCCTGTTCCGACGCCGCTTTCATGGGCAAAGATGGGCGCATAGAAACAACTGCTGCCGCTGCCATCAACAGGGCAAACCCTCTCTTCAATCTCTCTTTGACTTTCTTCTTCACTTTCATATCCTCCATTTCTAAACGTAGATTTATAAATAAAAAATCCCTGCACTCTGCAGGGTGTTGGGGCTGTCCTTCTCACAATACCATTTAGGAGATGGATAGCCATAAGAGCCACTGGCTTAATATTGCTTTTTCGGCTGGTAATCGGCTGGTAACTGGAAGGGGTAGGGTGTGGGGAGGGGGAACCACGGCATAAAATACCTGTATTTGGGCATACTGTCCCCCTGGTGGAACTGTCTACCGTTCCCTGCCTTTGTCCCGTTCCCTTTTTCGGTACAGTTCCAATGCCTTGACAATCGTATCTTCCATCTGTTTCATGGACGTCCCTGGCGAAAAATACTTGTCAATACGTTTCTTTGGGATTTTAAACTGCTCGACTTGGTTCGGTTTTTCTTCTGACAAGATGGACAATATCACGTCCTCCCCCAGCTTCCCGCTTTCTGAAAACTTCCTTAATTTAATTGCCTGTGCATGGCTTGGCGTGCAGTCCTCCGACTGCATGACATCATACAATGTTTCCTGCTGTTCTTTGGGCAGGTAGGATAATTCCACTGCCGGACGCATGGCAACTTTGCCGTTATCCACCAAATCCAGGATAGGGGGAATGAGTTCTGTTAGGCGGATATATCGGCGGATTGTTTCTCTGCTCTCTTTGCTATCCTCAGCAAGAATATCTCTTGATTTCATCCCTTTTAACTTGTGCCCCACTGGTGCACAGGTTAAATCTGTTCTCTTTCCCTGTCTTTTCATTGCTTCCAGTTTCATCTTATAGGCAAAGGCTTTTTCTGATGGCAAGATTTTCTCTCTTTGCAGGTTTGAGTCAACCATAATCAGCACTGCTTCATCCTCTGTCACATTTCGGATGATACAGGACATTTCTTTTTTCCCTGCCAGCTCACTTGCCATTTTCCGCCTGTGTCCGGCTATCATTTCATAGCCGCCATCTGCCTTTTCCCTAACCAGCGCTGGCACTAACACACCATACTGTTTTACGCTCTCTGCCATATCCATCATGCTTTCATCCATCTTCACCTGAAATGGATGGTTGGGAAAGTCAGTGATTTCCCCAATAGGAATATCCTGAATGGATTCCCTGCTTTCCCCGTCCCGTTCCTCCTGTGTGCTGAACAGGTCATCGACTGAGGGAAGATTCAGTTTTATGCCGCTGCTTTTCGCCATCCTGCATCACCTCCCTCGTAAATGCTTCATATGCCTTTGCCGCTGCACTGTGTTTGTCATAACTATAAATACTCTGCCCTGCTGCGCTGGTTTCCGCTGCTTTCACTGCCACTGGGATGATGGTCTGGTAGACTTTAATTACCCTCCCATAATTCTGCTTCAGGCTGTCGGCTGTGGCACGGGCAAGGTTTGTCCTCATATCCGCCAGTGTCAGCAATACCCCATCTACCTTTAAGCCAGGGTTAATCTGCCGCTGTACCTTGCCAATGGTCTTTATAAGCTGCGTCATTCCTTTTAAGGGCAGGTAATGGGCTTGTACTGGGACAATTACACTGTCGGCTGCCGCCAACGCATTGATGGTCAGCAT
The DNA here is from genome assembly GCA_910576385.1 of Lachnospiraceae bacterium. Taxonomy (GTDB): domain Bacteria; phylum Bacillota; class Clostridia; order Lachnospirales; family Lachnospiraceae; genus Petralouisia. Next base: position 8,689 of record CAJTIR010000081.1, read on the forward strand.
TCCCAGGCTTGGCATACAGTCAATCAGGATATACTCATACTCTTTTTTCAGCCCGCCGAGATAGGATTTCATGGTAAACTCCCTGCTCATAGCATTTACCAGCGTCATTTCCATACCGGACAGCTCAATATTCGCTGGGATTAGGTCTACCCCCTCTTCATGGTGTAAAATCCCTTCCTGCAAATTGATTGGCTCGTCACGGATTGCCCATTCCATCTGTGTTGACAGTGTGACAGGCAAACTATCCTGGTCTGTCCATCCTAAAGAGGTTGTCAAATCCCCTTGCGGGTCTGCATCCACAAGCAGTACCTTCTTTCCCTCATTCGCTAAACCAATGCCCAGGTTGACCGTGGTTGTGGTCTTTCCTGTTCCACCTTTTTGGTTTGCGATGGCGATTACCTTGCATTTCGCCATTTCGGTTCCCTCCTTCCTTTGAAAAATTTAATAGCCACTCCTCTTTATGAGAAATGGCTATGTATTGTAAAACTATTGATAACTTATGACACACAAAATGGCACACATGTCCCATAGGATATGATAAGGTGTCTTTGGTACACAAAAAAGACGAGCCATCACTGACCCGCCTAAATATCTTAATTTTATTCCATATATCGCTCTTTTTCTCAATAATTGCTAAAATCTCTTGGATAAAACAGCCTTATCCTCATCTGAAACTTTTAAGATGGACATTGCCTGCTCTGCTGTCATCTTCATAGCCTCCATAAGATTTTTTATGTGTTCATACGACCATTCAATTCTTTCCCTGTTAATTCTTTCCTCCATTGTCTTGCTCACTTGGTTCCGATTTCCTTTCCATTACTAAATCTCTTGGATAAAACAACTTTATCCTCATCTGAAATTTTTATGAGGGACATTGCCTGCTCTGCCGTTATCTTCATAGCTTCCATAAGATCCTGAACTACACCAAACAATGTTTCAATTCTTTCCCTGTTGATTCTTTCCTCCATTGCCTTGCTCACTTGGTTCCAATTCCTTTCCACTACTAAAATCTTTTGGATAAAACAGCCCTATCCTCATCTGGGATTTTTAAAATAGACATTTCCTGCTCTGCTGTCATCTTCATAGCTTCCATTAGATTTTTAATATGTTCAAAGGAGTTATCAATTCTTTCCTTGTCTTTTTCCCTATTAATTCTTTCCTCCATTGCTTTACTCATTTGACTTCAATTTCCTTTTCACCACTAAAATCTCTTGAATAAAACAGCCTTATCCTCATCTGAAATTTTTATGAGGGACATTGCCTGCTCTGCCGTCATTTTCATAGCTTCCATTAGATCCTCAACTACACCAAACAATGTTTCAATTCTTTCCTTGTCTTTTTCTCTGTTAATTCTTTCCTCCATTGCTTTACTCATTTGACTTCGGCCTCCTTCCGTCTCTTTGAAATGCCTTACCGACTTTGCAAGTTCCTGATAAAACATATCGACTGCACTTGTACAGCGGAAATCATGCATCAGTTTCCCTACGGGGTCACTATCATTTTTATAGCTGCCATTCACGTAAATAATATGCGCACCATCCCCAAATAACGCCCCTGATTCTTGTATCGTCCTTTCCACATGGTATAGCGGCAATCCCAGTTTCATATAGTCATTCTTTGTAATAAATATCACATAAGATTCATGAAGTTCTTTGAATTTCTGCTTTTCTTTCAGCATCTTCGTATCTAACATGCTGCTGTGAAATCTGGCTCTGTGAACGTCTGCCCCAGCATTCTCATTTTGTACTTCAATATCATACACTTTTCCGTCAGAACCCTTGGCATAAATATCAAGTTTAATAGAGCGTCCTCCTGTGACCGGATTCTTATATTCCCTCTGCGCCACCACTTCCGTGACTTCCATATCGTTCCTGCCAAGAATAATGTTTAAGAGAAGCTCCGTTGCCTCCGTGTTCCTGTCAAACACGATTGTCATAAACTCATCATCCAGAAGGGTAAATCCTTCCAATAGCTCTAAATTTTCTTTCTCATCATTCAGCTTTACTGTATCACTCAAACACTCACCCTCTTTCTTGTAACAGGTTTATATTTATTATAACCTCTGCATCCGCTTTCAGCAACCTTATTTCAGCTTATCAAATCGAAAGCTTGTCCTCTCTTACATGTTTGTTACTGTTCGCTCCATTCAGTCACACATGTTTCATTTGATACAAGTACAGCAGCTTCCTTTCTCTGCGTATTTTATTATTTACCTGCGCAACCAATAGCCGCCGTGCCCAGCATCAATCACCACACACACTTCCCCTGTCTTGGCCTTGCTGTTTTCTACCATTTTGGCGCCCTCCCTTGCAAAAAAACAAGCGCCTAAAAGCAGCACAACTGCCATAATAATTTCTATCCTTCTCTTCATACCATTCCCACCTTGTTATCTTTATCAATAAAATACGAGCCTAGATATGCAAGACCGGCTTTTCAGCTCCAGAGATGCCTGCGCTCTACCTTCACTCTTTTGTCTATACATATGCGTAGAAGCTTTTCCCATATGTACACGGATTCATTTAAATCATACATATCAAAAAACCACAACTTTTTTAATTAATTTCTAATGATTTTATGTTATTGTTGACTTTATGTATTTATAGATATATACTATTTTTATGAAATAGTAACAAAAAGTATTTGTTATAAACAGAAAGGATGTGTAAAAAATAACTATGATTTCCAAAAAAGCAAAACACTTGACAAACAGCGAAGAGGATTTAATGGAACTATTTTGGGAAAAGAAAGAACCTTTGACAAGCGTTGACATCTCAGAATTTTCTGCTGACCGGTCCTGGAACGGGAACTATATACATATGATGCTGCGTTCATTGCTGAAAAAAGGCATGATAGAGGTATGTGGTACCGTACAGTGTGGAACACAATACGCCAGACAGTTTGTTCCAATCGTCACAAAGGAACAATATGCCGCCAAACTGGTAATGTCAAAAGGAATTGAGAAAAATTCAATTGCAGCAGTCACTGTGGCGATGGTGAATGAAGTAAATAAAGCGGACGAGGAGGGATTGGTAAAGCAGCTAGAAGAGATTATACAAGAGCTAAAGAATAAAGAAACAAAGGAGAGCTGAGTATGCAGATTACATTTTTTTCTTTATTTATGTCGGTCATATGGAGCAGTGTCTTGGCAGTGTTTAATTATCTCTGCCGAAAAAAGCACTTTTTTATCCGACAGTTAGGAATCACGAACATACTATTCTTATACCTGTTTTCTGTGATACGGATGATCGTTCCTTATGAATTTTCATTTACCAGAGTGATACCGCCCCAGGGAGTGTTCCAGGAACTGTGCCAAGACGTTTACATCAATGACCAGAATACGGCACAGCTATCCCCCTTGTCCATTCTCACTGCAGTTTGGATAATTGTATCTGTCATTTTGATTCTACATTTTATCTATCAATATGTAAACGCTATGAGAAAATTTTTTGCTTACAGCATACGCACAGACGAGCAGTGTAAACGGGTATTTAACCGGGTGTTAAACGTCAGCAGAACACAATTTAAAATAGATATCCGCAGCAGTGCCGACATTAGTATTCCTATGGGCGCGGGAATTTTTCGAAAGTCTATCCTTCTGCCAGAAGCAGAATATAGTGATTCCGAATTATATTATATTCTGCGGCACGAATATACACATTTCCAAAACCGAGATTTATTGATCAAACTGCTGATACATATTTATTCTTGCATTTTCTGGTGGAATCCGGTGATCTACCTTCTGAAAAGAGATTTAGCACAAATTTTGGAGATAAAATGCGACCTGGACGTAACCGACAGGATGGAAAACCAGCAAAAGGCTCAATATTTGGCAACCATTGTCGCCATGCTGAAGAATACCGGTTCTAAAAGACAAGATCATTCATTTTATGGAACGACAGCTCTAGTCTCCAAAAGTTATGAATCTGAGATAATTGAAAGGTTTCGGCTTGTATCTGCCAGTTATGGTTCTAAAAAGAAAAATATATTATTTACTGGATCCTGTTTTTTGATATTTTGTATGTTTATTTTCCTATCCTATTCGTTCGTCATCCGACCAGATTATGAGCCTTCCAAAAATGGATTTGGAATGGAGACAGAGGGTTCAGAGACGACAACAGGCAACACCTACTCTATAGAATGTGTGGATGGTACTTATTATGTACACTTCCGCGAATAATAAGCCCAAATTTAGGAACCGAGAATTATAGCCTCTCGGATTCATAATGAGTTGGCTTAGATTTGTATTTTGATAACTGAATATTGTGAAGTTTTGGAAAGATATCAGATAAATGTGGAAAAAAGGGCGCACTTTTCCCTTGATATTAGATGAGATTTTTTTGAAATTGTGGTATGCTTATTTTGAAGTTGCCAT
>CAJTIR010000082.1:0-8308 GCA_910576385.1 Lachnospiraceae bacterium
AACAGGCAATCTTAATGGCACAGTTTCAGGGATATAAAATCAAGCCAGCTACTGAATAAACCTTAACTTTGCTACATATTCAATTTTTAATTGACCACCGCAAGATGGTCTGTTTGCTATGCCCTTATGGAAATGGATTATCTCTACTATTCTTTTTCAACCTTCAGCACTCCTTATAAAGCAAAATTGAGCCTGTCTTATTTGTAGAACAATCATTGCTTGCAGCAACAGCTACCGCATAGAAAGTATTGAAGTCATCTAATTTAGAGGTGTCTATGATGGCTTCAATTATCCACACATTTCCTTTGCTTAATGTTGCATCGTATGAAATCACTTTATCAAACGATATAGGCTTATGATTTAAGAAAAATGATATGCCATACCTTGTACCTGGTGTTCCGCAAATCGTGTAACGTACTGTAAGTGTATCTTTATTGGTAAGATTGATATTGTCATACACTAATTCGCCATCATATGAAATAGTCGAATAAACGCCGCTATCCAATGTATCCATAGTAATTCCATCCCAACCGTTTTTCACAAGCTCATTCTCAATAAAAGAGGAAGTGATTTTTTCTTCTGCAACGCTGACATCACGAAAAATATTTTCACTTTCTCCATAAAAGATATCGCTGTCTTTAGCATCCTCATTAAAATGCAGTTTCAGCATTCTTTCAAGGTGTTGGTGATACCAGCCGTAACTTGATGTTTCTTTCATATCGGGTTGGAAAGCGGGATTGGTAATGCTCATGATTGTAATATTTAGGGTATCACCTTTTTTTCCCGTGTTCGGTGTAAACACAAACGAAAATTTTTCTTCGTGTTTTTCTGATGTTTGGAAACAATGGAGATACTCATATTCCGCCCTCGTATCATTTACCTTGTATGCCTGTGGCTTTCCGTCCAAAAAGAGCAGGAAGCCTATGTTATCCAATTTTCCCTCTGATACAAACTGATAGTCCAAGGTAAATTCTCCGCCGTTATACTCATACGGTAAAACACTCTGGTCATCAGCTCTGGTGGGACTCGCTTCCTCGTGGCTGAGAAAACCTAAAGAGCCATCTTCCTCTGATTTTGTGAATGGATTTTCTTCCGTGTTTTGTGGGGGAGCTTTTCCGTCCTCTATGTTATAATTTCCGCAAGCTGTCGTAGTGAATAGCACGCCGCAAATCATAACTAATGATAATATTCGTTTTCGCATTGTTTATCCTCCTGTCATGTTTGATGTATTTCAATTATAAAAGCCAAATGTCAAAATGCGGTCAAGGAATAGAAAATTACATAAGAAAAACCAACAAACTGTGATTTCTCACAAGCCTGCTGGTTCTGCGTCTTATGTGTTTTACTTTTTATGTATTTATGTTGCTCGATAAATGGGAATTTTTTAATATTTTCAGTGCTTTTTTGAAGAAACGGCGGCGCAAACTACAAGCAAAATTAAGTCAATCCAGTATCCAATACAAATGTACCCAACAATCGGATGGATCAATTTTATTTCATTCGTCAAAACAACAGCAAGCAGAAGACCTATCAAAAGAAGGACAATGCCGATACCTGCCGAAAAGCGAACAATCTTGTCCATCTGTGCAAAAGAACCGATACACAGTATGATAGCGGGAATCCATACAGCCAGATGAAATACAACACCAAGATAATTAAATGCTCCTACCCCCTCTTGAAAAAGTATTTTAAAAGTTTCAGTAAAAAACCATGAATCCTGATTGACTATCAGCCCATTAGGAAAAATATTATACATTGGTACAACAAAACTGCATAACAATAGAACAACTGAAACTGTTTTCAGAATTTTATTTTTTTGTTCCATCTACGTTTCCTCCGTAAAATAAATAATCTCAGTACACCTTATTAAGGATTAAGGCAAAGGTATCATATTTTGATTTTCCAGTATGTCAAATGGGAAGTTGTCATCTCACAAATTCTTTGAAAGATACAAGACCAAATCGTCATCATTTTTGCATTCCTCATATGGTTTATCTCATCCATCAATTCCGATTTTGATTGGCGTATGCTGTTAAAAACTCTGTCATACGTTCTGAATACTCTGTTTATGTCGAAAATACAGTGCCGAGAGCCATAATAGCCGCATTGTAGAAAGCATGCAAAATGATATTGCTCCACAGGTTTTTATTAGATTTATAGTAGAGAAAGCCATAAGCGCAGCCAGTAAGAACATGTTCCGTCATAACCATTTTGAGTGAATTCATAATGCTCCCTGCCGTATCGCCCCATAGATAATATGCAAACGGAAAATGGTACAACCCAAACAGAATGCCCGTAAGCAGTATGACCAGATATGGCTTTTTTAGTGAATCCATCATAGTTTTTTGCAGAATGCCCCTGAAAAAAAATTCTTCCGTAAACGCTGCTGTAAGTATCATCAGGCAAAAAAATACCGGAAGTTTTACTAATATGTGGAGAATATTCGTTATATTAAAACAAAATCCCCCTAAACCAAAGACAAGGATAATAACACCTTGATATGCAGCACAAATCAATAGTATCCTTAATACTGTTTTTCTGTCAAAATGTTTTAAGCCTGATTCTTTCAGGGTTTGTATCACTTTCTCTTTTCTCAAAACAGCGATAATCAGGAGGGGAAAGAGAACCAGAAACAACCAGTTTGATAATTCACTTATTATATCGACCTGAAAAGCACAGCTTATGTAAGACAGCATAAAATAGAATATATACCATGCTAAGCCGAAAATGAGTTCTTTTTTATTTTTAGACCAATATTCTATTTCATCAGATTTCTGTTGTCCTGTTTCGGCCATTTTCTGTTTTCTGAATCCAATGGCAATCAACAAGATTAATATTACTGAAAAAAACATAAAAATTACCTCCGAAAATTCGTATCAGGAATTCTTTTCTCACTTATAAATCCCGCATTTGCAGCGCGGGAAACGCTTTCATCAGCGTTTCCCTAAATGGAACATATTACTTGGTGTCAGCTTCCTCATTGAGGGGCTTATAGTTGCTGTCCATGTAGTTCTTTTTCCCGAAGGGAACGTAATTTTCATCCAATAAAATCAAATTTCCGTTTCCCAAATCAGGGAACTGCCGCGCAACCTCCTTGAGCACTTCCCATTCATCTCTGGTATTTTCTTTGTTGTCTTCCTCCACCTGTCTTAGAGCTTCTTGAACAGACTGCTGATCTGCCGTTCCCCAATAGAGAGGATGGGGCTGGAAGGAAGAATGGTAATCGCCGCCCTCATAGCAGAAAAAACAGGAGCAGGGAATTTTTTCAAATAGAATTTTTTGCGCCCCGTCAAGTTCCTTCACCTCCAGACAGTAGCACCCATTTACGGTTGCCGCACCATCCCGCGCGGTCATGTTTGCGATTGCCATGATGGTGAGGGGTTCCGTTTTCACGATCATGCCGGGAACCAAAAGCCCTTCCTCGTACATTTCCCGTAAATATTCGTCAGAAAATTTTCCGACAGCCCGCCATAGGAAAAACAATGCAAGAATGAGACAGATAACAGCAGGAATCCAGCTTTTAAACAAAGAAATTCCTGCCATGCACAGGAAGCATACGCAGATTATTGCGGAATTTCTCCGCTTTTTGACGACGGCTTTTATTATTTCATCTTTCTGCCGTATCCGGCTCACATCTGCATGGATGCCGGATTTTACACTTGCCTCAAATTGTGAATAATCGACCATTTTTTCCTCCGTTTCTTACGTTTCTGTAGATTACTAATATTTTTTATAGATATATTCAGTAAAAATCCGATAAAAACAATATACAATCCAGACCACCCAGGTTATTTCCCACTTGTGTGATATTACAGAAATCATCAAATAAAGAACAGCAACAGTAATAGCAATCATCCAATTCGTTATTTTTTTCTTCTTGGTTATTTCATTTGCTGATACTTTTACAACATCTGACAACAGACTTTCATATTCGTTATCAACGTTGTTTTCTGTTCTTTCACCCTTGAATAATTCTGCTATGGAAATCCCCAGGGATGCAGCTAATGGTTCAATAAGAGATACATCTGGAAATCCGATACCCCGTTCCCATTTTGAAACAGCTGCACTTGATACTCCCAATTCATTCGCTAAATCCTGCTGCGTGCGATTTTGTTCTTTCCTGATAGCGGCAATCAAACTGCCTGTTTTTTGAGCGTTCAATATTTTCACCTCCTTTCCGATTTCATAATATCACAAGAAATACCATATTCAAGAAACGCTCCGTTGAAATGTGAAACGCTGCATTGGATTTATGCAAAAATAACTCCCCCTTCTACAATCCCCCTTGCACAAGCACGTATGTTATTTATTCTTCCTGTCCGTTCTGTATTCAAACAAAACAAAAACTTGAAAGAAACTAAACGCGACAGCAATAAATTTTCTATTTTTTGAATCATAATTATCTTAAATATTAAATATTTTTACCCATTATTATCTATTGGCCAAATAATTTTATTTTACCCAGTACAACTTCCCATTTGTCGCTATGAGATTTCCTTTTCATTATTTCTTGGTGGGCGAACATGACATAACATTTCTTTTTCACAAGCACCAAATTGTAGGAAATTAAATTTTGCCTCTTTTAGAGTTATTCCATGATTAGAGTCACTTGGTTCGCTATCAGAAGTAATGAACGGGTCATTCTCCCAAAAGCAGACGGGGCAAATATACCCACAATCTTCGTTCGCTGGAACATTATAGGTAAAATATCCGCAACAAGGACATTGATATTTTTTCATTCTATATTTCAATCCTCCAAAATATTTCGATTCGTCTAATACTGAATTTCCCTACAAATTGGAATAGTTACTTTTGCTTTAACATCAAGAAGTAGGCTAATGCACAATATGTATCTTCATTTTCTATCTGAACATGATAGCCGTATTCTGATAAATGCTGATTGAGAATATCCATCTTTTCTTGCAGATTATCCATATCGTCAATGTCTACATAAATATCTTGTAAATATTCCTGAATAGCTGTGAACGCAGTTTCCGGCAGTTTCTTTTTCATAAATGTAGTTACTTTAGAAGTAACATCTTCTTCATACCCGCCAACTAACAAACTTTCGCCCTGTACTGTTTCATAGTAAAGCCAGAATATATCTTCTTCTAATCTTTCTTCGTTTTTTAAGAAATCCTCAAATTCTTTCTGGGTTTCAACAAATAACATTGCTTGTAGTACCTTTGACTGCGTTTTATAAAGCTCAAGATAATTTTTCCCTAAAAAGAGGGTATGAATATTTTCTCGTTCACTTACACTCATGGCTTTCCTCCATATTCCGATTTATCACTTTAAATACTTTAAAACTCTTTCATTAAAGTCTTTTGCTTCTTCATAAACTGCGTGTCCATAATCTTCATATAAATATAATTCACTATTACTAATTCTATCTGCTATTTCTTTTGAAGAATTTACTCCTACAATACTATCTTGTTTTCCTCCAATTATTAAAGTATGACATTTAATTTTATCTAAATCATCATATACATTATGTGTTAAACACGAATTAGCTTGAATAATAAATCTTTTATAATCTTTTGGCCTGCTAACTCTCCATAGAATATTATAATATTTTCTATATTTCTTTAAATGCTTTTCGCTATAAGATTTTTCGGCTGTATCTATGAATATATTTTTAAAATCTTCCTTCTTTGCTAACTGAATCCAGTTTCCAACAACATTATTTATGATTTCATTAGACTTTGAAGATGTTACTGCTAAAACTAATTTATTTACTTTTTCTGGATTGTTAATTGCTATACATTGTGCTATCATTCCACCTTGAGAAACTCCCATTATATCAGCATTTGATATGTTTAATAAATTCATTGCTTCAACTATATCTTGTGCCATATTTCTTGTTGCAAATCCTTTTGCTAAATTATTTCTTCTGCTAAACACATACACTGTATATGCTTTTGCAAATTGTCTATACATAAATGCAAGTGAAATAGCCATACCTTTAACAGTTCTTAATCCATCTCCTAGTCCTGGTATTATAATTAAATTTTTATTGCCTACACCAAAACTTACATAATCCATATTACTTTGTTCTATTTTTATATTATTGTTTTTTGCATTATAAAACATTACTTCAACTCACTTTCAAATTCCTCATTTATATATTTTGCAGCAAATCTATAAATCGCATAAATTACCCATATAATCCAAGAATATGTCCACGCATCAAGCACAATACTTATTGTTAAATATCCGATAGCTATTATGATTGCTATTACCCAATTCATTATTTTTTTCTTATCCATTTTAATTCCTCCAAAATAAATCTTGATTTGATTCTTTGTCAATCACTTTTTACTCCAAATAAAATATCACCCCACTTTGTTGACTGCAAGTTTAATTGTTACACAAGCTCCACACGGAGCAACATTTGAAAGTTCTAAACATCCGCCGTGTTTCTGGCTAAGGACACGGCTTGTAGCCAGTCCCAATCCCATATGTTCACCCATTTTATCCTCAGAATAAAGAAAGGTATTCTTTTTGCGGAGCATTGCCTTTGAAAATCCTTTGCCGTCGTCTGTAATGGTTATAGTAAGTACATCATCAATAAATGTGTATAAGAAACTCACTTTGCTATTAGCATATCGAATGGCATTAGAAAAGATATTCTCAACAATACGGTAAAATATTTGCTCATCTAATTTTACTTGACATTCGGATACTGTAGAATGATATTCAATCTCCAAGCTATGCTGTCCTGCAATAAGTGAAAGGCTTTCTGTAGCATTTTTCAAAAAATCTGGTAGCTGAACGACAGAATACTTTGTTTCGGTTTCTTCAATGGTATTCAAATCACGAATATAATCTGTATAACGCTCAAGTCGTTTTGAGGTTATCGCAAGGTTGGATAGTGTATGCTGCAATTTCTCATCATTCAGACTTCCATTTGTAAAGCATTGCTGCATATATTCGACATAGCCCTCTATAATCGCAATCGGATTTCTGAGGTCATGTGCCACTGATGCCTGTAAAATTTTCCGCTGCTCAATCATATTCCATAGCTGTCGGTTGTTATCATACAAAGCTTGCCGCATTTCTTCAAAAGCTGTGCAGAGCCTGCCTAATTCATCGTTACTGTTATAAGCAACTGTAAAATCAAGGTCTTGCCCCTTTATATGCTTTGTTGCATCTGCAAGAATCTGAATTGGCGGCGATAGCTTTTTCCTATAAAACCACCATGCACATAACATGATTCCTATAACTGAATAGATAAAAGGAAGCCCTACCATAGAAATGCTTATTGCTCTATATAGTAACTGTTGTTTCGGGCGGAGTGTGGAGAAGCTGGATTCTATTCTCTCTATTGTAAATTCTGTATCCCCCAACTTTTCTTCTTCTGATTTAGCGGGGGTAAGTATAGACACTTTAGAAGGTTCATCAAGTATCAATCTTTGCTTTGCCTCAGATACCGTCCCATCTGCCATAATAGTCTGTGTATGCAGCCAAATTTCCTGTGAGTCGGGGAGGATATTTTTCTGCACACGGTAACAGATATAAATTGTCAAAGCAGAGGATGTAAAAACAATTATCATTGTAATGGCAACCGTCCAGATAAATGCACTTTTAATAGATTTTACTTTCTTCATTTTTATATCCATTCCTTTCGCTTCGCTCAGGCACAAAACGTTATGAAAATGTTTTCCTGAGCTTATTTTTTCTTTATAATTCTTCTTGTAGGGAACTCGGTATACTACAAATCACGGGGAGATGAGTGGGCTGTCCGGCTTGCCGGATGACCGTATTTTTATATGTGTAGTACGCCTTTTCAAGCACAAATAAGTGTGACTTCGAGCACGTAATCTTATCTTTGTATAAACAATCTTCGTTTATGGCTTAGGCGTTCAGTCAATGCCGTCTTTCCCTATAATCTTTAGTGAACCTGTCGGTTCTGAAAGAAGTCCCTATGGCTTTAAAAATCGTGTACAAAATCTGCTGTGGCATTGATGTCCACAAAACTTTTGTAGTCGCCTGCATTGCCTCTACTGACAAGCACGGCGTTACCGCTTACGAGAGCCACCGTTTTTCTACCTACACGAAGGGTCTGAAAAATTTGTTACACTGGCTACTCGAACATAACTGCAACGACGTTTGTATGGAATCTACTGGTAAATACTGGATCCCTGTTTATAACATTCTGGAAAAAGAATGCTTTATTGTCCTTGCACATCCTAAATACGTTAAGGCTATCCGTGGAAAGAAAACTGACAAGAAAGATGCCAAATGGATTGCTGACCTGTTCAAGCATGATCTTGTTGCCGGAAGCTTTATGCCACCCGCTGACATC
>CAJTIR010000082.1:8381-12995 GCA_910576385.1 Lachnospiraceae bacterium
GAAAAAGAAGCTCCCCGAACTTCGCGATGCCATTGATGGCTGTATCACTCCAGAACAGGCTGGTAAACTTAAGGTAATTAAAGATCATTATGAAAACCTGGAATCCCGCAAAGCAGAGCTTGAAGAACTCATTCTTGCGCTCGCCGCTCCCTATCAGCAGGAACTTACCATTCTCCAAACCGCTCCTGGTATCCGCAGTGATTTCACCGCAATCGGAATCATTTCCGAAATCGGTACCAATATGGAGGCTTTTCCTTCGGCGAAACACTTATGCTCATGGGCTGGGCTTACCCCAACCAACAATGAAAGTGCAGGGAAGAAAAAATCTGTCCGGGTTTCCAAGGCTGGATGCTATATCAAACCACTTTTAGTACAGTGCGCGAATGCTGTCGTTAAAAGTAATAAGCATCCTGAGATTCGTAACCGTTATCTCCGTCTCAAAAAGCGTCGCGGTCACAAGAAAGCAATCATTGCCATAGCAAGAATGCTTCTGACTGCATTATACCACATGCTTAAGAACGGTGAAAACTATAATGCGGAACTTTACCAAAAATCAGATTTACCACCTGTCGACCGTGAAATCACGGTAGAGCAGGCTCTTATCATAGCAAAAAATCAAGGTTATAAGATTACGTCAGCAACTGCATAACCTTAACATACACGATATTCAATTTTTAAAGCAGCCACCGAAAGATGGCTTGTTTGTAATACGATTAAGGACATGGATACCCTCTACTTTTCATTTTCAATCTTTCCATCTATATCCCATCCCCCAAACTGTTTCTATATATTCCTTGCCTGTAGCTTCAGTCAGTTTATTTCTGATTTTTCGGATATGCTCTTTAATAACATTGCTGTCGCCCTCAGCATTAAAGCCCCATACGGCTTCGTATATCCGTTCTTTATCAAATATCTGGTTAGTGTTACTCATCAGAAACTCGACAATATCAAATTCACGATTTGATAAGTTCAGCTCCGCCTCTCCATAAAAAATTTTGCGTTCAGCAAGATTTACAATTAAGCCTTGTGAAGATACGATTTTAGGAGTACACTTGCTTCTCTCATCCCTCCGCAGGTGAGCCGCCACCCTTGCGATCAATTCTTGTAAACTAAAAGGTTTGGTTATGTAGTCATCGCCGCCGACCTGCAAACCGTTTACCTTGTCCTGTTCTGTAATCCGAGCTGTCAAAAACAAAATAGGGCAGGTAACATTATTACGGATAATCTTGCATAGCTCCAATCCGTCCATTTCGGGCATGTTGATGTCAAGCAAAATTAAATCTGGATATATATTCAGCATTGATATTGCCTGCTCCGCATCTTCCGCTACAAAAGTCTCATATCCACAATCCTGCAAGTGGCTTGATAATAATTCAGTCAGCATTTTTTCATCATCAACAATGAGTATTTTATACGCCATAATAAAAACCTCCTAATCTAAAATATTATAAAGCTTAAAAGTCAAAAAGTGGTCAAATTCTTACTTTTTTTCGAATATCAACAGGCTTTTGTGTATCTTTCAGAATAAGCCATATCCGATAGATGTTTATTGCGCCCTCAATCTGATTTTTTTAGATATCCGCCGTACCCACCGAAGTGATACGTTCTATTTTTTCGCTTTCCTGTTCTGCCATATATTCAAACATATCTGACTGCCCAACGTACCATAATATTATATCCATCAAAAAGAACTATAACAAGTCTGCAACCGTAAATGTTCACTACAACATTATATCCCATGAACTTTGACAAGAAAAATAATCTTACGCAGTCAATTGGATACATTTTTGATGATGCGGAACTGACTATCATAGCGGGGACAGCGCAGGGAATATGTAAGGCAAAAGAACAGCCAGAGGATTGACCTCTGGTTTTTCTTTCGCCCTGCCCTGCTAATAGTTTGGGCATCCGTAACCGTATATTGAGCCGCTCCCGACTGGATAGCTCTGTTGTTTGCAGGCGTCCCCAGAGTTGCCCTCCACGTGATAGACCGTCCCATTCTCGCATTTCTCTACAATGCCCACATGGTCGATTGAGCCGTCATTTCCCCAATCAAAGAAAATGAGGTCGCCTGCCTGCGGCTCATAGTTCTTGTCCTGCCACTGTCCTTTGCCCTTGAACCAGTTTACACCGTCCGAGCAGAGGGAAAATTTCGGGATGATGCCGTCCTTAATACGCCCCGAAGCATGGAAACCCTTGTCGGCGGCATATTCCGTGGGGGAATTTTCCTCACAATTACTGACAAACCGTACTCCCGGCATAGGCGGTCGGACACTTCCCTCAACCTTTTCTGCTCCGATTTTGAGTAATTATATTTGCTCCCATCCAGATAAGAAACGGAGTTGAAGCAGAAATGATTGTGCAGATGCCCTTTGTCAAGGTGGGTAGCAACGATTATCTGGTATTTGTCTCCCCACATCTCCCTCGCAAATTTTAAGCCGATTTCGTGGCACTGTTCGGGCGTTACCTCGTCTGGCTTGAAGCTCTGGTAGCCGTGCCATACGATATACCCGCCTGTCTTTTGGTACTGTTTTTTCGTCAAAATCATCTGCTGTAAGGCGGTTTCTTTCAGACAGTTGATTGCAGAAATATACTCGCCTGCTTTTGTTTTTGACGGATTCTTCACATAGGAGAACACGTCAAAGAAGTCCTGCATTTCCCGATTCGGCACGGTCTTTTCTGGGTTTTCTATATAGTCAATCACGTCTTTTATGCTCCCTTTGACATGCCATAGGCTTGTTGTCGCCATATCAGACCGCCCCCTGTTCCGTCAATTCTTCTACGCTAAACTGTTGTGGGAGAGTGGATTTCTGCTGCAATTCTAAGATAAAATCCTCAATCTCCTTACAGATTTCAGTGACGGTTGGATAGTAAGGAACACACTTTTTGAAAGCGTCATGCACCTCATAGAGCTTGTTTAACAGCTCCCAAAACTCGGTTTTAGGTTGTGGCTGCGGGGCGTTTCCTTTGCATAACTGGCGCATAAATTCGGCGGCAGACAGACCGCAAGCAGCAGCGCACTGCTTTAATTTTTCATGTTCTTCCTCGTTCAATCGGACAGTAATCGGGACATTCCGCACGTATTTTTCTGATTTTTCTTTGCTCATTTTTCTTATCCTCCAGTCTTAAATTTCTTTCTTCGGGGTATTCAGGGGCTGTCCCCTGGGTAAGTTACGCCCACTTGTTTTGTGTGGGCGGGATTGTGGCTGACACAATCCGATGCTCGCTATCTCTGTGGACAACGCCGCAGAGCATTTTTCTGTGCAGCCGACTTTCTTCCATACCTGTCTTACCCGCCGAAAAGAAAATCCTATGTCCTTTCCACCTCCGTTCTGGATTCGATTTCTCTTGACTTTTGGATAAATGAAAAAGCCGCTACACTGCACCACGAACGACAGGAGTATTTTCTCCTGCTCGGATTCGCAATGCTATGTAACGGCTTTGGGATTCAAAACCATGCTGCCATACACCAGCCGAAAAGGGACAGCATACATTCGGCGGCGGTCAGCCTTGTCCATTGGCTGACATTCCATTCTTCCATCTATGTGCTTATTTAATTTTCAATCTTCCAATTCCCTTACGGGTATTTCAGAATACCATAGCGGCTGCACCCATGTCAAGATTTCGGTCAAACTTTTTAGTATTCCCTGTGGACGAAAATTTTATTCATTTAATTTTAAATTGGATGGGAGAATTTTATCTCCCATCCAATAGCCCGTCAAAAAGCTGTCTTTATTAGTTGGTTATAAAATCTTCCGCAGCTTTTTACGCAGATGGTCTAGCCTTGCATAGATAGCCCCTGTTGTCAATCCCACAAGCGGGGCAATTTCCTTTGTGGAATAGCCCTGCATTTTCAGCAGGATAATTTGCAGGGTACGCCTGTCCACCGCAAGCAATGCCCGATACAGAGTTTCGTCCTCTATCTCATCCAGTAAATCAGAAACAGTCTTTACCTCGGTATCTCGCTCCCTGCCTGCCATCCCCTCAAGGTATTCGCCGAAGTCGCTTGTCCAATGGTAAAACCGCCTATTAGAATTAAAGTCTGCCCTATCGTCTGTGCGGATTTGTTCAATGGTGTTTTCATCAACTCCATGCTCCCGCAATATTTTTTCCTCGGCTTCTTTCCAGATAAGCCATTTCCTGTTCTCCCGTCCGTTGTTGTATGCCATTCTTTTTTCCTCCAATCTGAAATTTTTGAAATGTAATAATCCAGATTGGAAAGGCGGCGAACGGCAGCGAAGAACAACAAAAACACCCGACTGAACATAAGTCCAATCGGGCATAAGGATATAGGAGTTTTTAGTTCCTACAACATGATATTCTATTTCCATTTTGAGGGCAGGGATTTTCTCTACTGCCCGACAAAAACGATATTAAGTCCCCCTATGATTATTTCTTGCAAAAACATAACATAAACACCCCTTATATTTCTAACTACACCAGTTTACAACTTTTTTAATAAAAAAATGCCGCACAAGGCTTTCTGTTGTATAATGAATTTGACCAAAACATTACAAAGGATAGTGACCCTGTACGACAAACTTATTATACAATGAAAAAACTTTAATTGGTAGACTTTATCATTATTTTTACAAGTATTTTGAAACCTGTTCC
>CAJTIR010000083.1 GCA_910576385.1 Lachnospiraceae bacterium
TATCCGGCTGCTTCCGAACTGAAGAAGGTGCCAGAGATTATCTGAAAATCATGTCCTACGTTGGTACGGCACATAAGCAGGGATACAATGCTTACGAAGCAATCAAAAATGCAATTTCAGGCCACCCTGATTTCATCTTTGAATAGTGTTGGCTCTGAATAGTTACATCTTTTTTTGATTTTAATCGCCATTGTTTCGGGGAATCTCCAACAATTTTCTTAAAATTGCGTTCAAAGGTGGAGACAGAAGAATACCCCACTTTCCAGGCAAGTGTTGTCATGGGGATATCCTGTTTTTTCAATAGCTCGCAGGCTTTTTGGATTCGCACGGTATTGATATATTCCAAAGGTGAAACCTTCATACAATTGACAAACAATCTGCGAAAATACGCCTCGCTGATATTACAGATTTCTGCCAAATTTTTAATCTTAATCTCCTCATCATAATGCAGCTCAATATGAACCAGAGCCGGACGAATTTTCTCCACATGCAGCACTTCCTTATTATGTTCCGCATTCATATCCTCATATAGGCGTATCAATTCCTGAATCATCACATACATATAGCCGCACACTGCTTCCAGATTTAAAACCTTCTGCTGCCGATTTTCCTCAAAAATTGCGCGAACTACCCCCGACAAGCTTGGATAATCTTCTGAATGAATCAAAATTGGAAACTGTGTAATCTGCTGCAGTATCTGTGTTCTTCGATATTTATCCTCAGGATAACATTTTTCTAAAAAACCTGCAAAATCAAGATATAAAAATTCCCAAGAACAGACACTACCCTCGGCGCTGTGCACTCCATGAGGAAAATTGCTGGGAATCAGTGAAATGGTACCAGGTTTATATTCTGGCGCCTCCTCTCCCAGAAAGACAACCCCTCCGCCAGAATAGCAATAACCTACCTCAAAAAAATTATGAAAATGCTGTTCTCCTGTCCGATAAGTGGTAATCCATTTTTCTCCAAGTAATGCCCTGTCAAATCGTCCCACTGGCATCTCATAATAGCGAAACTCTTCTACCTTTTTCTGTTTCATTTTAAGTCAATCCTTCCGCCTCCCCATCAATTTTATACATGGAAACAACTTCCACCGATAAATTCCCGCAAAATAGAATTTTTGGCAATATCCTCGCTGGGAACTGGGAGAAAATAATCCAAAAATTTCAGCAGCCGTTTCGCCTCCGCATATTCTGGGCAGCTCTTATCTATCTCAAATAACAATGGTTCTGCATACTGTTTTAATACCGCCAATTCATAAACCAAAGCGGAATTAAACATAATATCTGCTTCCTCCTGGAAGGGAAAAATGTATTGCTCCTCGCCCTTGCGCACCGAATCCCACATGGCAATGGTCTCTTGGGCTGAGATATTACGTGTCCTGGCATCTCGAATAATACGCCGAATCATTCTCCCGTCTGTGGTAGGCAGATTATTATGTTCATCAATATTTAACTGAGTCAGTGCACTGATATAGATTTTCAACTTGCTGGATTCTGGAAGTGAATAAGATAATTTTCCATTTAAACCATGAATCCCTTCTAGCACCAAAATATCATTTTTGCGAAGCTGCTTATAATTTCCCTTATACTCCCGCTTACCAGTTCGGAAATTATAAGTGGGAAGTTCCACCCGTTCCCCCTTGAGCAATGCGGACATATCCCGATTAAACAACTCAATGTCCAGAGCTTCCAGACATTCAAAATTATAAGTGCCGTCAGGATGTTTTGGTGTATCTACCCGATCAACATAATAATCATCCAGAGCAATTGGATGCGGCTTTAACCCCTGCGCCATCATCTGAATGGAAAGCCGGTGAGAAAAGGTCGTTTTACCAGAAGAGGACGGACCGGCAATCATCACAAATTTTTTATCTGTCTTTTCAGCAATCTCCTCCGCCAGCCTGCCAATCTTACGCTCCATCAGCGCTTCAGACACTAAGATCACATCTCGGATCCGTCCTTGTGCAATCGCATCATTTAACGCTCCCACTGTTCCTATATCCAGCTTTTCTCCCCATTCTACAGATTCCCGCAGCACATGAAACAACTTATGGGAGGGGATAAATTCTGCAGTTTTTCTGGTATCTTTGTCTGGAAACACCAGCACAAATCCATCTTCATACAATTTCAGCTCAAAATATTTTAAATATCCTGTATTTGGTACCATATAACCATAAAAATAATCTTTATAGTTGCCAATACTGTAAATATTTACCTTAGAACTTCTGCGATATGCAAACAAACGCTCCTTATCGTGCATTCCCAATTCACCAAACAACTTCACCGCTTCATCCGTAGAAATACTTGATTTTTGAATTGGACGTTTTTCTTCTATTAGACGGTACATTTCCTGCCTAAGCCTGGCAACATAGGCTTCATCTGCTGTCTCTCCCAGTAATTCACAGTAATGTCCCTGGCCAATCGAATGCTCCACTTTCACAGAAACCTGTTTCTTATCCTCTTTTGCCAAGTTATAAACCGCACGCTGCATCAATAATGTAAGACTGCGGCGATAGGCTTTGCGCCCTGCCTTGTCTTTGGTTGTCACAAAAGAAAGTTTCCCAGTCGTCTTTACTTTTTTCCAAAGCTCTCTGAGACGATTGTTAAAAAGCGCCAAAACAATATCATCTTGAAATTTGGGCTGGTACTGTTGTGCAATCTCTAGAAAAGTGGTTCCCGCTGTATACTCCTTCTCCTCCCCGTCAATCAAAATCTTATATTTCTTTTCCTCCATCTTCTTCCTCCGCTATACAAACAAAAATGGCTGTTTTACGGGCTGCCTTTGTATCTCAATCCCCTCTGTATGCTCCTCAAGATACTGCGCCATATAGGGTATAAACAATTTTTCCACTCCATAATGCCCTGCATCAATAATTGCAAGCCCTTGACTGGCTGCATCAATCCCCTCATGATGGTCTATATCCCCTGTGATCAGCACTTGCGCCTTGGCGTTATGTGCACATGAAATCACACTCTTACCGGAACCTGGACAAATCGCAGCTCTTTTCACTTTCTGGCTTAAATCTCCAAATACCTTGACCATATCAACTGCAAATGCCTCTTTTACCTGTCTGATACAGGTTTCAAGGGAAATCTCTTCTGGCAAATACCCAACTCTTCCAATCCCTTCTGGTCCCTGTTCTCCTTGATCAGTGATATCCAACACTTGACATTCCGTCAATGACATCTTCTGTGCCGCCAATTCCGCCATACCCTTGACATCAAAATTAGTATGCATCGCATAATAAGAAATATGGTTCTCAATCAGCTTTATCACACGTTTCCCAGTAAAATCATGGTTGTTGACTTTTTTTAACGCTTTAAAAATCATGGGATGATGCGTCAGCAGCAGATCTGCCTTCTCTTTGACCGCCTCGGCAATGGTTTCTTCTGTGGCATCCAGCGCGATATAAATTTTTTTTACTTCTTGATCAAAATCTCCCACTAAAAGTCCTACATTATCCCAGTCACAGGCAAATTTTTCTGGGGATTGCTCCTCTAATATTGATATGATCTCACTGCACTTCATACTACTGCTCCTTCCATAGTTGCAATACTTTTTCAATTTCCGCCAGTTCCTGCTCCACCTGAAATCTCCGCCTAGATATATCATGCTTGGCATTTACACTTAACTGCTCTAAAATCTCCTGTTTCTGCTTCTGTTGACGCTGTAAATATAACTTTAGCGCTGGATGACGCTTTTGAATCAATAATGGGCCATACTTCAATTCTGTCTGTGAAAGACAGCATCCAGATACCTGTTGATTTACTTGCAGTGGTTTTGCTGCCATTATAGTGTAAAATTTATTTTCCTCATATACCATATCTTCCGCCACAATTTGATAACCATGTTCCAATAAAAAACAGCGAAAGGCCAAAAGTTCTGACTGTGGCTGCAGTACCAGACGTCTTGCCATATGCGCAACAGTTTCTCCCTGTGTTAAAATCCGCTCCATCAATGCTCCGCCCATACCAGCAATCACAATCGTATCTGCTTCTCCAGGTTCCAAAGCATTCAAACCATCTGATCGTCTGGTCTCTATGTAATCGGATACACCATACTGCTGAATATGATCACGTGCACGCATGAGCGGACCTTGATTGATATCCATAGCGATGGCCTTTTTGAGCTTTCCACATTCCGCCATATAGACGGGAATATAGGCGTGGTCTGTCCCCACATCTGCAAGAACATCCACTTCCTCTGCCAAATCTGCCACCGCCTGCATTCTCTTTGATAACTGTAACATATGTTCTTCTCCCGCGTCAATCCAGATAATCCTTGAGCTTGCGGCTCCTGCTTGGATGGCGCAGCTTCCGTAATGCTTTCGCCTCAATCTGTCGAATACGCTCTCTGGTCACGTTAAATTCCTTACCAACTTCCTCCAAGGTTCTTGCACGACCGTCATCCAGACCAAACCGAAGACGCAAGACTTTCTGTTCCCGTTCCGTCAAAGTTCCTAGTACCTCCACCAACTGTTCCTTGAGTAATGTAAATGCCGCTGCATCCGCCGGAACAGGTACATTGTCGTCTTGGATAAAATCTCCCAGATGGCTGTCCTCTTCTTCCCCAATTGGAGTCTCCAAAGATACCGGCTCCTGAGAAATTTTTAAGATCTCGCGCACACGGTCCACCGGCATATTCATCTCCTCTGCAATCTCCTCTGGAGACGGCTCTCTACCCAATTCCTGTAACAATTGTCTGGAAACACGAATCAACTTATTGATGGTCTCCACCATATGCACTGGAATACGGATGGTTCTGGCCTGGTCTGCAATTGCTCTGGTAATTGCTTGGCGAATCCACCAAGTAGCATAGGTGGAAAATTTATATCCCTTACGATAGTCAAATTTTTCTACGGCCTTGATTAACCCTAGATTTCCCTCCTGGATCAAATCTAAAAACAACATTCCACGTCCCACATACCGCTTGGCGATCGATACTACCAGACGCAAATTTGCCTCGGCCAAACGTTTTTTCGCCTCCTGGTCTCCCAGTTCCATACGCTTTGCCAGCTCAATCTCTTCCTCCGCACTTAAAAGCGGAACTTTACCGATCTCTTTCAAATACATACGAACAGGATCTTCAATGGAAATTCCATCAGGAACGGAAAGATCGATATTCTCAACTTCTACTTCGTCATCTTCATCAATGAGGATATCATCATCGTCATCGGAAATCCGCAGCACATCAATATTGTTGGCTTCCAGAAAATCCAGAATCTTTTCGAATTGTTCTGCATTCAGTTCCAAATCCCGAAAAAAATCATTGATTTCCTGATATTCTAGGAAATTTTTTTTCTTTTTAGCTATTGCTAACAATTCCTGCAGCTTTTCGATAAATTTCACATTTTTTTCTTCCATTTCGTTTCTTCCTTCCATTCGTTGTTTATATTTTGTCCTTATTTCCCATCTGATATACCAAAATCCATATGGTAAAGCTTTTGCACGCTTTTCTTGTCTGCGACCAGCTTCTGCAATCCTGCCATATCAGTGGGTTCTAAATGCTTTGAACGAAAATTGATACTGTTTTCTTTCAAACGGATGATAGTTTCTCTCAATGCTTTTTCTTTTTCTGCCGGCGACGTAAGTTCTCTAAGGCTAGTATGAAACAACTCTGCAATTTCCCGCTGCTGTTTTTCCTCTGTGAACATACTGACAATCCCAGCCGGATTCAGCTTTCCTTCCTGATACTGGGCAAATACCAGCCTTGCTGCCTGCCTGTACAACTCTTCTGTAAAATCCTCTGGGCCAATATACGGCTTGACAATCTCAAACAACTCTGGCTCTTCAATCAGCCAGGTCAACAGTAACTTTTGTGACTGCTTCATGCCGTCTTCTTTCTTTTTTTTATCTTGAACACCAGATTTTAAAGTTTTACTCTCTCTGACCAACCCCGCACGTGTGCCCTGATGCAGAACAAGACTGCGCAGATTGTCATAGCCCATCTGATATTTGTTGGCCACAGCTTCAATGTAATTTTCCCGCTCCAACGGCTCCTCAAACTTTAGAATCTTTTCTGCAACAGCGTTGGAAAAAGCCGTCTTGCCCTGTGGATCCTTGAGATCATAATCCCTCTCTAATACCTCAACTTCAAACAGGAAACTATTTTGCGCCTCCTTCATGCATCTCTCAAATTCCTCAGCCCCCCTTGCTTTTATAAACTCGTCTGGATCCTTATAAGGCTTCATATTCACAATCTTGGTTGTTATACCAGCCTCTTTTAAAATCGGAATAGCCCTCAGCGCCGCCTTAATTCCTGCTGTGTCACTGTCAAAGGTACAATACACCTCCTTAGTATAGCGTTTAAGCAAATTGGCATGACCAGAAGTAAAAGAAGTCCCCAGAGAGGCCACCGCATTGTCAAATCCAGCCTGATGCAAGGCAATCACATCCATATAACCTTCACACAGCAAAATATAATTACGTCTAGAACTTCTTGCCAAATTCAGTCCATACAAATTTCGGCTCTTATCAAACACTGCCGTCTCTGGAGAGTTTAGGTATTTGGGTGTTCCTTCTCCCATCACACGCCCTCCAAAGCCAATCACACGACTGTTGGCATCCATAATGGGAAACATCACGCGATTCCAAAATTTATCATATCCTCCCCGCCGCTCGTCAATAGAGACTAATCCAGAATCTTTTAAAATATCATCCTCATATCCTTGCTGCCGAAGATATTGATATAAGTCATCGCTGAATTTGCTGGAGTATCCCAGACCAAACTTTTTCATAGTTTCCTGGCTAAGTCCACGTCCCATAAAATAATCAAGACCAATCTTTCCTGGCTCCATCCGTAGCTGTGCATAATAATACTTTGCCGCTGCTTTGTTGATCTTAAGAAGCCTTGCCCGCTTGTCCGCTTCCTGCCTTGCCTTTCCAGACATTTCCTGTTTTGGAAGTGTAATTCCAGCTTTCTCGGCAAGTACTTCCATAGCTTCCTGAAAACTATAACTCTCATACTGCATCAGAAAAGTAACCGCATTTCCTCCTGCACCACACCCAAAACAATAATACATCTGTTTCCTTTGGGAAACAGAAAAAGATGGGCTCTTCTCATTGTGGAATGGGCATAATCCAAAATAGTCATTGCCTTTTTTCTTTAAATGCACATAGCCTGAAATTACATCCACAATGTCATTGGCAGAACGAACTTCCTCAATCAGCTCATCTGAATAATATGGCATTGATACCTCCTTTCAATTCACCTGCCATGCTTTCGGCATAAAATATTCCTCAAACTTGGCAATCGCATAACGGTCTGTCATACCCGCAATGTAATCACAAACCACACGTTCTGTGGTCTCGCCTTGCTCAAGCATTGCAAGGTACATCTTAGGCAGCTCATCAATATTTTTCTCATAATAAGAAAATAATCGACTCAATAAATCTTCCGCCCGCTCCTCCTCATATTTGGCCACTGGATTTAAATATACATTCTGGAACATAAATTTTCGCAGCCCTTTCATGGCCTTCTCCACTTCCGGTGACATACAAATATCATTTTTCCCTGGACTGTTTGTGATAATATTATGTATCAATGTATCTAAGCGCTTTCTGGTAGTAGTCCCCAAAACCTCCCTGTACTCAGAAGGAAGATCTTCCTCAGAAAGAATTTTTGCACGAATCGCGTCATCTATATCATGATTAATATATGCAATTTTATCCGAAAGGCGCACAATTTTCCCCTCCAAGGTAGAAGGCATCAGTCTGGTCTGATGATTGAGCATCCCATCACGTACTTCCCAGGTCAGATTTAATCCCCGTCCATCCTTTTCCAATCTTTCCACCACACGGACGCTCTGTTCATTATGTTTGAATCCATCTTTACAGATTTCATTGAGTATGCGCTCCCCCGCATGGCCAAACGGTGTATGTCCCAAATCATGTCCCAGTGCAATTGCCTCTACCAGATCCTCATTCAGCCGCAGCGCTTTGGCAATTGTACGGGCATTCTGGGAAACTTCCAATGTGTGCGTGAGTCTTGTCCGGTAATGATCGCCTCTGGGAGTTAAAAATACTTGTGTCTTATGTTTTAGACGCCGAAATGACTTGCAATGTAGAATCCTGTCACGATCCCGCTGAAATACAGGCCGAATATCGCACTGTGCTTCCTCTCTGTCTCTTCCTCTGGAATTTTCACTCAACGTAGCAAAAGGGCTTAAATAATTACGCTCTAAAAATTCCATGTTTTCTCTTATGAGCAATTTGATTTCACCTCCAACTGTCCAAGAATGCCTCTGGCATTCTTGCTGCAGAGGCAAAAATTATCTTCTAATTGATATATTCCCCATAAATTCCTCATTTCCTTTATTTTTTCTCAAAAAACCGCAGATTTTGCGATTCAATGGCTATAAATGAAAGATTTCTTCTATCATTATTAATCCAACAGCTATATATTTAGAAATTTTTAGGCAGCATACAAAAAAATTTCTTTATTTAATATTTTCCAATTCGCATTGCAATCGCTTTTGCCATATGGTAAACGGGATTTTCCATATGCTTTTTCACCTGTTCTAATTCTTTTCGAATCGCAATACTCTGCGGACAATGCTGTTCACACTTCCCACACTTGAGACATTTTGAAGCGTTGGTCGGATTGGTCTTTAGGGTCGTACACATCACATAAGCTTTCATTCCCTGAAACCAACTATCCGTATATCTTGTATTGTATGCAGAAAAGCAACCAGGAATATCTACACCTCCTGGACAGGGCATACAATAACCACATCCTGTACAGGGAACCTTCATACAGTGAATGATCTCTGCTTTTACTTTTTCAATGACTTCCATCTCATTTTTGTCCATACATCCTGCCTCTGTCTGTGAGGCAATTCGCACATTTTCTTCCACTTGCGAAGCATCATTCATGCCAGAAAGTACCACTGTAACCTCCGGCTGATTCCACAACCAGCGCAACCCCCATTCTGCGGGACTTCTTCTTGGTTCCTCACGCTCTAGCAGCTTGACGGCTGACTTAGGCAATCCCTGCACCAGACGGCCGCCTCTGAGCGGCTCCATAATAATTACTGGCATTCCCTTTTCATGGGCACGGACGAGACCTTTTCTTCCCGCCTGAGAATGCTCGTCCATATAATTATACTGAATCTGGCAAAAATCCCAGTCATAAGCCTCCAAAATTTTCAAGAAATTATCTGTATTGCCGTGGAAAGAAAATCCAATATTTTGAATCTGTCCCTGTGCTTTTTTGTTGGCAATCCACTCTGTAATCTTTAAACTTTGCAGCCGCTCCCATGCGGCAATATCGTTGAGCATATGCATCAGATAGTACTCCACATGATCTGTCTGCAATCTCTCTAACTGTTCCCTAAAATATCGTTCTATATCATCTTCTTTTTTTATATAGTAGTGCGGCAGTTTTGTCGCTATATGAACTTTATCACGATAGCCCTTTGCCAGAAATTTTCCCAGACATACCTCGCTTCCCCCATAGGTATATGCTGTATCAAAATAATTTACGCCATGTTCAATGGCAATTCGCATCTCTTGTTCTGCTTTTTCCTGGTCAATACTTGTTCCCTTTCTGGAAAAACGCAGGCATCCGTAGCCGAGAATTGATAATTGTTCTTGATTCCTTGGATTCGTTCGATAGATCATACAATTCCTCCTTAGGCATTCTCCTCAAAACCAAATAATATGCTGTGACAAAAGAGAGCCGGAAAGTAAATCACTCTCCGACTCTCTGAATTTTTCAACGCTTATTTAATATCCTATCACTATATAGCCACTTTTCCAAAAAGCAACTCTTCTGTACAAACCTGCGTTATCTAATGCAGGAGATGGGACTTGAACCCACACGATATTGCTACCACAGGCACCTGAAGCCTGCGCGTCTGCCAATTCCGCCACTCCTGCAGCTATGTCTCCACAAAACTTTACTTACTATTTCCTGTCTTGTGGAACTCACAATAGCTATTATATATAAAAGCCTAAACTTTGTCAACACTTTTTTTCATTTTTTTACATGTCCTTATTTACATGAAATTTTCCAATTTCTGCGCGCAGTGTCTCAGCACTTTGTTTGGTCTTAGTTACCTGTTCTAACACTTCTGACGACTCACAGGCAATGACAGATGCCCGCTGTGCAATCTCTGTTGTTCCCTCCGCGCCTTCTTCTGCTGCCTTAGAAATGTCACCGATAGAGTTTTTAATTCCCTCCATATTGCCATACAATTCTTGGGCAATCGTACTAAACTCACTCATCAATTCATCCACGGAAGCGCCGTCCTGACTATACTGTTCTCCAATTGTAAGGAAACCTTCATAATCTGCTGTTACATCTTTGACGACAAAATCTAATAATTTTCTTGCATTAGAGGACAAATTTTCCACTGCTGCTGTTACTTCCTGTGTCACATTCTGTATTTTTATCACAGTCTGTCTAGATTGTTCTGCAAGAGTCCCGATTTCTCCTGCAACCACTGCAAATCCTTTGCCTGCTTCTCCAGCTCTGGCAGCCTCAATAGATGCATTTAAGGACAACAGATTTGTCTGAGAAACTACATTCATAATGACACCAGACAATTCATATATCTGATCTATCACTTTGGCATTTTCCAGTGCTGTCTCTAAATCTTTTTGAATCTCCTTTTTCAACAATGCAGCCTTTTCCTGAGCGCCTTTAATCTTTATATTTGTCTGCTCTGCCCTGCCTTTGATTTCAGCAGCTCCCTGGGCGCCATCGTGAGAACGGCTTGTAATGTGCTGTACGGCAGTGTGTATTTCTCCAGCAGATTCATCTGCCATTATGGTAGTGGCTGCTGTCTCCTGCATACCCGCAGATAATTCCTGTGTAGCTGCAGACACACTGGCAATATCATCATTTAACTTTGCCACACATTCCGTCACCGAACCGGCAGCAACACTAATTGTCTCTGATTCCGTCTGTACATGACTAATCAATTTTACCATAGCAGACTTCATATCTTCGATACATCTGGCCAGATGACCGAAATCGTCACGCCGCCCCAAAAATTTTTTCATAAAATCTTTGGCATAATCTCCTTGCGCCATACTGTTCATCTGCTGGGCAGCCGCATTTAAGGATCTTGTAATATCTGTCACAATCAGCAGTGCAATCACTATCAAAAGCACAATGGCCACTGCTATAGATATCATAGACAGACTTCTGGTTGTCTGAAATATACTTTTTACAGGGGCATTATTCTCCACAGCCAAATGTTCTAACTCATCTACATAATTTCCTGTGCCTATGACCCATTCCCACGGTTCAAAAGCTTTGCTATAGGCGCGTTTGGGGTAAGTTTCTGTACTGTCCTCCTTAGTGTAATAATACTCTGTAAATCCTCCATCTTCCTGGCGGCCATTCTTAATGATATCCTTAATCATCTGGTAGCCTTGACTATCCTCTGCCTCCAATCGGTTTGTCCCTTCTGTCTCCTCCCCCAAAAGAACCACATTATCTCCCTCATATGTATCAATCCAGAAATATCCACTGTCCCCATACCGCAGCTCTCTTACCATATCCGCTGCCAGTTTCTTTGCTTCCTCCTCTGTATATATCCCTTCCTGATATTCTGCATAAATCTCTTCCAA
This sequence comes from Lachnospiraceae bacterium, assembly GCA_910576385.1. Classification (GTDB taxonomy): domain Bacteria; phylum Bacillota; class Clostridia; order Lachnospirales; family Lachnospiraceae; genus Petralouisia. Next base: position 11,583 of record CAJTIR010000083.1, read on the forward strand.
CAGAGTAATCGCATTGTCAACCTGTCCTTTAATCTGTGCGTCATAATCATCATAAAGCACTTCTTTCATACTAGAAATAGACTGTTGATAAGCTTTTTCCATACTATTCATGTTCATAATGCCCATCACACACATGGCCACCGCGGCAACGGCTGTCAGTATGATCAACCTTGTCCGCACCTTTAGATTTTTAAACATTGTTTCTTCAATCCTTTCTTTGGTAATTTGAAATAGGCGTTTGCGAAACGCCAGAACCCGCATAAATACGGGATTCTCTTTGTTACAAAATAAAACAACTCCTCACTGGTCTGTGGTATAATTGAAATGTCCAGTAACAATTATCCATATCCACCAGTAAAGGAG
>CAJTIR010000084.1 GCA_910576385.1 Lachnospiraceae bacterium
TTTTAGGTCGCATTCTTAAATGCTGTTCTTGAATATTCTGCCAACTCTCATTGGCTTTACCGTTTTCCAACGGAAACTCTTTTGAATCTTTCAAGGTTATTTCACTGTTCAGTTATCAAGGTCGTTTTTGTTGTCTCACGCGACAACTTCTATATCTTATCACAGTTATTTGCGTTTGTCAACAACTTTTTTTATTTTTTTAAATTTTATTTTGAAAATTTTGAACGGAGAAAGAGGGATTCGAACCCTCGCGCCGGTCACCCGACCTATACCCTTAGCAGGGGCACCTCTTCGGCCTCTTGAGTATTTCTCCGAACTGACATTTTCTTTATAAAATTATCATTTGCGCCGTAACGCATGAATAATAATATCAAATAAATATCACTTTGTCAATAGTTTTTTATAATTTTTTTTACAAATTTTAATTTTTTTATAATCTTCTGATCCTTCGACACATCTATCATTTATTTGATCTGCTTTTATCAATTGATTTTAAATGAAACTTAAGATGCCAAAAAGTATATTCGCCAATTGTTTCGATCTATTTTTAAGACCACAATTTTCTGAAATATCCTTTTTGACACCTTATTGAGTAAAATATTCTATCTGAAAAATACAAATTACTTTTCATCTGATAAAATATTATGATCCTCTGGCTGTTTTTCAAATTCTGCATTGATGCGCTTTAAGGACTCATCAATCTCTCCTGCCTTTGCAATAATTGCAGAATACTTTTCTGTAGCCATTGAAGATAATTTTCCCATTTCACCGGCAACAATATTAAACCCTTTTCCTGCTTCTCCAGCACGTGCTGCCTCAATAGAAGCATTTAATGCAAGAATATTCTGTTTTCGAGAAACTTTCGTTAAATCCTTTACCATAGATTCAATCTGTACCACATTTTCAGTGGTAACTCCAATTTCTTTATCAACAATCTCTATCTTTCCTTTATCTTTATAAATATTGTATTCTTGATTAATTAACATATTAATCATTACTTCCATCAACTTTGCTGCACTACGAATAGAAATTTCACTTTTAATAGGAACTTTTTTCAATGCTGTAATATAATCATCTGGATTAATTCCAAGTTCTACAGCAAGATTGCGGAATTTTTCAATGTCTGGAGGACCTGGCAATACTTGCCCTCCGACAATCGCACCCAATTTTTCTCCATCTACCACAATATCTGCTGCAAAATCCATCAAACCAGAATGGCAAAAGTAAACGCCTTTTCCTTCTATATCACATTTATGGCAGCGTTTTGCCCCCAATTCACTGCCTTTGGTATATTTGATACAGAAATCATTACAATTACTGTCCTTGGTAATATGATTACCATCTCGATCAATAATACATACTGCTACCCCAGTTGCTGTAGAATACAAATCTTGTATCTGCTGCAATTGTTCTCTTTCAATAAATTCAAGTATCTCCATATTTATCTTCTCCTTCTACTTGCCCCTGAACAAATTAAAATGTGATGTTCAAGTATAAAGATTGCCCCAAATACATTTCTTAATGTATATCATTTTTATTAGATAAAAACTATAAGTTTACATTTTTATTCTCCTATTGTTTGTCTTTCAATATTTTTGGAAACAGTATAAAAAATGTAACTGTGGTCGCTGTTGCAGCCACTAAATCTGATACTGCTTCCGCCAAAAAAACTGCCATCAACTTATTTTGAAAAAATAATGGAAGTATAAAAATCAATGGAATCATCAAAATCAATTTTCGGAAACAGGCAAAAAATAAAGATACTTTCGCTTGTCCCAATGCCAGAAATGTCTGCTGACAGGCGATCTGCGCACCCATCGCAAATGCTCCTCCAAAGAATATCCGCATTGCCCAACTTGCTATTTGATACAATTCCTGAGAATCATTATTAAAAACTTGCACAAAAAAACCTGGAAAAATCATAACTATGATCCAACCTATTGTGGCAAATCCAAAACTGCTACAAAATAATAGCCGAAATGCCTTCTTTACACGGTCATCATTCCCTGCTCCATAATTATAACTGATAATCGGCTGCGCCCCTTGTGTCAAGCCACTGAGTGGTAGAAATATCATCTGCATAACACTGCTCAAAATAGTAATAGAGGACACTGCAATATCTCCGCCATATTTATATAGAGAGGTATTAAAAGATATATTAATCAAGCTTTCTGTACTTTGCATTACAAAGGGCGACACACCTAATGCTAAAATTGGTACCACATATTCCCGCTCTAACTGAATATATTTTCTTTCAATTCTAAGCTGGGTCTTGGTACCACGTAAAAAATATAATACCCAAAATGCGGAAATTGCCTGTGATATAATTGTCGCCAGTGCTGCACCAGAAACCCCCATTCCAAATCCAAATATAAAAATCGGATCTAAAATAATATTGGCTGCTGCACCGATTAAAATCGTACCCATTCCAGTAAAAGAAAATCCCTGAGCCGTAATGAAACTATTTAACCCTAGTGAAATCATAACAAAAATACTTCCACATACATAAATCCTCAAATAACTCCAGGAATAATAAATTGTATTGTCACTGGCTCCAAACAGAAAAAGAAGTTCCTTTCCAAAACTCAAGAATACAATTGTCAGAATAATTGCCGTCCCTGTGAGCATCACTACACTGGAACCAAGCGTTTTTCTTGCACTCTCTAAATCACCTTTTCCCATATAAATGGCAGCCTTTGGAGCACCTCCCATACCCATAAGAGCACTAAATGCCGCCACTAAAAGAATCATAGGAAGGCACAATCCTATTCCTGTCAGAGCAATTGCCCCTGTATCTTTGATATGCCCAATATAAATACGATCAACAATATTATAGAGCATATTTACTATCTGAGCTACAATTGCCGGCAATGCCAATTTTAATAATAACTTTCCAATGGGATCCTTTCCCAAATCATTCGTCTTTCCGTTTTTATGAAATGCCATAATTTATTTTCCTTTTACTCCTGTAAATAATAATCTTAAATACCAATAAAAATCTAATCGCATACTGCAGCTCATTCTTCTCTATTCTCTACAGTCTATTGTAAATTATGTGATACTGGCACTCAGAACTATTTTCACAAAAATAAAACCTATTTCTTATGATTTTGTTTTTTATTTATAAAATCAATAATTAAATCTACTGCATCCTGAATACTAATCACACTACTGTCAATTGTCAGATGATATCCATCTGATATATTCCATTGTTCATCTGCATAATAAGTATGAAATCCAGCTCTTGCCTTATCTTCCTTTTCTACCAGCCTCTTTGCCTTTTCTACACTAATCTTGCGATCTGACGCAGTACGGTCAATACGATATTCTTTAGGTGCATGGACAAATACACTGACCATATCAGGATTATCTTTCAAAATGAAATTACCACATCTTCCAACAATTACACAATCCTGCTTTTCTGCCAAGTTGCGAATAAAATCAAATGGAATTTTCCGCTGACCATGAGATCGACTTTCTGTTGCAATTACATATAACAAACTATTAACTGGCTGTTCTTCATAAAAACCGCACAATTCATCATAATAATCTGTCTTTTTAGCTTCTTGAGCAAGAGAGTCTTTATCATAGTATTTTATCCCCAATTTTTCTGCAAGTTTCTTTCCAATAATATGTCCATAACTTCCAAATTCCCTACCAACTGTTACAATCATCTCAATCACTCCTCATCTTAAAATTGTGTTAATACTATTATAACACTCTGATATAAGATTGCAATTATCTTTTTAAATACTAGAATCTGTATTCATAATAAATTTTATAGTAAGAGCTTTTACAATCATTATATATATATTAATATTAATATTACTATTCAAAATCTTTTACGATAAAACTAACCACTTTCTATATTTATAACTATATTATTTTTCTACGTATCTATGTTAAACATGTAAATTTCTACTCTCTAAACTGTGCCATCTGTATAATAATTACTTTTACTATTATAAAAAGAACCAGATATAACTGATCAGCAAAAATCTATCCATAATTTATCTTAAGACTAACAGTTATGTTCTTCCACAAAATAATCCTCAAATTAAAATTATTTTGTTCTGATAATTCGTTAATATTAATACTTCCACAAACTGTTGGAAACATCTATTAATATCACTTATCATCAGATAATTTTTACCTTCTGCACAGTTAATCAATAATATAAAAAACGCCGAAAATCTTGAAAAATCAAAGTTTTCGGCGAAATTTCCACGTCGCTAAGAGGATTTGAACCTCCGGCCTACCGCTTAAGAGTAGAACCATTTGCTAGTAAACAGCTCCCTCTTAGTGTTATCTAATCCCTTTATTTCCTTGCTTGTCACGGATTCAGAATGTTATCTCGTACCTCCGTGTGACTGCTGATTTAAAGGCGTTTTAGATGCTCCTTTTAGCAGGCGATTAGCAAGGGGCTTGCACTTAGGGAAATGTTACGCTGTAAAGCCTTTCCCGATTAATACCTGCATTTCACAACTAATCCCAGAATAGTTTAAGCTGTTTGCATTTTTTCTAAGGTCGCAAATTGCGACCTCAAAGAGTTTCTCATTCTTCTTTGCATTTTTCTAAGGTCACAAATTATGACCTCAAAGAACTTCTTATTTCTCCGTTTCCAATTCCAACCTTTGCAGGATATCTTTGATGATGCCTGCATCTTGAATTAGATTGATTCCAAAACACTTTTTTCCTGCATCTTTCAAAGACGCTCCTACATGATATGCTGTCGTTCTGTCAAGAATCAAAAATCTGTCATGGAATATTTTGGTACATTTTATTTGCAATGTCGAGTACTGTGCATTAAAATTCTTAACATCGGCTTTCGTTAGCTTCGTCTGTTTCTGCATATAAATTGTAACTGCAACATCGGACTTTTTCTTTGAAAGCAGATTCAATGTCCCAATATCCACATATCCGTCTATCAGAGTGATTTCTTTCTCTGCTTTTTGAATTAAACTTACTATCAGACTGAACGCATCGTAAATCTGTCCGTCAAAAAATACCTTTTGACTAGATTCCTCATGTTCGGATATGTACTCAAATATCTGCTCTAATTTCTCATCTGTCTGTTTCTGATACTCTAGCTGCCGCAATTCAACTGTGCTGATACGTTCAAAGAGAAGAGAATTGTTAGCAATAAAACGCCGCATCTCTACAAAAGACTTCATTATATTAATGCTTACTTGTATAGCCACATCACTTCTTAAAATGGCAGAAAGCATAGCTATACCTTGTTCTGTAAAAACATAAGGTAAATACCTTCGCCCGCCTTTTTTCCCATCTCCCATTTCTCTATTGTTTGAGGTCGCAAATTGCTACCTCAAAGATTCTAATTCTTTATCAGTCAACTGAAAACGAAATTCATTTGGAAATCGAGCAATATTTCTTTTTACAGCTTCATTAAGCCTTTTAGTTTCTACTTGGTACAGCATCGCTAAATCACTGTCTATCATAACCTGCTGATTACGAACAACATAAATCATGCTTTTTATATCGAATTGAGCTGGTTCAATACTTACTTCTTGAATATTATCATTTGTCTTTTCCAGAGCTGTTTGTTCTGTATCAGCCATCTTTATCGTCCTTTCTATTTTGAAATGCCAGATTGGAACCTCAAAACTATGAGTAACTTGAAATCACAATTCGTGACTTCAAGTTCTGCTTCTTTGTATATCCTTAAACTTGAAATTCCAAATCGGAACACCAAGTTTTATGTACGCTTATTGTTTGCTTTTACAGTATATCACACGTTTTTCTATGGGAATAGCTATAATCTCATCTTTCCTGTATTTTTATGCGGTCAAAATACTAATGAATATCGCTACAATCGAAATGATAATGGTAAGTATCATAAGCCTCTGATTATTTTTCGTATAATTTATTTCAGACAATACTTTTAGATAGGAAAAATTATTTTCATAAATTTTCTTATACTTGGCTATATCATTCTCATGATACTCTTTCAAGTTCTGCTTTTTCCCAAAACTATAAAAGTCCCATGCTTCATTAAACGCTCTATAGATGTCTTTTTCTTTTCTGCTTTCAACCTCCGAAACGCTTTGCAGCTTATTAAGCAGCTTTTTAAATTCCCTGTTATAAGCAATGCTTTTTCTCCCTGTCGAAAATTTTGAAAATTCTCTTTCAAAAAGTTTCAATTCTCTATATCCAAAGAAACAATAAAAAAACTCATTTCTATAGGTTGCAATATACTCACATATGTTAAACTGTGGAAAAAGGTTGTTTCCCGTAAGCATACAATAATTGGGCTTGTCAAAATCGGAACAAATAACATAGTTCAATTTTTTATTATAATAGGCTATTACAATTCCTTTGAGATATAGTCTATCAATATCTATTGGAGCTTTCCTTATCCTATATTCCATATTAATTAGCGGATTATTTTTCCCCTGTTCACTGTATAAAAAACTTGTAATATAATGTTGACAAATTAGAGGAAAACTTTCTTCTGTCATCTGTTCTGCCAACCAGTAGTCCATATCGTCTTTGCTTTTGCCTTCTTCTTTACTTATGCGATGCCATATTATATAATCTTTGGAAGTAAGGTTCCTAATATTGTCATATACAAATTGATTATAACTCTCTTCGTCTAAAGGTTTTTTAAATGTAAAGCAATATTCAATCAGTGCAAAGTAACTGTTAATCTGCGCCCAAGTCGCTTCAATACTTTTTATATATTTATCCTCTAATAATTCAATCTCCGCAAAACATCCATAGCCAGATTCAGAATATTGTAGATGGACATAGTCATATTTATGGAATATAGATGGCTTTTTATAATGATTATGAACTTTAAACTTCTTTTTCGGTAAGGAATAAAGTTTCTTTAATACCTTTGTAACACCGTCATTGGACAGTACATCACAAATGGATAAATGGGTTACTACAGAATCTTCATAGTAATCCGCCTGCTCTTCTTCCTAAGTGTTTTCCTCTCTGGCAGAATCATGTGTCGCTTTCTCTTGTTCTGCCTTTCGTTTTATTTTTTCTTCTTTATATTTATCAGAATTTACATAATTCCAGTAGTATTCAATACATTGTCTAGCCCCTTTTTGCATCCCGTTCCTCCATCAGATTCTAATTCACTTCAATCTTAGTGTAACATATATCAACAAATTTTTCCAGAAATGCACAGGACATAACCGCTTTCGCCATTAATAAAGGGTTGAAAAAATCCCTTTTCAGAAAGATTGGAATTTATGACCTCTTGTCTAAAGAAAAAGACTTATCACTTCAATTTGATTCGCTGAAAAACCAGTCAATAAAAGGCAACCTATAAAAGATTGCCTTTCTAAGCCTTACAAATTTTTCGCTAATGTTTTCAGCAACGCCGCCATCTCTGGATTAGCAAGCAGTCTCAGAAGCATTTCTTAGTCTGTCTGCGATGCTGTTTCAGCCTTTGTTTCTTCCTGCGCTTCCTTCGCAGCGGGAGCGGCTTTGCTTTGATAAAACTGTTCTTCAAACCTCTGTGCATTTATCCGTCTGTCATCGTCTATGATATGCGAATACACATCTGTTACCATCTTGACCTGTGCGTGTCCAGAATCTCCCTGCACGGATTTCATGTCGCCACCGTTGAGCTTCAGCTTATAAGTGATGCTTGAATGGCGGAAACTGTGAAAGACGACTGGCGGCAAATCATTATCCTTAATGAGCTTTGCCAATGCCCGATTGATAACCTGCCCCTCAATGGGTCTGCCACAGGAAGAAGCAAATACAAGGTTGAAGTCCATATATTCCTCCCCGAACAGTTCTTTGAGGTTTTCTATGTCCTCATGCCTTTGCACAAGCATTTCCGCAACCGTCTTAGGCAGGAAAATCTTTCGAATGCTGGTCTTTGTCTTTGGCTCTTTCAGTACCAGAGCGGTATGAGTGCTTGCCACCGCAGGCGGGAACTTGAACATTACGCCCTTTTCTCCTAACTGTTCCAAAGCATTGCGGTTGACACGTTGCAGCTCCTTATTCACAAAAATATAAGCACAATCATTCTTAATGCTCCGTTCGGAAATATCAATGCAGTCCCAAGTCAGACCGAGCATCTCGCCCATACGCAGGGAGCAGGAAAAAGCAAGGTTTAACGCCAGTGACAGGTTATCGTCATCGCAGACCTCCAATGCCTTAAATAAAGTTTCGACTGTCCAGATGTCACGCTCCTTGTGTTCTTCTTTTGGGAGAGTGGCGTTTTGTACGGGATTCCTTGACATCAGCTCCCACTTTACGCCTTGATTGAAAGCGTTGCGGAGCAGCTTGTGGATTTCCCTTACCGTATGGGCTGTGATGTATTCATGGGTCGGTTTGCGGTTGTTTACGACCTTTGCCTTGACCGTCAACAGGCTCTGGTAATATTTATCCATCGTCCTCGGTGTCACTTCTTCCAGTTTCATGTCCCCGATAAGCGGGTTGATATAGTTGAAAATCAAGCTCCGACGAGCTTCATAGGTTGACATTGCCCAAGTGTTCACGCCATAAATGGACATATATTCTTCAAGCAGGTCGCTGACCGTGCTTGCGTTCGGGATGATGAATGTCCCCGTTTCCTGCTCAAATTCCACCTGCACCTTACGCTTTTTTGCTTCGGCGTTGGTGGCGAAAGTTTCCCACTTCTGTCTTTTTACACCGTTCTCATCCGTATAGGTGTAGACTACGGAATAACGGTTCTTTCTCTTTACGATTGATGCCATGCTTATCCACCCCCTTACATTGTGCTGTCGAGCCAAGCGTCAAAGCTGCTCTTTATAATTCGGATGCCGTTGCCCATGCGGACACTCTGGAATAAATCTTTTTTTATCAGCGCATAAGCGGTAGGTCGGCTTATGCCAAGTATCTGCTGGATTTCCGTAACAGAATAGCTTTTTTTGTTCTGGGCGGGCTTTGAAGCCCCTCCCATCTCTGCAATATGTTCTCTCATCCGTCTATAACCTCCTTATGTACGTCAACTTTGTTATAATAAGTCTGGGACTGATACCATTCCTCGAAGCTGTCTTTATAAATCCTTGTCACCTGCCCCACCCGTGCAGTACGAAATACCTTTTTCTTTAACAGCTCATAAACGCTGCTATCAGAAATTCCGAGCATCTCTGCCACTTCCCGAACAGAAAATGTGATGCCTGTCCAGTTCTTCCCTGGTGAAGTGCCGTCAACCTTTCTGTAATGGAGCTGGTTGTCATACCATTTTTCAAAACTGTCCACCATTACCCGCATTTTTCCTGCGATAATGACTGTTTCAAAATAGCCTTTCTTTACAAGCCAGTACGAATCGGTTTTCCCGATTCCGAGCATCTTCCGCATTTCCGTAACGGACATACTTTTCTTATTCATCAGCCTGCACCTCCCTCTGGAAGCCAAGCCATCTGTCAAAGCTCTTTTTCGATATGCGGATATTCCTGCCTACTTTGATACAATGGAAACATCCCTGCTTTACCAAATCATAGGCGGCTGTCCTGCCTATGCCTAAAATGTCCTTTATCTCGTCCACGGTATATACCCGTGTCTCGTATGTAGCAAGAGGGGGAGCGGTTCTGCTGCCCCGCCCGTTTTATATCTGTCCATTGATTACCTCCGTGATTTTCTTATTCGGCTCGTCAGCCGTTGCAGCCTGCTATATAGTCAAGCAATTTGCTTGGCTATATAGTATTGCATCACGGGTCAAATGTGAAACGTACAAATTTTGTTTTTTAGACGCTTTCGCACACTTGACAAGGGTTTATCTTACTATCAAGCCATTCATCAAAGCTCTTTTTTGATATGCGGATATTTCCCCTATGCGGACGCTGTGGAACACCCCCGATTTGACAAGGTTATATGCGGCATTCCTGCCTATGCCCAAAATATCCTGTATCTCATCCACCGTATAAATCCGTTTCTCATACGGCAGTGGCATTTCTGTTTCTTCCTTATTTAATACTGCAATTCTATCCTCAAACATTCCCTGCCCTCCTGTCTGCTTTCTGCACATTCTTAACGCCGATGCTGATAAGCAGGGGAGAAGTGATTTCCTCCATGCTCTGCTCGTCAAGCTGCGCCATCCTCTCTTTCAGCCGTTTTTTATCTATTGTGCGTATCTGTTCAAATAAAATAATGGAATCTGCGGGAAGTCCTGCAATCCCATCCAAAGAGAAATGTGTCGGCAGTTTCCCTTTTTTCGGTCGGCTCGTAATGGCGGCAATGATGACTGTCGGGCTGAATCGGTTGCCTGTGTTGTTGGATATGATAAGTACGGGTCTTGTGCCGCCCTGCTCTGAACCGATAACGGGGTTAAGCTCTGCGTAGTAGATGTCACCACGACTAATTGTTCTTTCCATATTCTTTATAACCTCCATCTGGATTTAGGCAGATATATCCTGCCTATGTAACAGCCAGATACAAGGAAGCATTTAAGGTCGGGAGAGTATAAAACAAGCTCTGTTCCATTGACCGCCCTGCATCTGGCTTTATGATAGAAAGCATTTTCTATTTGTCCTCGACACCCCGAAAATGCCATTGTGGTAAACGCAAGGGAAGTCGCCAAACAGTCAGCAGCGAACTGACGCCACGGGAGTTCCACCCCAACTGTTGGTCTGACAGAGCCGCCCAATGCTGTAAAGCGTTCAAGACGGGAGTACCATTATTCTCTTTGTGTATCATGGCGGAATCGGGAGCTGCCCGATATTTCCAGTCGGTATTTACCGCTTTCTGCCTTTCGGCAGGTCATGGCGTACCGCTACACACGCTTATGCTTTCACAATCACAAAGAGGAAGTGTTTAACGAATGAGTATTCAGTTGTCAAAGAACCGTCCCGTTTTCGTCAAAAAAGAAAAATGGGGCAAAGGCTTTTTTGCCTTACACCCCATAGTCCTTGAAAAACCTTATTTTTCCCCTCTACTCAAAAAAATTTTTTAATTTTTCTTTGAGCCTGTCCATACGCCTGTAAATGGCTTTTTCTGTGATGGTGAATTGTACTGCAATTTCATGGGTAGAATAGCCCTGCATTTTCATTACAGCGAATTCTTCAAGATATGTACCCGCTTCTTTCAATCTGCGGTAATACCTCCTGTCAGAATTAAAGACTGCCCAATCGTAGGTATGGAGCTTTTCAATAGTATCCTCGTCAACGCCCAAGCCTCATAGTTGCTTTTCTTCGGCTTCTTTCTAGAGCCGCCATTTCTTTTCTTCTCTGCCATAATTGAATGACATTTCCTTTACCTCCAATCTGAATTTTTTGAATCATCCAGATTGGCAGGCGGTGAACGGCAGCGGATGCCAGAAGCAGCCTTACAACGTATTCCAACAAAAAACGACAAAAGAAAAAGGGGCTGTCGCACTAAGTAATTAGAGCGCAGCTCCTTTTATATGCAAAAAATAACTGCCAGACCTCGAAAGAATCCGGCAGTTGGTGTAAAATTAATGTATGGCCAAACACATTAACTTACAGAAAAATTATAGCCTAAATCAAAGCGGATA
>CAJTIR010000085.1 GCA_910576385.1 Lachnospiraceae bacterium
TATCCGGCTGCTTCCGAACTGAAGAAGGTGCCAGAGATTATCTGAAAATCATGTCCTACGTTGGTACGGCACATAAGCAGGGATACAATGCTTACGAAGCAATCAAAAATGCAATTTCAGGCCACCCTGATTTCATCTTTGAATAGTGTTGGCTCTGAATAGTTACAATATTTTTATCATAGAGTTATCAAATTAAATCCAAGGAGGAATGGTTATGGCATTTGCAGACACTCTACAACAATTAAGAAAGAATAAGGGTTTATCTCAAGAAGATATAGCTGAACGATGTAATGTATCAAGACAGTCTGTTTCCAAGTGGGAAACAGGTCAAGGTTATCCCGAAACGGAGAAGCTATTGATACTTTGTGATTTATTAGACACGGATTTAGACTGTCTTTTACGGGATAAAGCAAAAAAAATTTATATGGAGAAAAAAGGTTCCACCTCGATTTGCACTCCGTATTTGAGAAAATGGGTGAAAATATTTTTAAATGATAGAGAATTTCAAGGATTATATTGCATTGCTATAGTTGCCGAAGTAGAGAATTTCTTGTTATTTATTGACGATAAAGGAAAAAGAGGTTTATTAAATATATCTGCAATTTCAAGTATAACGGATGCAGATAAAGAGAAATATAAGGAACTCCCAAAGATTCCATCTGAAGATATTGATTTGAACTTAGCAGATTATTTTACTGATATGAAATGCAATCTAAAAAAACGACAGCAACTATCTCTTTCTGTTGTTAAACCTATCAGCTTCTGTTCTGTAACTATTAATGAGATTAATACAGAAAAAATAATCATTCATGATAAAAAAAGTAAAACCTCTACAGTGGCGGCAACTGAGATGCTCTGTATTATGGAACAATAGAATATAAAGTTTGCTCACCGAATAAAAAAACGATGTTCGGTGAGCTGCTATCCCATGCTTTGATTTCCCTCCGACTTCGCTTTTTGAAGTTTGGAGGGATTTTTTGTGTCCTTTTTTCGGGCAGTAATCTATCTGCTTATACAACGCAGATTTGACTTATATATAGCATATCGGGGATTGGCAGGAAGCCAGTTAAAAAAATCCCTGCCTATGCAACGCTGCTTCTCACCATGAAACCAGAAGTAGAATCTCCACTTAACAGAATATGTATCTCCTATAACCGTAGAGGTCACAGAGCCTTTGAGGTTTTTTTTCGTTTTTTATCAGATTATGCCGCAGGGCGTTATGCGGTATTTATTGCCGTTCGCCCTCTCTCCATCTGGATTTTAGCATTTCAAAAATACAGATGGGAGGTACTTACGGTGAAGTATGCACCAAGAAAAGTATATATCAAAGAAAGCGGCGGTTATGCGGAATTAACCTATACGGATTTCTGCCGCCGAAGGCAAGCCGACCAGAGTTACATGGACAAGCTGTTTATCCCTGTGCAGGGCTGTCTGCTTGAGGTAGTGCGGGAACAGTATGCAGAGTTCTACAAGGAGAAAGAACGGTGGCGTTATCTGAAAAAACTGGATACGAACCACAAGCTGCTCTCATTGAAGGGATTTACGGACAGTGAGGGAAATGTGATTGATTTCGTTATTGATGAAGCGATGGACGTTACGGAAACCGTTGTCTATGCGGTAATGGTGGACGAGCTGAAAGCCGCCCTGCCTTTATTGTCGGGCAGTGAGCAGGCATTGATAAACGCAATCTTTTTTGAAGAACTGTCCGAGCGGGAAGTCGGGCTGCGGTTAGGCGTGACACAGAGCGTTGTGAACAAGCGCAAATTTAAAATCCTTGCGAAGCTGAGAAAGATAATGGAAAACAAAATTTAAGGCGTTCAGCCCCCTTGTTTTTTCCTTTGGGAAAATGAGGGGGCTTTTGCCTGCCCTCTCAATCAATTCTGATTGGAGGAAATAAGGATGGCATACAACCACGGACGGGAGGACAGAAAATGGCGTATCTGGAAAGAAGCCGAGAAAAAAATTCTGCGTGAGTGCGGCGTTGATGAAGCGACCACCCCGCAAATCCGCACAGACGACAGGGCAGATTTTAATTCCAACAGACGGTTTTACAGATGGGCGAGCGACTTCGGCGAATACCTTGAGGGCATGGCAGACAGGGAGAAGCAGGCGGAGGTAAGGTATGTTTCTGATTTATTGGACGAGATTGAGAGCGAAAATCTGTACCTTGCCTTAATCACGGTGGACAGGCGCACATTACAAATCGTCCTGCTGAAAATGCAGGGATATTCCACAAAGGAGATTGCCCCGCTTGTGCATTTAACGGCAGGGGCTGTCTATGCGAGGTTAAACCATCTGCGGAAGAAGCTGCGGAAAATTTTATAAGTGTCTAATACATCCTGCTTTCCTATGGGCTATCGGGTGAGGGGCAATCCCCCATATGCACTAACTTTGTTACTGTAAATCCATAAAATTCATGTTATAATCAAAGAGGGTGAATTTTATGGATACTAATGATTTAGTAAAACTACTGCCATCAGGCTAGGAACAGGCAGGCTTTGAGAAAAAAGCGATTACGAGAAAGCGGACAATTAAAAATCCTCTTGATCTGCTGCGCCTGATCTTATTTTATCTGTCCGGCAATAAGTCATTCATTGATGTAAGCCAGTTTGCTTTGATTAGCGGCATCGGCAAAATAAGCGATGTCGGTTTTATGAAAAGGTTTGTAAAATGTAAGGACTGGATTATCTGGCTTACACAGCATATTCTGCCGGATCCAGCCATTCAGCATAAGAAACCCGAATGGCTCAAGCCTTACCAGGTTCTCGCCATTGATGCGTCAGACATTGCAGAAAAAGGCGCCGTAAAAAAACTGTGGCATCTGCATTACGCGGTGGATATATTTTCCTTAACCTGCAGCCAGTTCAAAATAACCGGACAGTCCACAGGAGAAAGCCTTAAAAACTTTACGCCCGCCAAAGGATGCCTTGTCATAGCTGACCGTGCATATGGGACGATAAAAAGCATAGAGCGCTGTCTGGCGTTAGGAGGAGATTTTATTATCCGGATCAAAAATAAAGCGTTCAATATCTATGACGCCGGCGGCAGGAAGCTGGTTTTTGCTGACTGGCTGCGTACAGTTGGAAAAACTGCAGAGGAATTAAACGCATAGGTCAGAAACAGTGAAAAAAAGCTGGTTCCCTTAAGGAGCTGCGCCTGTAAAAAAACAAAAGCGGAAATCGCTGCTGAAAAGAAGCGCATCAAAAAGATGGAAAGCAAAAAGCAGATGAAACTGAGTGGTGAAACAGTATTCACACACAATTATATGTTTGTAATCACTTCTCTGCCAGCGGAAATTCTTTCCTGTTACCGTTTGCGCTGGCAGGTGGAACTTGTATTTAAAAGAAGAAAGTCGCTGCTTCAATTAGGCAGTATCCCAACAAAGACAGAAGAAGCTGGGGAGGTCTGGATTAATGGGAAAATCCTGCTGTCGCTTCTGACTGAAAAATATCTTGGGGATATTGATTTTTCCCCTCTTGGAACATCCGCAGGGAACCGGAGCATATGGAGGGAGACGAAACTTGTATCCTTTATAATTTTTATGATGATACTGCCAAACATCCAGACAGTGTCTTTTGATATTTTGGAACTGGTAAAGATGTCGTTTATTGAGAAGAAAAAAACCGTCCGGCAGCAGCTTCTATGTTTTTTGTAAAGTTAGTGCGTATGGGGCCGCTCCCCGGCGATCACCGCCCGGATGTCCTCGGGGTCAAAGCCCGCGCCGAGGGTGGATGCCCGGAGCCGGGGTGTAAAGTGGTGTAATAGAATACGACTTAAGATTAAGCAGATCAATTTCAAGAAATGACATCAAATCTATTTTATTAACCTCTTCCAAATCAGAAAAGAACCTATAAACAATACCAGTGGTAAGAATACAAAATCTTGCTTTGGTTACAGTAAAATATCGAAATAATTGATTAAGGCACTTTGCATTTAATTCTGTATTTGCAGTTTTAATCTCTATGATAATAATAGGATCGTTATTACGCATAATTGCATAATCAACTTTGTCTCCCTTTTTTGTACCTGTACCTAACGTATATTCTGGGACAAATAAATGTTTGTATAGTAGTGTGAATGTTACTATTTCCAAGAAGATTTGCGGCAGAGGGTCAAACCTTTGTCGTTTTTCTTTTGGCAAGTTATTGAAACAAATTTTTTATTCAGATACATTATATGTAAGTTTACAAAAGATAGCAGAAAAAGAGAGGAAAAATAAAGCAATATGAGCTATTCTTATGGATGACAATAGAGAATTAACCAAGTATTTTTTATTGTATGCGAGGAGGTAAGCAGATGGAATGGTTAAAAAAGCTTGGAGCAGCCATTGATTACATAGAAGATAATCTGGACAAGGAAATATCCTATGATATGGCAGCCCGTACTGCGTGTTGCTCCCCTTACTACTTTCAGCGTATATTTTCGTATGTTTCGGGGGTGTCATTGTCGGAATATATACGTCGCCGTAAAATGACACAGGCAGCGTTTGAATTGCAACGGGCGGACAGTAAAGTAATAGAGATTGCTTTGAAATATGGATATTCTTCTCCGACTTCTTTTAATCGGGCTTTTCAAAATATTCATGGCATTACGCCAACAGCAGCAAAGGTTAAGGGAAGTGTTTTACAGGCATATCCGTCAATTCAGTTTTCAATTAAAGTAACAGGAGGGAGTGCAATGACATATCGTATTGCGGAAAAACAATCCTTACATATTGTGGGAATCCGTATTCCAATGGTCGAAGATACAAAACAAAATTTAACAATAGTACCCGATTTTTGGAAGTCCACATTGCAGGGAAATCAATTTTCACAAATATGCAAGCTGTCTAATCAAGAGCCAAATGGGATTTTAGGAATTAGTGTATATGAAAGTCCCAAAGAAATTTATTATTATATTGGTGCTGCCACAAATGATTCAGCCCCTGCTGGTATGTATGAACTCGAAATCCCTGCCGCTACTTGGGTTATTTTTGAAAATAATGGCCGTTTTAAGGAAGATGTACAGAGTGTGTTTAAGCGATTCTATATGGAATGGCTGCCGTTCTCTGGATATCAATATGCGGAATTGCCAGATATTGAAGTGTATCCGATTTGTGGCGGGCAGCCAGCGCATGGACATTCCGAAGTATGGATTGCAATCAATAGGAGGACTGATAAGACATGTATTATTTAAGATTAGAGGGCGACCATTATCAAATGGGAGTGAAGCGTGGAAAAATTTTTAATAGAGGGCAAATGTCTTTTCCGCTTCAGTTAGATGAATTTCAGTTTAAACATGGAAAACAGAGTGAAACGTTATTAAGAAAGTTTTTCCCTGAAGTATGTGAGGAAATCAGAGGAGTAAGCGATACCATAGGTGTGGATTATTTGCATTTTGTTTCATGGATGTTATGCATGGGGTGTTGCATGTATAACTTGGAAGATAATATTCCAGTTGAGATCAGGGGCTGTACTGCCTTTGCCTATGAAAAAGGTGGTAGAATGATATACGGCAGGAATAATGATTTGCCACCTTATTTGCGTGAGGGAAGCAGAAGTGAAATTTATGTCCCTGAGAATGGAAACAGATTTTATATTACGACTTCCTCTTTTATTAATGGAGAGGAAGGTCTAAATGAGCATGGGCTTGCTGTAGCAATGACATTTGTAATGACTGACTTTAAAAAGATAGAGGCGGGTTTTAACTCTTGTTTTATTGTGCGATATTTACTTGAAAAGGCCCATAATACAGAATCGGCAATTTCAAAGCTTTTTGATTTGCCAGTCGCTTCAAATTGTAACATTTTACTTGCAGATAAAAGCGGCAGGATGGTGGTAGTGGAATGTACGCCATCCGCCAAAAATATTCGAGAAGCAGAAAAATTTGATCATGACAGGGTTGTTTGTACTGTCAACAGTTTTACATCCGATAAAATGAAACTCTATAATTATGCGAATGGAAATGACTATGATTCCCAAAAGCGGTATAAGGTTGTTATGGATAGTTTTTCTTCGGGATGTATAAAAGATGATTATATCGAAGCCGCCAAACAGCTTTTAAAAGGCGATTATGGTTTTATGTGTCAATATGATAATGAGCCAGACTTTGAGACGGTTTGGAGTTCTATATTTGATTTAAAAAGCTTAGCCATTTATCGTGCAGAGGGCGACCCAAGAAAAAAGAAATTTGTTAGTGATCATCGTCTGCAGGATGTGAAAGTTAAGTAAACAGGAATAATTGAAATTTAACAAAGCAAGACATATTACTGAAAATTGCGTTGCTGTAGGCAATCCGTGTCAGGTGATTAGAAAAATAAACTGTGATAAATAGAAAAAAACATTTGATAAGATTTATTCCATTTTGTGTTAATTTTTTTAGTTTTCTATGAAAAGTAGTTGACTTACGATAAAAATCTGTTATAATTATCAATAGTGCAATAAAATTACCCAAACAGTTGAATATGCACAATACGCAACTGGAGGGAGGTTAGGTGTGAGACTATGTCAAATGTAATCGTGAAAGAAAACGAAACTTTGGACAGCGCCTTACGCAGATTCAAGCGAAACTGCGCGAAGGCTGGAATTCAGCAAGAAATTCGTAAGAGAGAACATTACGAGAAGCCAAGCGTAAGACGTAAGAAGAAGTCCGAAGCAGCAAGAAAACGTAAATATAATTAAGATTGTGTAAAAAAATTCCGTGTTTTCTGATGAATCAGAAGATGCGGAGTTTTTTTATCTTATTGGAAATTTCTTTGGATTTTCCAGAAACAAAAAACAATGATCACAGGGTCTTTCTTCACTTCGTTTCGGTCGTTGCTTAAAATGAAGTATGTCGCGAAAGCGATCCAACATAAATAGAGCAATAAACCAGCCCTCCTGACAACAGGAAGTAAGTTAGAAAGACACAGAGTAAACGGTGTCAGGAAGGCTGATTTATAGTTGTAATTATAAGATTTCCAAAAGTTTTTTCACAGCATCCTGCATATTAGGGTGATTTCGATACTGTAATACCAGATTACGCTCTTCTTCTGAGAGAAAGAGCTCATCCGCAGGGCTGTTGTAGCCAAACGTTCCCAGAATATTATCGATATGGTAAATTTTGCAGAGAATCAGCAAAGTATCTGCATCAGGCTGTGCTTGACCACCCTCCCAGCCGTAAATCGTTTTTGGAGCAACCGAAAGGTTATGATTTTCCAATTTTAACACCAAGTCTTCCACAGAATAATGGTTTAATTTTCGGTATACCTTTAGAACTTTAGCAATGTTTGGATTTTTCATTGTCTCACCTCTTTTCTTATCATAGACTACCCTAAAATATGCGTCAATCCATTTAAAAATAATTCTCGCGAATCAGCAAAAAGTAGTGTTGAAATTCTTTGCAGAAAAGAATATAATGAATCATATGCTGCAGGTATGCGGATATGTATTTTGTCAGCAAAACTGACCCGCACGCCGCCACAAGAATGTCAGTGACATTTTTAATTGGGGAATCAACATTTCGATATTGCAAGAAGGCGGAGGAAAATATGAGGGAGCAGGCGAAAAGGTGGTTGACAGACCAGATGGAACAAAACCATATTTCAGCAGAGGTGGTCGCAAATGTTTTGGAGATTCCAGTAGAGAAGCTGCTTATTGGGACAGACAAGGTTCTGGAGGCAGATGAATTTTTGCGGGTATGTGCCTATCTTCATTTCAGGCCTGAGAATATCCCGATTGATTAGTAACCTATTTTGATGCAGAGGGAATAAGAGAGGAACAAAAGATGAATCATTCCGTTTGTTTTAAAGGATATGGAAGATATGTACCAAGAGAAGGATGGCTGGATCGAGGTTTGCGGGAGGTAAAACATAATCCCAGAGTTTTTTTTGAAAATTATGGCGCTGATGCTTTAGGTGTGGAACCAAAGATGGCAAAAGCCATTCGTTATTGGCTGAAGTGCAGCGGTATGATAGATGAGAGCGTGCGCACTGTGATACGGCTAACAGATTTAGGAGGGATGATATTAGATAAAGATCCTTATTTTGAAAAAACATTTTCTTTGTGGATTCTTCATTGCAATATTGCCCGAAATCGGAGGCTGGCCACGGCATGGCAGCTCTTTTTCAATGAATTTGGAGATAGGGAGTTTACTCGCCAGGAAATGAAACATAAAATGTTAGCA
The DNA here is from genome assembly GCA_910576385.1 of Lachnospiraceae bacterium. Taxonomy (GTDB): domain Bacteria; phylum Bacillota; class Clostridia; order Lachnospirales; family Lachnospiraceae; genus Petralouisia. The sequence continues at coordinate 8,143 of CAJTIR010000085.1, forward strand.
TTAGCGGAGTCAGCGGCAGAGGGAGAGAAGATTTCAGCCCGTTCTGTAGGGAATGATTGTGATGCGATTTTATGTATGTATACTGGGAAGCAGATATTGCCTGGCAGCCAGGAAGAAGATGGCAGCCCCTTCTGGAGTCTGGGACTGATTAGGGAGACTGAGCTTGGATTTGCCAAAAATCAGCCAGCCCTTCATAATCTTCCAGCAGAGGTTGTATTATATTTACTGGCAGAGAATTTACCGCGTGGTGGATGGTTCTGTATAGAGGAATTGATGACAGCGGCCAATGCTCCAGGAAGGATTTTAAATTTAAAACCTGTCGTTCTTATGGAAATTTTAAAACAGCTTGCATATTCTGGAAGGATTATCCTGCATCAGACAGCGGATTTGGATATGGTGTATCTGCCAGCACAAACGAAACCAGAACATGTGCTGCGTGATTATTATAGATAGAAAAAATGTCAGAATATTCCAATAATAGTCTTTCCTTTTTCTTTTAACTCTGATATAGTAGATATAATAAGGATTTAACTACTTGGAAGGGGAGGATGGCGTCTAAAGACAAAGCCAATCTGAAAGGAGTAAAGAGGTTATGGAAAAATGGAAACACTGGGAAAAAAGTAAATAAATAGATGAATTTAGGCAAGTTACTGTTTCTTTAGGGGACAGTAATTTGTTTTTGTCTGATATATCTAAAAATATGGTATCTCTTTACAGATTTTTGCATTTTTTGGTTGGAATCATTAAAAAAATAGAGTATAATATTGACAGATATGGTTATTTTAGGCTTCGACTAATGCCTGCATTGGTAAGAATGTAGAGGGATAGTTGTGATTAAGAGAATTTACGTAAGAACCAGATCCTTGAAAGAAGGAATGAAAATAGATCAGGCAATTGTAGACCGACGAGGCAGGATTTTGATTGCCCGGGGAGCTGTGCTGGATGGTTATCTGATTGATTCTCTGCTAAAGTTAGGAGTTACGAGCGTCTATATCCGTGAAGGGGAAGAAGATTCAGAGGAAGAAAAAATATCTCCGCTGGCGCAGTCTGTAATTGAGAAACGCCGAGTTGAGGACCGGACAAAGGTTAAGCTCAAAGAGAGTGTCAAAAAGCGTGTCTCAGAGGGAATCCAATATCTGTACAATAATACAGAGACAAAGGATTTTACAGATGCCGCCAATAATATTGGCAATGAACTGATGCGCGCGATCACAGATAATGATGCTATTGCTGTGGATATTGGCACCTTGAAGGTCAGCGATGAATATACTTTTAAGCATAGTGTAGATGTTGCTACTATGGCGATGATTGTTGCCAAGCAGCATGGTCTTGATAAGAAGCAGTTATATGAGATTGGAATGTCTGGGCTGCTCCATGATTTGGGTAAATCCAAGATCCCAAATGAGGTATTGAATAAACCTGGAAGGCTGACAGATGAAGAATTTGAGATTATGAAACAGCATTCTGTGTATGGCTATGGGATTTTAAAGGAAAAGGAGAATATTTCCAAGCATGTGCTTATGGGGGTGCTGCAGCACCATGAGAAGATGAATGGCAAGGGATATCCAATGGGAGTATCGGCAGATCAGATGCATCTGTATGCTAAGATTTTGTCAGTGGTGGATATTTATGATGCCCTGGTGACAGAGCGTTCTTATAAGAAAGCATTTTCACAGAGGGATGCTGTGGAAATGATTATGTCCATGACCCAGGAATTGGATTTAGATGTGATGAAAAGCTTTTTAGAGAGCATGATATTATATCCAGTGGATTCCATTGTCCAGCTCAGCAATGGGGAAAAAGCCAAGGTAGTGGAGAATAACCCTGGTTATATTTTAAGGCCTACTGTGGTGGGAATTGAATCAGGTAAGATCTATAATTTGGGAAAGGATATGAAATGTAATAATATTATTATCTTATAATGGCGTAGGAAAGGGGAAAGAAATAAGAATATGATTGAGTTAGTGCAAGGTGATATCACAAAGGTAGAACAGATAGACGCTATTGTAAACGCAGCCAACAGCAGTTTGCTGGGTGGAGGGGGCGTGGATGGCGCAATTCACAAGGCGGCAGGAGAAGAATTATTGTTTGAATGTCGTCTGCTGGGCGGTTGTAAGACAGGACAGGCGAAGATTACAAAGGCATATAAGCTTCCCTGTAAACGTATTATTCATACTGTTGGGCCCGTATGGAATGGAGGCAGCCATAATGAAGATCAGTTGCTGGCAGATTGTTATATCAATTCACTGAAATTGGCGGCAGAGAATCAGATTCGAACCATTGCTTTTCCCTCAATTTCGACAGGAATTTATTCTTTTCCGGTGGCCAGAGCGGCGAAAATTGCCGTTCATACGGTAGACAGATTTTTGAAGGATCATCCAGAGTGCTTTGATCGCGTTTTGTGGGTATTGTTTGATAAAAATACAAAAGAAGCCTATCAGACAGAAGTTGATCTGATTGAGAAAAATCTTGATTTGGCGGATAGTGTGACAGAATCGAGACAAACAGATATACAAATGTGCGCTTGTTTTTTTCAAAGTGTAATAGAACAAGATCGAAGTGCTGTGGTAATCTGTAACTTAGAACATGAGATTATCTATATGAATCCTTCTGCCATTGAGAACTATCGAAAATGGGGCGGAAGGGAATTACTCGGTCAAAGTCTTTTAAATTGCCATAATCAGCAATCAAGGGATAAGATAGAGAAGGTCATTGAGTGGTTTAAGACATCTAAAGAGCATAATATGGTATATACTTTTTATAATCAAAAGCAGAACAAAGATGTCTATATGGTGGCGCTCAGAGACCAGGATAGATTAATTGGCTATTATGAGAAACATGAATATCGAAATGCGGAGACCATGAAGTTTTATGATTTATGGTAAACCGAATTTCTTGTGTGATTTTTTGTAACTATTCAGAACTTTATAAAAACGGGAAATCAGGATTTTCTAATTTTTTCACCACTTTACAACTTTTATAAATGATAGGCATTTTGCTGGACAAGGCATTTCAAGACTTTCATAAGAACCGATGATTTTATCATACTTTTGCTCTTTTTCACCAAAGTGGCAAAAAATAGTTCCTTCCTTATCCGCTCGCTGAGCACAAACCGGAAATCCTGCACGCTTCCAT
>CAJTIR010000086.1 GCA_910576385.1 Lachnospiraceae bacterium
TACAACAAAAGCCATTTGAATCACCTCGATATTTGATACTTATATTTTACCAAATATTGATATGATTTGCTATATCATGTTAAATTTTCAAGGTACAATATATATCAAAGGGCTGTGACCTTTTGACACCCTAATCCTCATAGGCATTTTTGATAAGGGCACACAGTTCCTGATTGAATTTTTCGTTCGCGCTGGTTTGCCGGTTAAGCCATTTATAATAAGCAGAGCGTGGAATTCCCGCAAATTTGCAGAGTTCGGATATAGAGCATTTCTGTTCGTCATGTATTTCCTGTATTGCCAGGTAGAGCGTTTCATTTTGTACCTGGCTCAGAACCGCCTCCTTTCGATTTCGTCGAGTTTTTTTAAGAATGCAACCTCCAATTCCGCTTTTCGCTTTTCTGCTTGAAGAAGCCTGTTTTCCGCACGCAGCTTTTCCAATTCGGACATTTCATTCTCTGTTTTTCTTTTTCCTCTTTTATCAACAAGGCCTCGGGCGCCATCCGATTGATATTTTCTTACCCATTGATAAACCTGCTGATAAGACACCTGATATTTTTCGATTGCCCGGGCATAGTCCATTCCATGCTCAATGCAGTATGTTACAATTTCCACCCGTTCGTCGTATGTGGTTTTTCTTCCCTTGGTCATGGTACTGGTTCCTCCTGTTCCAGAAGCCTTTAGATTCTCATGACCATTATACTTCATAATCCAGTTCCGTAACTGTTTATCTGAACGGATTCCATATTTTCTCTGGATTTCCCTTAACGTCCCTTTTCCAGAAAGATAATCGCAGACAGCGCTGCGTTTTGTTTCCGCTGAATAGGCGCTGAGCTTTTGGGTGGTTTTTAGCCCTTCAGCCCCCAAAGACTGATATATTGTTGCCCATTCGATAATCCTCGATCCATTCGTTCCCAAGTTTCGGGCAATGCTTTCTGTTGAACAGCTTCCTTCCAAATATTTTGTGACGGCAGCTAATTTCATTTCAAAAGAGTATTTTGAATGTTGTCCCATAAAATATGCTCCTCCCTATAGTGACAGTTTTATTATTTCATCTGTCTACCATAAGGGGAGCATATCATTGCTCACTCATTCATCGGCTCTGCGTCTTATGCGTCTGGCTCTTTGATGATGGTTACTTGTAAATCCTTTACTTCAATCAAAGTTTCCTGCTTGCACTTCGGGCAATAGAGAGGATAGTTTTTCAAAACGGTATCTTCCCTAATTCTGTCACGGGTTTTGCTACCACAGATAGGGCAGCGTACCCAATCACTTTTAATATTTGCAGCTTCCACTTAACCAAAATTCCTCCATAACAGCATTAAATTTATTTGGTGTGTCCATGTTTACGCAATGTCCTGCTCCCTCAAAAATAAACACACCACATTCTGGCTCATTTTTCTTCCACATTTCTACAGCTGATAGTTCCATAGGAATATCATATTTTCCACAACCAATCAGTAAAGGATATTTCCTCGGCTTTGCTTGCCGAACATTTATCATACTTTTCAAAGAAGCTAAATACATAAACGATTTTTTAGGAAATTGGATATTCATCTCATAAAAATCTTTTTGAGCCTGCAAAGTATAAGCAGATATTTTTTTATTTGATTTTGCAAACCATTTGATTGAAAATATAGCTTTAAACATCATAAGTAACTGTGACGTGCTGTTTTCTTTTTGCATTTTGACATCAAAATTGTTTATATCATAACCGCCAAAGCAAGCAAGTGATTGCATGGATTCTGGATACTGGTTAGCAAAATCTTGTGCTAATACAGCACCTAATGAAATCCCGACAATATGTACCTTTTCTATTTTTTCTGTTTTTAGGATTTTGTTTATCCAAGATGACATTTTATCTATACTATCGCCTTTTCGTACTTTTGTTGATTTCCCGTGACCGATAATATCAAGGGTAAGAATATTATATTTATCTTGAAAATATTCAATTTGTGCTTGAAACATATTGTGATTTACAAAAGCAGCGTGTATAAAAAGTATCCACTCAGCCTTTTCTTTTCTACTGATATAATAAACAATGGGCGATTCTTCTAAATGGTATTCTTTCATATTTCACCGTTCCTCATCTTTCTTAGTAAACTTTCAAACCAGTCGATATTAAATTTAATCAGTTCTTTGCCATAAAGAGCTGAAACAATCTGATAGTTAAATATATCTTTATTTTCCTCTGAAATCTTGACATTTTCCGCTTCTTCACATATTGCCGATAGCACATCATATTTTTCATTCAAAAACATTAAATGCTGTTGTATGCTTATTTCACGGCTCTTTTTATCCGAAAATCCCATAAAATAGACCTTTGCCAACTCTGGACTTTTAGGACTTTGTTCTTCTATGGGTGCATTTATCCAGTCGAAAAAATGTTGCCTTCCGCTTTCGGTTATACAATAAACTTTCTTATACTTTCCGTTATCAACCATTTCCTCATAGCTGATAAACCCACAATTCAGCAATTTTCTTATAGCTGCCTGTATGCTTCCCATACTACTGCTATACATCAAATTGATTCCTTTATCTATTCTTTCCCTTAGTTGATAGATTGTTCTATTGCACATAAGTAAAAGCCCAAGAATGATATTGTCCATCATTTACCTCCATATATTACTATTAGTAACATTACTATTATACGCATTCTGCACTTCAAAGTCAAGTAGACATATGTTTTTTAACAAATGCAAAGCGACAGAGCTTTAACTCTCTGCCGCCATATTACCTATGTGTAAATGATTTCCTCATTCACAATCTCCATTGCACAAGCCCTTATGTTATTCATTCTTCCTGTCCATTCTAAGGCATTTTCAGCCTTTAGCTGTTCCGTTATGCCTTGTGCCTGTTTCATGCCCTCTACGAGCCATTCCAAGCGTTCCTGCGCCTGCCTGTCAATGTCGGCAAGGTATGTATTCAGCCTGCCGCTTGTGAGAAGATTGGTGTATGTAACCTTACGGTACTGTTTCAGATAGTCCAAGTGCCGCTGTCCCCATGTGCCTATCAGCTGTTCTTCTTCGGCTGGTAAAGCTATACATGGAATTAGATAATCTCCGCTTTACTTGAGTTAAAGACAGTGTTTCGGGGAAGTGCTGTAATCGGCACATTCCCCATGCCTATTTAATCAATTTTCCCTACAAAACGGTAATAAATCTCAATGTCCCTCACTGTCTTGCCGTTCCCGTCTTTCCATGACTGATGGACAACGATTTTCTCAATCAGTTCATTCAAGAGTGGGGCGGTAAGCTCGTCAATGGCACTGTACTTCTGGATTAAATCAATCCAGCGTTTTGCATCGTCCGTTTCCTCTTTCGTTTCTTCAAGCTTTGCGGAGATGGTCTTGACTGTTTCATCAAGCTGTTGCTGCTCTGTGCGGTATTTGACGGAGAGCATGGAATAATTTTCTTCGTCAAGCAGCCCTTTTACCCTGTCCTCGTACATCTTCGCAAAAAGGCTGTTCAGCTCCTGCCTGCGTTTCTGTGCTTTTTTCATTTCTTTTTCGGCACGGGCGTTCTCTGACCGCCGCTGCTTCTCGCTGCCCTGCAATAACCGTTCCAGAATGACATCCTCATTCTCCTTTACCGCCATCAGTCAGTACTGTAACCTTCCGAGGACAAACGCATACAAAATCTTGTAAGGCGTGTAATGGAGCGTGCAGAAGTTCCTTCCATACGCTGCATATTGGGTACAGCGGTAAAAACGCCCCTTGTCCTTTGTGTTTGCCGAGCCAAGCGTCCACCCGCATTCCCCGCACCTTATAAGACCTGCGAATATCTGCGGCTCATCGTTTTTGCGGCTCCGCTTCCGTGAATTTACATGCGTCTGCACCAAATCCCACAAATCCTGCGTGATAATCGGCTCATGCGTGTTTTCCACCACGAACCATTCATCCTCGCTGTGCTTGATGTTCTTTTTGGATTTATAAGACATCTTCGTCAGCTTGTAATGGACGGTATGCCCAAGGTATATCTGGTTGGCGAGGATGCCGCTGACGGTCTGTATGCACCAGCGGTATTTTACTTCTTCTGGTTTTCCCTCAAACATGGATGCTTTATACCCGTTCCTTTTATAAAGCCACCATGTGGGGACTGGCACTTTATCTTTGGCGAGGGCATGGCAGATTTTTTTCGCCCCATACCCATGTGCCGCAAGCTGAAAAATCCGTTCCACAATCCATTTCGTTTCCTCGTCAATCACAATCCTATTCTTTTTTGTTGGATGCAGCTTATACCCTAAAGGCGTGACTGGAGCGATATATTCCCCGTTCTTAAACTTTGCTTTCATCGCATTCTTGACCTTGCGGCTCGTTTCCTTTGCCTGCCATTCGTTGACGATGTTCTTGAATGGGGCGATGTCGTTGTCCTCCCTTATCGTGTCAACGCCGTCATGGATTGCGATGTACCTTACGCCCTTGCTTGGGAAATAAAGCTCCGTGTACTGCCCTGTGAGGATATAATTCCTGCCAAGCCTTGACAAATCCTTTGTGACAACGCAGTTGATTTTTCCGTCCTCTATATCTTCAATCATGCGCTTGAAGCTCGGACGCTCGAAATTCGTACCAGAAAATCCGTCGTCCACGTACTCGTCTACGACTAAAAATCCCTGCTCATTTGCATAATCTCTCAAGATTTGCTTCTGCGTGGAAATGCTTGCGCTTTCCCCTTCCAGTTCGTCGTCACGGCTTAAACGCATATATAACGCTGTATTGTATTGCTGCTGTTTCACTTGTTTTAACCTCCTGTCCTTTGGAAACAGCCTGCCGCAATACACTGCTTGCATGAGCCTATTATAGCATGGGGCAGGCTGTTTTTCCATCCTTGCAACAATATTTTTCTTATGGTTTTTTCATCTCGTACCGCATGACATTCTCCGCAAGCGTTTCCACGGTCTGCTTTTTCCCGCTGAAATGCTCTGTAAGTCGGACAATGTTTTTGCCACAGACAAAAGAAGTCTGACCGTCCTTTTCTATGAAATATCCTGTCGGGATTCCTTTCTCTTTTGGCTGGATTCCCGACAGTAACATTCTGTCAAATAATTGTTTTACCGTAATAACCCCTCCCTCCTGCGGTCTGTCCTAACTGGCTCTTTCTGTCGGTTCGGACGTTGGTTTTCAATCGTATCGTGGATTTGGTCTAAGCAGTTGTCAATATGGGCAGAGCGTTTTTCAATCCCGTCTGCATATTTCAGCCGCTTCCTAAGCTCCGTTATCTGCTCCGTCACGCCCTGTTTTTTGGCTCGGAGTGTTTCTTTTTCGGCTGGTGTGGCACGGCGTACTTTATTCCGCAAGTGCTGGCGGTAGTCAATCAGTTTATTCATTTCGGTCTGGTTTTTCTCCCTGTCGGCATATAAATCGGAGATGGTAGCGATGTTATGCTTTGACATATACCTTACCTGTGCGGTAATCTCGTCCAGTTTCCGAAGCTCCTCTTTCATCAGCGGGCTTGTCGGCTTGTAGTCCGTGCCTTTTGGGAATATCCCCAACTGATAGCACCAGTAATAATATAACGCTAAGATTCCTGTGGTTTTCTGATGCGGTTTCCATGCGTTTTTGTACTGCTCTGGCATATGCGGGGAGTAGGAAATCCTTGCTTTGTAGTTCCCATATCGGGAAGTCCCGCCTAGACATGACCGTATGAAATCGGGAGTCAGCCGCTCGTCAAGCGTGTCTAACCTTGTGAAATGCCTGTACTGCGGCAGCTTCATTTTCCAATGGCTGCCCGAAAAATCAACCTCATATCCCTTGTCGGCAAGGTATTTCATCATGTGCTGCAAATCCCTGCTCCCGTTGATTGCTTCCCTCAAATCCTCCCGATAGACGTTGTAGCGTGTCGGCTTGCCGCTTTTTTCGTCCAGATAAAGCGGTCTTGAGGGGGCTTTCTTCGGGTTTCCAATCACCGATAAACCGTACTCTCGGCATAAGCGGTCGGACACTTCCCTCAACCTTTTCTGCTCTGATTTTGAGTAATTGTATTTGCTCCCATCCAGATAGGAAACGGAGTTAAAACAGAAATGACTGTGTAGATGCCCTTTGTCAAGGTGTGTGGCAACGATTATCTGGTACTTGCCGCCCCACATTTCCTTTGCCAATTTCAATCCGATTTCATGGCATTGTTCGGGCGTTACCTCGTCTGGTTTGAAGCTCTGGTATCCGTGCCATGCAATATATCCGCCTGTCTTTTGATACTGTTTCTTTGTCAAAATCATTTGTTGTAACGCCGTTTCTTTCAGACAGTTGATTGCGGAAACATACTCGCCTGCTTTTGTTTTTGACGGATTTTTCACATAGGAGAACACGTCAAAGAAGTCCTGCATATCTTGATTCGGCACGGTCTTTTCTGGGTTTTCTATATAGTCAATCACGTCTTTTATGCTCCCTTTGACATGCCATAGGCTCGTTACCGCCATATCAGACCGCCCCCTGTTCCATCAGTTCTTCTATGCTAAACCGTTGTGGGAGAGTGGATTTCTGTTGCAATTCTAAGATAAAATCCTCAATCTCCTTACAGATTTTGGCGGCGGTTGGATAGTAGGGGACACACTTTTTGAAAGCGTCATGCACTTCATAGAGCTTGTTTAAAAGCTCCCAAAACTCGGTTTTAGGCTTTGGCTGCGGGGCGTTTCCCTTGCATAACTGGCGCATAAATTCTGCTGCGGACAGACCGCAAGCGGCGGCGCACTGCTTTAATTTTTCATGTTCTTCCTCGTTCAATCGGACGGTAATCGGGACATTCCGCACGTCCTTTTCTGATTTTTCTCTGCTCATTTTCCTTAATTCTCCAGTCTTAAATTCCTTTCTTCGGGGTATTCAGGGGCTGTCCCCTGAGTTAGTCCATGCCCGCAAGCGGCATGGATTGGGATTGTGGCTGACACAATCCGATGCTCGCTATCTCTGTGGACAACGCCGCAGAGCATTTTTCCTGTGCAGCGGCATTCTTCCATACCTGTCTTACCCTCCGAAAAGAAAATCCTATGTCCCTGCACCTCCGTTCTGGATTTGATTTCTCTTGACTTTTGGATAAATGAAAAAGCCGCTACACCGCACCACGAACGACAGGAGTGTTTTCTCCTGCTCGGATTCGCAATGCTATGTAACGGCTTTGAGATTCAAAACCATACTGCCATACACCAGCCGAAAAGGGACAGCATACATTCGGCGGCGGTCAGCCTTGTCCATTGGCTGACATTCCATTCTTCCATCTATGTGCTATTTAATTTTCAATCTTCAAGGTTACTTCCTGTGTTTCTCAAATTTCTCCTTTGCATACTCATAGGCTTCTTGGATATATGGTTTCAGTTCCTCAAAGGTCTGTTCAGAGGGGTTCAATGCACATATCCATGCCATCCATGCGTAGACGGGATGGGGGAGTATCTCATCCAATACGGTAAAGTCGTAATCCATATCTACAACGCCGCCTGCTGGCGGGCGTTTTGGGACTGCCCCAAACAATTCCGCAAAAGTGCTTTTCCGTATTCCCAGATTCATACGGTAGACATTCTCTCTGTTTAAACCAGAGCCTTTGTCATTGTCACCGTCTTTTTCCTTAACCGTCAATATATAAATGCCATGCTCCAGTTCATGGTCTGGGTTATAGAAAATCCCTTTTTCGCCCCAACTCTTAACTAAGACTGTCCCCTCAAGATTTTGAAGGCAGTAATTCAATATCTTATCTGGTATCATTCTGACAGCTCCATTTCTGACTTACTTCTAATTCTCTTATGAGTATTTTAGAGTATCATAATGGCTATATTTGTGTCAAGATTTTGGGCAAACTTTTTAGTATTCCCTGTGGACAGGAATTTATTCTACAATTTCAATAATTAGTCGGCGAGTTTTGTCCCCACCTAATAGCTTGTCAAAAAGCTGCTTTTGTTAGTTGCTTATAAAATCTTCCGAAGTTTTTTCCGCAGATGGTCTAACCTTGCATTGATAGCCCCTGTTGTTAATCCAACAAGAGAGACACTCTCCTTTGTGGAATAGCCCTGCATTTTCAGCAGGATGATTTGCAGGGTACGCCTGCCCACCATAAACAATGCCAGATACAGAGTTTCATCCTCAATCTCGTTCAGTAAATCAGCAACAGTCTTTACTTCTGTATTCTGTTCCCTGTCCGTTCGCCCGTGCTTGTATGCTATCCTTATTTTCTCCAATCTGAATTTGCAGATGAATTTCTTGAACTTTTTTACTTTATTTGACAAACCCTATAGTGATTGAAATCCTTTTATTTCGGATGCAAGCTGGTTTATTCTCCTTATGACTACAATACCACATAAGCTTAAATTGGAAATTAACAAAAGCGAAAAAAAGCAGCAAATCTTTTTCAGACTTACTGCTTGTATGTGCCACTAAAATAGGCAACGGTATTTAGTTTTTTACTCTTGTAGTGGTTTTTCTTTTTCTATGACGATTCTGCCCGGTTGGCAGTCAACGGTTACTTTATCGCCGATAGAAAAGCCTAGGGTTTCCAGCCACTTCCCTTGCAGGATAATCTGTGATATGTAAGAGTAGCCCTTTCCGCTCCCAGCATATACAGTCAACGTTCTTTTGCTCATTCATCTTCCCTTTCCAATATACGTCTGCACTTGATTTCAAAAACGCTTCCGTCTGTCATTGAAATGCCAAATGTATTTTCGTTTTCATGGGTTTCTATGTCGGAGATGCCCAATTCCTCACTGTTGTCATTCAGTAAATCAAAGAGCCCGTCTTTCAAATAATTTATTTTCATGGTATACCTCTCCCTTATGTATTATTTGCCATTTTATGCTGATTTTCTGGCGTATCATTTAAATAATTTATCAATGAGTTTATCTGGCAATTCTTCATTCCAATCATCATTTATACATAATAATATTGGAGCTTCATTCGTATCTAAAATATTATTGTCATTCGTCTATGGCAACACCGCAATCGGTCTGTAATATCCATTTTTCTAAGGATTCGTTTACGTCCCTTTTTTGATGTGTTTCCATTTTCTTTCATCCATTCAATCATCCTCCTTTTGTTCCATAGACTTAACATTTACCAGAAAAAAATCTTAGTTGCGCCCCTACAGTCCCAATTATAACATTTCATTTTGCTACAATCAAGTTAAAAATGTGACTAATTGGTCGCAAGAAAAGAGGGTACTATGCAATGGTTTATACAAGATGTAAATATTGGCAAGAACCTACGGAACCTGCGTGAACAGCATGGATATTCACAATACAAATTAGTGGTTAAATTACACCTTATGGGCAGCAGTATGTCACGCAGCACTTATTCCAAAATTGAAACTGGCACCCGCAACATACGAATTAGTGATTTTCTTGCCTTGAAACAAATTTACGGTGTAGATTTTTCAGAGTTTTTTGTCGGGCTGCTGCCAGAGGAAAACACACTTGTTTAATATTTGAGTGGATGAGTAAACAGTTTTGAGCTTACTTGCATTGATTGCCATAAAGTTGCCTTGCCTTGTTTATTGCATAATATTTTTATATTTGCGCCCCTATAGTCCCAGACTAATTATTTCAACTTGTTACAATCAATATAAATGTTACTAATTAGTCGCAAACTAAAGGAGTGCTGTTATGCAATGGTTTCTTCAAGATATAAGCATAGGAGAAAATTTAAAAATTCTAAGAGAAAGATTTGGTTACTCACAATCAGAATTAGTGGCTAAATTACATCTTATGGGCAGCAATATGTCACGCAGCACTTATTCCAAAATAGAAACGGGCACCCGTAATATACGGATTAGTGACTTTCTCGCTTTAAAACAAATATATGGTGTGGATTTTTCGGAATTTTTTATTGGGTTGTTGCCAGATAATGATAAATAGAAAGGCAGGCAAAGCCATTAGGTTATAATGTTATTGAAAATGAATTGAAATTGTTAGGTAATCTGTACCTGCCCGAAAATAAAATATTCGTTTATAATGTTTCCATGTTGAAACGGCTACAAAACGCCCTAACATATTATATCTGTCATGATTGCTTATGCACCCCACATAGGAAATATTGGAATTTTATAATTTTGACAAAGGCACAGTGTCGAAACTTGAACATAAGCAAGAAATACGGCATCCAGATGCACGCTCTGTTTTCTATCAAGTGTGTTGCGGTTTTCATCTGTAATATTGCGTTCTACCCAAACAAAGCAGCAGAGATTTCTCTCTGCCGCCTTGTTTCTTAAGCATATATCATTTCCTTTTCTACAATCTCCCTTGCACAAGTCCTTATGTTACCTAGCTGTCCCACTCATTCTAAGGCATTTTCAGCTTTTAGTTGTCCCGTCATGCCCCGTGGCTGTTTCATGCTCTCAATGAGCCTTTCAAAGCGTTCCTGCGCCTGTCCATCACGCCGAAGAAGAACAGTCAATAGGCACATGGGGACAGCAACACTTAGATTATTTGAAACAATTTCGCAAGGTTGCATATACCAATCTTCTTACAAGAGGCAAGTTGAACACTTATCTTTCCGACATTGATATCTAAATCTGGAATAAAATATCCATTTTCTTTGTGATATGTGCCGCCTAACTGTTCAAATAATGATTTTGTCATTTTCTGCTTCCTCCAGATAAGATATTCACTCCACATATTTGTGCCTGCTGTCTTAAACACAATTTTTGAGTTTTGTCCTTATCTGGTTTCATGCTTTAATGACAGTTATCTGTAAATTTTGTGCTTTAATCAATGTTTCCCGCTTGCATTTAGGGCAGTAAAGAGGAAAATTTTTTAATTCTGTGTCGGCTCTTAGCTGTAACCTTGTTTTATTCCCACAGATAGGACAGCGTACCCATTCAGATTTTTCCATTTTCTTCTCCTCTGATTTTTTATATTTTTCTTGATTCTTTTTGGCTCATATATGTCATAGCAAACGCAACACCAATGCCTAACACTACCCATCTTATAGCAGCCTCGCAGAAGTCATTAAACGCACCGCCCACCAAAGTACTAATCGAATATATTATCGAAACAGCAAAAAGTAGGATTGCTGTTCTTAATATTAATCTCTTATTACCTTCCGCAACCTTTACATCTTTCTCAATCTTTTCTTTCATTTTTATATCCATTCCTTTCGCGCTGCTCAAGGCACAAAACGTCATGAAAAACGTTGGCTTGTTGCAGCTTTCTTTTTATAATAGTTTCCATAGGGATATTCAGTACACTACAAATCACGGGGAGGTGAGTGGGCTGTCCGAATTATCGGATGACCGTATTTTTATATGTGTAGAATGCTTTTTCAAGCACAAATAAGTGTGCCTCGAGCACGTAACCTTATCTTTGTTAA
>CAJTIR010000087.1 GCA_910576385.1 Lachnospiraceae bacterium
TACAACAAAAGCCATTTGAATCACCTCGATATTTGATACTTATATTTTACCAAATATTGATATGATTTGCTATATCATGTTAAATTTTCAAGGTACAATATATATCAAAGGGCTGTGACCTTTTGACACCCTAATCCTTATAGGAAATCCAGAGGAATTTCCTATAAGATAAAAAAATCTCCTGACTGTAATTCAGGAGATTTCATTCCTTTGCCTGCGCTTGTGCCAGACAAAAGCTGCCACACAAATAATAACAGAAAGCAGGGAACCGCCAGGAGCAGCAATCCCCATAGGGAATAATGTATCAGTAAAATATTTGGATGCCAGATATGCCCCTGGAATACGCACAAAAATAATAGAAAGTGAATTATGTAGAAACGAAATCCCTGATATTCCATAAGCGCAAAAAAAGCCGCTGAAACAAAAATGTATTCCAGCAAACATACAATCCCAGATATAACCCTTTAAATATTGGCTTCCCAATAAAATCACTTCAATATCATTTGTAAATATTCCCACTGTTGGCTGGCTGATAAACTGTACCAAGACAGATACCACTAAGCCAAAACCTGCTGCCATATAAACGGCATACTTCAAAGTCAATTCAGCGCGACTATGTTTGCCAGCCCCAATATTTTGAGCACAAAGCGCGGAAACAGCAGAAAGCATGGTAGAGGGTACTAAAAACGCAATCCCGATTATCTTTTCCACAATACCCACAGCGGCCGCATCATTTAAACCTCTGCGATTGGCAATCACAGTAATCACTATAAAAGCAATCTGGATAAATCCATCCTGCAGCGCAACTGGAATCCCGATCTTCAAAACCTGCTCCATGATCTTTGATTGCGGCTTAAAATGTGCTCTTTTAAGCGGTAATCCAATATCTTTCTTGCGAATCACCAGCACAGCGACTATCACACTAAACGTCTGCGCTAATGTTGTCCCAAGTGCAGCTCCTGCTGCTCCAAATTCAAAAGCGCCTATAAACAAATAATCTAATACAATATTTGCACCGCAAGCCACTGCGATAAAATACATTGGACTTTTAGAATCCCCCAACCCGCGAAAAATAGAACTGATTATATTATAAGCGGTTATAAACGGAATCCCCAGAAAACAAATCATCAGATAACTCACTGTGCCCCGCACAGCCTCCGCAGGGGTAGACATCGCCATAACAATTGGTCTTACCAAAAGAAGCAGCGCTATGGTGAGGACAATAGAGATACCCATAAACAAAGAGATCGTATTTCCAACGGCAAAGGCCGCCTGCTTGGGCTGCCTAGCTCCAATTGCTTTGCCAATGGTAACAGTGGCTCCCATAGCCAGGCCGACAATCATAACCGTCAGCATATGCATCACCTGGCTGCCAATCGAAACCGCTGTAATACTGTCCACACCATTGAACTGGCCGACAATAAACAAATCCGCCATGCCATATAGAGTTTGCAGAAAATAAGATAACAGATATGGCAATGAAAAATATATAATATTTTGAAACACACTGCCTTGAGTTAAATTTTTTTGCATCTCTATATCCACCTGCTTTCTATACTTATTATTATGTTCAAAATGCCAAACATTTGGCTGCGGCACGACAGTTGTGCTTACAGCATCTACAAATCCACGCGCCTTCCATCCTTAAAGACCATCTTCAAATTTAATTCCGAATCCAATAATACTAGATCTGCCTTCTTCCCTGGAGTAATCGAACCATAGTCTTTGTATTCTCCTAGCGCTTTTGCTGGATTCATCGTTGCACAGGCAACCGCTGTTTCCAAAGGAATGCCCATCTTTTTGACTGCCGTTCTCATACAATCCATCAGGTTAGTTGCCGAACCAGCCAACGCTCCATTGGAGACAAGCGTCGCACGATTTCCCACAACTTCTACCTCAAGCCCGCCAAGCAGGTACTTTCCGTCTGGCATTCCTGTGGCGCGCATACTGTCACTGATCAGTATCATGCGATCATCTCCCATCATTCGAAACGTTGCCCGAACTACAGCAGGATGAATATGCACACCATCACAAATTAACTCGGCATTTACATGAGGACTGTCTGCCACTGCTCCCACTACCCCTGGCATTCGATGTGTAAAGGGGGGCATGGCATTATATAGATGAACCGCATGATTGGCTCCAGCATCAAAAGCTGCCTTTGCGGTATCATAATCTGCATTGGTATGGGCAAGGGAAAGATTTACCTTATGCTTCATGCCCTGAATCACTTGCAGTGCATTATTATTTTTCTCTGGTGCAATACCGATAAATTTTACCAGCCCTTCTGAGGCGTCCAGAAACTGCTGACAAATCTCCAGATTGCAGGAAATAATATTGCGTTCATCCTGTGCGCCTTTCTTTTCTACACTGATAAAAGGACCTTCCATATTGATACCCAACAAATCCGCTCCAGGCAATTGCTCTTGTGCCGCCGTCTTTTTATAAGATGCCGCCACCGATAAAATATGTGTCAGTTCTTCTAGCGGAAGAGTCATTGTCGCTGGCGCAATGCCTGTCACGCCCACAGATGCCTCATATTTGGCAATTTCGGCAATCGCCTCTTTGGTCCCATCGCAAAAATCATATCCTTTACATCCATGAAAATGAATGTCAATCAGACCAGGAATTGCATAACAGCCTTCCCCGTCTATCACTTCTTGATTCTTATCTTCTGTAATCTGAGATGATTCCTGAAATCGTCCATTGCCAATGGCAATCTCGCCTTCCTGAAACAATTTTTCTTCCGTGTAAACTTTCACATTTTTAATAATCATTATTTTTTACTCCTTCCAATGCCCGTAACGTATGATCGTGAAATGTTTCCTTTTTATATTTATCCTGCTGCAAATAGCAGGCATAAATAATATCCAGCATCACTAATACCGGAAACTGTGGAGAAATCACATTGCCATGATTGAGATGCTTTAGGGAGGGAATCAATACCACTTCATCACAAAAGGCATTAAATTCCGGTTTGTTATTTGCGGTAATTAACACCGACTTGGCTCCTCTTTTATAAGATTCTCTCAGAAAATACAACACTGCTTCCCGCTCTCCGCTGATACTGATTCCAAAAATCAGGCTTCTGTTATCACGAAACACAGTCTGCATCCGCATAATATCGATATCTTTGACCGAATTGATGTCCACGCCCACTCTCATAAAACGCATCTCCATCTCATCCGAGGCAAATCCAGAGCTGCCCATACCACACACAAATACTCTTTCTGCTTTATTCAAATATTTGGCAATTCTGCCTATCTGCACCTCATCCATCAAACTGTAAGTCTTATTCAGCAGTTCCTGATAGGCATTTAATACCATTCTGGTATTGCCCGTAATGGATTCTTGTTTCTCCACAAAAGTCTTTTCATACTGATAAACAAATTCCCGATAACCTCGATAACCACATTTTTTTGCAAACCGTGACAGGGAGGCCTCGGACACATACAGCCTTTCCGCCACTGATTTTGCCGAAAAATCTACTTTTTTGCGATTCTTTATAAAAAAATCTGCAATGTTTTTCTCTACGGTTGTAAAATTATCATAATTCGACTCAATCATCGGCACTACTGACTTTACGTAATATTCCATTTTGCTCTCACCCTTTTCCCTGTCACAGCTCTTAAGCAAAAATTCACTGCATATGCTTCTGTATATCCATAATCTTTTGTTACGAAAAAAAATTCACTTTCATCCGAACAATACGCCCTATGTGCGATGTAAAAAATGATAAAATGCACCTAACATGCCTGCATCATTTTGATATTTTGCAAATGCAAGCCTGGTATGGCAGGCAATCTCTGGAAGCAGGTATGTTGCAATGGATGCTTCTATTTTTTCTCTTAAAAATTGCTCCTGGGCCATAATCCCTCCGCCTAATACCACAACCTCTGGGTTGACCACATAACAGATATTGGCAATTCCCTGCCCAAGTGTATCTGTCATCTCATCAATGGCACGTATACATAGATCATCGCCCTCTTTTGCAGCCTCAAAAATACGATATCCGTTCCAGCGCTCTCTTGGCTCCTTCTTCCAGTCTGCCACTTTTTTGGTGAGAATACTTGCCGCCCCCAAGGTCTGGAAATCCCCGCCCTGCATATTCATATATCCCACCTCACAGGCGCTTCCGCTAAATCCTCGGAAAATCTCTCCATCTATGATAATACTGCCGCCAATTCCAGTTCCCACCGTAAGCATCAATGCAATTTTACTGCCTGCCGATGCCCCAGAGTGATATTCTGCAAGTCCCGCGCAGTTGACATCGTTTTCCACCTCACAGGGAATCCGAAACTTGTTTTCCAGAACTTTTTTGTACTCAGTTCCTGTATAGTCAGGAATGAGCGGCGCAGCATATGTGATCACTCCGTTTTCTGTGTCTACAATCCCAGCGGTGGAGATACAGATACCATTGATCTTTTCCCTCAAACAGTGCTGTTCTACAATTTTTTCTACTTTATTTAGAATTGCAAGACCGCCTCTGTGTGCTTCTGTATCTATCGCACTCCTGCTTAAAATTTGACCATCTTCCCGGATCATTCCATACTTAATTGCAGTCCCGCCTATGTCAACACTTATATATTTCTTCATATCCGTTCTCTGCCTGTCTTTCATTATAATATATTGTCGTACGCTCTGCAATGTCAGATCTTTACTTTAAAGATTGCCTTCTTAACATTTTCAGGTTCTTCCACTGCCACTGCAGTGCGATGCGCGTCATTTGGATAACATATCAGAAAATCTCCTGGCCTTAAGATTAGACCACCGCATTTCTCACCTTCCATCGGCAAAAAATCATCTTCCTTTACATATTCTTTTAGCTGCATATTTTTAATAAAATTCAGATCAATCTGTTCCTGTCCCTGAAGCATTACATGGACATCCAAATAGTCTTTATGCGCTTCCCAAAAACGATTTTCTGGTGTTGTTGTGGTATACGCTACGATATTTACAAAAAATCTGTCCCCGTCAATCTCATGACATCCTTTTTCATAAGAAATCAGATCATGATCTTTCGCATATGAAAAGCATTCTTTTATGGAATCTTCCAAAAATGAAAATTCGTCTAAATGGTTGATATTTCCAAAAATCATATTATTTTTCCTCCTTAATGTTTTTTTAGAAGTTTTTAATGAAATATTAAAATTTGAGTATCAAAAGGCAGCCACACACTGCCTTTTGATACTTATTTTCTACATCAACAACAGTTTATTTAAAGATTGTCGTATTGGGAAGGGGTTCTGCATGATCTCCCTTGATCTTTGTCCACAGTAAACTTGCAGGAATTCCCACAACCAAAGATACTGCTATAGAGATAATGGAATAAGACCAAATAGATACTGCTTCTGCCGGAACGAAATATTTGATGCTTACCATAACTACAGTTGCAGCGATAAATGCCATTGCTGCACCAAATGTATTTGCAACTTTTGTAAATGCTCCGAGAATGAACATTCCAATTAAGATACCAAGTACCAGACCCATAAATCCATTAAACCATTCATATGCTGACTTCACACCGCCGTTTGCCAGTACCATTGCCACAACAATTGCAAACACTCCTACTGCCAAAGATACATACTGCCCAATCTTGGTCTGTTTCTCAAAGCTTAATTCTTTTTTGCTAAGACGTGCCTGAATATCTAACGTCCAGCTTGAAGCCACAGAATTCAATCCTGTAGACAATGTAGACTGGGAAGCTGCATAAATTGCTGCCAGAAGAATTCCCGTAATACCTACTGGAAGCTCAAATGCAATATAGGAGGCAAAGATCTGATCCTGTGCTGCTGCTGGAGGAAGGGCATTCTGTTGATAGAACACATAAAGTCCTGTACCAATCAGATAAAACACGGTTGCAATAAAGATAGATAACGCTCCATTGGTCAACATCATCTTATTGAGCTTTTTAGTGTCTGTAGTTGTGGTAAAACGCTGTACAATATCCTGACTGGACACATAGGACCCCATCGTATTAAAACCAGCGCCCACAATCATAATAAATACACTGTCTTTCAATATGTTAGGATTAAAAATCGGCTGGTCTGAGGCCAGGAATTTGCCTTCGGCCAATGCACCAAATACTGCTCCTGCGCCGCCGTCAATATGTGCAAGTAAGAATACCAGTGCAAATGTAACTCCAATCAGTAATACAGAGCCTTGAATGAAATCGGTCCAAAGTACGGATTTCAGTCCCCCTGTATAAGAATAAATGATGGCAATTACCCCCATAATAATAATCAGCAAATTCACATCAATTCCAGTGAGGCTGCCAAGTACCATGCAGGGAAGATACATAATAATAGACATACGGCCTACCTGATAGACAATAAACATAACTGCACCCAATACGCGCAGCCCCTTACTGCCAAATCGAAGCTCCAAATAGTGATATGCAGTATCAATATCCAGCTTACTGTAAATCGGCAGGAAGAACCGAATGGTAATAGGAATTGCCAAAAGCATGCCAAGCTGTGCAAACCACATAATCCAGGTTCCCGCATAGGAATTTCCTGCTAGGGATAAAAATGAAATCGGACTTAATAATGTTGCAAATATTGATACGGAGGTGACCCACCAAGGTACCGTTCCGTCCCCCTTAAAATATTCTTTCCCCTTCATATCTTTTTTTGCAAAGTGAAGACCAGCAAACAGTACTGCTGCCAGATATACGACTAAGATAATCAAATCAATCATTGTAAATCCTTGCATGGCTTTTACCTCCTCGTTTTTCTCTTATCCAAGATAAGTTTCTTTTGCAGTGCGAATCATCGCGGCGGCTTCTTTTACAACAGCCATATCATCATCTGTCAATTCTGGAAGCGGCTTTCTGACCCCTCCAAGTTCCAAATTTTCGTTAATTTTAAGAATGGCTTTAATCACACCATACATATTGCCATGTGCAGAGCACATCTTGTAAATAATCTCATCAACCGCATATTGAATCTCTTTTGCTTTTTTCAGATCCCCGGCCTTCACATACTGATCCATTTTCAAAAATAATTCTGGCATTGCTCCATAGGTTCCACCGATCGCTCCCTCAGCTCCCATTACTCGTCCACTGATAAACTGCTCATCTGGGCCGTTGAACACAATATAATCCTCTCCGGCCTCTGCCAGAAACATCTGTATGTCCTGCACTGGCATAGAAGAATTTTTCACACCGATCACTCTAGGATTCTTTCTCATCTCAGCAAACAAATTCAAGGTAAGCGCAACGCCTGCAAGCTGAGGGATATTATAGATGATAAAATCAGTATTAGGCGCTGCCGCGCTGATATCGTTCCAGTACTGAGCAATCGCATGTTCCGGCAGTCTAAAATAGATTGGAGGAATTGCAGCAATCGCATCTACCCCAAGGCTCTCTGCATGACGGGCAAGCTCCATACTATCCTTGGTATTATTACAAGCCACATGCGCGATCACAGTAAGTTTTCCTTCTGCCGCCTTCATAACTTGTTCCAATATTAATTTCTTATCTTCTACACTCTGATAAATACATTCCCCAGACGATCCATTCACATAAACCCCTTTGACACCTTTTTCCACAAAATACTTGGTAAGCGCCTGTACGCCTTCTGCACTGATATTGCCTTCTTTGTCATAACATGCATAAAATGCAGGAATTACACCTTTGTACTTGTCAAGATTTCTCATAATACTTTCTCCTTTTCTTCTTAAAATCAATGAAATATGATAACTTCTAACCCCATGCTTCTAAAGCTAATTTTTCTATTAAATATTTAGTTTCCTTCCCCTAATGCTTCCGCAAATGATTTTGTGATAAGTTGAGGCCTTGTAATAATTGAACCTACCACCACGCTGAAGGCTCCTAACTCAATGACCCTCTTAGCTTTTTCTGGGGTATTGATATTTCCTTCCGCAATTACTTTATGTTTGACCCCAGCAATAATCTCTCTTAGAATTTTGAAGTCTTCCGCCTCAATTCTGTCAGCTTTGCTCTGCTCGGTATAACCTACCATTGTGGTGCCGATAAAATCAAATCCCAATTCATCAGCATGTAAGGCCTCCTCGACCGTGGAACAATCCGCCATCCAAAGCTGATTTGGATACTTTCTCTTTAATTCACAAAAGAAATCATCCAGCGTCACACCTTGCGGCCGCAATGCCCCTGTGGCATCAAGGGCAATAATTTCGGGTTTTACCTCCATCAACTCATCTACTTCTTTCATAGTTGGTGTAATATAGACCTTGCTGTCTGCATAATCTCTTTTCACAATTCCGATAATAGGAAGATCTACGTTAGACTGAATCTCCTTAATATCTTCTTTGGTATTGGCACGAATACCATATGCTCCTCCTTCCTTTGCAGCCAGCGCCATCCTTCCCATAATAAAAGAAGAGTGCAGCGGTTCATGGGGTAAAGCCTGACAAGATACAATCAATTTACCTTCCAGGCTTTGTACTGTTTTTTCTGCCATTTTCTTTGTCCTCCTTTTCTGTAAGACCAAGTATATCAGCAAAGAATTTATTTTCAACAGTAATTTATATGTTAGAAAGTTCTTTCATCCTTTTCCAAATGCACCTGTTTTTTGTTGTACTTTTTTTACTTTTCCTTGGTCATTTTGTATATAACATTGTTCTTTCTTTCCTTCTTTGAAAGTGTCTCCAATAATACATATTTTTATTGAAATTCTTTTTAATCTTGTTATACTGTAACTATTCAGAACTTTATGGAAATAATTTAGATGGTCCCTTATGGTAGAGTCAAATACTGTAACTATTCAGACACTCTATAAAATTAAATGTCAGGTTTTTCTATATTTACTCTCTGTTCTGAATTTTTAACTACAAAGCCCCAAACCACAGACCTGCCAGCAACGTGTCTGTGGCTTGATATGATCGCTCTCATGAAAATGAATAGTTACATCAATTTATTTAAGAAAGGAAATTAAAATTATGATTATTTGCAGAACCAAAGATTATCAGGATTTAAGCCGCAAGGCGGCAAACATTATTCGGGCACAAGTGATTTTAAAACCAGACTGTGTCCTTGGACTGGCAACTGGTTCTTCTCCTGTGGGAACTTATCAGAACTTAGTGAAATGGTATCAGAACGGCGATTTAGATTTTTCAAACGTGTCCAGTATTAATTTAGATGAATATAGAGGTTTAAGACCAGATAACAACCAAAGTTATCGTTATTTTATGGATACCAATCTTTTCAATCATATTAATATTGATAAATCTAAAACCTTTGTACCCAATGGGTTAGAGGAAGATTCCCAAAAGGCTTGTGACGATTACGATCAGATTATTGAAACTATGGGCGGTGTAGATTTACAACTTCTGGGACTTGGCCACAACGGGCATATTGGTTTTAATGAGCCATCTGAGGCATTTCCCAGTGGGACTCACTGTGTAGATCTTGCCCCCAGCACCATAGAGGCAAATAAGCGCTTCTTTGCTTCAGAGGCAGATGTTCCCCGCCAGGCATATACAATGGGAATCCGCAGCATTATGCTGGCGAAAAAGATTGTTATGGTGGTCAGTGGGGAAGACAAAGCCGAAATCCTTAAAAATGTTGTAAATGGCCCTATCACACCACAGGTTCCAGCTTCTGTACTGCAGCTTCACAGAGATGTTGTGATTGTTGCAGATGAGGCAGCATTGTCAAAATTCTAATAAAAAATAAAATGTCCATAAGTTTGTATCACTGGTATGATTAGATCACAAAACCTAAAATACCAACTGAATAAACTTATGGACAAATTATTTATATCCCTACTGATTTGCCATCTTGCAGAGTTCTTCCAGCATTTTCGGCAATTCGGTGTTCATATTTTCTTCAGAAAATTGGCAAGTGCCAACCTTCTTATGCCCGCCGCCATGATATTTTAACATCAGGCTGCCTACATTTACTTCACAGGTTCTATTTAAAATACTATAGCCGACTGCCGCAGAACAGCCCTGTCCGCCACGGCCGCTGACAATCCAGGCAGAAATATTCTGTTCTGGGTACATACTGTAAATCATAAAACGATTTCCGGTATAGATCGGATCCACACCTCTTAAATCAGAAATAATTACATTTCCCTCTACCCTGGTATACTTTTCTACCATCTCTTTAAATTTTTGCGCCTGCTCCCAGTATACCTCAATTCGTTCTTTCACATCTGGAAGTTCCAAGATTTCTTCGGTTGACATTACACGACATGCCTCCATCAGTTTTTCCATCAGTTGATAATTGGAAATAGAAAATTGACGCCATCTCCCCAGACCAGTTCTAGGATCCATCAAAAAACCAACCAAAATCCATCCTGACGGATTCATTACTTCGTCGATCGTAAGATTTCCAGAATCTACCTTGTCCACTGCCTCCATCATTTCACCAAACTGTGGAAAACGCTCGCTGCCTCTATAATATTCATAAATAATTCTTGCACAAGAAGGAGTAATCCGGCTCTCTCCTTTGTACTTACCTTCTAATTCCAGTCTCTCGTGTTCACTTGAATGATGGTCAAACCATAATCCACACCCTTCTACAAAAGGCACATTTGCCAGACAGTCATTTTCATCTACCTCAATCAAACCATCCTGCAAATCCTTAGGATGTGCAAATTTCCAACTGTCAATAATACCAGCTTCTAAAAGCAATGCGCCGCAAACCAGACCATCAAAATCAGAACGGGTAACTAATCTCACTATAATATCCTCCTATCTCACTATTATTTATCAAAACTATCATTCATAATTATATCCTAAATGCCACAATGCACACTTAAAAATTAAGGTATTACGAAGTGACGCCTTATTGCTTTGTACTCTACAGCGATCACTCGCAAATAGTCCTTTTCCAACTTATAAAGTGGCACTGCCCATTACTGTCTTGTACATTATACCATACTGCATATCAGAGCCGCAATCCGTTCTCGGTAAAATGATATAAAAATACTTCCAAACGATCATTTTGATTTTTCATAGGAATTATCTTTTGTTACATAATCTTCCCCAACTGTTCCAGAAGTCCTGCACGGGAGTTTGACACATCAGTAATCAAAAAAGTACCTCTAAGTCTTGTAATAGGCTTATTTTTTTGTCAACCTTTTTGTTTTGTTATCTAGTAATATTTAGTGATGTATGGTATACTGATAACAGAGGTGATAATCGTGCGGGT
>CAJTIR010000088.1 GCA_910576385.1 Lachnospiraceae bacterium
TTTATGGAGCGTCTTATCAAAGATACCGACAGAAAAGTCCTATTTATCGTGGATAATCTGAAGGTACATCATGGCAGGATAGTCAGAGGCTGGCTGTCAGAGCATAAGGATGAAATAGAATTGTTTTTCACATCGCCATATTCGCCAGAAATAAATCCTGACGAATATTTAAACCACAGCCTGAAACAGAATATCCATAGTGGCATAATTGCTCATACAAAAGAGCAGATATGCAGGAAAACAGAAAAATTTATGCTTGAATTACAAACATGCAGAGAAAAAGTATCCTGCTATTTTCAGCATAAACAGTTGGAATATATTAAAATGTATGGCTATTAAAAATGTCGACTTTTAATAGCCGAAGTAATAGTTTATATACGATAGCCTTTATCTTTCTATAAATGAGTGCTATAATGATGGAAGAAAACTACAAGTCGGTATTTTAAAGGAGGAATGAAGTATGGTTAGTGATTTTTTAGGAGCAGCATTTCCTTGGATTTTAATGGGTTTATTTGTAGCAATCAGTTGTTCTCTTATGAGTAAAAAGAAGAAATAAATTTTTGTTTGTCAGACTATTATAAATAAAAAAGCTATACATAATCCATGAATGTTTATATACTTGTATATGTGTCATAGCGCACAGAAGAAAATAGATATGGAAAATTGAAAATTCTTTTTCAGGCAGCAAAAAAGAGACTGTTTTCCGACTGGCTCTAAAGTTGCATTTTATGGATGTGATATTTTTGTTTGTATCACAAAAATGCACCCGTGTTCTTTTTTTACTGTTGTTCATGGGGAAAAATATTTACGGAGAAATCCAAAGAATAGAGCAAAGAATAGAAAAAAGCAGATTGCCGAACAGCATAAGGTATGCTATAATTCATTCCAGAGCAGTCGTGTTACAAGGTGGTAGCTTCCCTAACTTCACAGAAGAAGGGAGGTGGCGCATATGAATACATATCAGATTTTAAGCCTGTTGTTTTTGGGCGGTAATTTTCTTATTGCGTTGCTTTCCTATATTGATAGGAATAATAAGCGAAAATAAATAAGCTTACCTTGTACTTGGCGGTCTAGGTAAGCTTATTATCAACCTGGGGGCTAACCACTTTGTGGGCGGCTACTCCTTTTCTATAATATAACATTTCTGAATCTGAAAATCAACATTTTTTTGAAATCTCAACTGATGTCTCGGTAAATGACATCGTATCCAAGCCTGACACATTTTTTATCGGTGACACAATTTCTGACACTAAATTTTTGTGAATTTACGCTTTTTTATGAGCGAAGATGAAAAGGCAGAATGCCGGAAATCCCCAGAAATAGGCACTTACGGCACTCTGCATAGACAAATGAAAGCCACACCATAATAAGTATTGGGAATTATGCGTTTTATGGCTGTACCAATCTGAATGTTATAAATATCCCCTCCAGTGTGGTCAATATCGGAGAAAGTGTATTTGAAGGGTGTGTAAGCCTTCGTTCATTATATGTTCCTTCTAGTGTTGCTAATATAGGAGACGGTGCATTTTACAGCGGTACGGCTAATCATGAAATAACTTTAATTGTTGATAAAGGCAGTTATGCGGAATCTTATGCAAAACAGGAAGGGATTGATTATTCTTACAAAGAGGACAGTGAAGAACATGTGCATTCTTACATAAAAAAGATTACCAAGAAAGCTGGTTGTACCACAAAAGGAATCAAAACTTATACTTGCACAGAGTGTGATGATGCCTATACAGAGACAGTACCAGCATTGGGGCATAATTATAAGAAAAAGATTACAAAAGCCACTGCTGCCAAAAATGGCGTTATTATGATTACTTGCAGAAGGTGTCATAATAAAAAGACAACGAAAATTTATGCGGTGAAACATATAACATTGTCTAAGGAATCCTACATCTATAATGGAAAGACCAGGAAACCTTCTGTCATTGTCAAGGACAGCAAAGGAAAATCTCTGAAAAACAAGAAGGACTATACGTTATGTTATCCCAAGGGAATGAAAAAGGTTGGGTTCTACCAGATTACGGTTAAAT
The DNA here is from genome assembly GCA_910576385.1 of Lachnospiraceae bacterium. Taxonomy (GTDB): domain Bacteria; phylum Bacillota; class Clostridia; order Lachnospirales; family Lachnospiraceae; genus Petralouisia. The sequence continues at coordinate 2,040 of CAJTIR010000088.1, forward strand.
TTAAGGGAAATTATAAAGGAACCGTGAAAAAGAGCTTTACCATTGCCCCCAAAGCCACAAAAATATCTAAGATAACACCGATAAGCAAAGGATTTACCCTGCAATGGAAGAAACAGAAAACGCAGGTTACTGGCTATGAAATTGCTATTTCTAGCAGTAAGAAATTTACTAAAAAAACGACAAAATCTGTGACCATTGACAAAAATAAAACAGTATCTAGGACTTTTTCTGGTTTAAAACCAAAGAAGAAATACTATGTGCGGATCCGTACTTATCAAAAAGCAGAGGTAAATGGAACCACAAAAAAGATTTGTTCAGACTGGTCAAAAGTAAAGGCTGTCACTACCAAAGCAGATGCAGCAAAGGGAATTCCAGGGTTTCATGCTCAAATCTCAGAAAAAAATATTTTAAAAATCCTGGACAGGTATGATAAAGATGGCGCATACATCCTAAGGAATCAGATCCAGGAAGGCGACAATATCCTTACCTGGTTTTCAGGTGCAAATAGGATTATTGATAGGATTGACACGGCAATTCATGAAGAGACACATGGTTATTCTTATCATAAAGATATTTTTGATGTAAGTTCTTACTTTATTGGGCATGGAGAAACAGTTGATGTCTCTCATACTGAAATTTATCACACAATAGAAATGGCGGACACTATTCCCGAGGATCTTAGGACACATCGCTATGACACATATGTGGCAAAGCCAAGAGAAAATCTTGGTTCCAATGTGCGAGGTGCCTATGGTTTGCTGAATGAATTTATGGCTTACCGGATGGGTATGAGTACCACCATCTCTCTATTTGATTATTATGTAGACAAGGAGGCAGAATGGGAAGAATGGCAAGTTTTTATCCAGAATTGTGAGAGTGATAAATTGGCCTATGCAGAATTTAAGTATTATATTTTACATTATCTGTCCTTTGCCAAGGAGCATCATCCACAGGTATATCAGGGTATTATCCAGAACAAAGAGTTCTGTAGAGCTTACCAGAAACTGGAAAGTAGTTTTGAGAGTTTGCTTGTCACATACATAAAAGATTTAAAGGAAATACAAAAATATTTTGCAATGAGGGGACAGAAGATTGAGATTAAAAAAGATTTTATATGGTTCATACAAAAGGATGGCACTAAAACTGGTATAGGAAGGTTTAATGATAGTCTTAAGCTTAAACAAGAACTAAAAAAGAATACCTATCAGTCCATTCATAAAGAATTGGTGGCAAATGGGAATTAAAAATGATATTAGGATACTAAGGAGAGGAAGATTATGAAACAATTTGGATTCAAGATTTTGTCGATCTTATTAGTAATTATTATGTTGTGTAGCTTGACAGTGCCAGTGCAGGCAGCGAATAAGTCTAATATTACTCAGATCAAGGAAAATATGATAACGAAAATCCAATTGGATGGAAAGGGCGCTAAAGAAAAAGTAAAATTAACGATCAATGATAAGAAAACGTCGGAGTATGGTTACACCAGTACCGTTACGTTGGCAATCAATGGAAAAAGGATTTTTAAAAATTCATATTATAAGGAATGGGGTAAGCCAAAGGTTGAGTTAGTTGTCACGGATATTAATACAAGTGATAACTATAAGGACTTATTTTTAGCAGTGTATGATGCGGAGTGGTGCGGAACTTATCAAGAATTGATTCGAGTGACATACAAGAATGGTAAAACATCTGTGGATCAGTTGTTCAAGACGTTAAATTCAATAAAATCTCCTAAAATAAGCGACAAATTTTATGATATGTCTGGGCGTGGCTATCTAATCAATTCGATTGAATCCTGTAAAGGATTGATAAATAGGGATCTGGTTGTTTTGGGAAATGGTACTGTGAAATGGCATGTTTGCTTGTATACCGAGATAGCAGATTATTTTCATGGATACATTAAATTGACTTTGAAGTCTGGAAAGCTAAAGGCAGCCAATTATCCTTCTGGAACAATATCAGAAGTGGGAATTAGTGGAAAACTGAATAAAGCAATTACTATTTATAAGAATGCGGGAAGTTCTAAAAAAGTCGTTGTTGTAGCGAAAGGTAAGATAATAAAATTTAAGGAATTTAAATTTGTTAATAAAAAGCTCTATGTGAAAGTACAATATGGAAAGAAAATTGGTTGGGTTTCTCAAAGCGCATTAAGAAATCTGGAGTGGGATGGCACATTGCATGCTTAGCTAAATCCCTGTAACTATAAAAAAACACTTGCAGTTTTTAAATACAGGTGTTAGAATAAGGTTCATGGAGAAAATCCAATAGCAAGAAAAAGCAAAGAAGGTGTTCAGTAGAGACCTGTACTGCTTACAGAGAGAGAGGATCGCCGGCTGTAAGTCCTCTTAAGAACAGACAGAGATCGAATTTCCCACCAGAGCTGCATATCTGAAACTTATACTTTAGGTTGAAAAAAGAGTAGGATATGACGTTTTTGCACGTTACGCAAATTGAGTGCTTGAGAATCCATAATTCTTAAGAATCAGGGTGGTACCACGGAATTTTTCGTCCCTATGCCTTTGGCATAGGGACTATTTTTTATATGATAGGAGGAAATATATGAAGGCAAAATTAGAGCAAATCAAAGCAGAAGCAATCCGTGAGATTCAAAATTCTGACGGACTTGGAAAATTAAATGATGTGAGAGTGGCTTTTCTTGGCAAAAAAGGCGAATTGACAGCCGTACTTAAAAGTATGAAGGATGTTCTGCCAGAAGAACGGCCGGTCATTGGTCAATTGGTCAATGAGACCAGAGAAAGTATTGAGCGATTGATCGAGGAGACTAAGGCCAAATTGGAGGCAGCAGAGCGGGAAATTAAGCTAAAGCAGGAAGTGATTGATGTGACGCTTCCAGCGAAAAAGAATCGCGTGGGACACCGACATCCCAACACCATTGCCTTGGAAGAGGTGGAAAATATCTTTGTGGGAATGGGGTATGAAGTTGTGGAAGGGCCAGAAGTGGAGTATGATTATTATAATTTTGAGGCTCTGAATATTCCAGCAAACCATCCAGCCAAAGATGAGCAGGATACGTTCTATATCAATGATGAGATCGTACTGCGCACCCAAACTTCTCCGGTGCAGGTGCGTGAGATGGAGAAAGGAAAGCTGCCAATTCGGATGATTGCACCAGGGCGGGTGTTCCGTTCTGATGAAGTAGATGCCACGCATTCCCCATCTTTCCATCAGATTGAAGGTCTTGTAGTAGATAAAAATATTACATTTGCAGATTTAAAAGGAACTTTAGCTGAATTTGCAAAGGAATTGTTTGGGGAAGACACAAAAGTAAAATTCCGTCCCCATCATTTCCCATTCACAGAGCCAAGCGCTGAGGTGGATGTCACTTGCTTTAAATGTGGCGGTAAAGGTTGCCGTTTCTGCAAAGGTTCTGGCTGGATTGAGATTTTGGGATGTGGTATGGTACATCCAAGAGTATTGAAAATGAGCGGCATTGACCCTGAAGAATATTCTGGTTTTGCTTTTGGGGTAGGATTGGAGCGTATTGCACTGCTCAAATATGAGATTGATGATATGCGCCTGTTATATGAAAATGACGACCGTTTCTTAAAACAGTTTTAATCCCAGGCAGTTAGTAAAATTATATAGTAGTAATTAAGAATCGTAAAAATTTTATATTTATACTTTGTAAGAAGACCGCAGAGCCATATTGTGATGTCTGATAGGGTATGTTTTTATATGAAGTAAGAATAGAGATAGTGATATTAGTGGTATATAAAATTATAATAAATTAGTGGTTTCGCAATTACCTAAAAGAGTGAAAAGAAGAAAGGAATTGAGAGATATGAATACATCGTTATCATGGATCAAAGCCTATGTCCCAGATTTGGATGTAACGGCGCAGGAATATATGGATGCAATGACGCTATCCGGTTCCAAAGTAGAAGGATTTGAGAAGTTGGATGCGGATCTGGATAAGATCGTGATTGGACAGATCACAAAGATTGACAAGCATCCAGATGCAGATAAACTGGTGGTGTGCCAGGTTAATATTGGAACTAATGAGGAGATTCAGATTGTTACTGGCGCCTCCAATGTCAGAGAGGGGCAAAAGGTTCCAGTGGTATTAGATGGCGGACGTGTTGCCGGAGGACACGATGGGAAGAAGACGCCAGGAGGGATTAAGATCAAAAAAGGAAAGCTCAGAGGTGTCCCCTCCAATGGGATGATGTGTTCCATTGAAGAACTTGGTTCTACCACAGATATGTACCCAGAAGCACCAGAAGAAGGAATTTATATTTTTGGCGAAGATGCAGTGGTCGGCGAGAGTGCCATAACAGCATTGGGACTGGATGATGTGGTCTTTGAATATGAAATTACTTCCAACCGCGTGGACTGTTTTGGGGTGCTAGGTCTGGCCAGGGAAGCAGCGGCTACTTTTGGCAAGGATTTTAAACCTCCAATTGTGACAGCAACAGGAAATCAAGAGGACGTAAACGATTATATCAAAGTTACGGTAAAAGATGCAGAGCTTTGTCCGAGATATTGTGCAAGAGTGGTGAAAAATATTAAGATTGCGCCCTCTCCTCAGTGGATGCAGCGCCGTCTTGCCGCACAGGGCATTCGTCCGATCAATAATATCGTTGATATCACCAACTATGTGATGGAGGAATATGGACAGCCTATGCATGCCTATGATCTTGATACGATTGCAGGCAAAGAGATTGTTGTGCGCCGCGCCGCAAAGGATGAGAAATTTGTGACCCTGGACGGACAGGAACGGACAATGGATGAATCGGTGCTGATGATTTGTGACGGAGAAAAAGCAGTGGGCATTGCCGGAATTATGGGTGGAGAAAATTCTATGATTACGGACAATGTACAGACAATGCTGTTTGAGGCCGCTTGCTTTGATGGTACCAATATTCGTCTTTCCAGCAAAAAGATTGGTCTTCGGACAGATGCTTCTGGAAAATTTGAAAAGGGGCTGGATCCCAACAATGCAATCGATGCCATCAACCGTGCCTGCCAGTTGATTGAGGAATTGGGAGCTGGAGAAGTTGTCGGCGGCGTTGTGGATGCCTATGGCAAGGTCAAAGAGGGCAGAAGAGTTGCTTTTGACGCACAGAAAGTCAATCAGTTATTGGGAACTGAGATTGACAAGGAAACTATGATTGGCTATTTTAAGAAAATTGATCTGGATTATGATTTTGATAAAGAGGAAGTGATTGTGCCCTCCTGGAGACAAGATTTGGAATGTTTGGCAGATCTGGCTGAGGAAGTGGCAAGATTTTATGGATATGACAATATTCCAACTTCTCTGCCTAGTGGAGAGGCGACCACTGGAAAGTTGTCTTTCAAATTGCGCGTGGAGGCGTTGGCCAGAGATACAGCAGAATTCTGCGGTTTCAGCCAGGGCATGACCTACTCTTTTGAAAGTCCCAAAGTATTTGATAAGCTGTTGATTCCAGAGGACAGTGAATTGCGCAAGACCGTTGTGATTTCCAATCCTTTGGGAGAGGATTTCAGTATTATGCGTACGATTTCCCTCAATGGAATGCTGACTTCGCTGTCCACCAATTTCAACCGCAGAAATAAAAATGTCCGTCTCTATGAGCTGGGTAATATTTATCTGCCCAAACAGATTCCGGTGACAGAGCTTCCCGAAGAACGGATGCAGTTTACACTGGGCATGTATGGAGAGGGAGATTTCTACACCATGAAGGGCGTGGTGGAGGAATTTTTTGATAAGGCAGGGCTTCACGGCAAAGAGAGCTATGATCCCCAGGCAGGAAAGCCTTTCCTGCATCCAGGCAGACAGGCGAATGTTATTTATGAAGGCAAAATAGTTGGCTATCTGGGTGAGATTCATCCACAGGTGGCAGACAATTATGAGATCAAAGACCGTGTTTATGTGGCAGTGATTGATATGCCAGAGATTACAGCATTGGCAAGTTTTGACCGCAAATATCAGGGAATTGCAAAATTTCCAGCAGTAAACCGAGATATCAGTATGGTGATGCCCAAGCATATTTTAGTTGGAGAAGTGGAGAAAATCTTTGACGCTAAGGGTGGACAATATCTGGAAGGTTATGAGTTGTTTGATCTCTATGAGGGTGCTCAGATTAAATCTGGTTATAAGTCTGTGGCCTATTCTCTGACATTCCGTGCCCAGGACAAGACTTTGGAAGAGGCAGATTATACGCCTGCGATGAATAAAATCTTAAAAGCGCTGGAAGAACTGGGAATTGAGCTTAGAAAGTAAGGAATGGTATGGATGTAAAAGATTTTTATTATGATTTGCCCCAGGAATTAATCGCCCAGGATCCTTTGGAAGACCGTTCCAGTTCACGGTTGTTAGTACTGCACAAAGAGAATGGAACATTAGAACACAAGCATTTTTCGGAGATTTTAGATTACCTGAATCCTGGGGACTGTCTGGTGCTCAACAATACCAAAGTAATTCCAGCAAGATTATTTGGGGAACGTGAAGGCACACAGGCAAAGATAGAGATTTTATTGTTAAAACGCAGAGAAAAAGATCTCTGGGAGACCCTGGTCAAGCCAGGGAAGAAGGCCAGACCAGGGACACGCATTCTTTTTGGCGGCGGTCTGCTGGTTGGAGAGGTTGAAAGTATCGTGGAGGACGGCAATCGTTTGATTCGGTTTCACTATCAGGGGATTTTTGAGGAAATCCTGGACCAGTTGGGGCAGATGCCCCTGCCTCCTTATATCACTCATCAACTAAAGGATAAAAATCGTTATCAGACCGTGTATGCCAAATATGACGGTTCTGCGGCTGCGCCTACAGCCGGACTTCATTTTACACCAGAACTATTAGACGAAATTCGTGCCAGAGGGATTCGCATTGCGGAGGTAACACTGCATGTGGGACTGGGAACGTTTCGTCCGGTCAAGGCCGAGCATGTGCAGGAACACCATATGCATTCAGAATTTTATCAGCTTGATCAAAAAGCGGCGGATATCATCAATCAGACAAAACAAAGCGGCGGCAGAGTAGTGTGTGTGGGAACTACAAGCTGCCGCACGGTAGAGTCCGCAGCAGCTAAGTTGAAAGAGGAAATGTCACGGTCTGTGGAAGCAGGACTGCCGGCAGGGAATGGGAGGGAAAAAGCCCACGATACAGAGCCTATCTGGGTAAAGCCTTGCAGCGGCTGGACTGATATTTTTATATATCCAGGCTATCAGTTTCAGGTACTGGATGCCTTGATTACCAATTTTCATCTGCCAGAATCAACACTGGTCATGCTGGTGTCAGCACTTGCCGGCAGAGAGCAGGTACTAAATACCTATCAGCAGGCAGTGGAACAGAGGTATCGGTTTTTTAGCTTTGGGGATGCGATGTTAATTTTGTAAAATAAAGTCCAATATTTGTAAAAGAGATGTAGAAACGTGGTAATAAGACCATGTAAACAATGCATCCCCAAATTGTGATGTGATACAATTTGGGGATGCGTCTTTTATATTTAAGATATTAAATTTTAGTGGAACATAAGTGCTTAATATAATCTTGGAAAGAGTATGGATTCTCTTCGTAAATTGGATAATCATCTTCAGGATAAGTTTTTGCAAAACAGAATACGCCAAAATCTTTATCATCATCATTAACAAATTCGTTAATATATGTATTTGCCTCATCAATCAATCTTTGTGATCTTGCAGTAATTTGCTCGGCAAGCGACACATAACCAAATTTTATGGAGGAACCATCATCATTTAATTGCTTTAACATATTAAGCTCATTAAAAAATGGATTTTTAGGGTTCTTTTGATCAATAAAAATACCTGTAGCTTTGCATTCAATAATTGCCTGTATATCTTTAGCATGATATATTGGCGGCATGTTAAAAATGGGTTTGCTATCTTGTTTCACTATTAAAAGATCACACTCTACTGCATGTCCTTCAATATATACATTATTGTCAGATACTGCAAATGGTAAATTATTTGACACTATTACTTTTTCAATATATTTTTTTGTTAAATTTGCAGCTAAGGATCCTTTTAATTTTGTCTTATATTTTTTATTTACATTAATGTTATCGTAATACTTACTCAAAAGAAGTTTATATTCTTGTAAAAATTCAATTTGCATTAAACTATCATTCCCTACCAAAATCCCCATTTTACGCAATCTATCAAACCCATTACATCATCAAATCAACCATTTTCCCTTGTTTTTGCCCTCATAGGACCAAAACAAGGGAAAGTTTTTAATTACCGCCCACCACCTTATCCAAAAGCCTTGCGGAAGTCCGTTTCGCCTCTCTGGTGGCATGGGCATAAACATTCATTGTGGTACTTACATCAGAGTGTCCCAGAAGTTCCTGCACATCTTTCGGGGCTGCCCCGTTTGATAACAGATTGCTCGTATAGGTGTGCCGCAACTGGTGGAAGTGGAAATTTTCAAGCCCCTCTACGTGTTTCTGAATCAGCCTGCATACATTGGAGAGGGTTGCGGTTGATTCATAGGAACCATCCTGACGTAAACATACAAAAGACAGTTCTTCGTAATCGTCCGGTATCTCCTCCGTACTTTGCAAAGAATACAGATCATAATGCGTCCTTCCCTTTTCCATTACTTTCTGATAGTAATTGCGGAAATACATTTCGCCACACTGGAAACGCTCTCTGTGCTGTTGCTTTCTGGCTTTTTTTAGTATCTCTGCCAGTGTGTCGCAGAAGTCCACTGTACGGATTTTTTTCCGCTTGGTTGCACCGATTTCCATCTTGTGGCGGGTGGCATTGTAACGCATACTCTGAGATGGTCAAGCTTTTTTGTAACACTTACAAGGAAAAGTTTTGACATACATCATACCTGCATTCTCTTTTCAAATGGTGTCATATATCCATTTGATGAATGCGGACGGATATGATTGTAATAGACATAGACATAATCCATAGTTGCATTATTTAGTTCCTCGTCGGACGAAAAACGGTGTTTGCTTATGAATTCTGCTTTGAATGTCCCATAAAAGCTTTCCATTGGGGAATTGTCATAGGGACACCCCGCTTTACTCATGCTCTGCCTAATCCCTTCTTCTTTACAATAATCTGTAAATGCCCGC
>CAJTIR010000089.1 GCA_910576385.1 Lachnospiraceae bacterium
AACAGGCAATCTTAATGGCACAGTTTCAGGGATATAAAATCAAGCCAGCTACTGAATAAACCTTAACTTTGCTACATATTCAATTTTTAATTGACCACCGCAAGATGGTCTGTTTGCTATGCCCTTATGGAAATGGATTATCTCTACTATTCTTTTTCAACCTTGTGTCTCCTTTCAATAGTTCATCTAAACTAATTTGATAAAGGTCACTCAAGTTTATAATGCTAATGATGTCTGGCAAAGATTTTCCATTTTCCCAATTTGATATGGTCTGTCTTGAAACCATAATTTTCTCAGCAACCTGTTCTTGTGTCAAACCAGCATTTGCCCTTGCATCTTTTAATTTCTTCTTAATTTCCACATATGTGACCTCCATTTGATAATAACTCATTTACAAAAAACCATCTATCAATAGGCTTTGACATACCTTTGAAACACTGTCAAAGACCTTTTACATGCCGCCAAATTCTGGGTTGTATCGCCCGTTTTCGGTTGCTTTTCAGAAAAAATCCCTTATAAATCAAAATGCTATTGATTTCATTCTTTCTGTTCCTTGTTTATCTTGTATCTACCATCGGCAGGCTTCTTAGCTGTTTTAGGAATAAGCCATACACGATTTATATTCATAGCTCCATCAATCCGATTTTCCTTGCACAAACGCTGTACCCGTCGAACAGATATATTCCACTTATTTGCTGCTTCTTGTGCCGTCATATATTCAAACATTTTTGACCTCCAAATGCATATTGAAAATATTATATCCGTTTGAGCGAACAATATCAAGTTGATAAATATAAACATTTAGCTTTGATAATCAAAAATTACTTCCCCGAAAAGAAAAGCAGCAAAGCTTTTACCCTCTGCCGCCTCATTGCCTATATGTAAATGATTTTCTCATTTACAATCTCTTTCGCACACATTCTTACGTTATTCATTCTTCCAACCCATTCTAAGGCGTTTTCTTCCTTTAGGCGTTCCGTTATGCCCTGTGCCTGTTTCATGCCCTCTATAAGCCTTTCAAAGCATTCCTGCGCCTGCCTGTCAATGTCGACAAGATAAACGCCCAGCCTGCCGCTTGTGAGAAGATTGGTGTATGTAACCTTTCGGTGTTGTTTCAGATAGTCCAAGTGCCGCTGTCCCCATTTGCCTATGGGCTGTTCTTCTTCGGTAGGTAATCTTAAATCTGGAATCAAATTCCCATTTTCTTCGTGACATGCGCCGCCTAACTGTTCAAATATTGATTTCATATGCAAAAACTCCTTATCCGTATGGTTTGGTTTCTGCGGAGTATCTACAAGCAATGTATCAGCAGGCTGTATGTATATACTATCTTTAAATTAAGCAATCCCCCTGCTTTTCGTATCTGCCGCCCATTTCCTCAAAAAATGATTTTGCCATTTTGTAATTCCTCCAAATAAGATTATTCTCTCCACCTTATTATGTCTGCTGTCTTAAACACAATTTTAAGTTTTCTCCTTATCTGGGTTCATACATAAAGTAACAATATTAACGGAAGTTTCGGTAAAAACGCATAAATCTGGGAAGTAGGATATCTAAGTTTCTATAAAATCAACTTAGTTGATTTTGCGTTTGTAGTATGACATAATAAAACTATCCACTATAGCACCATAGTTTGTTTGGTGTAATAATTAAAGAATAGAGGAATGCTGATGACAATATATAAGACTTCAGAGGTTGCAAGTATTATCGGAGTACACCCAAATACTGTTCGCTTGTATGAAGAATGGGGGTTAATATCCAAACCGGAACGCCTTGAAAATGGTTATCGTATATTTACAGATCTTCATATCCGTCAAATGCAGCTGGCTCGTATCGCCTTTCAGATTGAACTCTTGCAAAATGGATTGAGAAAGAAAATAGTCGAAATGGTAAAGACCGTTACAACCGGTGATTACATAGAGGCAATTCGTTTAACAAACGAATATATAAATATGATTGATAAAGAGTGTATTAATGCGGAAGATGCAACTAAAATAGTGCAGAACATTTTGCATGGTGAAGAAACCATTAATACTGTTTCTATGAAACGAAAAGAGGTTTCAGAATACTTGGGTATATCAACGGACGCCTTACGGAATTGGGAAATGAATGGCCTATTAACGGTAAAACGCAAAGAAAATGGTTATCGAATTTACACAGATGATGATATAAAACGTCTGAAAATTATTCGTGCTTTGAGGTGTGCAAATTACTCCCTTGAAGCTATTCTGCATATGCTTCGTCAACTATCACAAAACCCTAATACAGATATTCGTTATGCATTGAACATTCCCAAGCAAACAGACGATATTATTTCAGCTTGCGATAGGCTTATCTTTTCTCTTTCAAAGGCAAAGAAAAATGCAAAGACTATTTTGGATATGTTATATGAAATGAGCAAAGAAATAGTTTGATTTACTTATAAATCAGTGCTGAATTGTGATGAATTTGTGTTCATATTATGAAAGTTCGTCTTTATAAACCCTCCACTTTACCACCAATGTTAAGATTGGTGGTAAACTTTTATTTGTAAAGGAGGTAATTGCTATGCAGGAAGCGATTAAAGTTGAGCATTTATCAAAATCTTATGGAAACTTGAGAGTGATAGATAATCTTAATCTATCAGTCAAATCTGGTACAGTTTACGGTCTGCTTGGGGCAAATGGGGCTGGTAAAAGTACAACTATCGAATGTGTATTGGGAATAAAGAAAGCAGATATCGGTACAGTTTCTATTCTTGAACACGATCCCCAAAAAGATAGGACTCATTTATTTCAGAAAGTGGGTGTACAATTTCAGGAAAGCAGTCATCAAGCGGAAATTAAAGTTGGAGAGCTGTGTGAAGAAACAGCGTGCCTCTATAAGAATCCCACTGATTGGCAAAAGCTATGTAGGGAATTTGGAATTGGAGATAAGCTGAAATCCGAAGTAAAGAATCTCTCAGGCGGTCAGCGTCAGAAACTATTTATTGTTCTTGCACTCATTCCGAATCCAGAACTGGTATTTTTGGATGAGTTAACAACAGGACTTGATACAAAAGCTCGCAGAGAAGTATGGAAAATGTTGTCCAAATTGAAAGACGAAGGATTAACAATTTTTCTAACATCGCATTTTATGGATGAAGTAGAGGTTCTTTGCGATGAAATATGTATTTTAAAAAAAGGTAAGGCTGTGTTTTATGGAACGGTAGACCAGGCCAAAGAGCAAAGTGGTTGTACTAACTTTGAAGAAGCATATCTTTATTTTTCCGGTGAGGAGGCAGAGGCTGAATGAATTCTTTTAAAACGCTTTTAAAAAACGAACTGAAACTGAATTTTAGAAATATGAATATGGTTATTTTTGCAATCATAATCCCTGTTATTGTTTTGATTGTCCTGGGGTTCATTTATGGATCCAAACCAGCTGCGGAAGGAATGGAATACACTTTTCTTGAGCAATCTTTTGGTGCTCTCTGTACAATTTCAATTTGCGCAGGGGGATTGATGGGTCTTCCGCTTGTTGTATCAGAATATCGTGAACGAAAAATCCTGAAACGTTTTCGTGCTACGCCTGTAAGCCCAACAAAATTATTAGCAGTGGAATTTACGATTTATGTTTTATATTCAATTGCTTCTATGCTTATCTTGTTTTTGGCAGCAGTGGCGTTTTGGAAAGTAAGATTATATGGTAATTTGTTGGCGTTTTTTGGTAGCTGGTTTCTTACACTTATATCAACTTTAAGTATTGGTATGATGGTGGGTGGTATAGCCAAAAACACAAAAACAGCAAGTATGATTGCTTGTATCCTCTATTTTCCAATGTTGATTTTTTCAGGAGCTACACTTCCTTTTGAGGTGATGCCCGGAATTATGCAGAAAATTGTAAGTGTCTTTCCATTAACACAAGGTATACAGCTTATGAAAGCAACTTTTCTTGGGTTGTCGGTGAGTTCCGAAGTTGTAACGCCTATTTTGATAATATGTGTTATTACTATATTATGCTTTGGAATTTCGATTCGTTATTTCAAATGGGAGTAAGATAAGAATAATGATAGGAAGTGGAGGTGATAGCATCGGACGGATACTGATTGTAGAGTTTACGGAGCGAAATGGTTCAGCGTTTGATGAAGTAATGCAGGTTTTAAATCAGCATTCAAATTTTGAACAACTTCAGCTTAAAAATATGCCGATGCTGTCGCTTCCAGGACTTGATATTTATCCTGACCGCCGAAAGGTATATCGCAACAGCAATGAGATCAATCTTACAACAAAGGAATTTGAAATTTTTTATCTGCTGGTGATAAATAAGGGACAGGTTCTTACATATGACCAGATATATCATAAAGTCGACAGACAGGCGCAGGAACGTTCCCACAGGCTCATTGAGGGCATGAAACAGGCATAGGGCATAACGGAATGTCTAAAGGAAGAAAATGCCTTAGAATGGACAGGAAGAATGAATAATGTAAAGGCTTGTGAAATAGAGATTGTAGATAAAAAAATAATCTATTCATAGCGTAGAATCGGCAGAGTTTAGCAACTTTGCCGATTTTTTGATGAGGTTGCAACATAAAATGATGGTAAACAGTATGTATCACGGAATTTGGATGCTCTTTCTAATTAAAACAAAGTGTTCGTTGTGTATTTGTTGGGATTTGTGCAGTATAATCTATTTTAAATATTTATTGGCAAAGGGACAGCCTGATGTCGATAATTTACGCACATAATAGGAATACAAACCAAAAAGGCAACCATATCAAGGAAAAGGAGCAGAAATGGCTTATAAGATATTAATTATTGATGATGATACCGAACTTCTTAAAATGCTGAAAAAATTTCTGGAAATTAAAAAGTATGAAATCATTACGGCAGAGAATGGATTGGAAGGGTTAAATAAAATAAAGCTACAGCCAGATATTATATTACTGGATGTAAATATGCCGAACATTGATGGGATAGAGGTATGCAGGAGGGTACGGGATAAAGTAGCCTGCCCGATTCTGTTTCTGACCGCACGGGTAGACGAACAAGACGTTATAAATGGGCTTTCTTCAGGAGGCGACGACTACATTTTAAAGCCGTTTAGCCTGAAAGAGCTTGATGCAAGGATTACGGCGCACCTGAAACGGGAAGCACGGCGCAAAGAAAAGACAGAATGCTGCTTTCAAGGAGAACTGTCTATTGATTATAATGCAAAGACCGTGCAGATTCACACAGATTATCTGGAACTGACAAGATTAGAATATGGAATTATTGAATTTTTGTCCATGAATCCAGGGATGGTCTTTGATAAAGACAGGATTTACGAGAAGGTCTGCGGATATGATGCAGAAGGTGACAGCAGGGTAATTACAGAACTAATCCGCCGAATCAGAAAAAAGTTCCAGCAATTTACAGAAACAGAATATATTGAAACCATATGGGGGATGGGATACCGATGGATAAAATAAGAAATCTTTCCGTAAGAAAAACAATTTTTTTATATATGGCGGCTGCCTTATTTTGCGGTTTCCTTATTTCGGCAGTTATTGCCAGAATTGCCGAATGGACACAAATGCATATCTGGTGGAATTATGTGGATGAAGAAGCATATTTTGAAGCAGTAGAAAATGAAGGGCCTTATTATGTGGCGGATATTCCAAGGCCAAGTCCTTATGAGATGACACAGTCAGACTATTTTGTGTCAGAGCTTTGCGATTTTTTACAGACTTATACCGTGCTGATATTATCTATAGCAGGAAGCTGCGTGGCAGTTTTCCTCTTTTACCAAAACAAGTTAAGAAAGCCGATGGAAGAACTGGTACAGGCATCAAAAAAGATTGCCGAGAATCATTTGGATTTTTGCATTTCCTATGAGAATAAGGACGAGATGGGCGAACTTTGCAGGGAGTTTGAGAAGATGCGGGAACAGCTTGCCAGAAATAATCAGGCATTATGGCGGACGGTTGAGGAGGAAAAGATGCTGCGGGCGGCTATTTCGCACGATATACGCGCCCCATTGTCCGTTTTGAAAGGGTATCAGGAAATGCTGATGGAATATCTGCCAAGCGAAGATATAGATATGGAACAGGCAATGGAAATGCTGTCAGAGAGCGGACGCCAGATTGAACGTATGGATGCCTTTGTAGAAACAATGCGGAAATTGAGCAGTTTAGAAAATCGGCGGTTGACCCCAGAGAATATTTCTTCCAGACAATTAGAGAAGGATATTCAGGGAGAACTTGCCATTTTGGAAAAAGAGTATGGGAAACAATGTATGTTACAAGTGTCTGAATCAAAGGAAGAATTTTACGGGGATAAGGAAATTATTTTAGAAGTAACGGAAAATCTTCTGTCGAATGCCCTGCGTCATGGGAAACGGCAGATTATAATTATGGTAAAGGCTGGATATGAAAAATTAAGTATCTGTGTCATGGATGACGGCGATGGTTTTCGGGAAGATGCAGAAAAAATTACGGAGGCGTTCTATGGGCAGAATGTAAAAGACAGCCTGAAACATGCGGGGCTGGGAATGTATATCAGCAGGCTGTATTGTGAAAAACATGGAGGAAAATTAGTTTTAGGAAATGATGAACAGAGAGGGGCTGTGGTGACAGCAATGTTCCGTCGGATTGCGTAAGCAATCCGGCGTTTTTCTTTTTATTGTCTTTTTGTTGTGATTTTTCTTTTACAACACCACTTTACAACTTTTTGAAAAATAAAATAACGCACAAGGCACTTTCTAATGTATAATAAGTTTGCACACAAAACTATACGAAAGATGGTGACCTTGTACGTCAGACTTATTATACAATGAAAACAATCTAATTGGTAGACTGTACCGTTATTTTTATATTTATTTTAAAACTTTTTCCTTACCAACTATTGAAACCTTGTTCCTGCTGGTGTTATCTATCCTTGCTATGGAGTCGGCAGGTTCCATCCGTTCACTGTACAGACATTTTTTATCAGGGATTACAGAAAAATCCCTGAATGCATTTTACTATGCATGTTCTTATGCAAAAGCTGATTATTCTAGATTTATGAATGTCACTGCTGGTATGGCTTTAAAGCTCATACCAGAAAAATTGTCCTCCCAGCCTGTCTTCCTGTGTATGGATGATACAATGGCTGCAAAATTCGGCAAAAAATTTGAGGATGCTTCAAAGCTTTTCGACCATGCTGCGCATAATGGCTCTAATTACCTGAATGGACACTGTTTTGTGAGCCTAATGCTCTGTGTCCCTGTATGGAATAAGGACAGAATCCATTATCTGTGCGTACCGCTTGGATACCGCATGTGGCAGAAAAAGGAATCTAAACTGGAACTGGCTGCATCTATGGTGCGGCATGTAATGCCTGTCTTGCGTACAAAGAAAAACGTCGTCCTCCTTTGTGACAGCTGGTATGTAAAAAAGAGCCTTGTTTCTATCGTAGACGAATATGAAAACCTTGACCTTATAGGAAATGCAAGGCTTGATTCCGTCATTTATGATTTGCCGCCACAGCGGACGGGGAAAAGAGGACGTCCTGCAACGCATGGCGACAGGCTCTCCATCCAGGATGATTTTACTCTGTCAGATGAAAAAATTGGAGGCTATTACATGGCTGTGCGCCGTGTCCTTACAAACATTTTTGGCAAAAGGACAGTCTTGGCATATGTTACATCAGCGGACAAGGAAAATGGTGGCAGGCGTTTATATTTCAGCACAGTTTTTCCAGAACAGCTACAGATATTCTGTGCCTGGCAAGAAAAATCCCCACTGAATCAGACAGGAAGCAGCCGTATGCAGTTTATTCCTCTGATGCTTTATGCTTTTCGGTGGAACATCGAAGTTAGTTATTACGAACAGAAAACCTTCTGGTCATTATGCAGCTACATGGTGCGGAGCCGCAAAGGGATAGAAATGCTTGTCAATCTAATCAACATAGCGTATTGTGCAATGAAACTTTTGCCGTATCAGGACAAGACGTTTTCCAAATACCAGACAGAAAGCGTCCAGGAATTTCGTTTCGTACTGAGCGAACAAATTCGCCAGCAGGTATTTTATGCCATTTTCGTGAAAAAAGCCGAAACACACATAAAATCAAAAGCTATCATTAAGGTTTTAAAACAACTGATTCAGCATCAGGGATATTATTTATAAAGTTGTAAAGTGGTGTTTTACAATAGAATCACTAAAAAATGAAGGAGGCAAAGTTATGCGGTCAATTTTGAAAAGAGAGGTAAAAAATTATATGAAGAACCCTCTGCTTTGGCTTGGCATCGTTATTGGTGTTTTTATGGTATTTCAAAATGTAAGCCCCTATCTGAACATCCATTATCTCAGGGAAGGGGAAACCATTGTGAATGACTATCCGCAAAGCTATCGGGATGGAGATGTTTTTGACGGATATGTGCCGACGGAGAAAGAGCTACGGCGGGAAAAGTGGGAAGAACGGATACAGGAAGTCTTAACTTCCGAATTCGAGATGGACAATGAGAAGGCGCAATCTGTGATTGATGAAATGAAAGGAATGGATGTTAAGACAGCCTGCGCCCATCTGGAAGGGTATGGATTCTACAATTCATATTATGAGTATGAGAATACAGCCTACCATAAAGGAACCCGTGAAGAAATCAATTCTTATATTTCAGAGAAACTGGAAAACAGGGCATTTTCGTACTACTTTTCCAGAAAATTTGCTGATTTTGCAGGGCTGTTTATGGGATTTTTCGCAACCGTTTTATTGTCTGTTTTATTTATGCAGGATACAAGGAGAAATACCTATGAGCTTCTTCATACAAAGCCTGTGAGCGCAGGAAAATATCTATCTGGCAAGGTGGGAGACGGTTTTTCAGTCTGCCTGATAATATGTGCGGTCTTAAATCTTATATTTTTTGGTATTTGCCTTGTATCAACGAGAAAGAGCAGTTTTGAAGTTCATTTGATGGACTTTTTATTGGCAAGCTGTTTCTATATCCTGCCGAATATGCTGATGATTGTAAGCGTTTATAGTTTGATTTCATTGCTGTTTAAAAGCCCGCTGCCAGCAGTGCCACTTTTGTTTCTTTATATCGTGTATTCCAATATGGGAAGCAGGAATGCGGAAGGCATTTATGGATATTATGGCAGACCGTTAGCGATTATGGTGCGGTTCCCAGGAGGTTTTTTTGATACTGCCCCTCCGCCAATGGCATTGCTGAATCAGAGTTTCCTCATCTTAGCCGCAATCTGTATCATCTTTCTCTCAATGCAGATATGGAAAAGGAGGCGGGTATATTGAAGCGTGAAATGAAAATCTCCCTGACATTCCAAAAGCAAGCTTATGCAGTATTTTTTGTCGTAATCTTAAGCCTTGTCAGAGGGATAACTTATTCTGATGAAATAGGAATTGCATTAGAAGCCCCAATGGCAATCCTTGCTTTCACATTCTGTGCAGATACCTATACGCAGGAAATTGCCAGCAAGCGATCGGAAATCTGGCGGCTATGCCCCATGAAAAAGAGAATAAATTCTATTTACAGACGGGTTGTGATACAGGAAATGTTCTTACTGGCTGTCGCAGCCACCTCATATGGATTGTTTTTTCTATTCCAAAATCCAAACATAAATGGAATGGGGCAAGGTGGTATAGAAAATGAAATATGCCAGTTCTTTGTATATTTTGCCGCTATTGCTGTCACGCTTGGCTTCTGGGGGCTTTTATCAAATCTGATTTCCTGCCTGTTTCGGAATATGTGGGTTGGAATCGGAAGCTGCATGGTGCTGTGGCTGATTACAAATTCCAGCATCGGTAACAGAATCTTTGGTGCATGGAACTTGTTTTCCTATTCTTTCAGAAAATTAGAGAACATCAGTGATTTTAGCTGGATATATGGGAAAGTTGTTTGTATTAGTATTGGAATTATAGCAGTGGCAGTATTGCCTAAAATCATTAAGAAAAGAGGTTAAGACTATGGGAATTAAGATAGAGGATTTAACAGTAACATTCAGGAATCATGTGATAGCAATCAATCATGCGGATTTGGAAATCCCAAAGGGAATTTTTGGGCTGCTGGGGGAAAACGGGGCAGGAAAAACAACGCTTATGCGGGTGCTTACAACTGTGTTATCACCAACCAGTGGTACAGTAACCTTAGATGGAATACTTTACAGTGAAGGGAATTTTGAAAAAATACAGAGAAAGATAGGATATCTGCCGCAGGAGATTGACTTATATCCAAACCTGTCAGTACAAGAATGTCTGGAATATATGGGGGACTTATCTGGTATACCCAGACAAACATATAAGGAACGCATCAAATATTATCTTGAAAAGACAAGCCTGTCAGGGCATCGCAGAAAGAAGATGAAACAATTGTCGGGCGGTATGAAACGGAGAGTCGGTCTTATTCAGGCGCTTTTAAATGAGCCAGAATTTTTGATTGTCGATGAACCAACAACCGGATTAGACCCTGAAGAACGTATCCGCATCAGAAATCTGTTGGTTGATTTTTCAGAAGGGCGTACCGTTTTGTTTTCCACACATGTAGTGGAAGATTTGGTAGCTACCTGCAATCAGCTTGCAGTTATGAAAAATGGGAAATTCCTTTATTCAGGAAACATGAAAGAATTACTGGAACAGGCAAGAGGTCATATTTGGATTTATAAAACAAAAAATGAAGGGACTGCAAGGGAACTGGAAAAAAAATATCATGTTTCATCGAAGCAGTATGTAGGGGACGAATTACAAATGAAATTAATTAGTGAAACGCCACCAAAAATAGAATGCAGTTCTTGTGAAGCAACGCTGGAGGATGCTTACATTTATCTTACGAACAAATAACTATAATTGCAATAAACCTAAACAGGGTCAATGAATTTGTCTGTAGAGTTGTCACTACTCATTTACACTGTTTTTATAGTTAGAAACACCACTTTACAACTTTTATAAATGATAGGCATTTTGCTGGACAAGGCATTTCAAGACTTTCATAAGAACCGATGATTTTATCATACTTTTGCTCTTTTTCACCAAAGTGGCAAAAAATAGTTCCTTCCTTATCCGCTCGCTGAGCACAAACCGGAAATCCTGCACGCTTCCAT
>CAJTIR010000090.1 GCA_910576385.1 Lachnospiraceae bacterium
TTTTAAAATAAATATAAAAATAACGGTACAGTCTACCAATTAGATTATTTTCGTTGTATAATAAGTCTGACGTACAAGATCACTCTCTTTCGTATAGTTTGATGTGCAAACTTATTATACATGAGAAAGTGTCTTGTGCGTTATTTTATTTTTCAAAAAGTTGTAAAGTGGTGTAATTGTTATAAACTATCATAAAAAATGCCGTCAACCCTTGAAAACTCTAAATTTAAGCAAGTCAACTTTATTTTATTCATTACATCATTTTATATCGTTTCCCTCATGATTACAAGTGCTGATAAGGGCAAAAATGAGGGAAAGGGAAAACTATAATATCAAATAATAAATAATGAAAAGGTAATCGCTCTGAAAGATATGCTTAAATTTTAGAATGCTAGGAGTTGATGATATGAATTTTATTTCTGCAAGTTACAATATGTACCATAATGGCATTGACATTACTATCTTTGATGGCTACATATTACGAATTGACTGTAATAAGGCTGAAACAGGATTGAAAACTACACCATAGACAGACCATGTGCTAAATGCGCTGGCGATAGACAATCCACTCGAATACGCAAGACTCTATCTAAATAGCGAAATGCAGATATTTATAGATGCTGAAAATAATCTGGATATTTGACAAAACAAAAAATGCTTAGAAATCTTTTATAACATGATTTATAAGCATTTTTTCTTTATTGGTTATGCACTTTCAAAATATCTAAACAATAGTACAAAATCAAAAAAAAACAGGAAGTTGTATCAGATTATCACAATTTTGAAACTACAAGCAATATTCTCTATTCTGCTTATTGGAGCAAATAATAAATGACTGTCATCAAGTAATGAAGGGAAATATCCTTCTTCTGCTTCATAAACATCAACAGTATTATTTCCTAACACTAACATAACATTTTTTGCAAAATGTTGAACATCACCCGAAACCACACAGTGAACAGCTTTTACTCCGCCCATGATTTGCGTTTTTTCAATTAAATTAATATTAGTTTCAACTTGATATATTATTTTTCGTGACAATAAAATTCCTTCAAAACTGTAAACAAGATAGTCCACATGATTTTCATGGAAAGTAATAAATTCCATTTTTGTATCTGAATATGACAGTAAAAAGACACTGTTCATATCTGCAATTGCTTCACTTTTCCAATCAGAAAGAATATTACCGTTCTCGTCGATTTCCGAAACATGTATCGTACAAAGAGAGTTGCTCCATTTTCCGCAAGTAACAAAACATTTATCTCTGGTAACTGTCGGATATCCATTCCATATATTTTCAAGAATATACTGTTTTCTTGTTTTATATAATCCGTTTTTATCAAACTGATAAACAAACAATTTATCATATTTTTTATGGTTGAATAAATCAATTTGATAGGAGCAACATTGATTATTTAGGCAGAATATCGCATCCATTCCAAGATCTTTGCGTACTATCTCTTTAGTAATGCGAAAACGATTTTGCAATGGAAGAACAATTTCACCCTCACGCTCTGTGCTGGTTGAACTAAGGCTCACCCAAGCCGTATTATCCTGTGCTGTCAAAAACTGGGGATTTACACCTTTATCTTCAGTAAGTGCATTAAGTAGCTCAAAATTATTATCCAAAAATAAATAGTCGATGTGATACCGGCTTTGACCATCGTCACACTTAACAGCAAAAACCCATTCCTCATTCATGCAGTCCCAAAAATGATCACAAACACAAATAGGTTTATTGGCAAGGACTGTAATAGCCCCGTTTTCTTTTTTTACCTGATAATGAGTTAAAGAGGTTTGCAATTCATTCATTATATTTACCTCCGACAATAATAAATTCCGATTGGATTTTCACAAAATCTAAGGGATTTAATAACTCTTATATTTTGTTTTCATGAACTGCTCTAACTACTGAAAACATTAAATTTGTGCAAGGTGAGCATTCCCTTAGATTTTCCCTTATGTTATTTTCTCCCTCTTGCTGTTATGAACCCTAATGAGGGAAACTTTAAGGGAAAGAAAAACCTATAACACATTATAACACAAAACAATTAAGGCGTGGGAACTGATTTGATATGCTTGTAAAAATTATGAAAGGACAAAGAAAATGAATCTAATATACGCAAGGTACAATATGTACCACAACAGTATTGACATTACTACATTTGACGGTTACATTCTACGGATTGACTGTAACAAAGCAGAGAAAGGATTAAAAAACACAGCATGGACAGACCATGTACTAAATGCACTGGCAATAGATAATCTGCTTGAAACATGCAACCCATCGGACACCGATGGGTTTGTTTTATCTCAACAACGAAATACAGATATTTATAGATGCAGAGGATAATCAGGAAAGTTTGACATAAAAATGCTTAAAATCTTTTACAAAATGCTTTTAAGCATTTTTCATTTTGCTTTTTAATCTCTTTCAAAATGCCAAAAGAAATATATATCCAAAAGAGCTTATTATTTATACAGAATAAAATTTCTCCAAAGTCGAGAGCATTTTCTCTTGACTGACAGGTTTTGTCAGATGTGCATTCATTCCTGCATCAGTTGTCCTTCTTATATCTTCACTATATGCGTCTGCTGTCATAGCTATTATTGGGACTGTTACAGCGTCAGTTCTTGGCAATGTCCGGATTGATTTTGTAGCGGTCAGACCATCCATCACAGGCATTCTCACATCCATTAACACAGCATTAAAAGTATTCTCAGGCGAATTATTAAAAATATTAACAGCAATCTGTCCATTTTCTGCCGTCATTACTTCAATCCCTTCATCTTCCAGCATAAATTTTGCAATTTCCATATTCAGTGGGGTATCTTCAACTAACAGGACTTTCATGCCGTCCAGATGGGCGTTCCGTTCCTGTATGCTTTCCATTTTATTCTCTTTCTCTGCAATGCCAGACATTATCCCTGTATCAAATGTTACCTCCACAGTAAATTTACTGCCAACTCCCGGCTTGCTTGCTACCTTGATAATCCCCCCCATCAAATCAACCAGTTTTTTTGTAATAGCCATTCCCAATCCGGTTCCCTTATACCCATTGCAATTTCCGCTATTTTCCTGTGTAAAGGAATCCCAAATTTTTTCCAAAAAATCCGGTTTCATACCAATTCCGGTATCCTCAATCTCAAAATGGTATGTCGCCTTTCCGTCTCCAGCAGAAACCTCCTTTACCTGAAAAAAGATTTTCCCTCCATCCGGGGTAAACTTAATGGCATTTGATAAAATATTGATAAGTACCTGACGCAGATGTAATTCATCGCCAATTAGCAGAGGATGATGGAATATACCAAACTTCCTGACAAAATCCACCTTTCTCTGTGCCAGCAGACTTTCTGCAATTAGTGCACAACCGTTAATCACCTCACGTATATCCATCCGTTCATGGTTCATAACCATTCTGCCGCTTTCAATCCGGCTCATATCCAAAATATCGTTAATCAGGGATAGCAGATGTTTGGAAGAACTGTCAATTTTCCCTAGACAATCAAGAACCCTATCTTTATCATCAAAATGTTTCATGGCAATACCTGTCATTCCAATAATGCCATTCAGGGGTGTCCGTATATCATGGGACATATGGGATAAAAAAGCACTTTTTTCCCTGCTGTTGTTCTCTGCCCGCAAAACGCTCTCTTGTAATGACAGATTTTCTGTTTCCAAAACCGCAATTTTCTTTTTTAACTTTTTCACTGTTTTCTTCTTTTTCATAGCTCCTCCATTCCAGTAATTATCTTGTTTACACAAGTTATTTTATACGATTTCCATCTGATAAACCATAAAGGGCAGATAACAAGTATGTTAAAACTGCGTTAAAAATATGCCGGGCATAGCCCTTATACGGGCTGTTTTCCGGCATATATTTATCTTTATTATTTTTTAGAAAATGCAATCGTTACCACCGTTCCCACATCCACAGTACTTTCCAGACTGAGCTTTGCATGGTGGTACAGAGCACCATGCTTTACTATGGCAAGACCAAGACCTGTTCCACCTACCTTTTTGGAATGGCTTTTATCCACCCGGTAAAAGCGTTCAAACACCCTGTCCTGATGTGATATAGGAATCCCGATTCCCGTATCACGCACAATCACATTCACGCCATCTCCCGTCTGGTTTACCAAAACATCCACCGTACCATTTTCCTTGTTATATTTAATCGCATTGTCACAAAGGTTATAGAGCATTTCCTCCAAAATTTTATGCACGCCTATAATCTCTGCCCTGCCGCCAATCAAATGAAAGGTAATATTCTTCTTATCGGCTTCTTTTTCCAACCGTCCGATTACTTCCTTTGACAATTCATATAAATCCACCGTTTCCTTTTCATAAGGAATACTCTGCCCGTCAAGTTCAGAAATCTTAATAATATCATTGACTAACGTAATCAGCCGCTGTGCCTCATCATAAATGGATTTTGAAAAGTCAGTCACATCATTTTCCAGAACATCGCCTGCTTTCATCAGTTCGGCAAAGCCAGAGATAGACGTCAGCGGAGTTTTCAGTTCATGGGAAACATTTGCCGTAAACTCCCGGCGCAGCATATCCCTTTTTTCACGTTCCGTAATATCCAGAATAACCACAATGGCCCCAATTACGGATTCCTTCTCATAAACCGGATTGGCAATCAGACTGTAACTGCGTTCCTCCCGCACCATCGTATTCTCTGCCTTTATTCCTGACAATACATCGGATATAACGCCTCTGAACTCTTTTGCCCGGCAGAACAGCAGGACACTCCTGTCTGCCGGAGGGGTAATCTCAAGCAGGTTTAATGCGGCAGAATTATAGGTCAGGAGATTGGTGTCTGCATCAATAACCAGAAAGCCCTCACTCATATTTTCTGTAATAAGGTTAAATTCTTTCTGTTTTTTGTGGGCGTCCGCAAGCTGTTCCCCTATCGTTTCTTTCTGGTCTGCAATTTTCCGTAACAGAGGTGTTAATTCCTCATATGTGTCATTATTTTCCGGTATTTCCAAATCCAGTTTGTTAATTGGTTCTATAATGGCTTTTGATACCCTTGCGGAAAGCACCAGTGTTAAAATCAATGCGACAAACATAATGAATAAAATCGGCTGAAGCATCCCCATCAGAATGGTTACTACCGTATACTGTTCTGTCGAAACCCGCAGTATGCTGCCATCGGAAAGCCGTATGGCATAATTCACTGTTTTTTCCGTCAGGGTTTTGGAGTACCTCGTACTCATGCCCTTCCCCTCTTTCATTGCCGTTTTAATTTCATCCCTGTCGGCATGATTATCCAGTTCGGACACATCTGCCCTGCTGTCGAACAATACCGTTCCATTTTCATCAATCCATGTGATACGGTTATTTCCGGCAAGTCTGTTATTCTTGTTATCAAAACTGTCAAAATATCCGGCTCCCTCATTTTCAAGAGCATGTGCCAGAAAGCCGGCCTCATTGGCAAGCTCTTTCTGTATCTGCTTTTCAAAAAAATGAAACAAAAGCCCCATAATCAATGCAATGGTAGCTGCCAATACAAGACAGACGGTAAGCAGTGACGAACGAAAAATTTTTTTATTCATTCCAATCGCCTCCTAATTTATAACCGATTCCTTTTATAGTCTGAATGAGTTTTCCGGCATCCCCCAGTTTTACCCGCAGTTTCCGGATATGCACATCCAGCGTCCGGGATTCTGTATAATATTCCCCCCAGACACTGGTTAAAAGCCTGTCACGTTCCACTACATTGCCCTCTGCCTCCAGCAGAACCATCAACAGCAGATATTCCTTATAGGAAAGCGATACCGCTTCCCCTGATACCGTAATAATATGTTTTGCAGGATTAACATACAGCCCGCCAATCGTATACGTTCTGTCATCCTGCGTTTTTTGGGAACGCCTCAGTACCGCCCGGATCCTTGAAATCAGTTCCATCGTTCCAAAAGGCTTTGCCACGTAATCATCCGCTCCCATATCAAGGCCTGTGACCTTATCAAATTCACTGCCCTTTGCGGTAAGCATAATCACAGGGATATGCGCAGTCGCTGCATTACCTTTCAGTTTATTCAGAATCGACAACCCGTCTTCTTCCGGCAGCATAATATCCAGCAAAACCAATTCCGGCAGTTCCGTATTTAGTCCCTGCCAAAATTCCTTTGGAGAAGAATGCCCCTGTACTTCAAATCCCTCTTTTGACAGCGCATAGCATACCAGCTTTCTTATATTATCATCATCTTCCAGCAGATAAATCATGTTAACCGATTCCTCCTTTGGTGGAGCTTTCCTTATTTTCAGGTCTTTTCCGATGCTCTCCGGTAATGGAATAAATAACCCATTCCGCAATATTTTCTGCATGGTCGCCAATCCGCTCAAAATATTTTGCAATCATCAGCAAATCCATAAGAGCCTCCGCATCGTCGTGTCTCTCCGTTATTGATTTTATCAACTCCCGCTTTACCTTGTCAAATAAATCATCCACGATATTATCATGTTCAATTACCAGCCAGGCAATATCCAGATTCATTTTTACAAAAGATTCAATACTTTCTGACACCATTTTGATCGCTGCTTCTGCCATTTCCCGGATATGGGTTTCGCCAAGCGTTCCCTTTTTTGCCACATAAGGTGCAATCTCCACAATATCCGATGCCTGATCTCCAATCCGTTCCATATCGGATATCATTTTCAAAGCGGCTGAAACAACTCTCAAATCTTTTGCCACGGGCTGCTGCTGCAAAATCAGTTTCAGGCAGAGGGTTTCGATATCACGCTCTTTTTTATCAATCTGCGTATCCGCATCCAGACACATATTTTTGCTGTTTTCTTCATTATCCGTAAGATATTTTACCGCATTGGTAATTGCCTCCTCGCATAAGGCTCCCATGGTAACAAGTTCTGTATTAAGCTGCGATAACTGTCTGTCAAATTTATTCCGCATTATCCAAACCTCCCTGTAATATAATCCTCTGTCCTCTGGTCAAACGGTGTGGAGAACATGGTCTGCGTATCATCAAACTCCACCACCTCGCCCAGCAGGAAGAATGCTGTCTTATCTGCAATCCGCACTGCCTGCTGCATATTGTGGGTTACCATAATAATCGTATATTTTTCCTTCAGTTCCATTGCTAAATCTTCAATCTTTGAAGTGGAAATAGGGTCAAGGGCAGACGTCGGTTCATCCATCAGAAGGACTTCCGGCTCTACCGCCAGTGCCCTTGCAATGCAGAGCCTCTGCTGCTGGCCGCCACTCATGCCCAATGCACTCTTTTTCAAACGGTCTTTGCATTCCTCCCAGATTGCCGCCTGCGTCAGGGAACGCTCCACGATTTCATCCAACTTAACCTTTGATTTGATTCCATGTATTCTTGGACCATAGGCAATATTATCATAAATACTCATTGGAAACGGATTCGGTTTTTGAAAGACCATGCCAACACGTTTCCGCAAAAAGTTTACATCAATCCCCTTGTAAATGTCAATGCCGGAAAGCATAATTTCTCCTTCGATACGGCAGCTTTCCACCAAATCATTCATCCGGTTCAATGTTTTCAGATAAGTGGATTTTCCACAGCCAGAGGGGCCAATCAGCGCAGTGATTTTCTTTTCCGGGATTTCCATGTTGATACTTTTCAGGGCATGGCTCGCACCATACCATAAGTTTAAATTCTTTGTCGTGATAATGTGTTCCATAACTTTAACCTCGTTTCTGTTTCAGTCTAACCGCCGCTATCTTTGCCGACATATTGATAAGAAAGGTAAGTACAAGCAATATAGCGGCAACCGCAAACGCAACATCAAACTGCCCGCGCTCTTTCGCATATACATACATGGCAACGGTCAGGGTAGAACCCGCATTTCCCGCCTGCACTGCCTCTGGTACGGACAGCAGTTCATTTGCCATCCCTGCCGTAAAGAGAAGTGCGGCACTTTCACCTACCACTCTGCCCACCGATAAGATACAGCCGGTAACAATCCCATCAATGACACAGGGAATGACAACTGTACGAATCATATACCATTTGCCTGCCCCTAATCCAAGCGAACCTTCCCGGTATGCTTTTGGCACCGTTTTCAGGCTTTCCTGTGTGGTGCGTATAATCGTGGGCAATGTCATGATTGCCAGGGTGAGCGAACCGGCCATCAGACTGGTTCCCAGAGAGAAAAACTGCACAAACAGGAGCATTCCCACCAGTCCATATATAATTGATGGGATTCCGGCAAGGGTTTCTGTTGCCAGTTCAATGACCCGTACCAGTTTTTTATTCTTTGCATATTCGTTCAGATAAATCGCAGCCCCTACCCCAAGCGGCAGTACAATTACAAGCGTTATGATAATGATATATAAGGTATTCAGGATGTTTGGCAGAATCCCGACCGTACCACGCAAAAGGCTTGGTTTCGTAGAAACAAGCATCCATGAGATATGTGGAATGCCCCGGTACAGGATATATCCAATCAGTCCGAGCAGGAGAGAGCAAATCAATCCTGCTGATAAAACCATCATCAGCTTTAAGATAGTATCCTTAATTTTTCTTGCTTTCGATATTGTATCAGTCACATGTATTTCCTCCATTTTCCTCAAGAACGCTGTTTTTGCGTTCTTGATAGGTTTGCCTTAGTTCCACTTGGCATGGTATTTTCATGCAATAGTGGAACTTCAAACCTTTTTTTTAATTACTACATTTAATATCAGGTTAATTGCCATAATGAACAGAAAAAGCACCAGTGCGATGGAAAATAATGCCTGTCTCTGTAAGCCGGAAGAATAGGACATTTCACTGGCAACAGCAGTAGTCAGAAACCGGACGCTGCCAAACAGTTTCGGCATATTGGCAACATTTCCCGCTACCATCATAACCGCCATCGCTTCCCCGACTGCCCTGCCAATGCCTAATACAACCGCAGTGACAATGCCGCTTTTTGCGGCAGGCACAACCACCTTAAATACGGTTTCCGTCTTTGTCGCCCCCAGAGCAAGAGAAGCCTCCTCATATTCCTTTGGCACCGCCCCGATTGCCGTTTCCGATACGGAAATGACAGAGGGCAGAATCATAACAGCAAGGACAAGAATTGCCGAAAAGAGGTTTGCACCATCCGGGAGATGAAATATCTCCCTTACGCATGGAACAATGATGATCATTCCCACCAGCCCATAAACGACAGACGGGATTCCGGCAAGCAAATCTACCACATTCCTTACTGCACTGCTAACTTTCTTTGGGGACATCTTTGCCAGAAAAATAGCACATAGCAGTCCAATCGGAACTCCTATGAGGATTGCCCCCAGAGTTCCGTATACGGATGTCAGGATAAAGGGAAGGATTCCATAGGAAGGCTTTGCAGAAGTAGATGCCCAGACCTTCCCAAACAGGAAATCTCCCAGACCGATATCCCGTATTGCCGGAATGCCGCTTATCAAGAGAAATATAGTAATTAGGACGACAAACAGTATCGTCAGCAGACCGCATACCAAAAACAACAGGTTCATTGCCCTTTCCATCCACCTTGCTGTCTTTTTTATCTTTTCCATAACAGCCCCTCCTGTAATTACCGTTTGACAGGAACAGCACCTGCCTCTGTAATAAGGCTGTCTGCCTGTTCGCTGGTAGCGAAGTCGAAAAACTCCTGTGCAGCTTTAGAAAGAGCAGTGTCCTTTTTTGTGACCAGCACGAAGTTTCTCTGGACTTTGTATTTCCCATCCTGAATACTTTCTGTTGTCGGGCTTACCCCTTCCACGCTGACCATCTTTACCGTATCACCAACCGAGGCAACCGATGCATAGCCAATGGCATTTGGATTGCCGGATACCGTCTGCACGACATCGCCCGTAGACGTAAGTTCCTGTGAATACTTGCATTTATCCTTTGTGCCTGTCACTTCCTCAAAACCGTCTCTTGTGCCGGAAGCCGCCTCACGCCCAATACAGACAATCGGTGCGTCGCTGCCGCCAACCTCTTTCCAGTTGGTAATCTCACCATTGTAAATCTTCCCTATCTGATCAATTGTTAAATCTGTTGCCGGATTATCAGGATTGACTATGATTCCGATTCCATCAATGGCAACTACCGTTCCCTGTAAATCTGCTGTTTCATCTTCCTTCAGGTCACGACTTGCCAGTCCGATATCACATCTTCCTTCCGCTACTGCCTGTATACCGGAACTAGAACCCGTTGGATTGTATGTAACCTTTATATTTCCATGTTCCTCCATATAGGCTTCACTCAAAAATCCAATGACTTTCTCCATTGAAGTGGAACCGTCGGTGGCTATTGTTTGTGAACTCTTAGTTGTCTCATTTGCTGTACTTTTGTCAGTGAACGAACCAGCATTGCCGCTACATCCTGTCAATACCCCTGTCATAAGTGTAAAAACGGTTGCAATCATAATAAATTTTTTCATATTGAACACACTCCTTTGTTTTTTTTTGTATGAACCAAGTATACCGTCCCCAATGTTAACTCTAAAAGTGCATATATGTTAATTGTAAGTTAATTGCACTGCAAAAGGCATAGAATATTTCATCTATGCCTTTTAACAACGGAATTATTTATCTGCCCTGTATATATTCCTCGTTTTGTCTCTGATACATAGGACGGTTCTCCCTTGTACATTCTTCCGGTTCCATATCCTCCATGAAACTCTCCACCGCCTTTACATACACCTCTGCCAGCTCTAACGTACATATCCGGTTCTCCGGCATGATTTCCTCTCTTATTTCAGAAACCTTTACAGCCTGTTCCTTCTGCACATTCCAGAATCCCGCCAGCCTGTACTCCGTTCCACGTCCGTTATAGTCCTCATACACCGGAACCACTTGAGCTGGTATAATAAAGTTGTAACACCAAACAGGAAATAAGTGATATATTTAATAAGTGAAAAGGAAGGTGTTACACATGCCAAAGACGAAGGTTTATGAGCCGGAATTCAAAAAGAAAATCGTACAGATGTATTTAGAAGAAGGACGTACGATAAAAAGCTTAAACGAAGAATACCAG
>CAJTIR010000091.1 GCA_910576385.1 Lachnospiraceae bacterium
CCGTTTTTCGTCCGACGAGGAACTAAATAATGCAACTATGGATTATGTCTATGTCTATTACAATCATATCCGTCCGCATTCATCAAATGGATATATGACACCATTTGAAAAGAGAATGCAGGTATGATGTATGTCAAAACTTTTCCTTGTAAGTGTTACAAAAAAGCTTGACCATCTCACAGGGTATGGTCTTGACAATAAGCTGCCGGATATTGTGGAGCATACGCACCCGGACTATGGGCTGTACCCGCAGTTTGCAGGCACAGCCTACGGCTTCCTTTCCAGAGGATGCCCCCGTGGGTGCGGGTTCTGCATTGTGGGGGAGAAGGAGGGCAGAAAGACGGTTGCGGTAGCTGACCTGGATGAATTTTGGGGCGGCGAAAAAGAGATCAAGCTCCTTGACGCCAATATTTTAGCCTGCCCGGATTGGGAGAGGCTTTTAGGGCAGCTTGCGGACAGCGGGGCGGAGGTGGACTTTACGCAGGGGCTGGATGTACGGCTGGTTACGCCGGAAAAGGTGGCGTTATTGAATAAAATCCATACAAAAATGCTGCATTTCGCATGGGATAACCCGGAAGATGACCTGATACCGTATTTCAAGAAGTTTTTAGAACTGACAACAGTAAAGGACAAGCGGAAAAGGCGTGTCTACGTCCTTACCAACTACGGCAGCACCCATGAACAGGATTTATACCGTATCTATACTTTGCGTGATATGGGGTATGACCCGTATGTAATGGTGTATGAAAAGCCAACTGCGCCGGAGGAAACACGGAGGATGCAGAGATGGGTAAATAACAAGTGGCTGTTCTACTCCGTGAAAGATTTTAAGGATTATGAGCCAGGCGGTTATAGAAAAATGAAAGGGGAGAAATGAGCCACGGATAAAGAAATAAAACTGCAGAATTACATTTACTGTATGGACTGTATGGATTTGATGCGGCATCTTGCGGACAGTGCAGTATCCATGATACTGACTGACCCTCCCTATGGAATTTCCTACCAAAACAACTTTACAAGAAAACGGCATGAGATTTTAGCGGGGGATTGCGGAATGGACTATGAGAAATTCGCAAGGGAAAGCTACCGTATTTTAGCGGAAAATGCCCATGCTTATTTTTTTACACGTTTTGACTGCTACTCGTATCATTATGAGTGCCTGAAAAATGCGGGATTTCATATAAAAAACTGCATGGTGATTGAAAAGGGAACAGTTGGAGGGATTGGAGATCTGCAGGGAAGTTACGCAAATAATTCTGAATGGATTATTTTCTGCCAAAAAGGAAGGCGTATTTTTAACCATACCACATTACTGGAAAATAAAAAGAAAGAGGGAAAGCAATTCCACAGGGGAAGGGAACTAAGCAAAAGATATAAAACGAGATTCAATTCCTGCTGGTTTGGGGAGGAATATCCAAAAGCCACCTATAATTCCACATGGCAGAAGAAAAACCAGATATACCACCCGACAATCAAAAATGTGGAACTTCTGTCATGGCTGATACAGATTTCAAGCCTGCCGGGGGGAATTGATTTTTGATGGTTTTATGGGAACAGGAAGCACAGCGATTGCGGCAATCAGGACAAAAAGGGATTTTTTAGGTGCGGAGATTAACAGTGAATATCATCAGACCGCAATTAAGAGAATCATGGAGGAATGTTAATGACAGAAAAAAAGAAAAAACAGCCGGCTGCGTTTGCGAGGGATAAAAATACTTTTGCTGACGGCAGTTCCGCAAAGGGAGATACTGTCGCAAAAAGGGCAAAACAGAAGCAGCCTGGCGCACACCAGCCGAGGGATGCAGATACCACTTCTGGACATAATGTCCAGAAGCCTCAGCAGCCGAAACCTTTTGAACACGATGCCAATAATTCTGCAAGGCGGGATGGCTTGAAGCCGGGAGGCAGATCAGGCAATGCCGATATGTGGGAGAACCACAGCAGTTTTCATAGTGACACACGGAAAACAGCAGGGCAGAAAGCAAAATCCAGTCAGAAAAAACGCAGACAGCAGGGGCAGTTTCAGAAAGAAAACAGCTTTACGGGAAAGAAAGAGAAGTCTGACTGTGATAATGCAGACGGCAAGACAGGAAGCGTTTTTTCCCAGGAGCAGAACGCTTTTACGGAGCAGGGCGGCGGTGAACAGACCGGGGATACAATGGAATTTAAGGACGATTACCGCCGCAGGGATACTTACCACAAGAGCGAAAAAAAGGGCAGATACCGCAGGCGGGAACATCAGGACAGGGAACGCACGAAAAAAAGTGATTCCGGGCGTGACTTCCAGACGAAGGATAACACCTTTACGGAAAACAATTCCTTTACCAATGGCGCAGAACCGGAATTTCAGGGCAGCAAGAAATTAGAAAAGCTGCAAAAGAAAGCGGAGAAAGCCGGGAGAAAGACACAAGCCGCAAGGAAGAAGCTGCCGAAGAAAAAGGAATATTCCTTAGAGCGTGTCTTTGACGAAAAAACGGGCAGGGCAAAGTATATGCTGACTGCTGTGGTAAAGGAGAAACCTTTCAAGGCGGACAATCCAGTAAAGCGGATGGCGGGCAGAACCGGATCGGAATTTACAAACATTGCGCACGGCAAGGTTGCCGAGGTGGAGAAAGAAAACTCCGGCGTGGAGGGCGCACACAAGACGGAGCAGAGGGCCGAGGATGCCTACCGCTTTGTGAAGCGGCATTATAAGAACAAGGAGCAGCGGCAGCGTGGGAAAGTGGCGAAGCTGGAGAAAAAGCAGTTTAAAAAGGAAGTCAATTTCCGCTACCAAAAGTTCCTGGAAGAAAACCCGGAAATGCAGGAAAAGACCTTAAAGAAGCAGCTCCAGAAACGGTTACAGAAACGGCGCATCAAGCGTGAGTACGCAAAGGCAAAGCGGGCGGGGCAGGCGGCGAAAAATACAAAGGAAGCGGCTGTAAAATCTGCCAGTTTCACCACAACCATAGCGAAGAAAGTGCAGGAGATAGCGGCAAAACACGCTTCCCTCCTTGTTGCAGTCGGGGCGTTTGCGCTCCTGCTCATTATGATCATGGCTTCCGTATCGTCCTGCGGGGCGATGTTCTCACAGGGGATGAGCGCTACGCTGGCAGGAAGCTATATGAGCGTTCCGGCAGAGATTGACGCTGCGGATTTAGCATTTTCGGAGCTGGAAATGGAATTGCAGAAAGAGATCGATTCCATAGAAACGGATTACCCGGACTATGACGAATACCGCTATAACCTTGCTCCGATCGGGCATGACCCGTTTGCGCTCATCAGTTACCTCTCCGCAGTCCATACGGAATTTACGGCGGCGGACGTGCAGGGCGAGATTGAAAGCCTTTTTGACGAAATGTATGAGCTGACCTTAAACCCGACAACGGAAACGAGGACAAGGACAGTAACCAAGACAGGCACACACACCGTCACAGACCCGGTGACGGGGGAGGAAACCGAGGAGGAATATGAGTACGAGGAGGAAGAAGAATACACCGTAACCATACTGGAGGCCACGCTGACCGCTAAAAATTTAAACGTGGTGGCTGCCGGGCATATGGACAGCGAGCAGAAAGAAATCTATGCGCTCTATAATGAAACGCACGGGCTGACACAGCAGTTTTATACGCCGTTAAATCTGTATTGGTACAATTATGTGAGCAGCTATTACGGCTACCGCATCAATCCGGTGACCGGAGCCAAGCAGCTCCACCGGGGCGTGGACATAGCAGTGCCGACAGGAACCACCGTCCTTGCGGCGATGGACGGAACGGTCACAGCCGCTGCCTATGACAGCTATTACGGGAATTATATCGTGATTGAGGACAGTAACGGCTACTGTACCAAGTATGCCCACATGGACACGCTAAGCGTCAGTGCGGGGCAGACTGTGAAACATGGGGATACCATAGGCACAACGGGGAACACGGGGAGCAGCTCCGGAAGCCACCTGCATATCGAATGCCAGTATAACGGGGAGTATTATAACCCGTTATTTTATTTTGAGGCAGGGGAGGGAACGCTTTACGGAGAAGCAGGTGCGCCGGGCAGCGGCGGGGGGAATGCCATACCGCCGGATTCCTATGATGACGCAACCGTACAGGCGCTTATGGAGGAAGCCGCAAGATATTTAGGCTATCCGTATGTATGGGGCGGCTCAAGCCCGTCCACAAGTTTCGACTGTTCCGGTTTTGTCTGCTGGGCATTCACCAACAGCGGGGTGCATAACCTGCCACGGACTACGGCACAGGGCATTTATGACCAGTGTACTCCGGTTTCAGCAGCGGATGCAAAAGCGGGTGACATTATCTTTTTCACAGGCACTTATAATTCAGCCGGGGCGGTGAGCCATGTGGGGATTTACTGTGGGAATGGAACGATGATCCATTGCGGAGATCCAATCAGTTACGCAAACATCAACTCTTCCTACTGGCAGAGCCATTTTTATGCGTTTGGCAGATTAAATTAAGGGATAATTGTCTGATGATAATAAAGTTTGACAATATGAGAGTGAAATCTCAAGACTTTCTACTGTCTTATCATTTTAGCACAAAAGCGCTTGAAATGTAAGACTTTTTAAGATATTAAAAAAGCTTTTTTTCAGTGCAGAAAGGAGAACAAATGTGACAAAGGAACGGATTATAAAGGAGCTTTCCAAAGTCCGGAAGCAGCTTGCGGAATTGGAGGAAAAACAGAAGGATTTGGAGCGCCAGTTGCAGATGGCAGAGGATGCGGAGAAGATGAAATTCATTGAAAAGAATAAAATCTCTCTGGAACACCTGATCTTGCTGAATAAAGTCAGCGAGGAAGAAATATTGAGCCTGCTCCGCAAAAAGGAGCAGGAGGAACAGTTACAGCAACAGCAGACAGAAAGGGAGGCAGGAAGCCATGAACAGAAAAATGAAGTTACGTTATAGGGCAGTGTTATCGCTTATGTTATCCGCAGTTTTATTCTGTATGCCTGCGGCGGCGTTTTCCATGAACGGGAACAATGCCATTGATGCGAGGGCAGAGGACAGCTTGGAGAATGGTTCTGAGGAAGAAACAGAAAACGCCACAGGGGAGAACTCTACGGAGCAGGAAACAGCAGATCAGGAAACAACAGAGCAGGAAACAGAGGACAGCACGGAGGGAAATTCGGAGGAGCAGACAGGAAGCGGCACAGAGGGAGAATCGGAGGACGGAACCGTTTCAGGAAATGAAGTGCCTGAGCCGGAATGTACCTGTGAGAAAAAATGCAGCGCCTATGATTCTGACAAAGACTGTGCGGTATGCGCCGCCGATTATAAGGATTGTAAGTATAAGATACCGAATGTGGTGATCCATATCAACAGTCCGGGCGGGTGGTACAACGAGAGAGCAACGGTGACTTTTTCTGTGTCCGACACGGGGCACACGGGGAATTTTGAACTGGCGAAGATTCAGGCAAAAGTCGGGCAGAATGGGAGCTGGACGGACGTGACGGAAGATAAGAAACTGGAGATTTCGGAGAACTGCACGGTCTATGTGCAGGTCACAGACCAGAAGGGCAATACATATGAGCGGAGCAGGGCTGTCCGGTGCTTTGACACCACGAAGCCCACGCTCAATGCGGCGGTCAGCGACGGGCTGTTAAGTGTTCAGGTGCATGACACGGATTCCGGCGCAAAGGCGGTCTATGTGAATGGGTATGAGTTTACGGAGCTGACCAACGGCACATTAAATATCCGTTTACAGCAGTTTGACGCAGGCTATGAGTATTTCACCATTTCCGCTATGGACAATGCCGGGAATATGTCGGAAGTCTACAAGACCAAAAACCCGTATTACAAAGACCCTGCCGATGAGAGCGACGAGAATCCGGCGAAGCAGCTCCCGGTGAGTGCCGAAGCCGCTAAACCGGGGAACGCCACAGGCACGGTCACAGAGCATACCAAAACGGACGGTGACGGGAACACCGTTTCCCAGACACCGGAGGAACAGAAGAAACAGGAGTTTGCCAAAGCGGATGCGGCGGAAAAGGAGGAAAGCGGGGAGAAAGAAAAAGAACCGTCTGAGCAGGGAAAAGAATTTTATACAA
Source organism: Lachnospiraceae bacterium (assembly GCA_910576385.1). Taxonomy (GTDB): domain Bacteria; phylum Bacillota; class Clostridia; order Lachnospirales; family Lachnospiraceae; genus Petralouisia. Next base: position 6,041 of record CAJTIR010000091.1, read on the forward strand.
TCCAGACGGCATCGGACAAGGTTTTCTACCTCATCATTGACCGTGACGGGGAGGAAGAAATGGTGTACTTCCTTACGGAGATTACGGAAAATGACCTGTTAAACGCAACTTCCGACAACAGTGAAACCCTGCCGAAAAACTCCGCAGCTTTGGAATCGGCAATCCCTACAGAGGAAGGCGCACTGCCCAACAATAATGGGGAACAGCCGGAGGATACCGAACCGGCAGAGGAAAATGCAGGAGATACGGAAGATACCGAAAGTACGGAGGAACCGGAGCCGGAGCCGGAAGAAAAGGCAGAGCCGAACCCTCTTGTTTCCTATATCCTTATGGGCGCACTTGCAGTCGCCTTTATCGGCGGCGCTTATTATTTCAAGGTAGTCCGTAAAAAGAAAGAGGACTTCATCGAGGATGAAGATGAAGATGAGGATGGGGAAGATGAGGAGGAATACGAGAACGAGGAGGAAGAACCGGAGGACGGTTCCGATGATGATTTTTTTGAGGACAAGGAGGATGAATGATGGCAGTTTTAGTGGTAACGGAAAAGCCCAGTGTGGCACAGTCGATTGCCCATGTGGTCGGCGCTGGTGGGAGGAAAGACGGCTACATGGAGGGGAACGGCTATCTCGTTTCATGGTGCATCGGGCATCTGGTGGAGCTTGCACAGCCGGATGCCTATTCTGACGCATGGAAAAAGTGGGATTATGAGAGCCTGCCCATGATACCGGAACAGTGGCAGACGGAAGTAAAAAGCGGCACGGCGGCGCAGTACAAGGTGCTGAAAAAACTGATGCACGATGACAGGGTTGACACAGTTGTGGAGGCCACGGACGCAGGGCGGGAGGGAGAACTGATCTTCCGCCTTGTGTATGACCAGGCAGGGTGCAGGAAACCCATAAAGCGGCTCTGGATTTCCTCTATGGAGGAAAGCGCAATCCGTGAAGGCTTTGCAAACCTGCGTCCGGGAAGCGATTATGATAACCTCTACCACTCCGCACTGTGCAGGCAGAGGGCGGACTGGCTGGTGGGGCTGAACGGCACGAGGCTTTTTACAGTCCTGTATGGTGGCAAGGTATTAAAGGTCGGCAGGGTGCAGACACCAACGCTTGCGATGCTGGTGGAGCGTGAGGAAAAAATCAGGAATTTCAAAAAAGAACCATATTATACAGCGCATATCCTGACGGGCGGCATGGATGCGGCAACGGAGAAGATAGCTGAAAAGGCGCAGGCAGAGGGCATCGCTGCAGCGTGTGAAAGCAAAACCGCCACGGTTGTTTCCGTCACAAAAGAGAAGAAAACCGTACAGCCGCCGAAACTCTATGACCTGACCTCGTTACAGAGGGATGCGAACCGCTTATTCGGCTTTACCGCAAAGCAGACCTTAGAATATACGCAGAGTCTTTATGAGAAAAAGCTGGTCACATATCCCCGGACGGACAGCCAGTATTTATCGGACGATATGGAAGATACGGCAAGGGCAGTGATCGGGGCGGTTTACAAGGCGATTCTCTTTGAAGAACTCTCCGGGGCAGAGCCGGATATAAAGAGGGTAATGGACAGCAAAAAAGTGACAGACCACCACGCAATCATTCCCACAATGGAGATCGCAAAGGCTGACCTTTCCGTCGTGCCGGAGGGGGAGATGAAAATCCTCTCCCTTGCCGCCAACCGCCTGCTCTGCGCCACAGGACAAAAGCATGAGTATGAAACGGTCAGGGCAGAGTTTGACTGTAACAGCGCTGTTTTTACTGTTTCTGGGAAATCCGTAATAAAGAATGGGTGGAAAGATTTTGAAGCCGCACTGAAGCGTTCTTATAAAACCACGGAAGATAAGGAAAAAGAGGAAAAGAAGCTGCCGGAGCTTTCGAAAGGGATGGTTTTTGAAGGAGTGCAGACGAATGTAACGGAGCATTTCACGCAGCCGCCGAAGCATTTTACGGAGGACAGTTTATTGTCGGCAATGGAACGTGCCGGGGCGGAGGATATGGGCGATGAAGTGGAACGGAAAGGGCTTGGCACACCTGCTACACGGGCGGATGTGATTGAGAAGTTAGTCAAGGACGGTTTCGTAAAACGTGAGAAAAAGCAGATGATTCCTACGGAAGATGGAGTAAAGCTGATTACCGTGCTGCCTGATGTGATGAAATCCCCGCAGCTTACCGCTGATTGGGAAAATGCCCTTACCCTTGTGGCAAAGGGGGAATATCCCATGCAGGCGTTTATGGACGGAATTGCTGATCTGGTAAACGGGCTTGTGCAGATTTACCACAGTATCAGTGACGAACAGAAATCCATGTTCGGGGGCGGCGCACAGGAAGTTTTTGGCAAATGCCCGAAGTGCGGCGGCGATGTGGTAAAAGGGAAATTCGGCGCTTATTGTAAAAATAAATGCGGCATGAACGTGTCCAGGGTAATGGGGGCAGCGCTTACCGACAGCCAGGCAAAAAGCCTGCTGGAAGGGAAAAAGACCCTTGTGAAAGGCTTGAGGGGGAAGAAAGGCAGCTATGATGCGTACCTGATACCGGAGGGCGTGGAGAATTACTCCTATACCAAAGACGGGAAGGAAATCAAAGGCTCGCAGTATAAAGTGAAGATGGAATTTCCCAAAAAGAAAAAATAACAGGGGAGGTAATCTATTTGCATACGGAAGGAGTGCCTGCCGCAATGCAGGATGGGCGGGTATTTGCGGACAGACTGAACTATGTGTACGGAACTGACTGTATGAACATATTAGCAAAACTGCCATGTGAAAGTGTCGATCTGGTTATTGCTGACCCGCCATATTACAGAATGAAAGGCGGATTCGATTTTGTGTTTCATTCTGAGGAGGAATATCTGGAATGGTGTTCCCTATGGGCGGCAGAGTGCTGCCGGGTATTAAAGTCGACAGGGGCGTTCTATTGTTGGGGAAGCTGCCTGATGATAGATAAACTTTCAGTCCTTGTTTTGGATCGGCTTGACTGGATAAAAAGAAATCTGATTGTATGGAATTATAAAACGGGGCGTCCGGCAAAGGCATCATACCGTAATGAAACAGAACTGCTTTGGTTTTATAGTAAAGCGCTGCACACACTCAATATTGATGAAGTCAGAGTTGCTTACAGCAAAGGGGGTGAAAAGGACAAACGGAAAAATCCGAAAGGGAAGTCCTGTGGGAATGTGTGGGAATTTTCACGCATTATGCCCAATTATAAAGAATGGACAGGTCATCCCACGCAGAAACCGGAGAAACTGGCAGAGAGAATCCTGCTTGCAAGCAGTAAGCCGGGCGATTTAGTGCTGATACCGTTTGCCGGAAGCGGTACGGAGATAGAAGCCTGCATCAGAACCGGGCGGAATTGGCTGGCGGCAGAGAAAGAAGAACAGTACATACAGGATTTCATATTGCCAAGGATACAGTCTTTTACGTGAAGGACTGTAAAAAGAGCGCAGGGGCATAGCAATCTCCTGCGCTTTTATATAAATTTGATAAAAGAGAGGAAAACAGTATGAGTGAAGCAATGGAAAATGTAACAGAAAACATTCCTGCAGGAAAGACAGGGGAAACCAAAGCGGAGAAATTTATCCGGCTTGGGGAGTACCGCATCAATAAGGCGATGGATTCCATTGGCAGGATTGAGAACCTTGCCAACAGGTCGGCGTATGACTATACACCGGAACAGGTGGAGGCTATGTTTTCCGTCCTGGAGTCTAAGGTGGCGGAAGTCAAAGCAAAGTTTGCAGCCACAAAAGCGAAAGAAAATACAGCTTTTTCTTTCGGCAGCAAAACAGAATAAGGAGGGAATGGCAATGGGAGCAGAGATTTTAAGCACAGGTGATAAGGTTTTAAATGCGATGAAAGAGATGGATATGAGTATACCGGGGCTGGCGGCATTATCCGGCGTCCGTGAGGATACGCTCCTGGACATCATGGCGGGAATCCGTGAGGCAGATATAAACACGCTCTGCCAGATTGCGGATGCGCTTGGCGTCTGTGTGCGTGAGCTGTGTCCGGATCAGGAACGGTATTCGGTTCCGGTGGAAAAGAATACCCTTGCGAAGCTGATTGTGGTCAGCGAGATAAACGGCGTGGAGCTGGATGTGCTGATAGCGTCCATTCTGGAAAAGGGCATTGAGGAAAACGGGTTTTATGATTAAGGAGGGTGCGGATGGCTGAACAATATTACGTTTCTAAGAAATACCATGAAATCTCCGTGCTTGCCGGGGAAACCGCAAGGCAGGTGTCAAAGAACGGGGAGGAATGGACGAAATACCTGACCACTGCCGCAAGGCTGTACCGATACCCGTTTGAGGATCAGATGCTGATCTACGCACAAAGACCAGATTGGTGTTAGTATATAAGTGTGGACAGGAAAAGTTGAACAACCTATACTATCAAATGAAAGAGCAAAGGAGATGAAAGGCATGGCGAAAAATCAAAAATCTTACACTCCGGAATTTAAACAGCAGATCGTGGATCTGTATAATGCTGGAGGAACC
>CAJTIR010000092.1 GCA_910576385.1 Lachnospiraceae bacterium
GGTTGTTTCTGAACTCATAGACTTACCTCCTGATATCGGTGTCAAAAGTTGAGGCTTAACTTTTGATACTCATGATAGAAATATAGTCTATTGTCACATATTTATCCTTTACAGTCGAGGTACGCACTATCTACCGTTTACTTTCAATGAAATTCCGGCAAGTGGCTTTTCCTTTTGTTCGCTATTATTTTTAGACATTAAGAAACCGCAACCTCTTGATTTCTCAAAGGATTGCGGTGCTTATTTTACTTATTTGGCTCTAATCACAAGATTACTCAATAATATCTGCTCACTAATTTGAAGTGGTGGATTATGTAAATATATATTTTTAACATCCATTTTCGCAAGAAAATTAGCAAAATTCAAGATTACATGTTCTCTAACTCCAGCATACTCTTGAGAACCCGCTACAAAATTTTCTACTTTTACTTTCTCTACGCTATTTTCCTTATGTTCTTGCCCCTCTATTTGCACTAACATTTTACTAACATCCAATTCCATTACCAGATCTGTCAGTGTTCTGTAATGTTTTGGTGTTTTCTTTTGAAATTCTACCTTAGAACCATAAAAAATATAACTACTCATGTGATACTCGCGCAATTACAACATCATACACTGTACATTTTTCTACTGTCTCTTCTACAGTATCTCCCAATACTGTTTCTGCCGAAATCCTTTCAGGTTTATTTATATAATTAAATTCATTCTCAATTTTCAAATTCTCCAAGTTTAATGTCCCAACTGGCACACCATAATATGTCAATTTCATTTTCAAAAAATCTGCTAAATTATAATTATTTCTAAAAGCATTGATATTAAAACGTAAAATGGATTTTTTATTTCCATCGTCAACAATCATTTCATAGTATCCTCGTTCTCCTAAAATTGCCTGATTCAACTTTTCCATATCAATGGGCATTTGTTCTTTAGGTACAACCGTCAAATAGGAACTAAACATTTTATACATAGTAAAGGAATTAGGATACGGAGCCACAGTGACACTTTCAAACTTATAAACATTGTCATCTCCATTTGCTCTTGCAAGATAATCTGTCAACAGAGTATTCTGCAACTTACTATCAACAACTTTAGAGACTATCGAAGAATACCCCATATCGCCTTTACCTTGAAAAGCCGCTTTTAGCATCGCTAAAACATTAATGCCGCCGCCAACCTCAGCCTCAATCTCTCCAATTATTTTCCCTAATCGTTCTTTATTTTCATCTGTAGACCAGTCAAGATGCCCTCCGTTACACATGTCCAAATAATCTTGCGCTGCTTCTTCATCAAAATAAGGGATTTTAACCAAATTATCGATCCTAAGCTCTTTACCCTGTTTCTTATCCGTCATACAAACTATCCTTCACCATTTCATAATTCCTATGGATCACAAATCTTTTTCCGCAAATATAAAGTTTCAAAATATTTGTGAAAATTACTCAATTGCAAAACCTCATCCAAAGTTACACTATTCATGCTCTTTTCTATCCCCATATGGTACCAGAGCCTCCGCCACCATAGACAAATTCTGCGGCATATCATATGTATACATCCCCGAGTTCTCCGAAATCTTAGTTCCTTTCTTCCTCATCTCCCGATACACAACCTCAGCCAACGCACTCATTATTGCATTATACTTAGCCGTATCCTCAAACAAACTCTGATACGATTCTTGCACTTCCATATACCCGTCCTGCGCTGCCGTACCAAACGCTTTAGGAAAAATACTTTCAACAAAAATCTGCGGATCAGAAGACTGCGCCATCTTTTTCAATTTTTTATCAGAAAGCAGCTTATTCCTCAGTGCTGACAGAATAACTTTATCTCCCTCTGTGAAATTCCCTTTAAACTTTTCATTAATCTTTGCTATTACCTCATCCAAAGGTGCTTTTTCATCCATCCCCTTAACACCTTTGTGCTTTGCTGGAACATAAACTGTCTTTGCTTCTTCCAATGCAATTTCGCCCCGAAATGTCTTTTGCAATTTGTAATATTCCAATTTCAGTTTACCATCCAAATCAATCAACTCTACAGAATCTTTAGGCAATAATCCAATCAGATAAGAGCAGAATACATACTCCTTCTGTAACTCTTTATCAAACATTCTCAATATCTGCGATATGTAGCTATACCATTTAATCAGATTACGAACCTGTCTGCGGAATTGGTATCTTTCGTTCTGCGTCTTTTTGTTATAACGGTTGGAAACAGGAAGTAAAATGCTGCTCATTCGTCCCATTGCCCTGTCATCCTGCCTGCCTTTTTTATAATACTCCTTTGTAAAGGCTTCAATATCCTCATCTGAGTAAATACCATAAGCTCGCAGCTCCCTCTGCGTCTGGTATAATAAATCTGCATTTACCTCTTCCTGCAGAAATGTTTCCTGATAAAACGGCTGAAAGGCATCCTTTATATCCTCTGCCTTATTTACAAAGTCCAGCACAAAAGTATCTGTCTTACCCTCGCAAGTGCGATTCAGCCGGGATAAGGTCTGTACTGCTTTCACATTCTTTAGCTTCTTGTCCACAATCATCGTATGTAAAAGCGGCTCATCAAACCCTGTCTGATACTTTTCTGCTACAATCAGCACATTAAAATTGTCATGGAACTCCGCTTTCGTCTGATTCTCCGAAATATGAGACCCATCTTTGCGTACGTTCAGCTTTGACTCCGTATATTCCTCGCCCTTATCGTCAATCGCACCGGAAAAAGCCACCAAAATATCCACATCATCATATTTCTTTTCCTCAATGTATCGTTTGATTTCGTGGTAATAGCGGACAGCAGCCAGTCTTGATGATGTGATTACCATCATCTTTCCTTTGCCGTCAATCTTATGCCTTGTGGTATCTCTAAACGTCTCCACAATAATCTGTGATTTCTGACTGATATTATAAGGATGCAGTTCCTGATATTTACGAATGACCTTTGCCGCCCTACTGGACGGAACATCAGGATTATCTACCATAGTCTTTGCAATTCGGAAACAGGTATTATAGGTCATATAATTTTGAAGGACATCCAAAATAAATTTTTCCTCAATCGCCTGTCTCATGCTATATACATGGATCGGATGAAACGATCCGTCCTCCTGTTCCTGCCCAAACATTTCCAGTGTGGTGGCTTTTGGCGTTGCTGTAAAGGCAAAAAAAGATAAATTCTTATGTTTGCCTTGGGCAATCATTTCTTTTACAAGCCTGTCCTCCGGATCAACTTCTTCCTCTGCTAATCCCTCTCGCTCCGCATACTCCCGCAAGGCTTCTTCCGTATCCGCCAATGCGGTCTTTAATTTAAGTGCCGAACTACCTGTCTGAGAAGAATGTGCCTCATCCACAATCACAGCAAAGCATCTTCCATTTGCCCTATCAACTTCCGTGTAAATCACTGGAAACTTTTGCAGAGTCGTAACAATAATGCGCACACCGTCATTAATTGCATTTTTCAAATCCTGAGAATTTTTATCTTCTCCTATGGTTTCTATAGCACCCAACTTATGGTCAAATCCCGCAATTGTTTCTTGAAGCTGCGCGTCTAAAACAGTGCGGTCCGTCACGACGATCACACTGGAAAATACCGGCTTATTGTTTTCATTGAAAAGCGATGCAAGGCGATATGCTGTCCACGCAATCGAATTAGATTTGCCAGAACCTGCGCTATGCTGAATCAGGTAATTCTTTCCTGCTCCGTTTATCCGTACATCTGCAATCAGTTTCCGAACAACATCTAACTGATGATAGCGCGGAAATATCAATGTCTTCTTTTTCTGCAAATTAATAAACTTTTGGATAATATCCAACATACTGTCTTTCTGAAATACATTTTCCCAAAGATATGCTGTAGGATACCCGTCCGGATTGGGCGGATTTCCTGCCCCGCCATCAGCCCCTGCTCCATTAGAGCCTTGATTAAAAGGTAAGAAGCAGGTGTCTTTCCCTGCCAACTTTGTTGTCATCCAAACTTCCGTATGGTCTACGCAAAAATATGCTAAAATTCTCTTATTAAACTGAAAACATATATCTCGCGGGTCTCTGTCATACATCCATTGGGTCTTGGCATTATCCGCATTCTGTCCTGTGTACTGGTTTTTCAGTTCAAAAGCAAACACCGGAATCCCATTTACCACAAGCACCATATCCACCGACTTTTTCGTGTCTGCGGAATAATACCATTGCCGATAGCACTCTACTTCATTTTCCGCATATTGAATCCCTGCTGTATCATTCAACGCAGACTCCGGCTTAAAATAGCAGACTTTAAAGGTAGTGCCCCTGTGCTTGAATCCGTTTCGCAAGACATGCAGCACTCCATCCATATCACAGGCATTATTAAAAGCAACACAGAATTTGCGCACAGGATCTATATCATTCTGCCGTTCAAATGCCGCCCACTCCCTCGGTTGAGTACGCTGAATAAAAGCAATCAGTTTATTCGGATATAAACCCAACTTGGGATTGTATGTTCCATTTCCCCGTGTATATCCACCTTCAGTTGATATAAGAAAAGCTTCAATATCTGATTCAAATTGTTTTTCTGTAGTAACTGTTATGCTCATGATTCTTCCTCCGCAATCCATTGTCTGAGCTTATCCTGTAATAACTTTTTATCTGGTAAATAAAGTTTATATTGAGAAGCATAAATATTCGCATCTTTGGGCAGAGTAATCTCTACCAGTGCATCATTCGCTTCCCTACACATCAGAATGCCAATTGTCGGATTTTCTTCATCAAGTTTTTCATATCGGTCATAGTAATTCACATACATCTGCATCTGTCCGATATCCTGATGCGTCAGCTTGTCTACTTTTAAATCAATCAAAACATAACAACGTAAAAGTCGATTATAAAAGACCAAATCTACATAATAATTGTCTTCATTAAAAGTAAATCGTTTTTGTCTTGCCTCAAAGAGATAACCCTTGCCCAACTCAAGCAAAAACTTTTGAAGCTTATTGATGATAGCGGTTTCCAAATCACTTTCAGAATATTCTGCTTTTTCCTCCAAGCCAAGAAACTCTAATACAGTAGGTTGTTTCACAATATCCTTTGGATTAGCAATTACATTTCCCTCTCTTGCCAATCGCATTACGGCATCCTTATCTCTGCTAAGTGCCAGTCTTTCATACAAGCTGGAATTATATTGCCTTTGCAATGTTCTGATTCCCCATCCAGATTTAGCAGATTCCATCTCATAAAAACTTCGTTCCTCTTTATTTTCAATTCGCATAAGCTGTAAATAATGCGACCAAGACACAATAAATGGCGGATTTTCTTCCAATTGCCTAAACACTGTTTCAGTTTTTTCGATTGCAAATTGCCTAAACACTGTTTCGGCAATTCGATCTTCATAATTCAAATAAAAACGTCTGAAAAATTCTAAATTTGCCTTTGAAAAACCTCTGCCAAACTTTTCTGTCAAGTGATCAGACAAAGCTTTTATAACCTTTTTCCCATATTGAGCACGCTCCTGCCCTTCCTGCTGTACCTCTACAATCCATTTGCCAAGGGAATAATATGTCATAAGCTGCACCAAGTTTACCTGTTTTGCAACAAGTTGTCTTGCATATTATATTAAATCAATCGAATTTGCAATCAATGTATCCAACGACTGATTTGCTTCTATCATTTCATTTTTGTTGCCCATCCAGTCTCCTTCCAATCTATTTCATGCTACGGGTAAATACTGCACCTTATGTTTGCTATTCCTGTGGCACTTCCTTCTTCCCTGTTACATATTCGTAAATTAAAGATTTTTTATAATTCTCTATCTCGGAGAGATATTGCTCTTTCTTGGCAATAAGTTCATCTATTGCTGAACATTTTTTGTCGAGATAATTTGCTATCTCTTGCTGTTCTTCATAACTTGGCACAGTAATAGAAAAATTCAAGAACTTATCTGCCTGCAATCTCCATCTCCCTAATCCACTTACGCCTTGCCCTAATCCATAAAAGATACGGTTCATATAACACATCTGCATCAAATATAAATAGTATTGACTGCAATAATTATCCTTATCAATTAATCCAAACACTCTATAATCAGGACTTGTTACCCCTTCATATTTAGAAACATCCACCCATCCAGTCAGTAAATCCATGTGATTCATTGCGAAATCGCCTATATGTACCAATTGATAATTACTATAGTTCTCAGCTAATTGTCCCTCATTCTTAGATAAATCTTTTGGCTTAATTCCTTTTTGTGTTATGGATAAAACTGTATGTCCTTCTTCTCCGGCTATATCTTTCTGAATTTTGAAAATATATTTAATCTTTCTCATGTTCCAGTCACTAGGAATCTGTCCGAACCATATACTCTGACTATCTTTCATTTCTCTGTCACCTCGTATTCCTTTGGTAACAACCTTTGTAATAACGGCTTGCTTTAACTTTTTGTATTCTTCTATACTTGCACGAGTTTTTTCAAGCACATTGTCAAGTTCTGAACATTTTTTATTGAGAAATAAAGCTATCTTCTTCTGTTCTTCAATCGGAGGGCAAACTACCCTCGCGTTTCTAATTAACTCTTGATTTAAAATTTTTGCCCCATAAATATTTTCATTGGCATTCTCTACAATCATACTTGAAGAATAGTACAAAAATTCTAAACACACCCCACTATGAGGCATAAATGACGCTATTGCTTCATTTGAGTATATGTCTCTATTAGTTATAGACACTTGCCCCACCGAAAGTTTAAAACTATACAATAGACTTCCCTTAGGAATTATGGATGGACTAAATTTTTGAACGTATAATTTAGAAATATGTTTTTTAGTAGTATGAGGTATATACATTTTACCATCCAAATCTCCAATAGTCAGCCAATCATACCCCTCAATTTCATCTGCATAATATTCTTCCCGTTTTGTATCCGGAGTAAATCCTGTCTGTATCTGATATAAATCTTTAACTTTCCTAATCTTCCAATTTATAGGTATTTTCCCTATCCAATAATATCCGCTATCCTTCATTTCTCTAGCCATACCTATTTCTCCTCCGCAAACAGTCTCTCCAAGGAAGCAGAAATATCAGCCTCCAGCACATGAATCCGAGCCACAATATCCTCCACCTTTTCTGGTGCCTGATACTCATAGAAATATCTTGTCATAGGTATCTCATACCCTGCCTTCGTCTTTTTCTTTTCAATCCATGCATCTTCCGCATAAGGCAGCACTTCTCTCTCAAAATACCTGTCAATATCCTGTATAAGCGGCACATTCTCCGTATCACGCAGACTTGCATCTGCAACAGGCTTTCCTTTTTTCAAAACAACCTCCCCGTTTTCATCCCGCTGTGGTCTTTCCAGCACAATTTTGTTATATCCAAACTCTACTGTTTCAAATATTTTACTCTCACAATAGATTCCACTCTTATCTCCATACACAGCACAGTTTTCAAAAGAACCATAAGCCTTTACAATCAGTTCCCGACACTCATCCGTAATATCGTTTCTTTTCGTTCCAATGCTCTTTCTCCTTGTCTCATAACAATGAGAAGCATCTATAAGCTGTACTTTTCCTTCCCGAAATACTGGTTTATTCTTGGAACAAATCCAAATGTATGTACTGATACCCGTATTCATAAACATATCCGTAGAAAGCTGCACGATACAATCCAGCCAATCATTTTCCAAAATATATCTTCTAATCTCTGACGGACCGCTTCCGGCATCTCCTGAAAATAACGGAGAGCCATTTTGTATAATTGCCATTTTTCCATTCGGTGCAAGTTTGGAAAGCCCATTTAACACAAACAACTGCTGCCCATCACTGATTTTAGGAAGTCCGGGTGCAAATCTGCCCTGTTCTCCTCTTGCAGCTTCTTCTTCCACCTTTTTCTGTTCCCGTTTCCAATCAATTCCAAAAGGCGGATTAGAAATGCAATAATCAAAGGTAAATCCTTCAAACTGGTCGTCTGACAGAGTATCTCCGAACCGCATATTGTTCGGATCTCCTCCTCTAATCATCATATCCGCTTTTGCAATCGCATAAGTAGACGGATTAAACTCCTGCCCAAAACAAGTGACTTCTATATCGCTGTTCAAATCATGTATTCTCTCTTCCATACAGGAAAGCATCTGAGATGTTCCCATCGTCATATCATAGACTGTCATTCCGCCTGTGTCTAAATCGGCATCCGCAAGCAGCAAATCTGTCATTAGATAAATAATATCTCGGCTGGTAAAATGCGCTCCAGCTTCCTCCCCAAATGACTCTGAAAAACGGCGCACTAAATCTTCAAAAATATAACCGCAATCCACGGCACTAATTTTGTCAGCGCCTAAATATCCTTTTTCAGAATTAAATTCCTTAATAATCAGATACAGTGTATTGCTCTCCACCATTCTTTTAATAATATTATCAAAGTCAAACTTGGAAAGAACATCCTGCGCATTTGCAGAGAAACCAGCTAAATAGTCTTTAAAATTCGTTTCTATATTATCCGGATCAGCTAAAAGCGTCTCAAATGTAAATTTACTTGTATTATAAAACTGATAGCCGGATGCTCTTGTCAGAAAACCATCAATGACCGCCAAATGCTTCACTTTTTCATACTGTTCAAGCACGTTATCATGAGTAGGAAGTAAGCAATCATGAAATCTTTTTACTACTGTCATCGGTAAGATAACAAGTCCATATTCATGCGGCTTGAACGGTCCTCGAAGCATATCTGCCACATTCCAAATGACAGTCGCTTTTTCTGCTATATTGAGTCCGACATCACTGATTTTATTGTTGCTCATTTTTATCAGCTTCCTCCTGAGTTCTTTTATAATTTACCAAATCTGCAAAATCACAATCCAGCTTTTCACATATACGTTCCAAAACAGATAAATTCACAGACTCTCCATTTGTCATTTTCGCCATAGTGCTTGAACTTAACCCCGTGCTTCTACATAAGTCACCCTTTTTCATACCCTTATCGATCAATAACTTCCATAGTCCGTTATAACTGATTGCCATAATATAGTTCCTCTTGCTTTCTACATATCAGAGTTTCATAATATATTTAAAATCATAGCATTATTTTTCCAAATAATCAATTTGAATATTCAAATACTATAATTTAAAATTCAAATATTTTTCTATTTTAACGCCTCAATCAAAAGATTTAGTGCTACCGCTATTTCTTCATTTAATTTCTTTTCGCCTTTGCTCTTAGCATGTATATCAGCTATCTCATGCATAACATCTATAATGATATGTGCATCTTCTTTAGTCGGCTTATCTGCACTTCCACAAGCAATAAATAATTTCTTCTCTCACAATCTCCTCCGCCCTTGCTCTAATGCAATTCATTCTCCGCACCCAAAGCATTTGATCCTGTGCCTTTAACTGTTCTGTCACTCCCTCCTGTTTTGCCATCTGCTCCGCAAGTAAGTCAAATCTTTCCTCTGTCTGTTCCTGTATCATCAACAGATTTTTCTTGCCTTGCCAGTCCTCCACCCATATCTGTGAAGTCCATGTGCCTTTTTGCGTATCTTTGGATACTGCCATTCTATAATCACTCCCTTCTTTATCCAATATTTCTTTTGCCGAAGTAAAATCTTTCACTCCACTATGTACGGGGTGCTTTTGCCTGTACCGTCATATATCCGGCAGCCGCCAATTCTTCGTTAAGCTGTCGGATAATGCGATACCCCTTCTGTTTTCACACGCCCAATTCCTGCGCAGCATCATCAACAGTCATCATATAGTTTGTCTTTTCCATGTCAGTTCTCCTTTCGCATTATATTTTCTCTAATTACGCATTTCATATTATAGTTAATCTAATACTATTACTCATTGCGTATTTTAGCAATACTAATTTGAAATTATTTTTCTATATTTACGAATTGCATACTACTTTCTATAATGTTATAATATATAAGATTTCTTTTGTATTTATATTGCAAGTAAGACAAATCAGTATTTATGAAGGATTGATAGAGATGGATTTGATAAAGTTATATGAAGCAAATAGGATGGAAGAGGGAAAGAAAATAGAAGCTCAAGGTATCAAGGAAAGAGAAGAGTTTTTATCTATATATCCTATTGAGTCTATCCCAAATTTGACAATAAAACAGTATACATCAGGAGATGATTCTTTTAGTCATTGGTTGCATTATGGACTGAGCCATATCGCAGATATACAAGGTGTTGCTTATCCACATACTTTTGGGGTATATACTACCAAGAAGTCATCACAAATACGTTTATCACGAAGCTACGAACCTCTATTTGGTTCTGATTATAAGAATGCTTTTATTTATCTAACACCAGTTTACAACTTTTTTAATAAAAAAATGCCGCACAAGGCTTTCTGTTGTATAATGAATTTGACCAAAACATTACAAAGGATAGTGACCCTGTACGACAAACTTATTATACAATGAAAAAACTTTAATTGGTAGACTTTATCATTATTTTTACAAGTATTTTGAAACCT
>CAJTIR010000093.1 GCA_910576385.1 Lachnospiraceae bacterium
GCAACTTCAAAATAAGCATACCACAATTTCAAAAAAATCTCATCTAATATCAAGGGAAAAGTGCGCCCTTTTTTCCACATTTATCTGATATCTTTCCAAAACTTCACAATATTCAGTTATCAAAATACAAATCTAAGCCAACTCATTATGAATCCGAGAGGCTATATATATTATAGTTTATTACAAATATATTATAAGAATGCAGATTTGATATGTCAACTACTTTAATCTGAATACCGCAGTGCATCAATTGGCTTCTTTCTGGCAGCTTTTTGCGCTGGATAGAGACCAAAAACGATTCCTATTACACCTGAGAAGGCTACGGATAACAGTGCTACACTGCCATCCATAGAGACTTCCATCGCAGAACCCATCACCTTGCCAATCATTTTTAAAACCACAAAAGAAGCGCCTATTCCCACCATACATCCAGCCATACTGACCATCAACGCTTCCAGAAGAAACTGTAGCATAATACTGCCCTGTCCAGCGCCAATTGCTTTGCGAATCCCAATTTCTCTTGTGCGCTCTGTGACAGATACCAGCATAATATTCATAATTCCGATCCCACCAACCAATAGAGAGATCGCCGCAATTCCTCCCAACATCAGAGACATCGTATGATCTACTTCTTCCATAGCCTCCATCACTTCCGACTGATTTTGTATTGAAAAGGCATCATCATTACCAAACCGCCCCGTCAATATTTCTTCCAGTTTTCTTTCTGCCTGTTCCATAGAATCCTGGTCAACAGAAGACACATAAAATTGAGTAATTTCCAGCACATAGTCTGAAAGTCTGCTCAATGTGGAATATGGGATATATCCTTCCAGCGTCACAATTTCAGAGCTGTCTTCACTGTTGCGCACCATCATAGCGGAAGACGGAGATACCGAATCTTCTGACAATACGCCGATCACCTCAAATGCTCTTCCATTTAAGGACAGACTTTCTCCCACTGCATCGGCACGCCCAAAAAATTCTACTGCTGTATCATACGAAAGCACGATTACATGTGAATGGTTTTCTAAATCTGTCTGTTTCAGTAGTCTGCCCGCATACAATTCCATATTCATAATAGAGAAATAACCGCCGCTGGTTCCATAGAGGTTGACAGAACCGCTGGTATATCCACTTTTTCCAGTGACACTGCTTCTTCCCATAGGCGCTGAGGATAAAAATTCATCTGCGTTCATGATCTCTGAAAATTCCGATAATTTTAAAGGGTTCTCTTTATTATCCGAGATCTGTACACTCAAATAATTGCTTCCCATCTGTGAAATCTGATTGTTCACTGAATTTCCGGCGCCATCGGCAATAGAAACTAAAATAATCAAAGCAGCTACCCCAATAATAATTCCAAGCATGGTAAGAAAGGTTCTCAATTTATTGGCACAGACAGCATTCCATGCCATTTTTCCTGTCTGAAACATCATATTGCCACCTCCATGACTTTTCCATCTCGGATATATATTTTCCGTTCTGCCTCCTCTGCCACCTGATTGTCATGGGTAATTAACACAATCGTGTTTCCGGCCTCATGCAAATCATGGAATAAAGTCATAATCTCCTGGCCTGTTTTGGAATCTAGATTTCCTGTGGGTTCATCAGCGAGAAACAAAGAGGGAGAAGTCGCCAGAGCGCGGGCTATTGCCACTCTCTGTTGTTGACCGCCTGATAATTCAGTGGGGCGATGTCCCATCCGATGCGACAATTCTACCTGTTCCATTGCCTTTTGCACTCTCCGCTTGCGTTCCTGTGCAGATAACTTCTGATAAATCAATGGCAGTTCCACATTTTCTGCCGCGGTAAGCCTAGGAAGCAAATTAAAGTTCTGAAAAATAAAACCAATTTTTTGACTGCGAATTTTCGCTAATTCTTTTTCTGAATACTGCTCAACAGAAACACCATCCAAAATATAACTTCCCTCATCTGTGGTATCTAAACAGCCTATGATATTCATCATCGTAGATTTTCCACTTCCAGAAGGGCCTACAATACTTACAAATTCCCCATCTCTAATCTCCATTGTGGCATGGTTAAGCGCATATACCTTGTCATTTCCCATCTGATATATTTTTGAAACCTCATGTAATTGAATCATTCGATCTGCTCCTATTCTCGTCCATTTGGCATTCTGCCACTGGGCATTCCGCTGCCAGCTCCTCCACTTGGAAAATCTCCTTGCCGCATATTTTCCATATCTGCGCCAGGCTCTCCCTCCATTTTATGGAAATTTTGTTCTCCATTTTTTTGAGATATATTTCCTATTTTTTGGTAATATACAATGTCGCCATCGGACAATCCTTCTGTAATCTCTACATTGCTCCCATCAGACAATCCAGTTGTCACTTCCTTCTCTCCCGAAAGAGATCCATCACTGTCTGTCTCTGTATAGACAAAAACACGGCTTCCACGCTCCTGAAGAGCATTTACGGGAATTGTCACCACATTTTCCCGTTCTTCAACGGTTATTGTGGCCGATGCGTTCATTCCTTCCTTCATTCGCTCATCTCTGGGAATTGAAATTTCTACTGTATATTTTGCCACCCCGCCGCTAGAACTGCTTGCAGAATTTCCTACCTTTGTGACTGTTCCAGTAAAGACCTCATCCTCGATAGCATCTAGCACAATTTCGGCTTGCTGTTCCTTGGAAACAGAATTGATATCTAATTCATCCACATTTACGGACAATATCATGGTATCCGCCGCTGCCAGCGTAAAAGCTGTAATTTCACTGTCATCGGTATCAGATGAAGTTTCTTTACTGTCACTCTGTACGCTGGTTGATACAGATGTACTGCTGGTCATAATCCCTCCGCCAGAACCATTGCCGCTTGCTGTCTGTGTCTGCCCATTACCTGCACCGTTTTCGTCCTGAGAAGTCTCATCACTATTCTGTGCATGATTGCCCCCGACAGATTCTGCTCCTGAAATATTGCTCTCCTGAGATCCATTTGTGTTATTATTTCCAGTTCCTTCCTGATTTTCGTTCGTATTTTCATTTTCTTTCTCATTGCCATTATTGTTTCCATTGCCATCATTATTGCCAGTGTTATTCTGATTTCCATTTTCACCATTGTTTCCATTGTTGTTTTGATTTCCATTTCCGTCGTTATTTCCATGATTACTCTCGTTTTCTTCATTATTGTTTGAATGGTCATCATTCTCCCGTGCATCTGTCAAAGGATAAGTAATCTGGAATGTGAGCTTTGTTCCCTCCTCTAACACTGTCATACCAGACAAGACCCCTGTTTTTATTTTACTGACGCTCTCTTTGGTAAAATAATAACCTTCTGCAGCATTCAACTCAACTTCTGCCTGATAGGAAGTCGTTGCCGCAAATTTTTTATCCTCAGGTTTCCAGGTAATGGTTCCTTCATAACTATTATCAGCAGCAGTCAATTCTGCCTGAGGCTTTGCACCTGTTTGCGGCGTCTTAATCACCAGGAGATTTTGACTGCACTGGCCGGAATCAGTGATTTCCAATGACAAATAGGTCTGCTCTTCCGGTGGCATTTGTGGATCAACAACCTCATCAGATTCTCCTGATGGCATTTGTGGATTTATATCTACGTCAGATGTTTGATTTGAGAGCTGTAAGATGCTTGTATTGTTTTGCATGTTTTGATTTGAAATCTGTATAATCGCTGTATTTCCTTGTGCGCTCTGGTTATTTTGACTGGAAACTTGTACCGCTTCCATACTTCCTTTTGTATTTTGCTGCTTAGAAATTTGTACATTTTCTGTGTTTTCTTGCGAATTTTGGCTGCTCTTGGCAGATATATTTACAGATTGGATCATTCCAGATGATTCTGCTGTAATTGCACCGTTTTGAGATAATATCATTAATTTTTGCAGATCTTGTGCCAATTCTTGTCTTTCAGCCATTTGTTCCTTGTATTCCAGACTTTCTCCTACTTGGTCAATCGTAAAAAGAATTGTCCCTGTGTACACCGCCTCATCCTCAGAGACACAGATTTCCTCCACCATTCCAGATGCCGCTGTAACTGCAAGTGGCTGATGAATGTAAGTAGTACCTTTTCCTAAATCATTACCCTCAGAATCTGTTATTGTCACATCTTCTTCCATTCCTATGCCACTGTCCGAAAAGAGCACTGTACATTTCCCATCGGAAAAAGTTTCCACAGTCCCTTCCTTCTGTGTCCCATCGGCTCGATTTATGATAACAGACTCTTCTTTGATAAGCTCAGCATTTGTCTCAAACTCTACCGCAAGAAAACCGTCTATCGACAACAACAGCAATGCTCCCTGTTCCACCATACATTCAGCTGCTTCCTGTCCTTGTTGTACATAGATTTTTTTTACTCTTCCATCCACTTTAGATTTGACAGATTGTGTATCTGCTGTTTCTTTACTCTCATTGATCTCTTCATCAAGCGTTTCCATCTGCTCTTGAATCTCTTCCATTGCACGTAATACAGAAGTTTGATTTACAGTGGCCAGCACATCCCCCTCGGAAACCTGATCACCGCTCTCCACTTTAACCTCTTCCACAATAATTCCTGTAGGAATTGTCACGGTTTCCCCTTCCTGATGTTCCAGATTTCCAGTACCGACAATGCTATTGGAAATCGTTCCTGTTTTTGCCTGAGTTTCTTGTACAGGAATTTCTTCCGCAGATGCTTTTTTGGCAGATTTTCCTTGTACAAAATAAATTCCAGTAGACACCATCAAGATTCCAGCAGCAAGGCCAAATACAATCCATTGTTTCCTTTTGTGAAATATCGTTTTTTTTCCTTTCATATGCTCCTCCTAATTTTATACTAATGGTGATGATTTTTCTGTCTGGTCAAAGAAAGCAGATATGATTGTAATCTCTTTTGTGCTTCCATCTTCCGCAAACAGCACTCGAACTGAATCCCCTTCTGAAATATCAGAAATACTGATTTCTTGTGTATGATCTCTTGGAAAATCTTTTTCACTTGACCGCTCAGGCGGTTCTCCAGATGGAACTTCCCCATTTGGTTGTTCCGGCAATTCCCCAGATGGAACTTCTTCATTTGGCTGTTCTGGCGGCTGTTCATTTTCAGATGTTTTTCCAACTCTGTTTCCCATAGTTCTTCGCTTAATTATCGTGTTTTCTGTAATCTGAATTTCCTTCGCTTCTCCTGTCAGCTCTAACATAGAAGAATTTTCGTCTGGCTGTGCATTTTTCTTTTGAGTTCCAACATTTATTGTGATACTATCTTCTGTTATTTTACTGACTTCCCCATACACTGTATCTTCCTCATTTCTGAATTCTTGAGAATGACTTTTTATTCCTTTCTCTGTTCCACCGCATCCATTGCATAAAGATAAAGCCAAAGCTGTACAAAGTAATAAGATTATGTATTTTTTTCTCATAAATTTCACTCTTCCTTTCTTCCAAACATTGTTTTCTTTCTGCTCAGTATAGCCTTGGTACTTTAAATGAAACTTAAATATTCTTTGAAAAAAGTGTGAAAAGAATAGTATATTCGGATAGAATGGTGCTAATTTATTGATAACCGCCAAGCACATAAAATCATTTTGATAGCACATAAGCACTGAGAAATACAAGATAAATTGATCTGAAAATCTAAAAAAATCCCATAGAATTATAAAAAATTCTGTGGGATTTTATATCATGGAAAGGTCCGCTAATTATGCACCCTTTATTACGTTAAAAAAGTATTGTAAAAAGGATTTATAATTATAGAAAAGAAAACTACTCCTTGCCGCCTTTCCAAATCTATATGCCGCATCTTGTTGATTTATTATAATCTTTTTGAAAAGGGACGTCTTGTGTCTGCCGTCTCTTTTCAGTTTCCTTTGCTTACTCCTGTTCTTTTGCAAGAGCGATTTTGTCAAGCATTTCCAGAATCTCTTCCTTTTTGTAATCTTCTTTTTCTCTACTGGCAAATGGTATCAATTACTTATATATTTAAATAAATCCGCCCTAGTGCAGAAGCACTGGGGCGGGATGTATATCATCTTAACTTAGGGGGAAAAGTTGATATACATGAGCTGTAAATGTATTGTATCATTTGTATTTCTGATCGTCAAGACACCTTGTACTATTTTTAAATTTTCGAAAACATATATTGACAAAAGTAGACGTTTTTTAACAAAAATTCAAATTCTTTTGTCTTGATGCTATATACAGGCATGTACATAGAGATTACGATAAACAACCATTTCTACAAATTTGAATAAGCTGAAAGAGATCACGATACAAATCATTCTTATTTTCTAGATCAATCATCAACCATCGTTGCCCATTTCCGTTTTGATTATAAAAAAAGTAGATTTGTTAGTATAAGTGGATGTTATTTTAATAAGTGTAGAGGGGTCATTTATTAATTGAGGCATTTGTTCTATTTGTTCTAGAACAAATGCAAAACCATTCAAAGCCACAAGCCAATCTTATAGAAATGGACCTGTTACACACTTCTAAAAAGATTTTGCATATAACTTCAGGAATTATTATCCCCAAAAAAATATGAAATCAAACGCTTCAAATTTTTTAAAGGCTCAATTTCATATTTTTTAGATCATGATATTATTTAAATTTTCGATAGTAAAAACTCTGATGACAGAGAATCCACAACACCACAGTTACACATAATGATAGTATTCTCTTTTTCTTACAAGAAACAGGACAGTGACACCCAATGCCAATAATTCTGCTGTTCCCACACCAAACCAAATCCCATCAATGCCGAATAAGAGCGGCAAGGAATATATCACAAGGATCTTAAAAACAAGTGTTCGAAAGAAAGAAATCAATGCGGAGACAGCTCCATTGCCCAAGGCGGTAAAAAACGCGGAACCCCAGACATTAACTCCCATCACCAAAAAAGAAAGGACATAGATCCGAAAACCATGTACCGTCAATGCAAATAAATTTGCATCATAACTTGCAAAAATCATAACTAAGGGCACAGCGGCAAGTTCTGCCAATATGGTCATCACAATTCCAGCGCCAGACATCAAAAAAAGGCTTTTTTGAAATAGGTTCTTTAACTCACTGCGATTTCCAGAACCATAATGAAAGCCGATTACTGGTGCACTTCCAATGGCATATCCCAAAAAGACAGCCGCGAAAATAATATCCACATACATAATCACGCCATAAGCAGCCACCCCATCCGCTCCTGCAAGTTTCATAAGCTGAAGGTTATATAAGATACTGACAATACTAGTGGAAAGATTTGTCACCATCTCCGAAGAACCATTGACAAGTGTTTTTAATAAAATACTGCCATCAAAAGAAGTTCTTGTCAGATGAAGCAGACTGTTATTTTTCCTTGTAAAATAAATAACTGGGATAACTCCTCCAATCACTTGTCCCACTGCTGTGGCCATTGCCGCTCCTACAAGTCCCCAAGAAAAAACTGCAATAAACAGATAATCCAACACTGCATTTGTCACCCCGGCAACAATTTGTATTTTTAGACTGAGACTCGGTTTTTCAGCCGTGATAAAGAAACTTTGGAACACAAACTGTAAAATAAATGCCGGCATGGAGCATAATAAAATACGGGCATACAAAACACAATTTTCCAAGAGTTCTCCCTTGGCGCCAAAAGCAATGGCAATCGGACGAATAAATAGAAAGACAATTACAGAAAGTACAATCCCTAAAAGAAGTGCAAACCAGACTAACATAGAAAAATATTTATTTGCCAGTTCTTTCTTGCCCTCTCCCATTGTCTTAGATACAATCGCACTTCCGCCTGTTCCCACCATAAATCCAATTGTCCCCATTCCCATAAGCAATGGCATAATTAGGTTTATCGCCGCAAAGGGATTTTTTCCGACATAATTTGAGACAAAAAAACCATCAATAATTCCATACACAGAAATACAGATAATCATAAAAATGGATGGCAGTACAAAATGTATCAATCGTTTATAGGTAAAATGATCCGATAATTGTATTCTCATAACATCAATCCCTCCTTACATTTACTGGAATAATTTCATTAACTTTTGTTTGAAGCTCTAGTATATATTTTTTAGTCAAATTTAAAAACTCCCGTCGCTCTTTTCCACTCAACGATCCAAAGGCGCGGTGTTCTGCCTCCATCAAGGGAATTACCGTCTGTTTCGCAAGCAGCTCTCCTTCTTCTGTGAGATATATCTGTTTATTTTTCTTATTTCCTGGTAATGGCATAAGCTTAATAATTCCCTGCGTCTGCAATTGTTTTAATGCAGAATTAACTGTTTGTTTACTATAAAACCACTCCTTACAGAGTTCCTTCTGTGTAAAGGCTTCCTCACGTTCTTTTACAGAATATATAATCCAAAATGCACTGTCCGATAAGCCGCACTGTCTGGCAAATTTATGATAAAGTCCCTCATAATTTTTCTGTAACTGATTATATTCTGCCATCTCAGAAACTAAAATTTCCTTCATCTTACATTCCTCCTCAAATATAAAAATAATCCGAATTCGGATAAAATTTATTATAGTCCGAATTCAGATTATTGTCAATACTTAATTTTGAAGATCATAAACATAATGAACTCCAGTTTTCACAACAAGGATAATTCCTGCCACTCAACCGCTGTCTGTTCCTCAACACACAGAGAAATCCAATATTTTCCGATCTGCTTCTGCACAAAAAATCCTTGTTGGCTGCTGGTAATTTTCTGTCCCCCCTCTTCGTTCTCAACAGCAAAAGATACCTCACGCATTGGAAAATACATTCCATCCCCTGTCATTTTAATATAACTCTCTTTTAGTGTCCAAAGCTGAAAAAATCGCTGCCGCTGTATTGCATTAAGTTCAAGTTTATGATATTCCTGTGCGGCTTTCTTACTCTCTTGCTCTATAGAAATATTCTGAGACTGCCCCATAATATAAGATATCTCACTATTTTGACAACAATGCTTTACGACCGGAAAACGAGCCATACATATTCGTTCTGCATCCACACCCACTTCCAGATTAGATAATGCACAAACTACCAGTCCTGCCGTGTTACTGACATTATAACAAATATTTTGATGTGCTTTCCAAACAGGTTTTCCATGCTCTCCTAACATCACATGTTCTTTCACATACGATATACCAAATTGCTCTTGAAAACCATAGGTTAAAATTTTATCCGCCAGTTCCCTCTGATATTTTTTATATTCCTTTGGCGTTTTGCCTCTTTTGAAACAAAATGTATAATAAACCACTGTCTGAGATTCCATTTTTCTACCTCTATAACTTTCATAATATTATGGAAATATTTCATTTCCGCCGCAGCGCGATCATTGTTTTTATCTTTAGGAAATCCAAAAGAATTTCCTAAAGAGATTAGGGTGTCAAAAGGTCACAGCCCTTTGATATATATTGTACCTTGAAAATTTAACATGATATAGCAAATCATATCAATATTTGGTAAAATATAAGTATCAAATATCGAGGTGATTCAAATGGCTTTTGTTG
>CAJTIR010000094.1 GCA_910576385.1 Lachnospiraceae bacterium
CTTCGCTTTTTTATGCTTAACCTGATTGATGTAATTATGTTTGTCAGACTGCCACAGGCGGTTGAAAAAATCGTAAAAAGTTCCAACACCGGGAGTGTCATGAGGAGGGAAACCACTGAGGATGGCATACAAAGGAGTTATTTTAAGCAGCCTGTACCATTCGGTAATGGAATCTACTTTCATTACGATTGACAGAAGATAGGAGCGAAGCAGGCAGGATGGAAAACGTGTGGCGGGTTTGCCAGTCAGTGGATAAAACTCCTGCATGATGGTATCCGTTTCGCAGAGATCAAGATACCAGAATTTCACAATAATATCCCATGTTTGTTTAGGGACAGCAAAGGGATCCGGGAATAAGTTCAGAAAATCAGATACGAAGGTATTCTGATAGGCGGTATGACCGCCATAATTAACAGGTAACATAAAAATCGCCTCCAATCAAAAAATGCTTACCGGCTGCGCCGAAATGAAAAGTGCTTTTTTAATTAAGAGGCGCGAAGCGCCGCATTTTTAGAATGATTTGTCAAGTGTTTTTGGCAAAAAGTGGGGGAATTTTTATAAAACTGGATTTGAGAGCCGCAGACAATAAGGGCTGGAGAATCCGAGAGGCTATAAATTTAAGACTGGAGGATTAAGAAAGATGAGCAGAGAAAAATCAGAAAAAAACAAGCGGAATGTGCCGATTACTGTCCGACTGAACGAGGAAGAACATGAAAAATTAAAGCAGTGTGCTGCTGCTTGCGGTCTGTCTGCCGCCGAATTTATGCGCCAGTTATGTAAGGGAAACGCCCCACAGCCAAAGCCTAAAACCGAGTTTTGGGAGCTGTTAAACAAGCTCTATGAGGTGCATGACGCTTTCAAAAAGTGTGTTCCTTATTACTCTGCCGCCGCTGATACCTGCATGGAGATTGAGGATTTTATCTTAGAACTGCAACAGAAAACAACTCTCCCACAACGATTTAGCTTAGATGAATTGACAGAACAGGGGGCAGTCTGATATGGCAACAACAAGTTTATGGCACATCAAAGGGAACTTAAAAGACTTGATTTCTTATGTGGAAAATCCAGAAAAGACTGTGCCGAATGACGATATGAAAGACTTCTTTGACGTGTTTTCCTATGTAAAGAATCCGTCAAAAACAAATGAGGGAGAGTATGTTTCCGCAATCAACTGTCTGAAAGAAACCGCCTTACAGCAGATGATTTTGACGAAGAAACAGTACCAAAAGACAGGCGGATATATCGCTTGGCATGGCTACCAGAGTTTCAAGCCAGACGAGGTAACTCCCGAACAGTGCCACGAAATCGGCATAAAATTGGCAAGGGAAATGTGGGGCGGCAAATACCAGTTAATCGTTGCCACCCACCTTGACAAAGGGCATTTGCACAACCATTTCTGCTTCAACTCCGTTTCTTATCTGGACGGGAGCAAATACAATTACTCAAAATCAGAACAGAAAAGGTTAAGGAAAGTGTCCGACCGATTGTGCTTTGAGTACGGACTGTCGGTAATTGACAACCCGAAGAAAGCCCCCTCAAGACCGCTGTATCTGGATGAAAAAAGCGGAAAGCCGACAAGATACAACGTCTATCGGGAAGATTTAAGGGAGGCAATCAACGGGAGCAGGGATTTGCAGCACATGATGAAATATCTTACCGACAAGGGATATGAGGTTGATTTTTCGGGCAGCCATTGGAAAATGAAGCTGCCGCAGTATAAGCATTTCACAAGGTTTGACACGCTTGACGAGAGGCTGACGCCCGATTTCATACGGTCATGTCTAGGCGGGACTTCCCGATATGGGAACTACAAAGCAAGGATTTCCTACTCCCCGCATATGCCAGAGCAGTATAAAAACGCATGGAAACCACACCAGAAAACCACGGGAATCTTAGCGTTATATTATTACTGGTGCTATCAGTTGGGGATATTCCCCAAAGGCACGGAC
Source organism: Lachnospiraceae bacterium (assembly GCA_910576385.1). GTDB lineage: Bacteria > Bacillota > Clostridia > Lachnospirales > Lachnospiraceae > Petralouisia. The sequence continues at coordinate 1,950 of CAJTIR010000094.1, forward strand.
TACAAGCCGACAAGCCCGCTGATGAAAGAGGAACTTCGGAAACTGGACGAGATTACCGCACAGGTGCGGTATATGTCAAAGCATAACATCGCTACTCTCTCCGATTTATATGCCGACAGGGAGAAAAACCAGACCGAAATGGATAAACTGATTGACTACCGCCAGCACTTGCGGAATAAGATACGCCGTGCCACACCAGCCGAAAAAGAAACGCTCCGAGCCGAAAAACGGAGCGTGACGGAGCAGATAACAGAGCTTAGGAAGCGGCTGAAATATGCAGACGGGATTGAAAAACGCTCTGCCCATATCGACAACTGCTTAGACCAAATCCACGACACGATGGAAAATCAGCGGTCAAATCGACAGAAACAGCCAGTAAAAACAGAACACAGGAGGGAGAAATCATTGCGATGAGTGAACCTTTTAGCGACACAGAAAAAGAAGAATTTTTAGAAGAAACCGCCATCCGTCAGATGATTGATGAGATTACGGACTGCCTTTCATCCATGACAAAAGAAGAACGGTTAGCATGGTTTTGCAGGTCGCAATATCCTTATCCAATCAATTTTCAAAAAGAGATAGATGGGACAGTTTATACCGTCAATACTCACTTTAATGCAGAATCCAAAGAAAGCATAAAGGAAAAGGCGGAGCGTATTCTCCAAAAGCCATAAAGGAAAAGCAGCAGCCGAAATAAGATTAGGACTTTAAAGCGTTGAAGTATCATGGCAGATATGGTATGATAAGGATACCTACAATTCATATCATATCTGGCTGCGGAAAGGAGAATTATGAGCAATCAGTCAGATAAAATAACAGCTTTATACTGTCGCTTGAGCTGCGACGACGAGCAGGACGGACTTTCGGGCAGCATCAAAAACCAGCAATCCATACTTGAAAAATACGCAAAGGAAAACCGTTTTCATAATCCCCGCCTCTTTGTTGACGATGGATTTTCGGGAGTGACATTCACCAGACCCGCATTTATGGAAATGATGGACTTAGCTGAACAAGGGAAAGTCGGGACGATTATCGTCAAAGACCATTCAAGGCTTGGGCGTAACCGTCTTGTTGTCGGGCAGTTATTAGAAGAAGATTTTGAGCGTCTTGACGTACGCTATATCGCCATCATGGACAATATTGACACCGCCAAAGGCATCAGCGACCTCGTACCCATGCAGGATTTATTCAACGAATGGCACGCCAAGAACACAAGCCAAAAAGTTCGGAATGTAATACGCAATAAAGGAATGGCAGGCGTCCCCCTCACAAGCAACCCGCCCTATGGATATATGAAAAATCCAGAAAATACAAAAGAATGGGTTATTGACGAGCCTGCGGCAAAGGTAGTCCGTCAGATTTTTGATATGTGTGTGGCAGGCTTTGGACCGACACAGATAGCAAAGAAACTGAAAGCCGCAGAGGTAATGACCCCGACAGAATATTGGGGCAGCATAGGGAGAAACCACAGTAAGCTTACTTCCATACCGTTTAACTGGCGTTCCAGTGTTGTCGCAGATATATTGTCAAGGCAGGAATATATTGGAGATACCGTCAATTTCCGTGGGTCGACAAAATCTTTTAAAAACAAGAAACGTGTGGTAAAGCCACAGGAAGAATGGAAGATATTCAAACACACACATCCTGCCATCATTGATGAAGAAACCTTTGCGCTTGTGCAGGAATTAAGGGAACACCGCCGCAGACCAACCAGACATGGAATTATCAGTATGTTTTCAGGGCTTTTATACTGCGCTGACTGCGGCAAAAAATTGTATTACAGTGGAACAGGAAATTATAGGCGGGAACATGCAAACTTCTTCTGCTCAACCTACCGTAACCATTCCAATTTATGCTCTGCACATTATATCCGCGAAAAAATTGTTTCTGAAATCGTATTGGACAGTATACAGCGGGTATTCTGGTATGTGCAAAGCTTTGAAAAAGACTTTGCCAGAAAGCAGATGGGGGCATTTGGCAAAGAAAAGAAAAAGGAACTTTCCCGAAAGTGCAAAGAACTTACCGTAACAAAAAAACGTGTAAGCGAGATTGACCACCTTATTCAGAAAATCTATGAGGATAATATAAACGGAAGAATCTCCGATGAACGCTTTGCCACCATGTCAGCCGCATTCGAGGAAGAACAACGGAAATTAAAAAATGCAATTCCAGACATGGAACAATACCTCGAAACCGAAACAAATAAAAGCGACAGTCTTCAACGTTTTATTGACAGAGTAAAAAATGTCACGCAGCTTACGGAATTATCGCCCGAAATCATACACGAATTTATTGAAAAAATTGTTGTGTCCAAACCAGAATATATTGAGGGTAAGCGTCACCAGAATTTAGATATTTACTACAACGGCGTTGGCATCATCAGAGAACCGACACCAGAAGAAATGGAAAAATTATTTCAAGAGCATTTACAGAACACAAAATCCTCAAAGACTGCCTAACCATAGGTTATACTATAACACAACACGAGAATAATTATATGTAAAAATAAGACTTTGGGGCATCTTCCTTATGGAGCTTGCCCCACTGGTGGTATTTTTATTAATCTACATCAAAATAAATATCGCCATATATGATTGCATGGTCTGGAAACCCTTTTAATTTTTCCCAATCTCTAAAATCCATTTTCTCACAATAAACATGTTTTTCCCAATATATAAATGTTCTATCATAAACAAAATCTTTCATTACGCATCCTTTGGTAATAAAGTGATCCTCTGCAAATTCGGAATCAACATCTTTCTTTTCACATTCATATATACTTTGTCCTATGGGAGTATATCTATTATATTCCGTTCGCCCACAAGTAATCTCATTGATATTCCAATTACTCAAGTCAGTGCCACGTCTATAATTATTGAAATCTCCTGCAATAATAACATTAGGATAGTCGTCTAATGTAGAATACACATATTCCATTTGTTTTCTCCGTAATCGAGCTTGCTCTTGATACGCTTTGCGTTTCTCTTTTTTGTCTAATTTTTCAGGAATCCATTTTGCTATAGTGATTCTTACACCAACAACCATTATGTTTTTGTTGACTACTCTATCAGTTAGTAATACCCGTACATAATTAGGCTTATTATTCTGCCTTGTGGTAATTTCACTATGCGAATTTTCGGTATCACATTTAAAAATATCCTTACGCCATGCAATCAAAACTTCGTTTTGCCTATATCCTGTCGCTTCTGTTGGATAGAACTCATAATTTCGCTGTAAAAATGCTTCTTCCAAAAACTCGGCAGCATTATCACAAAAGAAAAATTCTGTTAAAATAATTATGTCTGGATTTTGCACTCTTAATTCTTTTATTAACATTTCAGGTAATACATTGTTTCCATCTCGATTTGTAGCTTGATTAATATTCCACTCTAATATTTTATATCTTGCAATTTCTTTTTCCATCCACTTTTCTCCTACATAAGTAAAAATAATAGTGTTTGTCCAACTTTCAGAGGCAATATTTTTATCTATATATTTGTGCAATATTTTTTGATATCAAAATCTTTTCAATAATCAGTTTAGCTAAGTCATCCTCTACTAAAATAACCAAATCATTTCCATAACCATCTTCTCCATACAAATTTCTGGTTGCATAGCTGGATAACATAGATTTGTCACCATTATTGTATTGTTGAATAAACTTGAAAGATAGTAAATGTGTTGTGCTTTATTTCATACTGTTCAATATACTGATCTTTTGGGAAATACGTTTCAGTTGATACAATCTCATACATGTCTGTATCTGTAAAATCAGCAAGTTTCTCCGCCATACTTTTTGTTGTTCTGGTTGCTGAATAATAAACAACCAGAACATCTTTTTCAGTAGTCTGAAAGTTTTCCTCAGATAGCTTAGTTTCTTCTGTTTCCTGTCCTAGTTCAGATAAGTCCTTTCCCTTTGTTTTCTGTTTTTAGAGGAATACTTTCCCTCTGTTTCCTGTCATTCACTTCCAGATCAATATTTATCCTAGATTATTCACGGCACAGCCGTGAATAATCTAGGCTTAATACTAATTAAATTGCCTTTCCTGTCTCATAAGCATGACCTAACGCTGAATGTCCAGCTATCTGACCTGCTGCATCCACATCCCCTGCAAATACAGTACCTGCCAGCTTTGCCCGTTCAAAACAGGCAATCCAACCTTCCAAACCATTTACTGCCCTCCTGTCAACCTCAGATCCATCTTCAGACGCGGCAGACATAAAATAGATATTACGAAAGGCATAATCTGAACCATATAGACAATTCACACGATCCAGCATGGTCTTCATCTGTCCAGACATCTCATAATAATAAATGGGTGAGGCAAATGCTATCACCTCTGCATCATGCATTTTCTGAGCAATTTCCAACGCGTCATCTTTCATTACGCATTGGCCTGTTTTTAAACATGCCAGACATCCCTTACAAAAACCGATATTTTTATCACGAAGACTGATTTTGCAAACATTATACCATGAATTGCTTCGCAATGACATGGTACATCTATGCGCACTTCGGCGCGTATCATATCTGCGATATTATACCATAGTTTTTATTTTAATTTTCCATATTCTTCCTCTGTTACTGGTTCACACCATTGATTGGAAGTCTCTTCTCCAGGTACTTCCACAGAAATATGAGAAAACCAAGAATCTGCTTTGGCTCCATGCCAGTGTTTTACCTCAGGTGGAATTGTAATGACTGTCCCAGGTACAAGGCTGACTGCCTCCTTGCCTACCTCCTGATACCAGCCTTCCCCCGCTGTACAGATCAAAATTTGTCCGCCGCCTTCTTTTGCATGATGGATATGCCAATGATTGCGGCAGCCAGGCTCAAAAGTTACATTTGCCAGGAAAACCGGACATTTTGCGGGCTCTGTCAATGGATTTAAAAAAGAGTTTCCCGTAAAATACTTTGCATACATATCATTTGGCTGTCCTTTGCCAAATACATTCTCATTTGTAAATTTTTCTTCCTCATAAATTTTCACTATTATTTCCTCCTGATCTTAAAAATTGTAATTACTCATGAATTTTCCAGCCATTCAGCCATTTTGCTGTTTCAGCAGCACTATGATCAATAATTTCACTGTGTCCTAAATCTAATGCATCAATAGTGGCCATATCCTCATCACTCAATGTAAAATCCCAGATCGCAAAGTTTTCTTCCATACGTTTTTTATGAATGGATTTCGGAATAATTACAACACCTCTCTGTACATTCCAGCGCAGAGCAACCTGTGCCGCTGTTTTTCCATATTTTTGTGCGATTTCTGTCAAGACTGGATGTGTAAATATTTCATGTCTTCCCTCCGCCAGCGGCCCCCAGGCTTCAGGCTGTACCGTAACCTCTTTCATTGTGGCAATTGCTCCCTCCTGTGCAAAAAACGGATGCAGCTCTACCTGATTGACCGCTGGTGTTATATTTGCATTGACACACAAATCGACTAAACGGTCAGGATAAAAATTACAGACCCCAATCGCACGAATCTTTCCCTCCTTATATAATTCTTCCATTGCACGCCAAGCCCCATAATAGTCACTCATAGGCTGATGAATCAAATAAAGATCAAGATAGGTAAGACCAAGTTTATCCATTGAAATCTGAAAGGCTTTTTTGGCGCCTTCATAACTGGCATCCTGAATCCACAATTTTGTAGTAATAAAAAGTTCCTCACGAGGAACAGCACTTTTGGCAATGGCAGCACCCACAGCTTCCTCATTGAAATATGCGGCAGCAGTATCAATCAGACGATAACCTACTGCTAATGCATCACTGACAGCCTGCTCACAAACTGCCGCTTCTGGCACCTGAAACACACCAAAACCTTCCAGCGGCATTTTTACTCCATTGTTTAAAGTTACATATTCCATTTTGATACCTCCTAATTTTTCTTCTACAATGTACTTGTCAGTCAATTGAAAGTTTCTCACATGCATGATGATTTTTTAAGAGAATAAACTATAACATTTTTCCTAATTCTCACCTGTGCAACAATTACAAACATTTGAGTTTCCCCATTTTTTATAACAGATGATCTTATAGTGCCAAAAGGTCTTGCTGCCTTTGGCAGCATAGACATCTTGCACAAAAAGCGTCTGGAAAACTAGTTTTCCATAGCGTTTTTATGTGCAAAGTGTTTTCATCACTTTATGATGAAAACCTTTTGGTACTATGAATTAAAAAATGGGGAAACTCAAATTACAAACAAGATTTACAATCATCTTTTATTTATGCTATTATTGAAACATAGGGTATAATTGCTTGATAATTTTAAATTATACTGATTTTTTCTCTTATGTACACTATTTTGTTTTTATACTGTATAACTAATTATTTATGCTTAAATGGAGAGGAGCTTTTTATGGATCTTTTACAACTTCAATATTTCAAGGTAATTGCTGAAACCGGCTCTTTGACAAAAGCAGCCGAACTTCTGCATGTCTCTCAGCCTGCCATGAGTGCTATGCTAAAAAAATTTGAACAATCATTGCATGTAGAACTGTTTGACAGAGAGCCAAACCGTATTCATCTAAATCAGACTGGAGAAATTGCTCTCATTCATGTAAACAATATTCTGCACAATATCGAACAGATGAAAGCTGATCTTTTAAGTGCAGCGCAGCAAAACCTGACATTGCGAATCGCTTTCTGCGATCCTGGCGCCCGTTGGTATTGTGTTCCAAGATTTTCTGTTGCATATCCTGAAATCACCATTGAAGATGAGTTATATGAAGGAACAGAAAATACCAAGCTCTTGCGAGAACGTGTATATGATCTTATTGTGACACCAGAGAAACTTCAGTCACAGAAGATTCAAAGCCTGCCATTTCTGTCTGACAGAGTTTTTCTTTCAGTTCCAACCGACAGTACACTAGCAAAATTTAAAAGCATTTCCCTAAAGGATATTCCTGCACAGCCTCTGTTATATCCACAGATTGGCGGACATTTTCTGGCACAAATTGAAATGGTCATTGACAAAAATAAATATCCGATCACATTAGTAAAAAATAAATACAATATTACACAGCATTTAATCCGCACCACAAATTTTTTAGCCACAATATCAACTCTGTCAATGGATTTAAGAAATGATGGCACACATAGGACATTAATTCCAATGAGCGATCCTGAATTAAATGTCACTTATCACATATCCTTTTTAAAATCAAACAGGGAAAAAATAAAAACGTTTCTTACATGGGCAAAAGAATTGACAGCTAAATTTGACATAGCAGATACAGAATCTCGTTTTTGACACTTTAAGAATCAAGTAAGTGCCACAATCTCTCATAAATACTGGGACGGTGGCACTTTATGCTGTATACATGAAATATAGTAATGTTTTATCTTCGCTTACTTTTTTTCTGAATTCCTTTCATTTTCCGTTTTGTTATAA
>CAJTIR010000095.1 GCA_910576385.1 Lachnospiraceae bacterium
TTTTAAGAGGCAGCCAAGTACCAGAGGTTAGTGAAATACTGCCTATAGGCAGCACCGAAAAAGGGGTTGCTTAGACACCGCCTATAGGCGGTACCGAAAAATGCCCCGGAGGGGTTCATCCAAACCACCGGCAGAGCCGGTGGTCAAGCCGTATGGCTGTGATTTTTCTATATCTTAAGTTGACCTTAAGATATCTGATAAAATTCCCTATTCAGGAGATTTCCTTTCTCATCTCGCAACTGCTGATAGGCGCATATATTTCATTTGCCCTCACTACCTTATGGATAAGCAATACTTTTTATAATCCTAATAACTGTCTTTTCTTAGCATCAAACTCCTCCTGAGTGATAATACCATCATCAAACAACTTTTTATATTTTACAATTTCATCTGCTCCTGAGATCATTGCAACATCATTTAATGATTCATTACCACTCAACGAGTCTGTTATCAATGTCAATTCTGTTATAATTTTTTGTGCCGCATCTTTATATCCCTTGTATGTCATACTTCCAGATTTAATAGAACCTGCAATTAAAAAATTGATATAAACTTCTGGATAAAACTCATTCCTAGTAATTATTTTTATTCTAAATTCATTAATTTCCTTTTTCGTTTTTTTCTTTCCTGTAATACCTCCCACAATAGCTCCAGCTCCTCCAAATAAAGCTCCTCCAACAAGAGCTTCTCCTAAACCTCCTTTAGTGATGCTCTCTCCATCCTCTAACAATTCATAGCTAAGAATATCTTCATATTTAAAAAGAATATTATATCCACTTATTGTCCATAATTTATTTCTTTCATCAAAACTTATGTATTTTTGAACTTTTTTAGTTGGCTGGAACATGTCCATCAATTCTGCATTATTTTCAGATGCCGTAATAGCTCTTCTAACTTTTTCTACATCTATATTTTTCCAAGACAATGTTATAATACATGGTCTATTAGATTTCCCATTGCACGGCGGAATAAATCTCGATCAACACAAATTCTTATCTCCTCTCTGTTACTTTCAAACTCTATGCTGCGATTACAAAATGCAGGGTCATTTACAATATCAATTACCAACTCTCTCAGATAACGGACAAATGGTATCTCTGTAGGATGATATGGTATTACACCTGATTCAAGCTGATAGGTCAATTTTAGATCATTGATCAGTTTTTCGGCATGATTGACATTTTTTAAGATAATTTTCCCATATTTCTGTACAATCTCGCTATTTGAAACAAGGTTGTCTGTCAGAAGCTCTGCATAGCCTTTGACTGGCGAGAGTGGCGTTTTTAAATCATGTGTAATATTGGCAATCCACTCTTGACGTGTCCGTTCGGTTTCTCTTTGCACCTTATCACTGTTACAAAGCTCCTTATCCATTTGATTAAGTTTCCGATAAATTTCACGAAACATCCCTTTTTCTGGAAGTGATACATAAGAACGCATTGATATCTCCTCAATGCCTTCTGTAATCTTTGCAAGATTCCTTGTAAGCCAAAAACCATATACAAATACAAAAATTAAAATAAAACCTAATATAAAACAAATTCCCATATGAAAAACTGGCGAAAGACGTTCCACATTTTCCCCATTATAGCAGAGTATATATTTGCCAATGGCATAGGGAAAACCGATCAGATAATTCCAGGTTTGATTTGTATCTTCAAAGCTGCTCACAAAAATGGTGTTCCCATTCTCATAGATGCTGGTACTTAACTCTAACAATTCAGAGGCAGAATAGTGTTCAGGATAATTTACCGGTTTATTGTAAGAAAAGACCTCTTTTCCAGCTTCATCTACCACCTGCAGCCATAATCCATACTCGTTCAAACGGTCAATCGCAATTTCCTGTATCACCAAGGTTCCTTCATCATTTTCCATCCAAACCGAAAAACTATCTGTAAATACACGAGGCCAAGAGGCTAAACTCAATCCTTCTGGCTGGTATCGCAAATATATAATAGAATAAGCTAATAGCAGCAACTACTGTTATAAAAACCAACACAGTTACAACAACAAATATCCGCAAAAATGGATTCATTCTCAGTTTATTTTTCATATGGATTCACCAATTTATAGCCCAATCCTTTGATGGTGATAATATATTTTGGTACAGTGGGATTATCCTCCAATTTTTCACGCAAATGGCGAATATGCACCATCACTGTATTGTCACAACCAAAACTATCTTCCCTCCAGATTGTCTCATATAATCGTTCACGGCTTATGACTCTTCCTTTATTTTCTGCCAAATACTGTAATATCTCAAATTCTTTTGCTGTCAATTCTATGTGATTATTTCTTTTCATCACAGTGCATCCTTCTGGGTCAATCACCAATTCCCCAATCTTTACACTATCACAGCATAAGGAATTTTGTCTGTACTCAGTTCGCCGCAATTGCGCTTTTACTCTATAAGCTACTTCCTTTGGACTAAATGGTTTCGTCACATAATCATCTCCACCGACACATGATTATCCTCACGAACCTTTGCACCCGCAAGCAGCCATTGCTCACAAATCTCTTTCTCCAAAGAAATATAGGGAAATACAGAAAATGCCTCCAAAATATTCTGTTCTGCATCGCTTAATACTTTTACAGCGTTTCAGCTCTACTGTCAATTCCGTAGCATTGGCCGGATCCAATCCCCTGATAGCAGCTTCCAGCTTATCACATTCCTGCTTCCAATAGCATATATATTCTGCACATTTCAAAGGATCATAGATGCCACATTCCACAACAGCCGGAAATATCCGTTCCCCAACTCACGTATACTTTTCCACGCACCGATATCACGTACATCTTACTTCACTGTTATGCCAGAAAGCTTTGACAAATACTGACCAATCCGGTCTGCCGTTTCCACCTGTGTAGCTGCCCCCTATTGTGACATTTTGTAAATCATTTTTAATTTTCTGTCCCATAAACTCCACCTCCACCAATATTTGTCAGATAGCACTGACATTCTAAATCGTCTTGTTCTCATTATAATATCCACAAATTTATTAAGCAACTAAAAATTTCCCTTAAGTAGATTACTAGCTCCTTCTTGTCTACTTAAGGGAAATTATATTGTAACTTTCTATTTTTCTCACACAAAACTATCTATTTATTGGTGCAAAATTTATATCATCGTACTACGCCACTCTAAGCACTCCATCTTTCATGCGCAGCGCCACATCTGCCGCCTCAGCCACTTCAATATCATGGGTGACAATAATCACACAGTACCCTTTCTCATGTGCAAGCCCACAGAGAATTTCAATAATATTCTGTGTGTTTGCACCGTCTAAGTTCCCTGTCGGCTCATCCCCAAGGATAATTTTTGCATTGGAAGCAAGGCTTCTGGCAATCGCCACGCGCTGCCGTTCGCCGCCAGAAAGTTTTGAGGGGAACCGGCTCATCTGCTCCTTTGTGATGCCCACTCCCTCAAGAAGTTCTGTTGCTCTTGGTTCTGCTTCCTTTGGCGGCACGCCGCACAGCTCCATAGGAAAGCAGACATTTTCCATCACTGTCATCAGCGGAAACAGATGGAATGCCTGGAAAATCATGGAGATACTCTCCCTGCGGTAACGGTCAAGATTAAGATTTGCAAGGCTGTCACCGTCAAAGACCGCCTTGCCCTCTGTGGGCAAATCCAGCCCTGCAAGCAGCGAGAGCAATGTTGATTTCCCAGATCCAGAAGGTCCCACAATCGCATAGACATTCCCCTCCTCAAATTGACAGGAAACATTGGAAACAGCAGCTCTATGTGCATTTTTATAAGTATATGAAACGTTTTCTAAAGTCAATATTGACATATTTTTCACTCCTTTCTTGTTGTGCTCTTTTTCGCTGGAAAGTTTCTTTATACTTTTTTCAATTATCTCCTTAAATTTAATAATTGATCTTCTACTCTCTCACCTGTAAAAGCTCCAAAACCCGACGTCTTGTCACCTGCACGGACGCGGCAGACGCCCCACAGATACAGCCTAATAGATACAACATCCAGCACAAAACCAGCGTCTCGATACTCCTTGCAAAAAGACCTGGACTGTACAAAATAAACCCTCCTGCCACAAGAATGATTCCAGCCGTGCACAGGACAATCTGCTCAAACACCAACATACAGCGGGCGCGTTTCTTGGTGACGCCTAAGATGCGCAAGAATGCGGCTTCCTGTGCCGACTGCAGGATAACCAGCAGCGGACCGAACACTCCAATCAATGACGCGGCAGCCACTGCAATCGGGAAGAGCGATTCTAGCAGGCCACGAATACGCTCAATATTTGTAAGCCCTCCCGTATCAAGATGGTAGGTAGCACCTGATGAATACATAGTGCTGCTATCCTTCTTTTTCTTGAGTATCTCCTCCAGCTCGCCAAACCTTTCATTATCTGCCAGCGTAAACTCACAGTGTTCCACTGCAAAATCCATGCTAAAAAGCATCGTCAGGTCGCTCCTGATCCCTGTATAAATACTGTTGCGAACGCTTTTATCCTCAGACTCTGCCACACCTATGACCATATATTCTTTGTATCCTTTGACCTCCTTCTCATTTCCACTCTCTTTGAGCATTGAATACAAAAGATCTGTCAGGACGCCAATCTCATCCCCAGGAGAAATGCCAAGTTTTTCTGCAAGCTCCTTCCCTACCAGACACAATTGTGCCGTTCCATCAAAAGCAGAAAAATCAAATCCTTCTGCAAAATCCACCGTACAATTATTTCCCATATTGCGCACAGGGTCATTTGTGATCGTCATCGGAACATTATCTTTGAAGCCTTCAATCCGCACACCAAAGCTGTCATAACAGTAAAAATCTTCTATCAAAGGCGATTTTGACAGATCTACCACAGATTTAAACGTAAAATCTACTGCATTGCCCTTTACACCCAGATCATAGAATGCATCGTGGTATGTAAGCCTTGCCAATACAAGTGTCCCAATACCGGCAGCCAGCACAACCGCAAGAATTAGCGATACGGCTGTTTTCCCAATGCCGCGCCGCATATGGCGCCAGATATAAGCAGACACATGGCGAATCGGTCCATAATTACCCAGCGGCATCCATTCCTTGGCAGCGGATAATTTCGCCATATCAAGCTTAACTGGAACAGACAGATCTTCCTTGGCAAGTTCTGCCTTGGAACCTGCCATTGAGCGCATCACCCCCTCCTGCAGCAATTCTAAAGGCGGAGTATTCTTCATTTTGCGCAGGAAAACATAAGCAGTCAAGGAAACAAACAATATTTCTGACAGCAGACACAGAACAACCACACTGACAGGAAGTGTCGCGTCAGGCATATACCCTTCTGGAGCGCTGTCTGCCATACGCACAAGCGTCTGATTTGCTGCGGTTTGTGCATAGTAAAGTCCCACGATACCGCCAATGGACACGGCAAGCGCTGACACTGCCACAAAAGGCAGTACAACCGAATTTCCTGCCGCCTTGCTGGGAACGCCAAGCGTTCGCATAATCGCATATGACTTTCGGTTGCGCCCAATGTAAAGATATACCGCCAGAAATAATGCCAGCACCGCCCCTGCCACATACAGTACCGTTGTCAAAAGAGACGACAGCGCCCCCATTTGAAAGCTGTCTTTCACATCCAGCCATCCTCTGTCAGAATAGCTCAACGTCAAACCCACCTTCTGGGCAAACTCTTCGACTGCCTCATGGAACACTTCTATGTCCTGGGCATTTTCCACAAAGAGAGCAGGGAAATATTCAGAATCATCTGGAACTTCTACTGGCAGAAGCGTAACAGGCACATAAATATAATTTGGCTGCGTGTAGATCTCCCCTTCTCCTTCCGCATATGCACCGATAATGGTAAGCTCTGCCGAAGCCGCATAGTTAGGTATTTTCTCACTATCCAAATATGTCCACCAGTCTTTTGTCTCACCATAAGCCGTCGTACAACCGATTTTATCTCCCAATTGTATGTTGATACTGTCGCCAACGGACAAACCATGCGCTTCCAGAAACTCCTCACTGACAACGCAGACGTCTGCGCCTGCATCTTCCTTTGTCAGATAACGTCCCTTTACTATATTGCAGCGCTGTTTATTAAAACTGGAGATCGCACGCATATCTGAAGTATATATAACATCATAGACAGAAAGGTTATGGTTGATTGCATCCACCCATCCCTTCTGAAGCGCAAAAGATTCTGTCTCCAGATAATTATCTGGTTGTCCGTCTATGACACGCAAAGCCCCCTCCCCAATCGCATGGGGACGAAAATAGATCCCTGAATTTCCGTCCGATTCATAGGAATATCCTGTATTTTCTGCCAGTACCAGGCACCTGCACCCTATTTTCAGACTGTCATAAAAAGCACGTGTATATGAGGATTTGGCATAATAGGTATCTCCCAAGGGAGCGCCATTCATGGTAAAGGATGTATCAATCTCGGGACCCTCTTCCGCGGCAATCACCTTGACGTCATCAAATTTTAACTTAACATGATCTTCCAGGACAGATGGATCCTTGTCATCAATATATCCTTGGTAGGTACCCTCAAACACAAAGAATCCGCCATAGTCGCCAGAGCCAAGCAGCCGCTTATAATCTTCCACCCGTCCGGCTGTCGCATATCTGTGATCTGCAACCGTCACACCGGGCAGCGATGAAAACTCTTCCAGCTGCTCCTTGGTCAGCCAGGGTTTATCCTCCATTTCATAGATTGTAGAATAACCAGTTGACACAGTTCCATCCGCTGAGTTGACATATTTTATCTCAATAGGAATATCTGGCACCTCATTGTCCAGCGAGGCAACGGCATGGTAGAGGCTCTCGGCATTCTTTGTTTCCCGCGTGGTGACAGCGTAATCTGTCACACGGGAGAACAAGGCGAACGAAGCGGAGGCGATCAAAAGGAAGGTCAGTATCGTCTTCACTGGAGAACGCAGTAATGATTTTAAAGCAATTGTTTTTCTCATAATTTTACCTCCTATGGAGTTAGTTCTCTTCGGCTCTTTCCCATGTTGCTGATTTTCCCAAATACAGTGAAATCTCTGCTTCATGGTGTCCCCTTTCTGAGCGGCAAAAGTAATCATCAAGCTTGTCTTATCCTGTCTTCCTTCCTTCATCGACTTGAGAATACATTCCAAATATTTGATCTTCTCCTCTTTGTCAAATCCAGAAGTCAGCGCACAGTCTACCCTGATTTCAAGTATTCTTGCAATCAATTTTCTTAACAAGTAGACAGCCGGATTCCACCAATAAACTGCACAAAGCATCTCACATAGAATTTTCACTGGCATATCATGATGGTAGTAGTGCAGCATTTCATGTTTGAGAATATAATAAATTTCTTCTTCTGTATAATCTGCCAACGGCATCAATATCTTAGGCCGTATCAGGCCAAAAATCGCCGGCGCCTGAATACTTGGAAGCAGCAGGACTTGAAACTTTGTCGTCCTTACATATTCCCTGTTGATCCTGCCAATGACAGCTTCTGTGTTATGTTTAAAATAATTAGGACATTTCTGAATCATATGTAGAAATCGAAAATATCTCCCTGCATGGATAGCAAACCTATAGATCACACCCGCTGTCCACAAAAATAATAATACACCGATCACTGTTATATCATATGTCCCAACATGGATCTTCTCAAATAGAAATTTCTCCAGTAATGTCTGAATATTCCCCTCAAAAAACATTGGGATAAAGTCAAATTCAATCGGAAACAACATCCAGATCACAATAACCGCCAGCAAAATATAAATATACTTCCCTGCAATTATCAACACAGAATTATTTTTAATCATTACCCATGCCAAAACCGTGAGCAAAGCGCTGATTATCAGGCAGAACAGCAGGGAAGTCAATGTTATTGTCATGGAATTTTCCTCCTATTGTGATTTTTTCTGTTGAATAAATCTCTCCAACTCCTCAATCAATTCCTGATCATTTTCTGCACTGTCAAACAGGGCACTTAGATATCCTGTCCCTAATATCATTTTTTGATAGGGAAAAATTTCTGATGTCACATACTTTACCGCATATTCCTCTGGTGTGATCACAGGAACATAGCTTCTAGAAAGGACCGTTCCGCTCTGGACAATCTGAGCAACTTCTATAAATCCTCTCTGCAGCAGCTTCTTTAATACAGATTGTACAGTGTTAATACTTAATTCTGGTTGTCTCTCAGGAATTTCCGACGCAATCAACGGCTTGTCCTCAGCCCAAAGCACATTCATCACATCCAACTCACGTTTACTTAATGCAAATTCTTCTTTTTTCGCCATTTTTTCTCCTCTCTGTTACAATATAATTTTATCTTTTATACATATAACAATAAAATACTTTATATAATATGTCAATACTTTATATATATTTAAATATATATATTGTAAAAAAATACTGTAACAGTTTTAAATTAATACATATAAAATTTAAAGTGCAAAATAAATCGTAATTTTGGGAACATTGCAATCATCCACCTACTTTTCTGAATTCCCCTAAAAATAAAAAGCCGTTATATCACATTACGAATCAAAAGAGTTTTTTCTCATTCTGATTTCGCAATACAATGTAACGGCTTTGACACTTATTCTTGATTGATACTCGATAAGGATAAAAATAGATATGTATCGGCAGGAGTACAGATTTTCTCCTGCCACGCCTATATTTAGGCGGTTTGACGTGTAGTACGCTGCATATATTGCTGTTCCAATTCCCGCATTTCCTCGTCTGTTGGAATATCTACAATCCCAACATAGGAATAGTAAATGTCTATCTCCTGTGTCCTTCTGCCGCCTTTCTTCTCCCGCTCATGGACTATGATTTTATCCACGAAAGCGTTTAGAACTTCGGGCGTTAGCTCGTCGATGCGGGTGTATTTCTTGGTGACGGCTATCAGCTTGGCGACATTGGTCGTTTCCGTGTCGGATTCGCTGACCTCGGCTGTCAAGGCTTCAATTTCCTGCTTTAGCTGCTCCTGCTCGGCTTCATATCCGTCCGACAGCTTGTAAAAGCGTTCGTCATTCAGCTTTCCATTGACATTATCCTCGTAAATTTTGCGAAACAGGCGGTCAAGCTCCTTCATCCTCTTTTCGTCCTTTTCAATCTGTTTCTGCTTTGCGGACAATTCGTATCGGCGTTCCGCAAGGGTGGTGGTGTTAGTATATAAGAGTGGACAGGAAAAGTTGAACAATCTATACTATCAAGTGAAAGAGCAAAGGAGATGAAGGGCATGGCGAAAAACCAAAAATCTTACACTCTGGAATTTAAACAGCAGATCGTGGATCTGTACAATGCCGGAGGAACCTCGTATC
>CAJTIR010000096.1 GCA_910576385.1 Lachnospiraceae bacterium
ATGCGGTTGGCGAACCTGCATTATTATAACATTGGAGGTTTTTTACTGTAAGCTAAAGCAATGCTGACTCACCTGCATAGCAGGTGGTTTATTTGTTTCCCAAAGTTTCGTTTCTCTGTTGAGAAACTCCACAATGTGAAACAGGCTAAAGCCTAACAAAAATAAGCGAAGGCGAAAAGATGCAATTCCTTTCCCCTTCGCTTACATTTTGTGTTCAGTATTATACAACAAATTGCTGCCTAACTCCACTTCTTGTCATTTCTCGCATCACTGAGATTTGCGTTGTAGTTAGAAGTTCCTGAACCAACACAAGTCGCTGCACATGTACTGCCGTTCAGTGCAGCCTGAATTGTTGAACCTACTGTTGCACTTCCTGAAACGCATCGACATCCACAAAGATGTGCTGCTGCTTCCATGTTTAATTCTTCTCTCAAATATGGATTCACTTTCTCGAACATTTTCTCACCTCTTTCTGCTTATTTATTTCTACTATTTCAATCCCAAAATCGGGAAAACAATAGATCTATGTTATAACAACATCTTTTAATACAGCTAATTTCTCAGGCGTTTTTTCAAGAATTTCATGATATAAAGAAAACTGTTTTGCCAAAAACTCTTTCATCTCTTCACAGTATATATGTGCATCTTCTAATATCCCATCCTCATCCATCCTATTGGCATAGCATACAGGACACATTTTTGCAGCCCAGCAATCACAGCAATATTTTATTGATTTTGCGCTGTATTCATAATAATATTTTTCTAAGACAAGTTCTAAATCTATCCCTTTAAGTATATTACCTAATTTTGGAGACTTATTAATTCTTTCACAAGCATACATGTCCCCCTGAGTATCAATATACAAACGCTTCGTACCTGGTATGCAGCATCCGTTCATAGGAATTGCAGGGGCAGCCATCTCTGTTAAAGGTCTTTGATGAATAGTCATTAGTGAATCAACAATTCCCTTGTTTTTAATATCCAAAAGATTTTCGCTCTGTAAAGCTGTATCCACCATATTTTCCCACATACTATGGTTAGTAACTGCATATTGTTTCAGTTCTTCTGGTATGGAACCTGTTGTCGGATAAGACATGGTATACTGTGATTGTGGGGTGATTTCACATAAACTGTTCAAAAACCCATTTATTTTATGTAACTTGTCTATATCATATGGAACCATAAACACTGCATTGAAATTAACGCTTACGCTATGATTTTTCGTTTCATGTAAAGATTTTTTAAATATTTCATAGCCTTTCATTGCCTTTTCAAAGCTACCTTTTCCATCCGCATCTACTCTACTTGCATTATGTATTGCCTCTGGTCCATCTATACTAAAAACAAGACTCAAATTAGGTACTCTTACCAAATATGATGCAATTTCTTCTGTCATCAATGTAAGATTTGTTGTAAAACCAAAATGAAGATTTTTATTTGTTATATGCTTTCTTGCATACTCTATTGCATATTTCATTAGATCAAACCTCAATAGAGGCTCCCCACCATAAAAAGAAATATATACATCCTGTTTTCCACGCTCTGATAAATATTGGACAGATTTTTCAATAATTTCCTTTGACATACTCCTGCCATTAAATTCTCTAAATCCTATTTTCGTAGAACCATAGATACAATATGTACATCTCAAATTACATGCACCTGTCAATTCAAGTATTATCTGTGAGCATTCAGTACATATTTTTTTCTTAACATTTTCCAAATAATCATTGCTATATAAATTATCCCCTGATATGCCCTTTAATAAATCTTCTTTTTCAATACATTCAAGAATATCTTCTAATTTTAAATCACCTTGTGCAACAATATCCTTTATGATTTTTACATCTGTTTTTTCAATTAGAGCCTGCAAGAACTTCATCATATTAGCATCTATGAGAAATATCTTCCCTGTACCTGTATCAAAAAAATATTGTTTTTCAGATGTTCTAAAAAACATTCCTAAAGACTTTGCAGAATTACTAGGTTTACTTTCCTTATATTTTAAAATTCTGTTTATTAAAACTTCCAATGTCACTTTACATCTTCCTCTTCTATGTTTTTTTACATTCTACAATATTGCTGCTCATTATTTTGCTTCTTGTAATTTTTCCGGTATTATATGTAATTTTTTCTTAGAAACAAGATATTTTTTGATATTTTCCTAATTGCAGGACACATATTTTTTAATAATGTGTCCCACATTTTTTCTACTCATATGCTTATCAATAACTGTAAATACATAGATACGTTTAATTAGCAAACCAAGCACTTACAAACTTTTTCTTACTGCTTAACGGAACGGAAGCGGCTCGCCGCTGCACTTCATAAAGCCCCTTTCATCGGTCTGCATCTGCTGTGAGGCCCTTTCCTGCCTCTCCTGCACTGCCTGTTCCTTTGCCTGCTGGTACGTTTCAAGCACCGCATTGTTGAGCTTTTCCCGGAACTCCTTTGTAACCGGGAAACAAACGTCCCTGTACTTGTTGCCTGCCTTATAGGACGGCATTGCCACGAACATCCCGTTCCTGCCCTCAACAACGCTCACATTGCCTACTGCAAAGCTGTCATTCAGCACGATACTCGCAAGGCCTACCACGTTGCTGCCCTCACGTTCAAACGGCGTTACCCTTACCGTGAACTCCGGCTCGTCCGGCTCCTCCGCCTCCATTTTGACCTCCGCCATGCCCGTCTGCTCCATTTCGTCATAGAGCTTTAAGATGTCGCCGTACAGCTCCTCACGGAACTCCTTCGTGATCGGGTTGCAAACGTCCTTGTAGACTGGGTTGTTGTACTCGTCCCTCTCCTTTGTGCGGAAGCTGGGCATGGATACGAAATTGCCCTTGCTGCCCTCAAGCACTGCCACGTTCGTGACCTTGAAGCTGTCCCCGAACACGACGGTTGCAAATGCCCTTACGCTTTTCTCCGGGTTGTTTACTGCGTTTAACTGGATTGAATACTCCATAAGTTCCTCCTTTTCTGTCCTCTCTGCACGATGAAATATTATTTTGTTATCTGAACTGCCCTCCCCTGCCAGAAGGTCAGGCAGCTTCATTCTTCCTCTGGCAGACTTTCCTTTGGCAGACAGATAAAACAGGATAATTGTTCCAGATGCGCTAAATCTGTTTTCCCATGCAGGTAATTAGCCAGTGTTATCACGAAGCCGTCCTGCTCGTAGTAAATCCATTCTTCCTCTGCCTGCCCTTCCTCTTTCACGACGGTTACTGCAAAGTCAGGCAGATAGCCGCCTTCTTCCCCGTCATAATTGCAGAAAATCCCTTCATGCAGCTCCAGCCCCAGTTCGGGGATATGCACCCGCCACCCGCTGATGACGATCTGGTAATCCTCATCGCTTTCCATGATGTCGTCCGGCACTTCCGCAAGCTGTTCCATTTCCGCAAGGATTTCTTCCACTTCCCCCAGTCTGTATGCCTTTTCCATCTATAAATTCCTCCCTGATCCCTTTTACCCCGCAAGGTTCCTGTTCCAACTGTTCCGGCGTGCATTTCCCTTTCAGCCATTGATGCACCGTGTCCACGAAGTTTTCTTCTGCATCATACAGAACTTCTTTATCCTCCCTGTCATAAATGACGGTCAGGAAATACAGCGGTTCCAGCCGCCCGTCTTTCATATGGCAGAAAAGCCCCTCATGCACGTTGATTCCAAAACGTGGCAGGTAGACACGGATTCCGCTGATCAGCAGTATGCCGCCGTCCATCTCCTCCGTCCTGTCTGGCTCTGTCGGTTCTGCCTCGCTGTTGCGCAGAATACCCTCTATTGTGCCAAACCAGAACTCCGTTGCATTTTCTTCCATGCTACTGTGCCTCCTTATGGATACAGTGGTAAATCAGGCGCATTGTCCCGCTGTTCTCACAGGTCAGCAGGGTAAGCTCCGTTTCTGTCCCCTGCGCTTTTACCGAATTATCATACGGTCCCACGACTTCCCATGAAACGACCTCATACTGGTGTATATTTCCGCCTTTATCCGTAATCTTTACCGTGTCCCCCTCTGAAAGCCTGTTCAGGTACTTAAAATAAGTGCCGTACCTGCTCCCCCGGTGTCCGGCAAGCACACAATTCCCGGTACTTCCGACTGCCGCCGTATCAGGGATATGCCCGATCCCGTAGGCAAGCTGCTTACTTCCTGCGCCTTCCACAATGGGATATTTCAGGTCTAAGGCTTCTATCTCAATCAGCCCGATCACGTCCCCGGACGAAAGCAGGACTGCATCCTCTTTACTAACGGGGGCTTTGGTATCCGCCTCCGCTTCCCTTTCTTCCTCTTTTTCATCTTCCTCCATCTGCTCCTGTTCCACGCTCTGTTCAAACTGCCCTATCAGTTCCTCCGTTTTCTGGTTCCCGTGGAAATGATAGAAAAGGGGGACTGACATAGCCGCCAGTCCCGCCGTAATAAATATTACTGCTATGGTTTTCCGCATCATCTTCCCTCTTTTCCGGGTGGCGGGCTTTACCTTTTATGGTAGACGCTGCCCTGCTCTGCCACCCTTGAAACATCCTGTTCTTCGCACAGGTCTATATCCTCCGTCTTTCCATTTTCCAGATCCAACTGCACGTTCAGCTCATTCAGCCGTGCAGTTTTCTCGTTCAGTTCCTCCTCCAGAAGAAAGGGCTTCTCATATTCCTGCCTTGACTGCTCCATGTCACGCTGGTACTGCTCAATGCGCTTTTCCAGTTCTGGTATGCCCGCCGATATGCCGAGGCAGAGGTTTTCCAGCTTTATCATGTTTCCCAGAGGGCTTGTGGAAAATTCCGCCTTGTAATCGGTCTTTCCACGCAGCACCATGTTGTTTACACCGATATAGTTCTTTTCCACCAGAAGCTCAAACCCCTTGTAATTTCCGATATGGGTGGTTTCCCCGGTTTTACACTTGCCGACTGCCTCAAGCATGACTATGCCGCCGTCCTTGCGCTCTGTAAATTTTACGCTGTTTGCGGCATTTTCAATGGTAATGGCAAACTCCGGCTCTGCGACAAGCGCCGCCTCTGCGCTCTTTACATCCTCACGCACACAGGCTAGTTTCTCTGCCGCCGCCTTAATGTATTTCGGGTAACGGATCATGAAATTGTCCTGCATGGAATAGCGCTGGCTGTCATAGCTGCTTTTCAGCATTTTAAGCCGCTGCACATCGTTTTCAAGCTGCATTTTTTCCTTTATCAGCGGATTTCCGGTTGCCACGGCTTTTATCTCCGCATAGGAGAGGGTTGCCTCGTCAATGTCCTCGCACGTTCTTGACACCGCTTTGCTTGTCATGACCTGCGAGATGAAGCGCTGCTTGTTTTCCACCAGCGAGTCGGGTAGGTCAGCGGTATTACTACCGCCTTCCCCCCTAAGAACCGTACGTGAGAGTTTCCCCTCATACGGCTCAAGCACTTATAAACCCTGTTGTTCTAACAGAGCCAGCTCATCATTTTCAATCGAGTAGTGTATCTTTCTGTGACAATCGGCATGAAGTAAATAATGTCTTTCCTTGTAGTCTTTGCCTAATGTCGTGTGTATTCGGAAACCTCTTTCAATCGTAATGCGTTCGTTACAGTGAGGGCATATTCCATTCTGCATTTTATACAGTGCATTTATCTTCTTTCTTCCCTTTATCTCACGCATCATTCGCTTCGTGTCTCTTTCCTCGAAATATTCTTCCCATCTGCTGTTAAACGGCGTTGCTTCCGACTTTATTTTCAGAAATCTCGTGATATGAGTATCTGTCGCATAAATCAGTTTTAATGCAAAACCATCTTCCGTTGTGACACAAAAAGTCCAGCTTCTTGTACCTATCTGTCTGAAATATCTCTTGGCAATCCACTTTTTACCCTTTTTCGGATGTCTGCGATAGCACCATCTCCAAAGGCTTCTCCATACATCGAAGTCAAATCTTGCAAACGCTTCATGTGATACATTGTATTTCTGATAATTAACCCAACCACGAATTACGGGATTTAACTGTCTGATTAAATCTTCCTGTCGGCATGTTGCATTACTTTTAATGATTGAACGGACTTTATCCACGATTGCTTTGTAATTCTTTTTAGACGGCTTGGTTAATAACTTATCCTTATACCATCTGATGTTACAACCGAGAAAATCAAAGCCATCTGTGATGTGTGTGATTACCGTCTTTTCCTTAGACAGCTCCAATCCTCTTTCTGCCATAAATTCCTCCACAATCGGCAGTACGCCATTTTCAAGAAGTTCCTTTGTTTCGCCAGTGATAATAAAATCATCTGCATATCTGATAAAATTTACTTTTGGAAAATACGCTTTCCCCTTTATCTTCGTTTTATGGTATTTCGCTTTCAGTTTTGCTTCCAATCCGTCAAGCACCATGTTACAGATAACTGGCGAGATAGCCGAACCTTGCGGACTACCCTGTTTCGTAGGAAACAGTTTTCCAGTTTCGATATATCCGCATTTCAGCCATTTACGCAGGATTTCCTTATCTAATGGAATATTATTTAAAATCCATTCGTGACTAATGTTGTCAAAACATCCCTTGATGTCTCCCTCAAGCACCCATTTTGGCGATTTCGCCTTATTCAGACTTGTAAAGCACTGCTCTATTGCGTCCTGCGTACATCTGCCAATCCTAAAACCATAGGAATTAGGGTCTGCTGTAACTTCCGCAATCGGCTCTAATGCAAATTTATATAATGTCTGCATTGCCCTGTCTTTCATAGTAGGAATACTTAGAGGTCTCTTTTTCCCATTTTTCTTAGGTATATATACCCTTTTTAATGGTTGTGGTTTGTAGTTCTTGCGTTTTAAGTCAAGAATTGCTTCGTATTTGGACTTAGGTGTAGACCATAGTACTCCATCTACCCCTGCTGTCCTTTTTCCTCGATTTTCTGTTACCCTTTTTACAGCTAAAGCTCTGGCGTAAAAAGAGTGTGTGAGTAACCACTGCAAGGATTTTACCCTGCCATGTTTACCCTCCTGATGAGCCTTTACGATACGCATTTGTAGTTTTTTAACGTACGCATTGGCTTTGTTCCAATCAATCTTGTCCCATTCCTTTGCGACGTCAGAAGTCGCACACATTTTCATGTCCATTTGCTTTACTCCTTTCAAAAATCCTATAAATTCTCTCGTAATTAAGCACCATGCGGAAGTCTGCTCCCCTTTCGGGTGGGGCAAATTTTGAACCCCTGTCCACTTCATTACAAAGTGGCATTCGCTTTTTCCGCAATCCCATACCCGCATTCCCAACAGCTTCCCTTACGGTCTGCCTGCCCAATGGGCAGAAATACGGGCTTACCGTGTTCCACTTAATTAACATGATAGGTTAGGTTCCGCCTCTTCTCCGGCAGTCTTATGTCCGTGTACCCCCATCGCTGGAGAGGGGTAACCAACTGCACACCTTTTGGTTCAAGCCTGTCAGCTACTTTGGCTTGTTTCGCCTTAACGAAGTTTATCAGCGGTTCACATATTTTAACCATACTATCAAAGCCTGCACCCTAACCGCTTTGTAGCTAGCAGTTTCGGTTTTAACCTCACGGTTTAAACCTCTAAATAGGGTTACTTTTATCACCAGCTTTTGAACAATGCCATTACTGACATAGCCAATGGTGACGGCTTCAGCCAACGGAATGGCTGGTTTGGTCGGATAGTCCGCCAAACAATTGAATTAAGCGACTTCACGTCGCACCCATGAATAAGCGTCGAATGTCCCTTTTGTGACATAGCGGTAGATTGCCACCTCGTCATTCTCATTGCCCTGCCTTACGCCACGCCCTTCCCGCTGTTCAATGCTTGAGGGCTTCCACGGGCAGTCCACATGGTGCATTGCCGTGATGTGTGCCTGCACGTTTACACCCGTCCCGCACTGGTCCGTCGAGCCGATGAGTATCTTTTTCTTTCCGCTGCGCATTTCCCTGAAAAGCGCCTCCCGCTGTGCGTCGGTCTTTGCGTCGTGTATGAAGGCGATTTCCTCCGCCGGGATACCCTGTTTTACCAGTTCGGTTTTCAGGTAATTGTAAATGTCAAACTGTCCGCCGTTCTTTATCCGCTCCGCCCAGTCTGGCGTCCATACCGCTTTTGGTGTGCCAATGTCCGAAAAAACAAGCTGGCAGCCGATTTTACCGTCCTTATTCCCGGCAAAATATTCGGCTGCCACGTTCGCTGCTACCTTATTCAGTTTTCCGTCCGGATTATTCGGCGCATCCGGTTCCAGAAGCCTTGCGTCCGTCCCTAAGAGCCTTGCCTCCCCTGTGATTTTTAAGAAATTGTCCACTCTTGGATCAACGCCGCCCGCATGGATTTTCTCCGCACGTTTCGCAAAATCCTCCATGACCTGCTTTACATACCAGTCCGGCTCGCTCTCCACAATAATCGGCTTGCCGCTCCTCAATGCCGGGACGGGGAGGTTTAACATGTCAGGCGTCTGCACGTCGGCAACCTCACGGAACGATGTCATAAGCTCCGGTACGTTTGTGAACTTGTTGAAACGGCTCTTGAAGCGGAAACCGCTGCCCTCCACAGTTAGCTCCAGTGCAGTTGTCACTTCCCCAAAGTTCGCCGCCCATGAATCGAAATGGTAGATTCCCATCCGTTCCAGCGTCTTTTTCTGTAAATAGAGTTGCATCACATAAAGCTCGCACATGGTATTGCTGACTGGGGTTCCGGTTGCGAATACGATGCCCCTGCCGTCGCCCATTTCATCAAGGTACTGGCATTTCAGGTACATGTCCATCGCCTTCTTGGAGCCTGTGCTGGATATGCCCGACACGTTGTTGATTTTGGAAAAGATCGACAAATTTTTAAAATGGTGCGCCTCGTCCACCATGACGGAATCAATGCCCAGTTCCTCAAAGGTAATCAGGTCGTCTTTGCGGCTTTCCTCTGTCAGCGATTTTAACTGTTCGTCCAGTTTTTTCTTCTGTGCCTCCATCTGCTTAACCGTCCACTGCTCCCCGTTCTCCGACTTGATTTCTTCAATCGCAAAGGAAATTTCCTGTATCTGGTCCTGCAGCATACGCTCTTTGGACCTATGTCAATACTTTGGACAAAAAAAGTCGAAAGATTATGCTGCTTTTTTTAGTTCCTCATCCTCCTTTTGCTGTGGTGTCAAATAACCAATAGAGCTATGTATCCGCTTACGGTTATACCAGCCTTCTATGTATTCAAAGATTGCTCTGCGGGCTTCC
>CAJTIR010000097.1 GCA_910576385.1 Lachnospiraceae bacterium
GGTTCCTCCAGCATTATACAGATCCACGATCTGCTGTTTAAATTCCGGAGTGTAAGATTTTTGATTTTTCGCCATGCCTTTCATCTCCTTTGCTCTTTCATTTGATAGTATAGGTTGTTCAACTTTTCCTGTCCACACTTATATACTAACACCAATCCTTAACTGGGACACATTTGCAGGCAAACCTTCTCGTACCGTGGCTGACACAAGTAAACAAGGTAAGCACTTCGGCATCGCTTTTTTCTGTCACCCACTCCTCATAAGGATTTACTACCCGCACTTCTTCCACTGTATAGCTGTGCGCCACTCCTGCTTTAGTTTTTACCTGTACCTCTGCCCCCACTCTAATGCTACTAAGGTTGGTAAAAAAAGTCCCTCGCCTGCTGCCATTATGCCCGGCAAGGACACAGTTGCCTTTTTCACATAAATGTGCGGTACTCTCCATATGCCCGATTCCCTCATTTAACTGCTCTGCTCCTGTTCAGTCGGTCATTTTTTGCGGACAGTTCAATACATACCTGTCTGCTTCGTTCTCTGCTCCTACGTTTCGTTTCTGTCCCTTGAGCCTTTCTTATCTTTTCCCTGCACTCTGGACAATACTTCGATATTGCAGAGCCGGGGACGTATTCAACACCGCACACTGTACAATTCTTAGGCTTTAATGCTGTCCACCGCTTTGTGGGTGTGATATGTAATTCACCGACAAAGCCGATGAATTTATAGTAAATCTTGATTTCCTGCTTCACAGTTCCGTCTACCGATTTTTCACGCTCCGAAACAAGTATCTTATCTATCAGTGCATTTATTACTGTTGCGTCCAGTTCCTTTAAGCCTTGATAATTACGGATAAGGGAGAGGAAGTCACGGATTCCCTGCGATTTCTCATAGCTTTCATTGAGCGTTTCCGTTACTTCTTTCAGTCTTGCTTCGATTTCAAGCTGTTCTTTCTGGTATTTTCCCGACATCATCTCAAAATTCCGCTCGGTGATACGCTCCATGACTTTATCCTCATAGAGAGAGGAAAACAGCCTATCAAGCTCCGTAAGGCGTTTGTTCAGCTTCTTCCGTTCTTTCTCCATTGCCTTTGCTTTGCTCTGATCTGTTTCCGTGAGCCGCTTTTCAATCGCCCTCACCGCCCGCTCGTCATTCACCGCCATATCCGCAAAACGGTTGATGTCGGCAAGCACGGCATTGAATAAATCCCTTGCTTCAATGGCGTGTGCGGTACACATGACGTTACCATACCTACCATAATTATTGCAGGTATATTGTACGCAGTCGATGATGTCGGGGCGTTTCCTCCTGTTGGCACTCATAGCCCGCAAAGCGTAGCCGCAGTCCGCACACTTGATAACGCCTGCAAAGATATTCTCAAGTCCCATCCTGCATACCGACAACGGGCAAATAATTCAATCCTCGGCACTTCACCACAAAGTTTTACAATCCTCTCCCTGATTTCATCCGGTTTCCTGCTGTGTTCCATTATCCTTGCATCACAAATCTGTGGGACAGACTTTGACACACGTTTTGGCTTGCCTCTTGTTCCAAGCAGACAGACTTCAGAACAAGTGCGTGTCCAGAATCCCATACCAAAATAAAAACTGTCCGCTTTCTTATTTCTTTTTACCCAATTAAAAGCACATGTTTTATATTGAAACCCCCAGCTTTCCATGACTGACAGTCCCTCCGAAAGAAAAGGAAAAGTTACCCACAAAAAAAGAACACAGTCCTTATCCGCAATCTGTTTTACCGGCAATTCCTGTAGTTCCTGTATACCCATTGTATGGTAATGTCTTTCCGCTACTCCCTTCCCCGCTTTATAATCATACTGCCACGGTGGATCAGCGTAAATAATACGATATTTTTTCATCTGATTCTCCTTTATAAAATTCTGCTTTATATATCTTGTTTCTATCTTCCGGTCTTTGCCGGAAGATAAAGGACATCCATAAAATCCTCTGCATCCAGGACAACTTCTGATTTTCTATAAAGTTCCATTGCCTTATCAATGGCATCCCCCAGCGTCTCCGCCCTGATATTTTCCACCCTCGACAATACCTTGCGGATTTCAATAGGAAAACAATCCCCTTTCTGCTGATAAGGTTCGCAATACTGCGCCCTGAGTGCCACAAAGTCAATTTCTGACGGTCTGGCTGAAAGATACACGCCATGACCCCATTCAATACCTGTTTCCGCATTGTCCTTTGTATATTCCCCGGCATTAGGATAACGTTCATAATAAGCCGTCCCCACTGCTACAAGAAAAGCCCCTGATGCCATGTTCATCATCAGGAGGTTGTTTCTGCTGTAACACTCCATTACTTTGTAATCTGTCCCATTGAAGTTGTGTAGGACTTCCCCCGGCTGAAATTCATGCTCCCTCTGCTCATAATGGAACATGGCGCCTTTGGCACCGCCATTCACATCAAGGTTGTATTCTTCCAGCGCCCACATACACTCCGGGCTACTTTCCTCCCGGTCAAACTGAAACTCTTTATCATCATTATAAGTACCGTGTAGGAAACACTGCAGCTCATCACCGCTGCTGCAAAATTTCGCATAATAGCTTTTGTTTGCCGTGATGTACCTCTCTGCCCATCCGGTCCCAGCTCCTGAATATTTTGTGCCAAACAGCTCCTTTAAAGCATTTGCTGATTCCTCCCTTGATAAAGACGACACAAAAAGATGCGTCTCTTTGTATTCTTCCAGCGTCATCAGCATATTTTTTTCACTGCCCTTGATATTTTGTATGACAAGAATCATATCCTGTATTTTCATAGTCCTCTCCTTTCTAAAAATGCCGGACCTTTTAATATGGTCTGGCATAAAATACTACATTGTCTGTCCGTAGCAGTTCAAGCACAACGCCCCTTTCCGGGGCGGCCGCATGAACCATCCTCCCATCCTCCACATAGATTGCCACATGGGAGATATTACGGAACTCCCCATTTTGCTCATAAGAATAAAATATCAAATCCCCCGGATGCAAATCTTTTTTATTGACTGTCTTGGCATTTTTAAAACAGTATTCTCCCTGCGCCGCTGCCGTTTCCGGAAGGTCAATGCCTGCCTCTTTATACAGCCTATACACAAGGGAACTGCAATCATAATATCCCTCCTGATACCGCTTATCCTGACTGTACTGGCAGCCAACCTTTGTCAAGGCAAGCTCCGCAACA
Organism: Lachnospiraceae bacterium; assembly: GCA_910576385.1. Taxonomy (GTDB): domain Bacteria; phylum Bacillota; class Clostridia; order Lachnospirales; family Lachnospiraceae; genus Petralouisia. The sequence goes on from CAJTIR010000097.1 coordinate 3,180, forward strand.
ACCTGTCCGCCTGCTCCCACAAAGTAATTCCCCTGCATTTCGCCCCCCATCATGGACTGCAACCAGTCTTTCTGTTCCTCCGTCAGCTTGTCCAGTTTCAGATAATCTTTGTAGGTCAGGTTGTGTACCAGCGTCCCAGACACCGTAACTTCCACGGTATTTTCATTCCCCTCTGCCAGAAACGCCTCCACTTTCCGCTTGCCCCATGCCAGTGCTGCCGCATGGCTGCCAAAATAAATGTCAAAGTCTGTGCCATGCCGGGCAAAGTTTCCCGTATCTTCCACCTTATAAGTCTTTCCGTTCATCACAATCTTCGTCCCCATCGGCACCTTTGGGCTGTGGGCGTCTACCGCCAACGTATGGTCTGCCTGTGGCACAGTGCCAGAGGCCGTATGCCCGCCGGCCCATTTCCCGCAGCAGAGGGAACAGTTGCAATACCCCGTAGTAACTACTTTCCCAAGCGATGCCCCTGCCGGAATCTGCATCCTGCTGCTTGAACTGTCATAATAATTCATCTCGTCAAAGACTTCCTTTAAATGTTTCTTTCCCTCATCATCCATAATATAAGCTGCCTGCCCGGTTCCGTACTTTACCATATATGCCATAAGAGTATCATCAAAGTTAGAAAACGGCACGCCACCCTCATTATTCTGGTAAGTGACGGTATAGCCCTGTTCCTCTAGCAAGACAATCTGGCTATTAAAATCCCGGTAATACTCACTAAGCACTGTCCGGGGATTTTCATACCCGGTGTCCGGCAGGGGAAAGAAGATGGCAAGCGGGGAATTGTAAATCACGGCGAGAATTGCAGACACAGTAACCCCCGCTATGGCAATTATACAGAAGATGGCAAGCAGTAACGGGGCAAGGACAACTACCGCCTTTTTCGCAAGTAACAAGGCAGCTGCCTTTGCTGCTGATTTTGTGCAAATCATCAAGTCTTTCTGCTCCTGCCGTTCTGTCTGGAATGTACCAAGAAATGCGCCTATCATACGCCCCTTTACGACACCATTGACAGAATCTTTCCCACGCTTTTTAGCGGAGCCGTCTTTCTTTCCGTTGCTTTTCTTTCTGTTCTTATCCCTTGTTTTATTGCCAACTTCCTTTTTGGAACGACCAGGCGACACTGCGCTCTCTATATCTTTCCCTCTCTGTTTTTTCTTCCCTTTCTTCTTATCTTCTGCCCTTTTTCTGCGGTACAGCTTTCCCGTTCCAGAAATAATGCCAATAACAGGAACCGTTGCTATCGTCGCCAAATCAAGACTTTCCTTTATCTCCTCGCCGCCCTCTATCTGGCCCATTCCGGTTTTCGCCCCCGCTGCCGCCATAATTTTTAAACTCCGGTTGATGACTTTGACTGACTTCCCGGACCCTGCCATCCTGTGCCTGATACCTTGATGTGACTTTTTCTTTTTCATAGTAACAGAAGTGTTTTCTACCGTTTTCTTTCCCGCCGCCTTCTTTTCCGTATGCAGATGCAATCTGGGCTTATTCTTCATACGGATTACCATTGGCTTATCATCTATTTTTTTGATTTTCAATCTTCCTCACCCCGGCAAATCCTATCCATATATCATCCAACTGCTATCGCTTTTCACAGACTGCACCGGCTCCTGAAAAACCTGCCCTCTCTCCTCTTTATGGTGTGTTGGCCCATATATTTTTGCAGGCATTTCATCCTCTGTAAGCAGTCCCAATTCTGGCATATCCCCAAAACCGTCGTACCCATTGCCCTGCAATGCCCCCTCCGCTATCTTCTCATGGAGGTTCGTATTATACAGACGGTACAAATCCGTGTCCTTGCTTATCCTGTTATCAAAGGGAATAACAACGCTCCCACACTTTAGCAGCCCCGTCCCACTAGAAGAATTGCTGACAAAACGCAGTTGTGCATCCGACACGCCGATAGTCTCCGCCAGTTTTGCACTGTCCACGTTGGACTGCTTTAACAACACCACAAACTCACTGTTGGATAACAGCGTGGCAGCAATATAATTTTGCAATAAATCCGACACGTTCTGGCTGATTCCGGTGCAGAGACCACCCTGCTTTCTTACCTTTTTCCATAGCTGCTGCAAATACTTCGCACTGTACTCACTGCCAAGCAACACATGGCACTCGTCAATATACAGCCACGTTGCCCTGCCCCGCTTTGCGTTATCTAAAATCCTCTGCTGTATCGCCTCCATCATGACAAGCATGGCCACCGGCGCAAGCTGGCTCCCCAAATCCTGGATGCCGTACACCGTGAAACGGTTATCCACGTCCACGTTTGTATGGTGGTTGAAAATATTGAGCGAACCCTCCACAAACAGCTCAAGGGAGAGGGCTAATTCCTGTGCCTCCATCTCCTGCTGCATTTTGAGTATGCGGTAAAAATCCGACATGACCGGAACCCGCTGCTGTTTCCATGCCGCCATGTAGAGCCCCCGGACACAGCGGTCTATGATGGAGTGGTGTTTCTGGTTCAGTGCATTGCCTAATAACTGGTCGCAGAGGGAAAGCATAAATTCCGACTTGTCCGCAATCACTTCCCGCAGCCCCTTCTCATTGATGTGTGCCATATCCGCCTCCAGCGGGTTGACAAAATTCCTTGTATAAGCGGATAAATTTACCACTGCGCCGCCATAATTCTTTGCAATGTCAAAATACTCGTTCATTGGGTCTATGATTATCACATCATCCTCCGTATTCAAAAACACGCTGCCCATCTCCTGCTTGGCAAAGAACGACTTGCCGGAACCTGGCACACCGAAAATAAACCCATTGCCGTTTATCAGATTCTTACGGTTCCCCACGTTGATATTTCTGCTAATCTGGTTAATGCCGTAATAGTTGCCCCCGACATCATTCAATTCCTGCACGTTAAAGGGCAGCAATGCGGCAAGGGACTGCGTAAGCATTGTACGCATGGTCTCCACCTGCCTTACCCCGATGGGGAGTGCGGTGTTTAATGCCTCCCGCTGTTTCAGGTAGTGGGTGTCGATTGTCACGGAATGGCTCTTGCCAATGCTCTCCACCGTTTCCGTCACGCTCTCCAGCTCCTCTTTGCTTTCCGCTACAAGAATAATACTGACCGCCGTATAAAATAGGCACTGGTCGTTCTCCCGCACGTCGTCCATGATTTCCTCAATATCTTTTTTCTCCATACGTTTTGCATAGGAAATTTCCGAGGAAAAATCATTGTTTTTATTGCGTACCCGCTGCTGCTTAATAATGTCGCTCTCAATGCCGAGGTATTTTTTCTGTAACTCCTTTGTCGTCATGTCCTTTGGCACCGGCACCACGTCAATGCTCACAATGGAGTGGACGGGTAAGGAAGTGATGATGTTTAAGAAACGGTCAGAAAGGCTGCTGGGGTACTTCTTAATGAACAGCGCCCTCACAAACTTGTCCTCATCCTCGATATGCTCCGGAAAATATTTCAGCATCCCGTTACATAAGTCATTGCGGAAGTCAGCGCCCACCTTTTTCGCGTGCCGGATGTCAAAATCAAAGCCGTTCTCCCTGCCGAGATGGTAAAAATCATGCAACACCTTTAACCTCTCATTGCCGGAAAGCGACTCAATCTTTGTGCCAAGCTCGCCGAACCCTTTGTGCAGCACAGCCTCCAGCGTGGCAAACTGCGCCTTTGCCGCCTCAAAGTTCTTCCTCTCCACCGTAAGCGTCAGATACCGTTCCTGCTCAATTCCCTGCCTGCCCTCACGGATTTTGTCCTCAATGATGTCATTGTAGATTTTACGGAACCGGTCAAACCCCTCCTGCTTATACGATAGCAGCACCATCTCCCGTAAATCCGCCATATCCTTATTCCTGTTGTTGACCGTGATTTTAAACTGACAGTCCAGCGAATTAAGGAACTTGCAGTACCGCTCAAAAATGCTTTCCTGCTCCCTCTCATTTGCCGTCGTGTAATTGATGTCCGTAAAACGGTAGCTCTTTGAAAAACGGTTCTTCGCTACCTCAAAAATACCGTTCTCCGCTACCGATAAAATCTCTATCGTTTCCTGTATGGATTTCGGTGTCTTATAAAGAGGCTCGTCTGCCTTTTTAAGTTCTTTGAACCCATCTGAAAAAAATCCCATTTCTTACCTCCATTTCTGCATAAACACAAATATATCTGCCCTGCTTGTACAGATAAAGAAAACCGGCAAAAATCCCTTGCCGGCCCCCCTTCTGTACTGTTTTTATCTGTTTCTCTCCGGACAGGATAATGCACACCTACCCGTCTCAATATCCGCAATACATTTCAGTATCGGATATGCCTGCTGCGGCACCACCGCATTGCCAAGTGAAAACATCCGGCTCCCCCACAACGGGTACGGTTCTGTAATGCGGCTTATTCCCTCTGGTTCCCGTTCCCAAAGCCTGTGTCCGTCCATCCAATGGGGAATCCCATCAGCCATTCCACCCACTCCGGGTTGATTTTGTGCTGTTTCATAGACAGATTGATTACCTCCGTAAACAACCCCCTCTGCTGCTCTGTCTCCGGTTCGTGAAACGCTGTCCCTAACTGTGCCATCACTTCCGGAGTGCAAAACACCCTCATCTGTAGGTTGGGATTCCAAACCGTTCCTGTTGAGTTCAGTTTCTTTAACGTTCCCGTCTTTTTCATCCTGCCAATGAAGGCAGTGGAAACATCCATCTTCCCAATGGATGCCACCGGCGTCGGATAAGTGTCCGGCAATGAATACCCGTTTCCTCTCATGCCACGCGCCGACGGCGAGAGCAGGTAATACAAAAGCCCGGACTTCATAGCCTGCTCCTTCCAAATCAGAAACCGTCTGTTCGAGTCCCATATTGAGGAACCCAGCAACATTTTCTCCAAGCACCCAAGTGGGGGAGAGTTTTTGGATGACTCTAAGCATTTCCGGCCAGAGGTAACGGTCATCTTCAAAGCCCCTGCGCTTCCCGGCAAAGGAAAACGGCTGGCAGGGGAATCCCCCTGAAATAAGTGTAACGCCTCTTTCTTTTGTTCTCGCATAAAACTCCTCCCTGTTCAATTCCCGGATGTCCTTGAATCTAGGCACATCCCTCCAATGTTTTTCCAATATCTCACTCTGAAAATCAGCCCACTCGCACTGCGCAATGGTACGAAACCCTGCCATCTCTGCCGCAAGGTCAAGACCGCCAATGCCCGTAAACAGGCTGACATGTGTTAAATCCTGCATACCTTCCCTCTCTTTTTCCATACAAAAAAGGCATCTCCCAGGCGGAAAATGCCCTGTCTGTTATTTATTCTTTTTACTTCCTTTTTTTCCTGTCCTGCCCTTTATTTTTTCTTCCTGTCCAAACTTCCGGACCGCCTGCCCGCCCTCTGTCGATACATAGGTGTAAGTGCGGTTGGCAAAGGCAAAGTACAGCTTTAATTTCATCATCTCCATAAATGTCATGCTATGATAAGAATAAAAACCGGTCATGGCAATGGGCGCAACCACCGGGATTGCAATATAGGCGCTGACGGTAAGCCCCACATGCCGGTACAAAAGCAGCACAATCCCTCCTCCCACGGCCACAGATAAAACGGAATATACAAGCTGCCTTGCACTCAGCCCCAGTACCACGGACTCCTTGTAATTTGAGATGGTCAAGCTTTTTTGTAACACTTACAAGGAAAAGTTTTGACATACATCATACCTGCATTCTCTTTTCAAATGGTGTCATATATCCATTTGATGAATGTGGACGGATATGATTGTAATAGACATAGACATAATCCATAGTTGCATTATTTAGTTCCTCGTCGGACGAAAAACGGTGTTTGCTTATGAATTCTGCTTTGAATGTCCCATAAAAGCTTTCCATTGGGGAATTGTCATAGGGACACCCCGCTTTACTCATGCTCTGCCTAATCCCTTCTTCTTTACAATAATCT
>CAJTIR010000098.1 GCA_910576385.1 Lachnospiraceae bacterium
TATGGAGAGCCGTGTGCATCGAGAGGTGCCCGCACGGTTCGGGAGGGAGCGTCCACGAGGCGCTTACCTCATGACCTTTACAATACCTCTGACACAAGGGGTACGTCGCAGTCCTACGGTTTAAATTATCAAAAAACCGGAAAAGATATGCCATACTTACTTGTGAAGAGTTGGCTGCCCAAAACAAAAATAAACAGAACAGGGACACGATCAGCCAGCAATTCAGCTAATCATGTCTTTTTTATTTCTTTTTATCTGGTACAATTCTGTACGTCTGAAAAAGTATATAAGGGAATAATAAGTTGAATCAACCAAAACGAAAGTATATCAGGAGGAAAATCATGGGTGAACTAAAGGAACGGATAACGGAAAATAGGATTGACTACATATTGGTGGACGATTATTATATTCCTGATTTGAAATTGCCAGAAGCAAACCGTCCGATTGGATATTTTGGTCGGCTGCATCGGGATTATCTGAAGCAGGAACATTCCGCACGTTATACAGCATTATTACTGACTTGTGAATTATGGACATATCTTGCCGATTTGAATGAGCAGGCAGAGAAACGGTTAGATATTATCATGGAGCAGATGAAGATTGTCGAAGGAGTGACGGAGAAATTAAAAGCCAAAAATCAGTGGGAATGGGTTCAGAAAATGAATAGTATCCGGTATCGTGCAGAAGAAATCGTGAAAAATGAGATGATTTATATCTGATGTTACGGAGGGAAAGTAATATGGATAAAAAAATTTATATCACAGAAGAAGAACGGGAGAAGTGTCAAAAGGTAGCTGATGCGTTTACGGAACTATATGATATGGCAGATATTGTAGTGGTTGATGTTGGCAGATACGGTTTTGTGATGCTGAAATATTATAAGCCGCCGCATGGTTTTGAAGAAGATGAAACTTTTACGGACAGCAGGGCATTGTTTGAGGGATTATGGCAGGAATGGCTTGATATGAAGCTGTATTTTATGGCAAAAGATACTTCTTTGATGGAAAAGGGGTATAAAGGTGTGTTTGAGAGCCTGCCAGAAGAAAAACAGTCGGTACTTATCGGGCGAAAATCCGATTTTGCAGAGAAAGCAGGGATATATCTGTAAAATAATGATTTCAAGAAAGAGATAGATAAAGGGATGGATTCCGTAGGCGTAGGCATTGTGGAAAAATCCAAACTTAGGAGAAATCCAAACTTTCTGTTGTAAATCCTTAATTTAAGGCATTTTCTGATAAAAAAGTTTGGATTTTGTTTTAACTTTCTCATGTCAAAAATGGAAACAAATTAGTTGGAACAGAGCTAAATAACAGTGTTTTTCTCATTTTGTCATAATTGGAGCATTGCATTTGGTGAAATGAAATCCAAACTTCTTTCTACAAGAATCCCCTATTATCAAGCCATTTTCAGAGAAGTTTGGATTTTATATAAGTTTGGATTTGTGGAAATGTCGTATAACTGGCTGCGTTCATGGAACTGTGGGAAACCCTGTTTGCAGGATGTGGGAAAGCTGTTTTTGCTTTTCCACAGGCTGTGAATGGGGTTTTCCATAGTTCCATAGCCAGTTATGCACATTTCCATGATGCAGTCCTTAAACACTTGAAATTATTCGCCTGACCGCATATAATTATATGACAGAGTTTAGAGAAAGGGTGAATGAAAATGTTAGAGTATATTTCTGCCCCGGAAGCGGCGAAGAAATGGGGCATTTCAGAAAGACGGGTGCAAAAGCTATGTGAGGAAAACCGCATACCGGGCGTGGCAAAATTCAGCCGCTTGTGGCTGATACCAAAGGACGCTGAAAAGCCAGTAGATAAAAGGAAACGGGAGGAAAACAGAAAGTGAAAATATTTGTTGTTGAAGATGAAACAGAGATTTGTAAAGAGCTGTCCGTTCTGTTACAGAAATATGGGTATGCTTATGAAAGCAGCACTGATTTCGCACATATTACAGACCATATTTTGAAAGCGGAAGCAGACCTTGTACTGCTGGATATAAACTTGCCATATCAAGACGGTTATACGATATGCCGTGAGATTCGGAAACAGTCGGATATTCCGATTATCGTTCTGACAAGCAGAAATACAGACTTTGACGAATTGATGAGCCTAAATATCGGCGCAGACGATTTTATATCAAAGCCTTATAACGCACGGGTGCGTTGGATTCCCATTCTTCCCATATGCTTTTGGATATGCTGGAAGAATTGAACCAAAACCTTTCTGCAACAATCCTCATGGTAACGCACGATTCTTTCACAGCCAGTTATTGCCGCCGTATTCTTTTTATTAAGGACGGGAAAATTTTCAATGAAATTCACCGTGGGACAAAATCACGGAAAGAATTTTTTGAAGAAATCATGGAGGTAGTTTCTGTATTGAGAGGTGAAACCAATGACAAGCGTTAACTCCGTAAACGCGGGTAAATTGATTATTCGTAATGTGCGCAAAAACATACAGGACTATATGATTTATTTTCTGACGCTTACGGTTTCGGTAAGTATGTTTTACGCTTTCAATTCCATTCAGACCCAGCCAGCATTAAATGATCTTGACGCAACAAAGCAATTACTTTCTGACCAGTTAGGGATATTGCTTTCTGCATTATCTGTTGTAGTGGCTGCCACCCTTGCGTTTCTTATCCTGTATGCAAATCAGTTCCTCTTAAAACGCAGGAAAAAGGAATTAGGGATTTATACATTGTTAGGAATGGAAAAAGGGAAAATATCAAGGATTTTTGCCGGGGAAACCTTATGCGTGGGTATACTGTCCCTTTTGTTTGGGCTTATATTAGGGCTGCTTTTGTCACAGGGACTTTCCATATTTTCTTTACGCCTGTTTGCAATAGATATGAGTAAGTTTCAGATTGTTTTTTCCATAAGTGCGCTGAAAAAGACGATCGGCTGTTTTGTATTGATTTTTCTGATTGTTATGATTTTTAATGTGCGCACGGTTTCTTCGGTCAAGCTGATTGACCTGTTGACCGCCAGCAGGAAGAATGAAGTCATGGCACTAAGGAACAAAGCTGCGCAAATTTCTTTAGCCGTGCTTTCTATCCTTTGTATTGTTTCTTCCGGCGTGATTATTCAGCACTATGGTATACTTCCCAGCCGCGAAAATTCATGGTTTCAGATTGCAGTAGTTTTATTAGCAGCAGGGACAGCACTTTTCTTCTTTTCTGTATCGGCAGTATTGCTTACAGCGATACAGGCAAACAGAAAAATTTATCTGAAAGGGCTGAATACCTTTTTAAGCCGACAGATTGGAAGTAAAGTGCAGACGGATTTTATGACTATGAGCGTAGTATGCGCTTTGCTCACCATATCTATTTGTGGTATATCCGTGGGGATAAGTTCTGCTTTAACCATGAATGAAACGTCTAAGGCTGCGCTTCCTTATGATCTGAATGTTGTTGCGGATATTGATGTGGCGGGAGAAACAGACATTACGGCATATCTGAAATCAAGGGACGTGGATATGGGTATCTATGCAGACAGCATAGCGCAGATCAGTTTTTATGAAGCAGAAATAACCTATGGAGATTTATTTGAGGGGCAGAACTTAAACTTATGGCACATTGACGAAGATATTCCCGAAGTGGGTGTTTCGGTAGTTTCCATTTCAGATTTTAACCGTGCATTAGCGGCACAGGGGAAAGCCCCCGTAAATCTTGCTGATAATGAATTTCTCTTGAACTGTAATTACAAAGGTACTTTACAATATATTAATTCGTTTTTGCAGTCCTGTACGGAAATTGACTTGAATGGGACAATTTTACAACCGGGTGGGAGGAAGCCGCTGGGTGAAACCGTTTTGATGACTTCGGTAGGCAATAACGACAGGGGAACCATTATTGTTCCCGATCATGCCGCTGCGTCTTTAGCAAAAGACATGAATATTTTGTTAGTACAGTATAAACCCGGTATAAATACAGATGAAATATTGCAGAAAATGATACCGATTGGGCTGGAATGGAAAACAGAGGGGTATCGGTATACTGAAAAAATCATGTTGAGCAGTATGTATTACGGCTCCTGCGCATTGCTGGTATTCTTATGCTGTTATATCGGGCTGGTGTTTCTGCTGATATGCGCCGCGCTGCTGTCCTTAAAACAGTTGACAGAAACCGCAGATAATATTTACCGATATGGGTTATTACAAAAGCTGGGAACGGATAGCCGGTTACTTTTCGGAGCTTTATTCAAGCAGATAGCGATATTCTTTGCCTCGCCGCTTTTGCTTGCAGGAATGTTTTCAGCCTTTGGAATTGGAAAAATCACAGCGATTGTAGAGGAATTTCTAAATATGCACATATCTACAAATATTGGTGTTACTGTTTTGATGTTCTTGATTGTGTATGGTGGATATTTCATTGCCACTTACCTGTCATGTAAACATATGGTTATAGAAAAACAAATTGAAGAATTGGAGGTTTAGGTTATGCCAGAAAATGTAAATTGGAGTGCTGTTTGGCAAAGTGTTACTGACACATGGCTTCCTTTATTTGAAGGGATTGCGTTAATTGTAGTTGCGGTCATTGTCATTCACATTATCAGAAAACGAAAAAAATAATAAAGTTTGACAGGGCAATCCCTCAACGAATAAATGGAGCGGGAAAATGAAGAAATGGCTCACTAAAAAAACAAAGATAATACTCTGTATGCTAAGTGCTATAATTTTCGCCCTGCTCATTTGGACGATATGGGGAAATGCGGCGTTGACAGTGAGTAACATAAAAATTTCAAGCAGCCGTATTCCCTCTGCATTTTCCGGGTTTCGGATAGCGCAGGTATCAGATTTGCACAACGCAGAATTTGGGAAAGGAAATAAAAAGCTGCTGGAATTGCTATCAGAAAGCAAGCCGGACATTATTGTAATAACCGGGGATTTCGTGGACGCAGGACATACAGATATTGACGTGGCTCTTGATTTCGCAAAAATGGCGGTTAATATTGCGCCTGTCTACTATGTGACAGGGAACCACGAAGCAAGCCTGTCACAGTATGACGAACTCAAAACGGGGCTTGAAGCGATTGGCGTAATTGTGCTTGAAGATGAAGCGATACAATTAAAACATGAAAAAGGAACGATAACGCTTATCGGGCTTTCTGACCCTAATTTCACATTGAAAGGTGATATGTTCGGGGAAGCCCCGGCTATGGTTAGCACAAAGCTGAATAGCCTTGCTGATGATGAAAGCAGCTACACTATTTTACTTTCACACCGCCCGGAACTATTTGAGAGCTATGCACATTGCAATATTGATTTGGTTCTAAGCGGACATACACACGGCGGTCAATTTCGTCTGCCATTCATCGGCGGGCTGATTGCCCCCGATCAAGGGATATTTCCAAAGTATGACGCAGGGCTGTTTACAAATGGCAGTACAAATATGATTGTTAGCCGGGGATTAGGTAACAGCATTATTCCTATCCGCTTTAATAACCGCCCGGAAGTCATTGTAATTGAACTTCTTAACACGGATTTGTAAGAACAGCTTATAGAAAACTGAATGATAAAGTAATCTGCCGCACGACGGCAAAAGAAAAAAAGCCGTCGTACAGCAGCCATGTTTTAGTGCCTTAATATTACGGTGGCTTTGGAAAACAAAGCTGCCGTTTTTGTTTGGAAAATTAAAATGGAATGGGTTAAATCAGGAGGTAAATAATGAGAAAGAGGAAATTGAAAATATCGTTCCATAGAATAAGGGAAACAAAAAAACCACGGATAACTTTACACATCAAGGTGTACTGCAAGGAAGATTAAAACCTCACTGCGGTACACCTTTTTTAATGGATGCGAAATTTGTCTGATTTTGGATTTTGATGCGGTTTCGCTTTGGAGGATTTGTAAAAGAAATACGGTTGCTACTGCCCTGTGCTTCAGCAGAGATTTTGTTTTGGTTTACTGTTTCATGTATGGCTGTTTTGAGAGCATGGATTTTTGTGTATCCCACACTTTTTTCATCAGCTCCTTGACTTCCTTTACATCGGCGGCATAGACGTTGCCTGTGGCGTTCATGCGCTTTGCTATCTGGTTCAGATTGCTCCCGATCTTTCCGAGTGCGGCATTGTATTCCCGAAGTTCGGAATAGTCAATGTCATAGACAAAACCATACAAAATTTGGCGGCGCAGGAAAGCGGATTTGCTTTTCATACCGGAGGCTTTTACCTTCTGTTCAAGGATATATTGCTCATCGTCACTCAGATAGATTTTTAACTCGTTTTTGCGTTCTCTGTTTGCCATTTTTAATGTCCTTTCTGTAATGGATTGATGAAAACATTTTACACAATCTTCTATCCCGTTATGGGGGATATTCGTGCAGAAAAATGAGTAGAAAAATCAAAAATTCCGATAGGGTAATTTTTGATTTTTGAATGCAGAGGGGGTCAGGGGGAAACTTCCCCTTGCAAGCGTTTTTTTCAAGTTTCCGTCTTTAGGGAAATTGAAAAAAATGAGCCTGTGAGGGAACACAGGCAGTGCTTGCTATGACGTTATACCGACTTTTTTGCAAGCACTGGCAAATAAGGGATTCTTTCAGAAAAAGTCGGTATAACTTTTACCGTTTTTGAAAAAATAACCCAACTTTTTTGAGGAAGGTAGCCATAGGGGGAATATTACTTTTTCTATAATAGCCACAGGAAATCAAACAGCGGAAGGAGGTGAAACATGAAGGACAACGCATTCCAGCGGCGGCGTGACATCGAGCGTATGCTTCTGTCGGGGAAAAAGCTGACTACATCGGAAATGATGAAGATGTACGGTGTCGGCAGGAAAGCCATACGCAGGGATTTTGACATCATAGGCGAAGAACTCCCCGTTATCACAAAGCAGGGATATGACGGAGGCTATCTCCTTGCGGACGGTGTGGGGCAGCACCAGAACACGCTCACGCAAGAACAGTTGGAATGCTTGGAAAAAGTTGCTGTGACCTGTGGTTCAGAGGACAGGAAGATTGTCCTGTCAATCATACATGAATTTGGACCGTACTGTGGAAGTTTTACATAGAAAATGACGGGAGGCGTGGCATGGACACTGCACACCGGAAAATGGAAATCATCAGCATTTTATCCGTCAGGGGGCATACGACAATGAGGGAGCTTGCATGGGAACTGGAGGTTTCAAGGCACACGATAATGAATGACGTTATCGCACTATCTTTTGATTACCCTGTCTACACAAAGCCGGGCGAAGGCGGCGGAGTTTTCATCACAGAAAACTATATGCCCTATACCAACACCCTCACGCTGACGGAACAGAAAACCTTATGTAGCTTATATGATAAAGCAGAGAGGAAAGAGAAAGAAATCCTTTTTCGTATCATTCGCAAATACGGTGCGGACAAGCTGAAAATTTAAGACGGCATTTGAACGCTGGCAAAAAAACTGAATACATAATCCAACATATATTTCTGCAATCTTTCCCGATTGTTTGCAGAAAGTTTTCAAGGGATTTTGAATTATTTTTCATTAACACAGCGCAAGGGCAGTCACAGACTTATGGGAAAAGTCTGGGCTGTCCTTTTTGTGCGTTTAAGGAGGCATTTATGGCAAAGAGGTATTACTGGCTGAAACTGAAAGCGGACTGGTTTTCAGACAAGCGCATCAAGAAGCTGCGCTCCATAGCGGGCGGCGATACGCATACGATTATCTACCTGAAAATGATGCTGCTTTCGCTGAAGGACGAGGGAAAACTTTACTTTGAGGGCGTGGAGGACAACTTCGCTTCGGAGATTGCACTTGCGCTTGATGAGGACGCAGAGAATGTGAAGCTGACGCTTGCGTTTTTACAGCGGCACGGGTTGATAGAGATTGGCGATGATGACGAGTACCAGCTAACGGAAGTGCCGACAATCATCGGTTCTGAAACGGCTTCAGCTATGCGTGTGAGGGAGCATAGGGAGAGGAAAAAACAGGCTGTCGGAAATGACAGGCTGTTACAATGTAACACGAATGAAACGGGTGGTAACAATCTGAAACAGGTTTGTAGCGTAGAGAGAGAGTTAGAGATAGAGAGATAAAGAGATAGAGAAAGAGGGAGAGATAGACACGCCCGCCCCCGCCGCTTATGGGAGATTTAATAATGTTTTTCTCTCTGATGCGGAGCTTGACAGTCTGAAAGCAGAACTGCCAGACAAGTGGGAATATTATATTGACCGTTTATCCGTACATATTGCTTCAAGCGGGAGGAAATACAATAGCCATGCCGCCACGATTTACAAATGGGCGCAGGAGAACGCCGAAAAGGCAGCAATCACAGGAAATGCACTGAAAAAGGGAATCCCCGATTATTCATACAGTGAGGAGGACAGCTTATGAGTGGTAATTTAATGGATACGGTCTTGCGGATGGTAAACACGGATGCGGAGCCGGAGGATTACAAAGGGGAGGACGGTTTACTGTACTGTGGGAAATGCCACAAGCCTAAAGAGGCATATTTCCCACAAGGCAAGGCTCTGTTCGGGCGTGACCGACATCCGTCTGAATGTGACTGCCGCAGGACAGAGCGTGAAAAGTGAGCTGGTATAATAAAGTTGTAACACCAAACAGGAAATAAGTGATATATTTAATAACACCACTTTACAACTTTTATAAATGATAGGCATTTTGCTGGACAAGGCATTTCAAGACTTTCATAAGAACCGATGATTTTATCATACTTTTGCTCTTTTTCACCAAAGTGGCAAAAAATAGTTCCTTCCTTATCCGCTCGCTGAGCACAAACCGGAAATCCTGCACGCTTCCAT
>CAJTIR010000099.1 GCA_910576385.1 Lachnospiraceae bacterium
ATTGTCTTGCCAAACGACACGACTTATCATCTGTCACTGATTTACAGACAGCAATCCTTATTTGATATTTTAACACAACAGACTTTTCTATATCTTTCTTTATGGTTTCTTTCCTTAATTGCCGTTTCTATTATGAGTTATCTATTAATAAAAAAAGCATTAAAGCCAACGGAAATGATGTTAAAAAGCCAGAAAGATTTTATCGCTTCCGCCTCGCATGAATTAAAATCGCCGCTCGCTGTTATTGTGGCAAATGCAGAGAAACTGGAACAATTACAAATAGATAATACTGAATTTAGAAAATCTGTTAAAATATTAGATAAAGAATGCATGAGAATGTCAAAACTAGTCAGAGATATGCTGCTTCTGGCTTCTTCTGATGCGAAATCATGGACATTATGCAAAAATACCATTGATATAGACACATTGCTAATCTCATTATATGAAGCTTATGAACCAATCTGCATCCGTAAAAAAATTTGTTTGTGTTTGGAAATCGTGGAAACCAGTTACCCTAAACTCTGCACAGATGGAGAACGGCTTTTTCAGATATTATCAATTTATATGGACAATGCCATTCACCACGCTGTAAACAATAAACAAATCGAAATTAAAACAGAGACAACTGCCAAACATATCACATTTTTTGTGACAGACCACGGAAACGGCATTCGCGAAGATGACAAGCCATATATTTTTAACCGTTTCTATTGCGCTGACAAATCAAGGACAAATAAATCAAATTTTGGATTAGGACTTAGCATAGCGGATGAACTTGCAAAAATGATGAATGGTAAAGTAGGCTGTAAAGATACGAATGGCGGAGGAGCCACATTTTTTGTTACACTTCCAATCAAGCAGTAATGAGATAAAAAGAAAAATGCTTGAATCTTTCAATATGATTCTAAGCATCTTTCTTGATTGGTTTTTCTCCTTCAAAATATCAGACAATCGTACAAATTTGAAAGTCATCAATTTAATCATTTCCATTCTTCACGCTTTATCGCATACACATATGATATACCATTCTTTTGATCAGGATATTCTTTCACCTTCTTCATACCGTTTGCAATAGCGGTCGAATAAGACCCCACGTTTGTGTATTTCATGTAGGAATAGATTTTATCATATTGGGTATTCTGAAACACCCAATCTATTACTGCTCGGGCAGCTTCTTTTGCAAATCCGTTTCGCCAATACTTTTTATGGATGTGATATCCAATCTCTGGAAGCATTTCGCTATCTATGTTCTGTATGGTGATTCCGCAGTCCCCAATAAACTCTCCGCTTTCTTTTAGCACGACTGCCCAAAGTCCAAATCCATACTTTTGATAATTTTCTAAATTCCATGCAATCCAATCCTTTGTTTTGTTCTCATCAAAAGGGGCGGGATAATGTTGCATAGTTTCTGAATCAGAAACTATTTCAAATAGCGCATTAAAATCATCAAACATGTATTCTCTTAAAAATAGTCTCTCTGTTTCAATTACCATTTTGTTCCTCCAAAAACTTGATTTATCTTTGATAATAACATCAACAGTATACCAAATTATGGAATCTAATTCCACATCTTCTTTCGATGAATTTTCCCTATCCTTTCAAACAAATTCTTTAATCATTAACGATAAATTAACCTGTTGTGCCAGTTTATTTGACATAAAAAACTTCAACAAAATGTGCTATTCTATTTGAGATCACCCCAGCCTCAATGGATGACCGGGAGGGGCTCCGGGATCTTGCGCAAAACCGCCTTGGTCTGGTAATCCTTGGAGATAAAGGATATACTGGGGAATCCCTTTTTGATGACATGCGGCAAAAAGTGATCTGCCTGATGTCACTGAAGCCCCTAAATTATAAGAAGAACTGGCCTGCGCAAATACGTCAGCTGATTTTCCGTTTCCGGCGAAGAGTGGAAACGGTATTCTCACAGCTTAGCGGGCAGCTGAATGCGGAAAGAGTACTAGCGAAAAGCTTCCAGGGATTATGCACCCGGCTGCAGAATAAAGTATTGGGTCATAACCTGTGCATGGCATTCAACAGCATATTCCAGACACCCTGTGACATCGGAAAAATCAAGCAGTTAATCTTCTGAAATTTTTAGCTTCCAGAATCAGAAAGGGACTTTTTGGGCTTTTTTGCCATTTCGGTGATCTATGCATTTTGGGTTATATAAGCAGCACAACGAGTTAAATTATGCGTATATTATAACTGCACAAGTGTAACTGCGTTCATTTATATATTCTTTTTTCTAAGACTATAAGCCACAGTTTACGTCCGGATACAACGCATCCGACTCCAATCTGACACGCTCACTTAACTGTTCCCCTTCCCCAATATCCCCATAATCGTAAACAGTCCCATTCGCATCAATATAGCGGATAACTTTTCCATCTTTAAAATAAAGGCGGTATTCTTCGCTCCCGGCAAATAAAAATGCAAAGTAAAGTTCATGGTCATGGTAATAATACTCCCTCGTATACCCCCAGTCATCATAGTCTGCCGGGATTACACCTTTGATTGCATAACCATACTCAAAATAATATATCCCTTGTGTATACTCACAGCACATCAAAGATTCCTGCCTCTCCTGCGTATCATAATACCACTCCCTGATCTGAGCTACTTCCGCCTCCACATCCACAGCCTCCTGCAAATCTTCACTGGACGAAGTCCCCCACGCCTCAATTGCAAGCAGCATCCCTGCCGTACCATAACCGTAATGCTCCGAATCATACGCTGAATCATCCCCATACTTCCAGTCTATCTCATCAATCTCATTCTGCTTTGCCGTATATTCCTGCTCTGAGATTTCCTTGTCATCCACGAAATATTTATTCTCATTCCCATCCCATTTTCGGGCAATGCATTGTTCTTCTATTGGCTGATATGTATCATTATCTTCCGCATAATGATACATATTGGTGTAGATATGCTCTTCCGGCGAATTATAAACCTCTTCATCTCCGCGAAGCAAATTGCCATGATACTTTTGGGCTGATACTATGCCAACTGAACCATCTCTTTTTACATAAAGCATAATATCAACATGGGATGCGACATGGGTAAATATTTCAGGAATGCCATCCTCATTGATATCATTGAACCCATAGCTGTCGGCAAGCCCAATTTCAGCCAGATTATCTTCTATCGCGTCCCTATAGCTCTGCCTCCAGTCTATTTCACCTAGATTTTCTTTTACATCATTGGCATCCTGCTCCGGCTCTTCCCCATCCGTCTCCTCTTCTACTGATTCTTCCTCCATCAGTTCTTCCCCATCTGGCTCTTCTTCTATTGGTTCTTCCTCCATCGTCTTTTCTTCCATTTCTTTTTTTTGCTGTTCGTCTAAATCAGCCACCTTCTTCGGCTCATCAGCCTCCGCTATGACTACTTTGGGCTTGTCCTTGCCGCCAAGAACGCCTGTCGCAAATAATATGGCAGTCCCCACAACCAGAAGCAGCACCCCTGAACATACCCCTACAATTAACGTTTTTTTGACCTTACTTTGCACCCCCATATCAGGATTGTTTTTTCTAACTTCACTACTTGCATCAGTTTTCTTTTCTCTTTCCTTACCTTCCATCACCAGACGGCTGTCTTCGGGTTCTCTTACCGCAACAGGCTCTTCTTTTACCGGAGTCCCGCAACTGCCGCAAAAGCTCCCTCCTTCTGGTATCTCTGCACCGCAATTCCTGCAAAACATTTCCATCTTCCTCCCTCTCTTCCACCGCAACCACTTTCTTTCATGGCAAGATATACCATATTATACCATAGAACTTCCATTTTGGACACTTTTTTCTTCCATTTTGGATAATAATTTTTCTCACGAGGTGATTGACATGGCTGAAAGGATTAACCAGCGCTTAAACCCCATCGTCGGCTCAAACATCCGCAGGCTCAGGAAAGAGCGCGGCATGAAAGCCACGGAAGTCATTGCCAGGCTGCAGCTGGAGGGCGTCTATGTCACTACCGGCATCTTCAGCAAGGTGGAGCATGGATGATGCTTTCAGGCAGACCTTTCCATACGCGATACGCCCGACAGGCTTTAAGGCATTCTCAATGGACGCAATGTCCTCTTTATATACATCCTTGAAGCCCCCCTTCATATCTAACCGCCGCGAGATCTCCCGCAAGGACAGTCTGGAAATTCCCGCCACCGTCGTAAACCGCACGGTTCAGTGTTTCCCCCTGTACTACAGCATCTTCCACACAGACCACAGCAAGCCCGCCGCCAAGCGGGTATATGTACCCCTGCTCCAGCAAGGAAACGTCTGCCTCTCCCAGATACCCCTGGTATGCTTCCCCATTTTTACCAACACGCATGATATATGCACTGACTTCCAAAAAATCAGCCCCCTTCCATAAATTTCCAAACTCCACGCCGCGCACGAAAGCCCCGGCTGAGTATACTGGAAATTTCCCCAAAACGCCATGCCTATCCTGCGGAAAGCTCATTCCTCCAGTTGGATTCTCTGTGCACCGTCCTGACCTTGCCAGATGCCACAGCCTCCTTTAACACTTCCAAAAACCTCATTCCCGCTCCTGTGCGGTCAAACAGCTCCACGCACCCGTCCTTCACGTCCGCCCCAAACCAGATGCTTTCCACAAGCCTTTCCAACCCCCGCAGGGTCTTACATACCCCGTGGGATGCTTACAGTTTTTATCCCTGTCCTTTTCCAAACAAACCAGACAGCATGCATTTCGCTCGAACACCCCGAACAGCCTCATGTCTTTGCCGATGCCGTTCTCATAGGCAAACTCCTGGACGAAGCTATAGACCTCCACCGGGACTTTGAACGCCCTGGATTTCCCCGTCTTCTCCTCCTGGATGTCCAGTCTCCAGCGGCTCCCGTCCTTGACGAACGAGGACATCTTCAGCTTCAGGGTGTCCCCAAACGCCTGTATGCGCCTGTAACGAAGTTCCGACAGGATTTGGCTTTTTACGACCTCTTTAATGTGGTGATAATAACTCTTCCCAGAGGATAATTCCAGTCCTGTTTCCCCGTAAAACCAACAAAAATCTCACGGTTCATTTGTCCTTCCTGCACAAAAGAGAGATGCGCCAAAGGAAGCCTGGAATGCCGTAATTCTGGCTGTTTACACTCGGAAAGTGGGCATGCGCCAAAGAACGCGCAGGATGCCACGGTTCAAAGGGTATCTCACTCCAGACAGGCAATGCGACAAAGAACGCGCAGAATGGCACAGCCCCGAAAAGATTCCGTAGGCAGAGCGTCCGCCAACAGAAAAAATTCCCGCCCGGCTTCTTGCACTGCACCTTTTTATATCAAACGCAACGCATTGGCTCATCGGGAATCTGCATTGAAAAATTTTTCATTAGAAAAAAGCATAAAATTTTAGTCTTTTTCGGTTATTAACAGCTCCGCTTAGTCTTTCTCAGAGAACAGGGCATGCATCTGGCAAAGCAGAATGCGCTTTGATACCCCTCTGGATTTCCATTTTTTCAGGCGTGCCAGACTCACGGATACTGGATGGAGAAAAAGCCAGGGCTGCTGGATGGCATAAATACATATGCACAACGAAACCATATGATATTTCGTCTCATGCAGGCTCTTCCAGTTCCATCAACCATCCAGAAATATGTCGGGAAACGAAGCTGGGGAATATATCTTACGAAAAGCCTATGTCAGAACATACCCCGGCACACTCGGAACGATGCCTTAACAATCTGATACTTCGCTATCCTACATTACTTCAGCTATGATTCTCACATTTGGCATAACTACACAACTCAAGAACAGCCCAGCAACCACAAAAAAATGATTCCTCAACAAAACCAATCCAACTTAAGCAGAATACCCCGCTATCATCCACCGCTGCCAAAAACCTGTCTATATCTGCAATCCACACGAAAGATGGTCAGGCTCTGCATAAGATAAAGGTTTGCTGCCATGCTCCCATATCCCGCCAACCGCCTGCACGGGAAAATGATGCTTCGATTCCACCTATCAAAAACCCGCGCGCTTTCTCGCAAGCCAACCGCGATACCCCAGAGATGGCTTATACACAATGATTTTTCCAATGATGCATTACGCCCAATCAACAGCATGGTAAGGACTTGTGGAATTTATATGGATAAAGAAAACGTAAGAGGCTGTTGCAAAATAGATGATTACTCATCTATTTTGCAACAGCCCCATCCACTGCTTTACTGCTTGTGTTATTAAGTTACTGTGATTATGCCAGTACAGGCTCCCGCTTTTTTATGACAGCCTCTGCTTCCTCAATAGTTTTTTCTGCACATTCCGCTATCTGTTCTAACGTATAGCCTTTTCTGCTCATATTCAGGATAAATTTTTCTTCTCCCTCTGTCCTGCCTTTTTCCCTAATCCCCTGTGACAAACTTCTCATTTCGTCCATGCCCATACATACCCAAATCGAAAAGAAACCCAGAGAGCGCATTATCCTCACTCTGGATGAATGACAGCAGATCATCAACCGCTTTCCTGCTGGCTCCAGGTTTCATATTCCACTAATGATTGGTTTCTACACAGGGCTGCGTATCTCAGAAGCTTTTGCACTTACCTGGAATGACATTGATCTGGAAAAATGCATAATCACAGTCTCAAAACAAGTCGTAAAGCGCAACTTTGGTTCTGATATGAGTAAAGCTATGGAAACACACGGAAAAAAGGAATTAAAGTCCTCCTGGTATTTCACCAGCACCAAAACCCCTTCTTCCGAAAGAACGATTCCGTTTGGTGAGACACTGTATAAAGCACTAAAGGCAGCACATATTGCACAAAAGAAAAATGAGCTGAAATACAGTGAATTTTATACTATCCATGTCCTGAAAAAAGAACTGGATGAAAAGGGCTCAGAAATATTTCGTATCATCCCCGTCCAAAAATGTATGTGCTCTGATCTGCCGCGCGTTCATATGGTGTGCATTACAGAAAATGGGGAATATACTTCAACCGATTCCTTCAAATACTGTTCTCGCGTCATCCACAAAGAACTAATGCTTGCTTTTGATTATCACTCCTCGCGGCACCCACGCAACGATTCTGATTGAATCCGGGGCAAATATCAAAGATGTTCAAACACGGCTTGGACACAGTAACATCCAAACCACTTTACAGACTTATGTACATGACACAGAAAAAATGGCTTCTGAATCTGTTGACCTATTTGAACAAGCTGTTGCTTTGAAAACCTCTTAAGGAAGTACAGGGCCATTCCAAGTTCAAAGGTTTCAGCCCTGTTCCCTATATTTCACGTAATTTTAAAAATTACGGTGGCAAATGAGTGGCAAATAACTATTTTTACCCCTTACACGCATAAAAAAATCCTTATTTTATAAGGCTTAACTTACATACCGTCTCAACATTTGTCGTTACGCATAGATGAACACATTCCCTCTATGTCGTTTTGCATAGATGAACACATTTCAGTGTTCAAATCTCCTGTCCCATCTATTCCAAATCCATCATCCACTGCATCATCCAAAAAGTCATTTCGAGTGTTCATTTTTCTAACCCTTTCTTCTTTTTGGCAATGCTATGCTAACCAACTTTCTTATTCAGATTTTTATATCTGCTTTTCGCATCCGGCACAATCCTGTCTTCCATACCTTTCAGTACGAATGTCAGCTTGTACGGATCAACTGTACCATCTTCATTCATATCGCCAACAATTACTTTTTCAACAATACTTTCAAAAACTACCCTGTCAAACGTATCAAGCATATCTGCCTCTGCAATACAAACACGAATCTCTCTCATTCTCTGGCTGACATGCTTTTGCGCCTCCACATTCGAGGAATACAACGAACGTTCTCCTTTTGCCTGGTTAATCTTTCGTGTCAGTTCATTATACTTTGCATCGTATGCCTCTTTCGTAATCTTATCATCTAACAGCATATCGGTCAATTTCTTTCTCTTTGATTCCAGCGTTCTAAGTGTTTTTTCTACGCTTTGCAGCTTAACAGCACTTTCATCATTTGATAATGTTTCTTCAACAGAACAGATAACCGAATCTAAAACATCATCAAAATTGTCTGCTAGCAGATGAAACATTTCCAAGAAAGCATTCTCTATAATTGCCTCGTCAATGGACTTGCTGTGTGGACAGTTCTCAATGCCAAAATTAGTTGCTGTCCTGCATTTCCATACCGGTTTTGTCTGTGTTGTTGTCTGATTGTGGGAACGTCTTGTCAGGTATTTTCCGCAAAATCCACATTCACACATACTGCTAAAGGCAAACTTCCTGCTGTACTTCTTTCTTGTCCCTTCAATAGACATTGCATTTTTACGGTAACGGCTTTTTTTAATCTCCTGCGCTGCATCCCAAATTTCAGGCGAAACAATAGGTTCATGGTGTTCTTTGATATAATACTGTTCCTCCTCACCCATATTATAACTTCTCGGAATCTTCAGCCTTGATTTTATAAGGCTTTCAGACCCCTATCTCAAAAAAATCACCCACTTTTTTTGCAAAAACACTTGACAAATTGCTCAAAATTTGCGGCGAAGCCGATTGATTATATTTTATTTCAATCGACTGGAGGCGATTTCTTTGTTACCTACAAATCCCGG
>CAJTIR010000100.1 GCA_910576385.1 Lachnospiraceae bacterium
TCTTGCTGTCTAATTTGTTAAAATCGTTTTGTAAATTCATGACATTCCTCTTTTGGTAAATTATTTGGCAAAATCATTTTACACGAAAGAGCGTTTGTCGTGAATTTTTTATTTTATAAATTTTCTAAAATATTCACCTTTTGTATAGTTTTCATTAAGTTCGCGCTTATGGGAGATTGCCCCGCTTGTGCATTTGACGGCAGGGGCTATTTATGCAAGGTTAGACCATCTGCGGAAGAGGTTGCGAAAAATTTATAGTGTTTAACAAACTTGTTTTTTGTAGGCTGTTGGGTGGAGGGTAAAAACCTTCCACTCTTTTAAGTCAAGAGAAAAGACAAATGAATACTAAATAAGGTGTATATGCTTCAGAAGAAAACTACGAGCGACTTGTATTTCTAAACAAAATCGTTTATAATGTATTTTAGAATATATTACTATTATTTTTTTAGTTATAACAACTTATTAATGGAATTGTTTAGTATTGAAGAAAGGTAACGGAAGAAAAAAGGATATGTTATGGCAAAAGGACGAGATGCTATTGATACTATAACAGGGTATTATTATCAATTTGATTATTCTATTTTACAGTTATTGGATTTGAAAAATGAGAATGATACAATTACGATTGAGGGTGTTGAGGATGTTGATATATTAGAAGAAGATGGGTTAACAGCAATACAATGTAAATATTATGACAAAACGGAATACAATCATTCGGTTATTGCAAAACCTATTAGGCTTATGCTAAAAGATTATGTATGTAGAACGCCACAAAAGAAAAATATAAGGTATAAACTGTATGGTAGATACAAATCAGGGCATAGCAAATTTCCGAGTACTTTAAGTGTTGATTTTGCAAAAAAAAGTTTTTTTACATATACTGAAAATAAGGTTCGCCATGTTCTTCATGAAGAATTATCTCTAAGTGATACAGATATAGAAGATTTTTTAAGCAAGATAGATGTTGATATTTATGCGGAAAATTACAGAGAACAACAAGCAAAAGTGATAGATAGGTTGGGGAAAATTTTTCAGTGTGGAAATTTTGAAGCAGAATACTATTATTATAATAATGCTTTGAGATATATAAAAGAAGTGGCAACACAACAGAATGTAAAGGATAGATGTGTAAGTAAAGAACAATTTTTGAAAAAAATAAATAGCAAGAAAATGTTGTTTGATAAATGGTATTTGCAATTCAAAGGAATTCGGGAATATTGTGGTGAGATAAAAAAACAATATTTTTCTCCAAGAAATGTTTCTCCTTACGAGAGATTTTTCTTAATAGAATGTGATGAATTGATTGATAATATTAAGTTGATTTCATTGATTGTAAAAATCTCAAATAACTGGAGTAAATTGTCCAAGCGAGAAGTTCATACTTTTTGTCCATATATTTATTTACATGGCATTTCAAAAGAACGATTAGTAATATTGAAGAAAATGTTACAGCGAGAGGATGTTCGAATATGGGATGGGTATGATTTTCTTGGTGCTGATTTTTCTGCCGAATCTATTATTAGAAAAGCTAATGCAGAAAATAATGTGAAAATGAAAATTATAAATGATTTAAATAGCTTAGGAAGTGTTATAAAAAATATATCCAAAACTAAAGAAATATACCAATTTTATTTACATGAGCCATTTTGGGAAGAAGAACAAAGTATGTCTTATGGCATACAAATTTCATCAACGGAAAATATTAGTATGATGATTTAGAAGGGGGTCTTTATGAACAGAAATGAAAAAATTAATGCGGAAGTAATTGCAGTTTTTCCAAATAAAGTAAAGATATCAGTTGATGATTTGGAGGATTTTCAGTTAGCAGAAGAAAAATTGAAAGTGGGGTCTTATCTGCGTATAGCAGATAATGATAATGCTGTTTTGATTGCAATTATTGAAAATTTTAATATTGAAGTCGGAATAAACCATGATGGTACGCCTAATAGGAAATATATATTAGAGGCTAATCCATTGGGAATAATTAGAAATGGAAAATTTGAAAGAGGTGGAGATACGCTTGCTATCCCGCCCAAAAAAGTTGAACCTGCATTTAAAGAAGAAATCCAGAAAATTTTTGAAGAATCATTAGAAGATGATAAAAAGTTTAGTTTTGCAACCTTGTCTTCTGATAAAAGTATTTCTGTTCCAGTAGATGGGGATAAATTTTTCAACAAACATATTGCTATTGTTGGGTCAACGGGCTCTGGAAAGTCCCATTCTGTGGCTAAAATACTTCAAAAAACCATTGATGAAAAAAAAGGAGACTATCAAGGACTTAATAACTCACATATAGTAGTTTTTGATATTCATTCAGAATACCATGCTGCATTTCCTGAAGCCAATTTTATTGATATAAATAATTTGGTGTTACCCTATTGGTTATTAAATAGTGATGAATTACAGGAACTTTTTCTTGATACAGAAGGTAATGACCACCGCCAACGCAATGTATTAAAAGAAGCTATTGTCAATAATCGAAAGAGAAACTTTAAAGGAGATTCTTTATTAAAGGAAAAGATACATTTTGATTCACCATTATTTTTTGATATAAATGAAATACTTACTTATATAAAGAATAGGAACAATGAAAAGAAGGACAAAAGCAATGCGATTCCTTATACTACAGCCGATGGTCAATCACATTTGTTTGATACCACAAATTCAGAGGAATTATTTGTTGAATTGGTAAACTATACAGGCTCATCTGCAACAGGAACTAATAATGGTAATTTGATAAATTTTGTTGATAGATTGGAGAATAAAATAAATGATAAGCGTTTAACGTTTTTATTTGGAGATGCATCTAAAAAGATTTCTTTTGAAGAAACATTAAGTCAATTATTAGGATATAGGGAAGAAACAAAATCTAATATTACGATATTGGATTTAAGTGGTGTTCCATTTGATGTATTAAGTATAACTGTTTCATTGATATCAAGAATTTTATTTGAGTTTGGATATAATTATAAAAAGTTGAGAGCTAAAAATGATGAGGATGAAACATTCAATAATGATGTTCCAGTTTTATTAGTGTATGAAGAAGCCCATAAGTATGTTCCTAATAATGGTTTGGCAAAATATAGAGCATCAAAAGAGTCTATAGAACGCATTGCTAAAGAGGGAAGAAAATATGGCGTTTCCTTGATGCTGGCAAGTCAGCGTCCTTCCGAAATATCGGAAACAATTTTTTCACAATGTAATAATTTTTTGTCGCTTCGCTTAACTAACCCTGCCGACCAAAATTATGTAAAAAGGTTATTGCCTGATACGTTAGGTAGTATTGTGGACAAGATGCCTGTTTTAAAAGCAGGCGAATGTTTACTTATTGGAGATGCGGTTATATTACCATCAATCGTTCAGATTGAACCTTGTGAACCCAAACCATCATCAAATGATATTCCGTATTTGCAGTTATGGAAAGAAGAGTGGCATACTTTAGATATGGAAGCTATAAGAAAAGTCTGGGAGCGTTAGGAAAGCTTTTAAGTGTAGATTTTATAATTGACATCTTGCTTTTCTTAGCAAAAACGCTTATAATTTGAATCATAACATATAGCTATTATCCGCAGTTACAGAGCAATGTTATCAATAGCGATAACAAAATGATAACATTAGCTTATATAGGCAGGATAATATGGATATATCAAATAATCAAAAGAATTACATACTCGACAGAAAATAATTCCTAAACAAAATTAGTTAGGAAAAGTCGAGTTCGAATAAACATTTTTGTTGTCATGCTACAATATCATTTTCGCTTTCTGCCACTAAAAAATGTAAAGTATTTTTCGCTTTTAGGAGATAACAAAAGTAACATTAAAAAGCATTAGAGAAGCTAATCAGATTATCAAAAAGGCAACAGAAAGCAAAAGGAATCAGTAAAAAATAGAATCAAAGAGAACAGACCTTTGAAAGATTGAGTATTATTATCAGTCTTTCGGAGGTCTATTTTTTTACTATGAAGTAGTTGATTCTTTCTAAGTGTATCATGAAAAGTTGGAAAGAAATTTTTTTCTTATAGAGTGTCAAATCCAGTAACTGTGCGGTGTTGCAGATGATTTAGTGGAACTTAAAATTAGAATTTTATGAGGGAGGAAAACCGATATTTTATAATCTGATTGGTAAAAGTAAGCCGACCGGAAACGATTAAGCAATGGAGTTCAAAGCATTTTGCTTCAAAAAGATAGATATGTGATGCAGGAATGGGATTTGCTAAAGGACTTTCAAAGTGGTCTGCAATGGGTTAGATGGGATTGCAGATGGGGATGCAAAAGCGAAAGTGGATTTGCATTTTTTGAGGTTGTAAAAGCGAAAATCATTTTTTGCGTGACATAGTATTTTTTTAATTATGTTTTTGGGGAAATTGAACTGCTGCACAAGAATCCAGTAAAATCAATGGTTTCAGGCTATTGCTATTTCCAAAATTTAAAGTCAAATCCCCAAAAATCTCCCAGATTTGTGTTTTTGGGATGTTTTTGGGGAAATCAAAACGGATTTGGGAGATTTTTGGGAAAACTAATCTGTCTGCAATTTGTCAAAGAAAGGTGATTCTATGAGAAAGAAAAATTACAAGGGAAGATGTACGAAAAGAAGTCTGCCAAAGTGCCAGAGTGTGTGCCGAACATATGATACTGTTCAATTTGCGTGTGCGGATATGTTACAGGCAAATGATGAGGTAACAGGCTTTCGGTGTAATGTACTGCTAGAGGGATTGGCAGAAGGCGAATATACCTCTGATTTTGTTTGTGAGAAAAAGAGCGGTGAAGTTATGGTATGTGAGTGTGTATTAAGAAGCCACTTGATGAAGCCATTAACTGTAAAGCTGCTTGATTTATCAAGAAACTACTGGTTGAAGCACAATGTATCGGATTGGAGGATTGTAATTGATGAGGATAAATAGCCTTCTGCATAAGAAAACGGATAAAGATATGGAGCTGTACAGGGTATTGGCGATTGATAATGAAAAAATATTTGCGATTGACTGTATCAGGTTGGTTATGCCGAAATGGTATGTTTTAGAATATTTCAAGGATTTTGAAAAATGCGGAGAGGATGTTTTAACTGGATTATCAGGGTATGGGGTTGTGGATAAGGAATCACTGGATGCAAAGAGTAAAAAGACAATGTATGAGCGGTTTACAGTCATTGCAGGAATATTACCGTTTGTTCAGAATAAGAAACGGAGGAATGAGTTGATTTCAGAGCTTGCAAAAACAAAGAATATCTGCAAACAGACAATTAGAAATCATTTATGCCTTTATTTAGCGTATCAGGATATATCTGTACTTGTACCAAAGCAGAGTGAGGAAAGGGAACTAACAGCAGATGAAAAGATATTCAGGTGGGCGGTCAACAAATTCTATTATACAAAGAATAAAAACAGCCTGAAAACTGCATATACTATGATGCTCAAAGAAAAATACTGTGATGATATGGGAAAACTGCTGCCCGAACATCCATCTTTCAATCAGTTTTCGTACTTTTTTCGCAAACATAAGAATATGCAGACATTTTTTATATCAAGAAATGGTATTAAGGACTACCAGATGAATCACAGACCGCTTCTTGGGGATGGGGTGCAGCAGTACGCTTCTCATGTAGGTGTTGGCTTTTTTGATGCTACCATTTGTGATATTTACCTTGTGGATGATGCTGGCAATCTGGTTGGCAGACCGATATTGACCGCTTGTGTGGATGCTTATAGCAGTTTTTGTATGGGATATTCCCTTAGTTGGGAGGGCGGTGTTTACAGCCTTAGAGGGCTGCTCCTTAATATGGTAGCGGATAAAGTAGAGCATTGTAAGAAACATGGAATATTGATTGATAAATCGGATTGGAACTGCTGCCAGTTACCAGCAGAGTTTGTTACAGACAGGGGTTCAGAATATATTAGCAGCACATTTGAACAGGTGGTAATGGAATTTGGCGTTACCCTTGTGAATCTCTCGTCGTTTAGAGCAGAGCTGAAATCTTATATTGAACGCTTTTTCGGATTGATACAGGGGTATTTTAAACCATATTTGAAAGGGAAAGGAATTTTGATGGATGATTGGCAGAAGCGAGGAAGTCACGACTATAGGAAAGATGCCTGTTTGACTATGGAAGATTTTGAGAAAATTATTATCCGCTGCATCCTGTATTACAATTCGGAGCGTATTATAGAAAATTATCCGTATACAGATGCTATGCTGTCAGAAAAGGTAAAACCATATGCAAGCGATGTATGGGAATGGGGCAAGCAACAGATAGGAGCTAATCTGATAGATATTGATGAAAAGAAACTGGTGCTTGCATTGCTTCCCAGAACAGAGGGTAAATTCAGCAGATATGGATTAAAAGTTAATCGTATGCGTTATCATTGTGAGGGATGTGCGGAACAGTATCTAAAGGGTGATGCTGTTATTGCTGCCTACAATCCTGATGATGTGTCTTATGTTTGGTTAATTGAAAATAGTGAATATATTAGATTTGAACTGATTGAATCACGGTATAAGGGAAAATCGCTGGCAGCAGTACAGGATATGCAGAACAGTCAGAAAGAGATTGTAAAGAGTGTTTCTGAAGAAAATTTACAGGCAAAAATAGAACTGGCAGAGCATATTCAATTAATATCCTCAAATGCAGACAGGCAAGCGGATGTTAATTTAAAGAATATCCGTAATACAAGAAAACGTGAGCAGGATAAGGCACATATAGATTATGCGAAGGAGGGCAATATCTATGAATAGATTAGCAGATATTGAAAGTATGCTGCCAAAGATGAAATCAGGAAATGAGTTGATAAAAGCATTGGAAATCAAGCCAGATTATGATGAATCCGTAAGAAAAGAGAACATGGCGGTACGCTTAATGAAATTATCGGACATTTATAACGTATATGTACCATCAAGAATGACAGAGGAAATCTATTATAAGCTGTATCTTGCATTAGTATACTCTATGCGGAAGAAAACTACCAGAAAAGCAGTATTGCAGCAGAATGAGAACCATAAGGCTATTATGGCAAAGGAATACAGGGGAATCATTGGAGGGGCAGACAGCCTGTTGATAGCTGGCACAAGCGGAATAGGTAAGAGTACAGCTATCAGCAGGGCAATCAGTCTGATTTCAGATAAGGGAGTAATGGAACTGGATATGCCGTATTCTTTTATCATTCCCTGTGTCGTAGTTCAATGCCCTTTTGATAGTTCGGTAAAAAATTTACTTTTGGAGATATTACGCAAAGTAGATGAACAGATAGGGAGCAATTATTATCAGAACGCAGTCAGGGCAAGGGCAACTACGGATATGCTTTTGGGGATGGTCAGCCAAGTGTCGTTGAATCATGTTGGTTTATTGGTCATAGATGAAATTCAGAATGTGGTCAATTCAAAGAATGGCAGAGAGTTAATAGGGATGCTTACACAGCTTATCAATGATTCTGGAATTAGTATATGTATGGTGGGTACGCCTGAATCTGCTATGTTTTTTGAATCCAGTGATTATCTTGCCAGAAGGTCGTTAGGCTTGCAGTATCAGGCTATGGCTTATGATGAAGATTTTTGTAATATCTGCAAAGTGCTTTACTCATATCAGTATGTAAAGAATAATACGGAGCTGACAGAAGCAGTTACAGAATGGATTTATGAACACAGTGCAGGAATTGTATCGAATATTGTTGTACTGTTGCATGATGCACAGGAAATAGCGATTATGGATGGTATGGAAACATTGGATATAAACAGTTTAAATAAAGCCTATAAGAACCGTATGGCACTTTTACATAGTTATATCCATTCCTTTCGCTTCGCTCAGGCACAAAACGTTATGAAAATGGTTGCCCAAGCTTATTTTTTCTTTATAATTCTTCTTATAGGGAACTCGGTATACTACAAATCACGGGGAGGTGAGTGGGCTGTCCGGATTGCCGGATGACCGTATAGTTATATGTGTAGTCCGCCTTTTCAAGCACAAATAAGTGTGACTCCTAGCACGTAATCTTATCTTTGTATAAACAATCTCGTTTATGGCTTAGGCGTTCAGTCAATGCCGTCTCTCCCTATAATCTTTGTCGAACCTTTGGGTTCTGAAAGGAATCCCTATGGCTTTAAAAATCGTGTACAAAATCTGTTGTGGCATTGATGTCCACAAAACTTTTGTAGTGGCCTGCATTGCTTCTACTGACAGCAAAGGTGTGACCACCTATGAGAGCCACCGTTTTTCGACCTACACGAAGGGTCTGAAAGATTTGTTACAATGGCTTCTCGACCGGAATTGCAAGG
>CAJTIR010000101.1 GCA_910576385.1 Lachnospiraceae bacterium
CCGTTTTTCGTCCGACGAGGAACTAAATAATGCAACTATGGATTATGTCTATGTCTATTACAATCATATCCGTCCGCATTCATCAAATGGATATATGACACCATTTGAAAAGAGAATGCAGGTATGATGTATGTCAAAACTTTTCCTTGTAAGTGTTACAAAAAAGCTTGACCATCTCAGAGAATGAGGTCCGGGAAATGCTCTATCTTCTGAATACGGCAAACCTGGACTGCTACGAGTATTACCACCCGGAACGTGATGTGGTCCAGAGCGGGCCGGCAGCCTTTAGCGGATGGCTGGAGCATGAGGATTACCGCCCTTACCGGACGGAGGTACAGCTTTATAAATCCCTGCTGTTCTTAAAGCGCAGCATTGACCGGGACCTGATCGTGACTTCACAGCGGGAGGCGCTGCAGACGCTGCGGTGTATCATTTCCAACCTGGAATACCGCTTCTACAAGGCGTATGGCATGGAGATTGAGGACAAGCGGACGGTGTACGGGGAATGTACCTACCACCTGGTCCCCAGGGAGGACGAGCCCAGCGTGTGCCTGATGCACGACTGGATTTATCTGCCGAGCGCCTGAAATGTCCCGGATAATATATTAAATTCGGGACAAAACAGAAAATATCCACTCTTCCCATCCCCTCGGTATCGATAATTTTTTTGAGATTGCTGTATAGATTCTGTTCTGCGTGGGAATACTAAAAACAAAACTCTTGGAGCGTATTGAAAATTTGTCCCGAATAATATATAATATTCGGGACAAAAGGAGGTGAGCAAAGTGGCAAATGGATATTCCAGGCAGATTCAGGAGCGGATTGGCGCAGCAGTTGAAGGAACCGTTTTTGTCAGTTCGGATTTTGCGGATATTGCAGATACGGAAACCATAAGACGGAATCTGAACCGGCTAACTCAGGCAGGCGTGCTCCGGCGGATTTTGAAAGGCGTTTACGAAAAACCGGAATACAGTGAAATGCTGAAAGAATACGTGGCGGCAGACCCGGAGGCGGTAGCAAAGGCTCTGGCCCGGAACTACCACTGGACGATTGCCCCTTGTGGGAATACGGCGCTGAACCTGTTAGGGCTTTCCACGCAGGTGACAGCGGTATGGTCCTATATCAGCGACGGTCCATATAAGACTTACGAGTGGAATTCTACAAAGCTGGAATTTAAACACCGGACCAACAAAGAGATTACGGGCCTTTCTTATATGACGGTTCTTGTGATCCAGGCGTTGAAAACTTTGGGGCAGATAAATGTCACTTCCAAAACGATCAAGACGCTTAGCTCCCGGCTGAATGAAGAAGATAAAACCGCTATGTTAAGGGAGGCGGCAGAATCCACGGATTGGGTTTACAATGTGATACGGCAGATTGCCGGGGAGGTACAGCAGAAATGAAAAACATTGCAAGATTTTCAGACAATGATAAACGGAGGCTGTTTCGTAACACGGCAGATAAGATGGGACTCCATGATTCCATTGTGGAAAAGGATTTTTGGGTGTGCTTTACGCTGGATTATCTGTTCCAACGTTCCCCCTGGAAAGACTCGATTACCTTTAAGGGCGGCACCAGTTTATCAAAAGCCTTTCACCTGATTAGACGGTTTTCAGAAGATATTGACTTGATCCTGGACTGGCGTGTGTTGGGATATGGCAAAGACGAACCCTGGGAAAAACGTTCCAACACAAAGCAGGACGCCTTCAACAAAGAGGCTAACGCGCGGGCAGAGGTCTTTCTGGCAGAAACCTTCTGCCCCGCAATCAAAGAGGGATTATGTCAAGAGCTTGGCCGCGAGGCTGACATTCACATAGACGAGGAAGAAAAGCAGACGGTTATTTTCGCCTACCCAAAACTGTTTGCCAATGCGGGAACCTTGCAGGTGATTCGATTGGAAATCGGTGCGCTGGCCGCATGGACGCCGGCAAAATCTGCGGAGATTACGCCGTATGCCGCAGAGTATTACCCTGATGTGTTCGAGCAGAAAGGTACGGATATTCTGACGGTTGCCCCGGAGCGGACTTTCTGGGAAAAGGCCACGATCCTGCACCATGAGGCCAACAGGCCGGAACATCTGGAAATGCCGCAGCGGTATTCCAGGCATTATTATGACCTGTACCGTATGGCTATGACCCCAGTAAAAGAAGCTGCGTTCTCCCGGCTTGATCTGCTGAAGAAAGTCGTGGATTTCAAAATGAAGTTCTATCCCAGAGGATGGGCGAAGTACCCGGAGGCTGTGCCGGGCACCTTAAAGTTGATCCCGCAGGAATACCGGTTCGCGGCGTTAGAGGCGGATTACGATTCCATGAAGGATATGCTGTATGGTGAAATTCCCACATTCGATACGGTCATAGCGGCGGTCCGGGAACTGGAAAAAGAGATCAATACATTGTAATAACTACATAACTATTTATTTGCCGGCTATTCTAAAATGCTTTAGGGTAGCCGGCTTTCTGTTTCCAAAAAGGAGGAATGTCACATTACACAAAAGGAAGTCAACGCTGTTTTTGACGAGCAGGTGCAGCTCTGTGTCGATACCTTGCAGCGGAAAACAAAAGAATACACCGGGGACGATACGGACCGGCTGGGAGCATTTAAGGCAGCGGCAGCTTTACAGCACACCAGGCCAGAGCGTGCCCTCGCCGGGATGCTGGCAAAGCATATCGTTTCCCTGTATGACATGTGCTTTGATGATGATACGGATTACCATATAGGCACATGGAATGAAAAAATTACAGACAGTCTTAATTATCTGTTTTTACTGAAAGCCATTGTAAAGGAGGGACATACCAATCAACCGAATTGAAGTAAAGATTTTGAACTGCCAGGCGGTTACCGAAGCCGAGAAAAACATGGTCTTTGCGGCGCGCCTGACCCAGCGGGGGCATAAGATCACCACGATGGACGACCTGCTGGCGCTCTATGAGAAATCATACAGCGAGAATACGGTAGCGACAATCGGGAGCCTCCCGCACCCCACGGTTCAGAAATTTGCGGTCATTACCGTGGCTGTTGTAGGGGCAAGCAGGCGTTTTCTGGCACAGATTACCAGGCACCAGAACGAAGTAAAGTTTATGAGTGCGTCTTTGCAATACAGCAATTATACTGGACAGGCGGATTTTGCGGTACCCTATGAGATTTTAACCGCCTCGGCCGCGGTCCGGGAACTGTACTTAAAAAGCTGTCACGAGGGCATGGACTGTTACGAAAAGCTGTGCAGCGCGGGAATCGGTCATGATGCGGCTGGCTATGCCACACCTCAGGGGCTTCGGAACGTGCTGGTTATCAGCGCCACGCCTTATCAGTGGAAACACATCATCGGACAGCGGGTATGCCGCAGGAATACGGACGAGACAAGGATCGTGCTCCTTAAAATCTGGAAGGAACTCTACGCACTCAGCCCTGTACTGTTCACGCCTTCCCAGACAGGGCCGTTCTGCCAGATGGATAAATGCCTGGAAGGGAAAATGACCTGTGGGCGGAAACTGGCGGAGGGTATGACGCCGGAGGATATATTAAGGGCGGACTACCCGGTGTTTCTGGAAGGAGGTGGCGCATGAAGATCAAGCTGATCGACTTTGGGGCGCCAAAGAGCCGGCGTCCCTTCCGGCCACACGGCAACGACGCCGGAGCGGATGTGTATATGCCCTATGACTGCACCTTGCAGCCGGGCGAGATTGCAAAGGTTCCGCTTGGGTTCGGACTCGAAGTGCCGGATGGGTACGCGGGTTTCGTATTCCCCCGCACCAGCATGGCGGTCAAGGGATTGGTCTGCGAACTGCCTCCCGTGGATTCCGGCTACCGCGGAGAAATCCATGCGATCATCAGCAACGTAAGCAGCAAACCGCAGGAGCTTTCCAAAGGAACACGGGTAGGCCAGCTTGTGATTACCCCTGTTATCATTGCGGATTTTGTGACAGATTTAGGGCCGGAGCGCGGCGCCGGAGGGTTTGGAAGCACCGGGGCATAAAGCAGGATAAATATAGAGCACTTCCAGACTTAATTTAGGACGGGATGGGAAATAATAAGAAGTAAAGCAGTCATTTTCCGTGACCGCTTTACTTCTTGCTGTTCAGTTCTTTCATTATGCCGAGGATATATGACATTGATTTGGAATCCAGTTTCTTTGCTTCTGCAATAAATTCCTGCAAGGTCTCTGGATAAAGATTTTCTTCATCAAAGAATTCCTTTGGTGTTATGCCGAGATATTCGCAGATATAGAAGAAGGACTGCATGGCAGGAAGTGATTTTTTGTTTTCGATGTTATTGATGTAGTTGTTCGCCTGCCCCAACGATAATGACATGTCGCGCGCAGATACGCCCTTTTGTAATCTCAGCTTTGCAAGCCGTTCCGGGACGAATTCTTCATACATCAGACCACCTCCTATTCTGTAATAGATTGTACCTCATACATTATTTCTATTCACAAATAGGAAAAGGGTATTTGCGTTGACTTAAAAAAATAAATCTATTATAATGATATAAAGTACAAAAATAAATCTATCAAACGGAGGAAACTGATGGAAGAAAAGACCTGTTGTGTCACAGGACACAGAGATATACCTGCTGATGAAACCGCCTATGTAAAGAAAGCGCTGCGCAGGGAAATTGTAAAAGCGGTAAACGATGGCTTTACTGTCTTTCTGTCCGGCTTTGCGGATGGCGTGGATCAATACTTTGCGGAGATTGTTCTGGAGCTGCAGAGTGAAAATCCAGGATTGAAGCTGATCGCGGTGCTTCCATACCGGAAACGGAAAGGTAGCCTGTGCCAGAAGGAACACACAAACGCCCTTTTGGATGCCTGTGCAGAGGTTATCGTAATTCAGGAAGAATACAGGCCCAACGTCTATTCCAAACGCAACCGCTACATGGTGGAACATGCAGACCGTGTAATTGCGGTATATGACGGACGGGAAAAAGACGGTACAGTTAAGACCATCCGTTATGCGCACCAATTCCGGAAGGAACTGCGGGAAATACCCGTAGGGTTAATCTTGGATAAAAACAGGACAAATCTTGGACAAAACCGGATATGAAAAAGTGGAGATACAGGCTGCTCTATGGTATAATAAATGTTCAACCGAGAAGGCCAGTGACAAATTCGGTTGGACTTACAGATAATTATAGATAACCTTTTGTGGAAATGGGAAACCACAGTTTGAAAGGAGTATTTGCATGAAACATGTATGTATGCTTATATCGGTGGCCGACATTAACGCCGCGAGAAAATTTTATAAGAATTTGTTTGGATTAGAGGTGTTCCAGGATTATGGCAGAAACATTGCTTTTACCTGCGGCCTGGCATTGCAGCAGGATTTTGATTGGCTTGTAGATCTGCCAAAAGAAAAGGTAATAAAAAAATCCAATAATGCGGAAATCGTTTTTGAGGAACAAGACTTTGACATTTTTCTGAACAAGCTGAAAGAATACCCGGATATTGAATATCTGGGAGAAGTGATCGAGCATAGCTGGGGCCAGCGGGTGATTCGGTTTTACGATTTGGACGGACACATCATTGAGGTTGGCGAGGATATGAAAATGGTGATAAAGCGTTTTCTTGATTCCGGCATGACCATGGAAGAGGTTTCTGTGAAAATGGACGCTTCTATTGAGGATTTGACAAAATTTCTAAATAGCTAATATATGATGGACGAATAAACAAATCTAAATTTGTGGAGGAAAAAGATAATGGCAAAAGAAAAAGGTTCATTCAAAGAATTTCTATCGGCAATCGCGCCAGAACACCAAGCGTTTGTCGAGAAACTTAATACGAAACTTAATGAGCAGGGCTGTGACCTTGTAATAAAGGAAGCAAAAAGCGGTTACACCGCTTCATACCAACTAGAGAAGAAAACAGTAATGAATTGGGTGTTTCGCAAGACAGGTGTTTTTGCACGGATTTACGGAGACAATGCTGGCAAGTATGAGGATATAATCGCTTCGCTTCCTGCTGATATGCAAAGGAAAATGACTACTTCTCGTGACTGCAAGAGACTGATTGACCCTAATGCCTGTAGTGATACCTGTGTGAAAGGTTTTGTTTATGCCTTGAATGGCGACACACATAAAAAATGCCGTAATGACGGAATGTTCTTTCTACTGACAAATGAAACAGCGGAGCATATAGCTGGGCTGGTCTGTGCAGAGGTTAATGTGCGTAAGTCAGCTTTATAACGACAGAAAAGTTAAGACCAATAAATCTCAGTTTATAGAATTGATCAAATCGGAATTGATGGAGGAATTAACAATGAACAGATATGAAGATGGAATGAAATTAATCGAAGAAAGTTGTGGCAACAGAAAAGATAATACCATTGCACTCTCAACTATTGCTACGGGATCGGGGGCTGATGGATTTCCTCGCCCTAGTGTCCGTGATGTAAGTGCTTATTATGAAGATGGCGTGTTTTACGTCACAACATCGGCAAAATCAAATAAAATGCAGCAGATCGCTCATAACAATGAGGTTGCGTTTTCCGTTTGCTTTGAGGGGATATACGGACATGGAATTGGAGAAAACCTCGGATGGGTTTTGGAACCCCAAAACGCTGCCCTAAGAACGAAACTCCGTGAAGTATTTGCAGACTGGTACGATGATGCAAATAATGAGCAGGATGAAAACTGTGTTATTTTGGCAATCCGTATTACAAGTGCAACGATATTTAGAGACCACGGTGCTGTGCGTTATAAGTTGGACCTTGTAAATAAGGTGGAGGTTGAATAGTAGATCTGTAGAATGATGGACTAACAAACAAATCGAGAGTTAAGGAAGGGAAAGAATGAAACGAGAATTAGGAATCGCAAGGTGTGGGCTTGCCTGTTGCCTGTGTTCAGAAAATGAAAAATGCAATGGCTGCTATTCGGATAACTGTCCTGACTACACCCAATGCGAAAACAGAAAATGCTCCATGGAAAAGAAACTTCCAGGCTGTTATGCCTGTGAAATGGATTGTAAAAGAGGTTTGATGAATAAAATCAAGCCATATGGATTTACATTATTTATAAAAAGATATGGGATAGAGAATCTTCTTGATTGCCTTGAAGAAAATGAAAAGAGAGGAATCCTGTATCATCGTAAAGGAATTATTGGCGATTATGATGATTTTGACGATGTGGAAAAGTTGATAGAATTTATTAAGACAGGGAAAAATTAGGATTTTTAGGAGGTACATAACCATGAGAAATATGATTGCATACTGTGGGCTGGATTGTGAAAAATGCGACGCATATCTCGCAACAATCAATGACGACCAGGCGTTACGTGAGAAAACTGCAAAACTATGGGCCGAGTTAAATAATGCTCCCATTCTGCCTGAACATATCAACTGTGAAGGCTGTCGCATTGATGGGATTAAAACTGTACACTGCGATAGTCTTTGCGGTATTCGTCAATGTGCATTGAAAAAAGGTGTGGCGACATGTGGCGACTGCCCAGACATGGAAATATGTCAGACGGTTGGAATGATCATCTCAAATAACCCCGACGCTCTAAATAATCTGAGGGGATAGATTACATATCAGTTTGACAACTTGGAAGTTGCAGCAAAGATTATATAACGAATGGGGGTATACCTTTGGAAACAGTAAAATTAAGATTTCAATATACTCAAAGTGAATATATAAAAGCAGAAAGGCAATATTTAATTTCTAGTAAAACTATACATAAATATGATATTGCTTTAGCCGCTGTATTTTTGTTGCTGTCAGTAGTTTATATGCTGTTCTCATCTTTTAGCGTATTTAGTATTTTAACACCAGTTTACAACTTTTTTAATAAAAAAATGCCGCACAAGGCTTTCTGTTGTATAATGAATTTGACCAAAACATTACAAAGGATAGTGACCCTGTACGACAAACTTATTATACAATGAAAAAACTTTAATTGGTAGACTTTATCATTATTTTTACAAGTATTTTGAAACCT
>CAJTIR010000102.1 GCA_910576385.1 Lachnospiraceae bacterium
GATGACCTGCTCCCCTGGTCACCGAATCTTCCTGCGAACTGCCGGAAGCCCGGTAAAGATGAAGTGAAATAAGACTGGAGCAAATCTGTTTCTATCATACAGGTTTGCTCCAGTTTTGTATAGGTACGCACTATCTACCGTTTACGATTCAATACCATCATTACCTTGGAAGTGGCATTGTCTGGTTCGCCCATTTTTGCTTGCAGAGACGGGGTATTACGTGATCTGGCCGGATTACGTGGAACTTATCGTATTATTGATAAGACACAAATTGCGGTTGAATTGTTACTTGAGCAGTTGAAATTTTTGCATATATCGAAAGCTTGTTTTTATTTAGATGCGCCTGTCTCTAATTCTGGCAGATTATCAAGTTTGATTCGACAGTGTGCCGAGAAACATGATATTTTAGTGGAGGTTCAAATTATCACGGATGTAGATCATGTACTTGAACAATTGCCGGGCGTGATCAGTGGAGACGCCATTATACTAAATCGTTGCATGAGCTGGCTTAATATTTTGCCTGAGATTGTAGCGCAAATAGAA
This sequence comes from Lachnospiraceae bacterium, assembly GCA_910576385.1. Classification (GTDB taxonomy): domain Bacteria; phylum Bacillota; class Clostridia; order Lachnospirales; family Lachnospiraceae; genus Petralouisia. Next base: position 544 of record CAJTIR010000102.1, read on the forward strand.
ACTGTGTGGAAGATTCAATTATGAATGAAACCAGATAAGGATAAAACTCAAAAAATGTGTTTAAGACAGCAGACACAAATATGTGGAGTGAATATCTTGTTTGGAGGAATTACAAAATGATAAAATCGCTATTTGAACAGTTAGACGGCACATATCATGAAGAAAATGGATATTTTATTCCAGATTTACGATTACCCGCCGAAGAAGAACTGCCGATAGGCATATGGGGACAGCAGCATCTGGACTATCTGAAGCAGTACCGCAAGGTTACATACACCAATCTTCTCACAAGCGGCAGGCTTAACGCCTACCTTGCCGACATCGACAGGCAGGCACAGAAACGCTTTGAAAGGCTCATAGAGGGCATGAAACAAGCACAGGGCAAACGGAACGTCTAAAGGAAGAAAACGCCTTAGAATGGACAGGACGGCTCAACAACATAAGGGCGTGTGCAAGGGAGATTGTGAACGAGGAAATTATTCAAATGTAAAAGATAAGGGTGGGGAAAACCTCACCCTTATTTTCGTCAAACAATACAATTTCAATGTGAAGATGACAGTATTGAAAATTGCTTTAAAGCCCTTTCATCATGCGTGTGGACATCAGGCAAGTTTCTCCATTGGCAAAATGGATAATTCGATTTTTAGTGTCAACTTCTTTTATATTATTTTTGTTTACCAAAAATGCCCGATGGCAACGCACAAAATTGCTGTCCAATACACCTGTTAGTTCTTTTAAGGTGCTGGGAAATTCAATCTGGCGGTCTTTTGCATGGAGAATGACTTTATGGATATTGCTGGAAGTTTCAAAAAATAAAATATCCTCATAATCCACGCTGATTTTTCGTCCGCCAATTTCAAGGGTATAGACCTTATGTGTCTTGTTGGTTTGGAGCGTATGTCGTTCCATAGCATTTAATAGACATTCTCTGAGTTTCACTTTCGCTTCGGCAGGGTTGTCTTTTAATACAAAGTCCATCGCCTCTACCCGATACTGAAAAGTCATATAGCTCAGTTCTGAATGTGCGGTTATGAATATGATGAAACCACGGGGGTCATACAATCTGATTTGCTGTGCCAGCTTCATTCCATTCATGCTGCTGTTCAAGTCAATGTCAAGGAAATAAATGCCTGTGTTCTGACTGGTCTTGATTTTTTTCAACAACATATAAGGGTCTCCTGTATCTAAAGTAAGCTGCATATCCAATTCTTCTATCAGAACAGTATTTTGAATGATATTTACAACAGTCCGCCGCTGTGCGGCATTGTCTTCGCATACAAAGATATCTAACATATGATGTCATTCCTTTCTGTCAGTAAGTTCTATATGTTGTGTAAAATAGTCGCATTTCATTGTTGTTTCTAATAGTACGTTGTCATAAGAACTGATGATTTTCTGGGCATTCCCAAGCCCGATTCCTTGATGCCCGATTTTTGTGCTAAAGCCTTTTTGCTTTAATTTATGCAGCATTAGACCGCTATCCCGAAAGCGGTTGCTTATGATGATTGATACGCCAGTTTTATTCTGGATGATATTTAAGCCTATTTGTGGCTGTTCTGTCTCCAATGTGCTTTCAATCGCATTGTCCAAAAAGATTCCCAGTATTCTGGCAAGGTCTACCGTGTCTATCAGAAAACTTTCCACTTTGTCGGGAATATCAATGGTGACGTCAATCCCCGATTCATGGGCGTAAATCATTTTTGCTGAGAGCAGGCTTTTGATTTCCAACACACTGATATTGCTAAGCTGGTTCAGTTTATAATCTTCCCCCGTAATCAGATTCTTCGTTGGGAAGATTTTGCTTTCAAAAAAATCCTTTAACCTATCCAAATCACCCTCTTCAATATAACCAGATAAAGAGAGCAGAATATTAACATAATCATGCTTAAAGGAGCGCAGGCCGTTATACATAGCTTCTAAATTCCTTGTATAGTCCTGTAAGTCCTGCATAGCTTTCTGCTTTGCTTCGGTCTGTATCCGTTCCAGATAAGAGCGGCGCATAGCCAGAAGTAAACAACACATCACAAGCAGATACCCCGAAATATGTAAGGCATTATTATATATCATTTTGCCGATAGAGCCGTTTTGTCCTGGAATCAAATTATCAAACAGATAGATGGTTATAAGGAGCAGTAGTGCAGCATCTATCACATACCATGTCTGCGGAAGACGCAAAATGCCTTTGCCAGACAGGAATATTTTTTTCAGCAGTTTGCCGCAAAGCAGCGTAATCCAATAAAACAGCAAAGTATAAATCAAATCAATGCCGTAAGAAAAATACCACTGATTTGATAAAGGTGAGGGAATCAGCATATAAAGAAAATTTGCCAGCAAATTCTCTGTCACAACGGCAAGCATACATCCAATCACACCCATAAAAACATTCTGCGGCGCAGTGTCACGGCAAGCAAGCAACCCATAAATACATACCGCCACCAGAATACCGAACAAACCGTATGGAACACAGGCGAGGAGCGTTACAGGCATTCCAGCAACTAACAGCAGTATATAAAGTACGCTAAACGCTTTGAAGTTCATATGCTGAGGCCATACATTGCGGATAGCAAGGGAAAGCCGAAAAAAAGATAGTAGCATTTCAATATATTCCTTCTTTCGATATTTACTTCCCTAATTATACTTTATACCATTCTTTATATCAACTCCCCCTGCAAAAATGACGAATAAGCGCGTGTTCTGTAAAAAGAAAAACGCACTTATTCATGAATTAGGGCGTTTCATGACTGTTTTGAAAGAATTGCTGTTTTCTCTGGTATACTATTTTGTAGTACATAAATTTATTTTGGAAAGGAAATAGGAAGATATGAAGCATTTATTAAAAGGAGCTGCTGTAGCAGCGGTGGTATTGGTTGCTTTAATAGTAATCAATATGTTTTGTAATATGCATGACATTCACTTAGACCAGACAGCGACAGGTGCAACATCAGCAGTTTGTGCTATGCTGTTTTATCATGGATTGATTAGGAATGAAAAAAGTAAAGATGATGGGAATGAAAAATAACGAGTAATCATTTTGCAGGTCATATATCTTTAAAGGAGTAGATTACTAAAACGTCTGCGAATAAGCATAAACGCAGCAAATTATAACAAAAATTTTCACATACATAGAAGAAATATAGCAAAGACATGGATAAAGATACAGAGCTGATGAACAAGTGAGAAATTACCGTTCGCTGGCTCTGTTTTGTTTTATAAGACTTTAAGGCAACCGCCCATCAAATAAAAAAAACGGCGTGTGGCGGGCGATTTTGCTATGCCCAAAAAACTTAACAGACACTCTCCAGACCTGTTTTAGAGTTTGGAGGGTTTTTTTATGTTCTTTTTTTGGGCAGTATTCTATCTGCTCATGCAACGCAGAGTTTATCCATACATAGTATATCGGGGATTGGCAGGAAGCCAGTTAAAAAATCCCTGTTCATGAAACGCTGCTTCTCACCATGAAACCAGAAGTAGAATCTCCGTTTAACAGAATATGTATCTCCTATAACCGTAGAGGTCACAGAACTTTTGCGGTTTTTCTTTTGTCGTTTTTTATCAGATTATGCCACAGGGCTGTTTCCGCTGTTGGCTGCCGTTCGCCGCCTTTCCAATCTGGATTTTAACATTTCAAAAATTTCAGATTGGAGGAAAAAAGAATGGCATACAACAACGGACGGGAGAACAGGAAATGGCTTATCTGGAAAGAAGCCGAGGAAAAAATATTGCGGGAGCATGGAGTTGATGAAACCACCACCCCGCAAATCCGCACGGACGACAGGGCAGACTTCAATTCCAACAGGAGGTTTTACCATTGGACAAGCAACTTTGGAGAATACCTTGATTTTTCGGGCAGCCATTGGAAAATGAAGCTGCCGCAGTACAGGCATTTCACAAGGTTAGACACGCTTGACGAGCGGCTGACTCCAGATTTCATACGGTCATGTTTAGGCGGGGCTTCCCGATATGGAAACTACAAAGCAAGGATTTCCTACTCTCCCCACATGCCAGAGCAGTACAAAAACGCATGGAAACCGCATCAGAAAACCACAGGAATCTTAGCGTTATATTACTACTGGTGCTACCAGTTAGGGATATTCCCCAAAGGCACGGACTACAAGCCGACAAGCCCGCTGATGAAAGAGGAGCTTCGGAAACTGGACGAGATTACCGCACAGGTACGGTATATGTCAAAGCATAATATCTCTACACTCTCCGACTTACACGCCGACAGGGAGCAAAACCAGAGTGAAATGAATAAACTGATTGACTACCGACAGCATTTGCGGAACAAGGTATGCCGTGCCACACCAGCCGAAAAAGAAAAAATTCGGGAAGAAAAGCAGGGCGTGACGGAACAGATAACCGAGCTTAGGAAGCGGCTGAAATATGCAGACGGGATAGAGAAACGCTCCGCCCACATTGATGACTGCTTAGACCAAATCCACGACACGATTGAAAATCAGCGGTCAAATACAAACGTCAGAACAGGCAAGGCAGACCGCAGGAGGGAGGAATTATTGCGATGAGCAGACTGTCCGTGGAAGAAATACAGGCGATTATGGAGAAATACAAGGACGTCCCTATGGTAAATCCCGACAAAATATATCCCCCTCTGCCGCCTGTCCAGAACGTCACTCCCCTTGTCCGCATCCCAGAGCCGATGAGCCTTACCGAGAAAATCGGCGGCACGGAATACACCGTCAACGCCCATTTCCGAAAAGACGGGCGGGATTTGCTTGTAATGCTTACGGATATTTTTCGGCGCAGCGCACAGGGATATGGATTTTATGATGAGAATTGGGGTGATGATGACGAGGAATAACAGGCAGCGGAAGAATTATCGCTTTAAAGCGTTGAAGTTTAAGGGCAGATGTGGTACACTGTACCTACACTTCACAATACCGTGTCTGCTGTCGGAAAGGAGAGCTTTATGAAAAGACAGCAGGAAGAATTTACGGCATTGTATTGTAGATTAAGCCAAGATGACGGACGAGAAGGCGAAAGCAACAGCATTGTAAACCAGAAAGAATATCTGATGAAATGTATAAACGGACGAGCAGGGCAAAGGAATGTACGCAGCACTATATCCGAGGGGACGCATTAAAACAGTTGGTGCTGAAACAGCTTCAGCAGTTCCTGTCCTATTTACAGCAGTTTGAGCGTGTGTTTATCCGACAGCAGATTGACGCCACCTTTGCGGAACGCCGATACGAGTTATCCGCAAAGCAGAGACAGATAGGAAAGGACGAAAAGCGGATAAAGGAGCTTGACCACCTGTTCCGCAAAATCTATGAGGATAATGTCAACGGAAAGCTGAATGACGAACGCTTTTACAAACTGTCAGACGGATATGAAGCCGAGCAGGAACAGCTAAAGCAGGAAATCGAAGCCTTGACAGCCGAGGTCAGCGAAGCCGACACGGAAGCGACCAATGTCGCCAAGCTGATAGCCGTCACCAAGAAATATACCCGCATCGACGAGCTAACGCCCGAAATCCTAAACGCATTTGTGGATAAAATCGTAGTCCAAGAGCGTGAGAAAAAGGACGGGAAACGGACACAGAAAATCGACATCTACTATTCCTATGTCGGGATTGTGGACATCCCCGCGGACGAGGAAATGCGGGAAATGGAACAGGAATATATGCAGCGTACCAAACGTCAAACCGCCTAAATATAGGCGTGGCAGGAGAAAATCTATGCTCCTGCCGATACATATCTATTTTTTATCCCTATCTGGTTTAACCCATAGTCAATTTAACATTAAAATTTATTGTAAGTTCAAACATTAAAAGAAATTATCGGGTGCTTTTCATAGCGTTTTGATGTGCAAAATGTTTCCATGAAATTATGATGAAATCTTTTGTAACTATGAATTACAAAATGGGGAAACTTAAATCAGCTTTCATTGCAAAATAAGATAAATTATGATAGTATATTTACAGATGCAGAAATGATCTAAAATTTAAATAGCGGAGGAACATATATGGAAAATGAGAATTCACAAAAGAGGAAGCTAATGGTAATTTCAGTGATTACGTTGTTTATATGTTTGATTGATATTTATGTGATTGATAATTTTTCTGAAAATTATATTATACTTGCGGCGGCAGCTTTTGTGACACTTGTATATGCTGTACTTACGGTAAGCAGTTGGTTTGATTGGAAGGAACAGGAAAAGAAATATTGGGAGCAACAGTATTCCAATATTATAGATACAGAAAAAGGATATTACATACTGACTCAGAAAAATTTAAAATTGCTCGATGACAAACTTAATTTTATTGGACAGAAGATTATGCCATTGGAAAAATCAGCGGAGATTAATCAGCGAAAGATTGCAGCAATGTTGGATAGCATCGTACTAGATCAGAAAAAGATTGCTAAGATTACCATTGGCCGCAGTAAAGAAAATGCTGATGCGTTGATGAATTCCAATGATAAATTACTCCAGCAAATGGAAGCATTTCGTGAATCTATGAATGTAATGCAGGAGCACTTGATTACGAATCAAGGACAAATATTTGAGCAGGAAAGCCAAGAGTTAGACAAGAATAGAGATGAATTGATTGGAAAAATACAAGAACTCAGTGAGTCGTTAAAGAGTGACAGCTCTGAAACCTCCAGCAGCGCTGCAGATCATGACAAGGATGCTGAGAAAGAGGCGATTGTGTCTGATACAGCGACAGAACCGAAGGAAATGCATGTGTTGGAGGATACTTCTGTAGATGAGATTCCAGAGGCGCAAGTAGAATCCATGCCAGAGGAAATGTCCACAGCACCTGAACAGGTGGAATCCACGGCAGATAAATTGCCTAACATACCTCAGCAAGAATCTCAAGCAATGGAACTGCCAAAGGAAGTTGAGCAAGAAAAATCTATGCCAGCGCAGCAGCCACAGAGAGAACCAGAAGTGGCAATGCCAGACATGTCTGACCCCAATAGGGCAATGAGTCCAGAGGATATTGCAGCATTGATTGCCAATACTGCTGCTGAGAATCTTCCAGAAACTACAGAAAAATTTGTGGAAGAAGAAAAGCCGCCAATGCCAGATATGTCAGATCCGAATAAGGCAATGAGTCCAGAGGATATTGCAGCATTGATTGCCAATATGTAATAAAATAGTTATATTTTAAAAAGATATTTGAGACAGCAGCCATTGATGAATCATAGGCTGCTGTTTTCTTATAGGATTAGGGTGTCAAAAGACACGTTAACTTTTATATGATTTTGTTTGTACCTTGAAAATTTAACACGAATTGAGTAATGCTTTGTTTCAGAACGGTTTAGCAGTGATTGTACAGATGGTTTTCTTTGTTATTTTTATGCCAGTTCAATTTTGGGGACACAATAATCTAAGTT
>CAJTIR010000103.1 GCA_910576385.1 Lachnospiraceae bacterium
CCGTTTTTCGTCCGACGAGGAACTAAATAATGCAACTATGGATTATGTCTATGTCTATTACAATCATATCCGTCCGCATTCATCAAATGGATATATGACACCATTTGAAAAGAGAATGCAGGTATGATGTATGTCAAAACTTTTCCTTGTAAGTGTTACAAAAAAGCTTGACCATCTCATTTTTTCCCTTTCTTTTTTCCTCCTTTTCCCTTGAAAACACTGGGGTTCTGGGGATTTCTTTCTTTTCCCAGGAGAGAGGAAGGACACCATTCTGGGGATGGAAAAGAGGATTCTTTTCTTCCTTTCTTTCTTCCTTTTTCCTTTCCTTCCATTCCCCTAAGCCTGTCTTAAAAATCTCATGCTCAAGGCAAGGCAGATATTCTTCTTTTTCTTTTTTTCTTTCTTCCATTCTATTGGAAAGGCTGGGGTTCTGGGGGGTGTTTCTGTTTCTGGAGAGAGAAAAAGAGAGAAGAGAAGAAGGGAGAGAAGAAGGAGATATGGGGGTGATGTGTGGAGAGAAGGGAGAGAATTTTATGATATTATTCTGGGAAAAAGAGAGGGAGGAAGAAGAGAGGAGAAGAAGAGAGGGAGGATAGGATAAAATCTGCCATGAGGATATAGAGGTTCTGCTGTGACACCTTTGAATTACCGCTATCTTTCGAGCAGGCGGCAGCTTACCGAAAGGCTAACGGACAGTATGTAAGGAAAAATCAATGGAGAGAAACGAATGTAACCGTTTATATCGACCTTGATTAGAGGATGAATTATGATAAGCGTATCATTAGAAATAGTGGTACGCTTATTTTATGGTCTGAATCGCACCTTTGATTGGATTGCTATTTCTCTTTATAATGAAATCAAAAAAGGTTGGTGTTGATTATGAGAGAAAAGAAAAATCATTTATATGTGGATAGTGAAGAAAGAAAACTCCTGTTACATAGCCTTGTAGAGCTGAAAAATCAACTCGTACAGCAGGGCAGATATACAGATTGTGTTGATGAACTTATTATTAAGGTTATCCATGCACCTGTAAAAAAGTTAAGGGTAGAACTGGCAGGGGGAAGTGGTGTACGATAAGAAATTTAAAGAACTGGTGAAGATAGCAGTAGAGAAATTAAAAGACGAATCCGTATTAAAACTGTTACAGGCTGATGCCAGTTATCAAAAAGACAGTAAGGATGAGGGATATGCGGAGGATGCCTTTAACCAGCTTGATTTGACGCAGGAACAAAGGGAAGTTTGCCAACATCTTATAGATTGCAGGGAAAAGCAGGATTTTGAATACGGCACTCATGCGTATATTGCAGGGCTGATAGATGCGTTTCATATTATGGCGGTGTTGTTTCCAGAAAAATGGGATACAGAAAGAATAAGGAAAGCCTTATCATATAAGAACAGATAAAAACAGAATAGACTTTTACATAGCCGATTGGTGTAGTTTAAAAACAGCCAGTCGGCTTTTTTTATTGTCATAAATCCTTTACATAGCCACCTTGACAAAGTGGCTAAATTTATGCGAAAGGAGGACGCACCTATGTCAAATTGCAAAGTAATCGCTTTAACCAACCAGAAAGGCGGCGTTGGAAAGACCACCACGGCGGTCAATCTGGGCGTGGCTCTGGCACAGCAGGGCAAAAAAGTCCTGCTCATTGATGCCGACGCACAGGCTAATCTAACCATGTCGCTCGGTTACAGCCGACCCGACGACTTGCCCGACACGCTCTCTACCATCATGCAGGACATCATTGACGATAAATCCGTCGATGTTTTTAAAAGCATCTTGCACCATGACGAGGGCGTTGACCTGCTCCCGTCCAACATTGAACTGTCTGGGCTGGAAGTAAGGCTGATTAACGCCATAAGCCGTGAAAGCGTACTGAAAACCTGCATCAACGAGGTAAAAAAGAATTATGATACTGTCCTCATTGATTGTATGCCGAGCTTGGGTATGCTGACCATCAATGCGCTTGCGGCTGCTGACAGCGTGGTTATCCCCACACAGCCCCATTATCTTTCAGCCAAAGGCTTAGAGCTGTTGCTTCGCTCCGTGTCTAAGGTCAAACGGCAAATCAACCCACACCTGCGGATTGACGGCATCCTTATGACGATGGTAATGCCACGCACGAACATCTCTAAGGAAATCACGGCAACGGTAAAAAGTGCCTACGGGCAGAGAATCAAGGTATTTGACACGCAGATACCCCACTCCATCCGAGCCGTGGAAGCCACCGCAGAGGGAAAGAGCATTTTTGCCTACGACAAAGGCGGCAAGGTAGCCGCCGCTTACGAGCAGTTCGGAAAGGAGGTGGCGGAGCTTGGCGAGAAGCAGAGAAAACAAAATCGAGCTGACCGCATACGATGACCTCTTTGAAACGGACGAGAGCCGTGCGGAAGCGAACCTAAGCAAGATAAGAGAAATCCCGATTTTGGAGATTGACGAGTTCCCAGACCACCCGTTTAAGGTCTTAATGGACGAGGACATGGAGCAGCTTGTGGACAGCGTAAGGCGGAGCGGCGTGATGACCCCTGCTACTGTTCGCCAAAAGGAGGACGGTCGGTATGAGCTTATCAGCGGTCATAGGAGGAAAAAGGCTTGCGAGCTTGCAGGGCTTGAAACGCTCAAATGCGAGGTTAAGGAGCTGACCCGTGACGAAGCGATTATTGTCATGGTTGAGAGTAATCTCCAACGAACGACCATATTGCCGAGTGAAAAAGCCTTTGCGTATAAGATGCGGCTTGAAGCCATGAAAAGACAGGCAGGCAGACCCCCGAAAGATAATTCGTCCCCATTGGGGACACATTTACGGAGTGATGCGGAACTTGCTGAAAAGGTCGGAGAAAGCCGTAATCAAATCCAACGCTATATCCGATTAACAGAGCTTGTACCCGAAATTCTGCAAATGGTAGATGAACGCCAGATTGCTTTCCGCCCTGCGGTGGAAATCTCCTATCTTTCCGAGGAACAGCAATACACCCTGCTTGAAGCGATGGGCTACAACGATGCCACGCCCTCTCTTGCACAGGCTATTAAGATGAAAAAGTTCATGCAGGAGGGAAAGCTCACGGACGGGGTTATCCAGAGCATCATGCAGGAGGAAAAACCGAACCAGAAAGAGAAGCCCACCTTTAAGGATGAGCGGATAACCAAGCTCATACCGAAGTCCATCCCCAGAGGGCAGGAAACGGATTTTGTCATAAAGGCGTTGGAGTTCTACAACCGCCACTTACAGCGGAGCAAGGCTCACGAGAGGTAAGGCAGGAAACATGGGAATTTTTGAAGTGGACACCGAGGGGGAAGTCTGCCCTTTGGGAAACAGAAAAAAATTTTTAACTTCCCCCTCTCCACACCTCTCCCCCTAGATACTGCCAGTAACTATCCGAGAAAAGAACTATTAAAGCTGTCCACATGGGCGGCTTTTTTTCTGCCAGAAAGTCAACTATCAACATGAGAACGAACAGGAGGTAATGAATGAAGATTCGTAAATTATTTCAAAGGGCTGCGGCGTTAGCGTTGGCTGCGGTCACGGCATTGTCCGCCGTCCCTGCCACGACAGCGTTTGCGGCGGGCGACATCGGCACGATTAGCTTTACCCACACCTACGACGGCGCAGGGAACGCCATGAGGTATAATTCCAGTGCGAACATCGGCGGTCATACCGCAGGCGGCACGGGCGAATACAAGTACCGTATGTATGTGGACGGGGAAACGGCGTTCTGCCTTCAGCCGGGCGTACCCTTAAAAACAGGCAACACGCTGGCAAAGGCATCTTCCAACACATGGAACGCCCTCTCCGCAGACCAGAAAAAGGCGGTGGGGCTTGCCCTGCTCTACGGCTATCAGGGGAACAGCGGGAATTTATCTGGGAGTGATGACGAGAAATGGCTTGCCACCCAGACCCTTGTATGGGAGTTCGTCACGGGATGCCGTAATTCAGCAAGCCCGTACAGCCAGACAAGCACAACCGTTTACAGCCTGCACTTTGGCTCGAATTATGCCAACAGCGGGGCAAGGGCGGCTTACGACCAGATTGTGTCATTCATGACAAGGCACAGCACGATTCCAAGCTTCATGTCGGCGGGCAAAAAAGATATTACAAAAGAACTTGCCTATAAGGACGGGAAGTACAGCCTGACATTAACGGATAAGAACAATTCCCTCTCCGAGTATTCCTTTACCAGTTCCGACAGCAATGTGAAAGTGTCCAAGTCTGGGAACAAGCTCACCATCACATCCGCAAAGGCGATTGACGGCAAGGCAAGGATTACGGCAACGAGAAATAACACGCCGACCGTCAGCAGCGGTGCGAAGATGATTGCCTACGGCGACCCGAATTTACAGGACGTTATCACGGGTGTGGAAAACGTGGATACCATGACGGCATATATCAACGTGGAAACGCCGACAGGAACAGTTGCATTAAAGAAAACATCCGAGGACGGCGTTGTTGCGGGGATTTCCTTTACTATCAAGGGCGACGGCTTCAACAAGACCGTAAAGACAGATAAAGACGGAAATATCACGGTGGAGGGCTTATTCCCTGGCACTTACACCGTCACGGAGCAGTCTATCGACCGCTACGAGCCGCAGAAAACCCAGACTGTGACGATTATCGGCGGGAAAACCTCTACGGTGACGTTCAGCAATACCTTGAAGCGTGGAAGCCTTGAGGTTGTGAAAACATCCGAGGATAATCTGGTGGAGGGCGTGAAGTTCCACCTTTACGGCACTTCATTAAGCGGATTGGCGGTTGATGAATACGCCGTGACCGATAAGAACGGGCTGGCGAAGTTTGAGAACGTCCTTATCAGCGGCAGCACGCCTTATACCCTTGAAGAAGTGGACACGGCTATCCGCTACGTTGTCCCCGCATCCCAGACCGCCCCGATTGAGTGGAAGAAAGTAACAAAACGCAGCTTTACCAACATCTTAAAGAAGTTCAATGTCACGGTATTAAAGACCGACGTGGAAACGGGAAAGAAGCCGCAGGGCGATGCCACCCTTGCAGGTGCGGTTTACGGCATCTATAAGGGCAAGGAGCTTGTGGACACCTACACCACCGATGAAAACGGGCAGTTCACAACAAAATATTATATCTGCGGCAATGATTGGAGCGTCCGTGAGATTACCCCGTCCGAGGGCTATCTTCTGGACACGACCGTACACCATGTAGGTGCAGAGCCAGAGCTTTATACCGTGGAATATAATTCTGCAAAGAATGATGTGAATGAGCAGGTCATCAAAGGCAATATTGCCATCATCAAGCACACCGACAACGGCGAAACCCAGATAGAAACGCCAGAGGAGGGGGCTGTCTTTGAGGTATATTTGAAATCCGCAGGCAGCTTTGATGCGGCGGAGGAAACGGAACGTGATACACTCATTTGTGATGAAAACGGATTTGCCCAGACAAAGGATATGCCGTATGGCATCTATACGGTTCACCAGACCTCTGGATGGGACGGGCGTGAGCTGATGAAAGATTTTGATGTGTTCATCTGCAAGGACAGCCAGACCTACCGCTACCTTATCAACAACGCCAACTTTGGGAGCTATATCAAAATCGTTAAGAAAGACGTGGAAACGGGCAAGGTCATCCCCTATGCAGGGGCAGGCTTCCAGATTTACGACCCAGAGGGAAACCTTGTAACAATGAAATTCACTTATCCAGAAGTGACGGAGATTGACACGTTCTACACCACGGCGGACGGAGGGCTTATCACGCCGCAGACCTTAGAATATGGCAAGGGCTATTCGCTTGTGGAAGTGCAAGCCCCATACGGCTATGTTTTAGATTCCGAGCCAGTCTATTTTGACGTGGAGCAGGAAAACTCCGAGGAGGAAAGCGGCATCACGATTGTCAAAGTGGAACGCTCCAACGTGGCACAGAAAGGGAAAATCACGATAGGAAAGTCTGGGGAGGTATTCAGCAGGGTATCGGGAAACAAGGGGCTGTATCAGCCGATTTTTGTAGTGGACAGCCTTGAGGGTGCAGTCTATGAGATTACCGCAGCCGAGGAGATTATTACGACAGACGGAACGGTCAGAGCTGAGAAGGGCGAGGTTGTAGATACAATTACCACAGGCGAGGACGGAACAGCGGAAAGCAAGGAGCTTTATCTCGGAAAGTATGAGGTAAAGGAAGTCACAGCCCCATATGGCATGGTGTTAAGTGATGAAGTCCACGCCGTGGAGCTTGTGTATGCGGGACAGGAAATTGAAGTGACGGAAACAGGCACAGATTTTTACAACGAGCGTCAGCGTGTGGAAATCAACGTAATCAAGAGCCTTGAAGTGGACGAAGCATACGGCGTGGGAAATAACGGGGAAATCAAAGACGTTACGTTTGGTCTGTATGCCGCAGAGGAACTGACCGCCGCAGACGGTTCTTCTATCCCTGCGGATGAACTGATTGAGGTTATCTTCCTTGATGAAAACGGTCACGGAAAGGCGGTCAGCGATTTACCGATTGGCAGCTATTATGTGCAGGAAATCAAAACAAACTCCGCCTATCTTGTCAGCGACGAGAAATACCCTGTTGACTTTGAGTACGCAGGGCAGGAAACCGCCGTTGTGCATATCACAGCCAATGGGGGAGAAGCCATTGAAAACGAACTGATTTACGGCTCTGTCAGCGGTAAGAAGTCTAATGAGGACGGCGAGGATTTAGGCGGTGCGTTAATCGGCATCTTTAAGACTGGGACAACAGAATATACAAAGGAAAATGCGATTGCGACTGCCACATCCGAAGATGACGGCAGTTTTTCTTTTGAGGAAGTTCCGTATGGCACATGGGTAATTCGTGAAATCGAAAGCCCGAAAGGATATGTACTCTCCGAGGAAGAAATCAGCGTGACAATCAGCGAAGTAGACGAAGTTGTGGAGATTGAGCTTGTAAATTATTTCATCAAAGGCAATCTCTCTCTGACGAAAGTAGACAAGGACTATCCCGACAACAAGCTCACGGGTGCGGTATTCGAGGTCTACTCCGATACGGACGGCGACGGGAAACTGGACAAGAATGGTGTTAGTATATAAGTGTGGACAGGAAAAGTTGAACAACCTATACTATCAAATGAAAGAGCAAAGGAGATGAAAGGCATGGCGAAAAATCAAAAATCTTACACTCCGGAATTTAAACAGCAGATCGTGGATCTGTATAATGCTGGAGGAACCTCGTATCCACAACTGGAACGTGAATATGGCGTAAATCGGAGTACGATTAGCGGTTGGGTAAAGCAGCTTTCCCCTATCAAGGTATCAGAGGAGGAAACGGTTACCCTCAAGGAGTATAAGGCTCTCCAAAAAGAAATCCAGCGCCTTAAGATCGAGAACGAAATACTAAAAAAAGCGACCGCCATATTCGCAAAAGAACAATAGCCGAGATTGTTGCATTTATCCAGAATAACTTAACCAATTACTCTGTATCCCAGCTTTGCAGTGCCCTGAAATGGATCTATGTCAATACTTTAGACAAAAAAAGTTGAAAGGTTATGCTGCTGTTTTAAGTTCTTCATCCTCCTTTTGTTGTGGTGTCATATAACCAATAGCACTGTGTATTCTTTTACGGTTATACCAGCCCTCTATGTATTCAAAGATTG
>CAJTIR010000104.1 GCA_910576385.1 Lachnospiraceae bacterium
GATACGAGGTTCCTCCGGCATTGTACAGATCCACGATCTGCTGTTTAAATTCCAGAGTGTAAGATTTTTGGTTTTTCGCCATGCCCTTCATCTCCTTTGCTCTTTCACTTGATAGTATAGATTGTTCAACTTTTCCTGTCCACTCTTATATACTAACACCATCATATCGAACTTATCATCAGACCCCTGCTTTCTGGTATGATGGACAATCAAGATACAGATGCCATAGCTGTCTGCAAACTGTTTCAGCCTTGTAATAACCTCATAGTCATTTGCGTAACTGTAATTATCCCCGCCGACTTCACGCACCTTTTGGAGGGTGTCAATAATAATCAGTCTTGTGTCTGTATGCTGTTTCATAAATTCCTGCAACTGTTCATCCAAACCATTGCCAAGATTACCCGCCGAAACAGAAAAGAATAAATTGTCTGCCCCGTCCGTGCCAAACATACGGTACAGCCTTTCCTGCAGGCGGCGGTAATCATCTTCAAGGGCAAGGTACAAGACCGTTCCTTTTCGGACGGGATATTCCCACAGCGGCACTCCCATACTGGTATGGTACGCAATCTGCGCTATAAGAAAGCTCTTGCCGACTTTTGGCGCGCCTGCGAAAAGATAAGTGCCAGGGTAGAGCAGACCGTCAATCAAAGGCGGCTTGCTCGGATATACAGAATCATACAATTCAGCCATAGATACAGTTTCAAGAGCTTTGCTATTGTTTTTCGGCGGGTAATTGGTTATACTGTTATTGTTTACATTAGGCGGTTGCTCCGTATCTGCGCCAACAGATACATTCGGGGCAGCCGTTTCTTTTTTATTTGCCATCTTCACACTCTCCTTTCAGACCGCCGAGGATAACAGCAATCAGCTCGATTGTGTCAAGCAGTTCTTCATTTACACCCTCACCCGCTTCAATCCTCTGCAATTCTGCAAGGACGGCGGCAAGTTCATTGCGGAGTGCCTTATATACCCTCGGATTGCCCTGCACGACCACGTCTTGGCATAAGAGCCGCCTTGTGATATAGTCCTGCTTGGTAAGCCCCGAAAGCCGCACCGCTTTGTCAATCCGCTCATTTTCTTCGGGAGATACCCGAAAAGCAACAGTTTTATTTCTCCATCGGTTGCAGTTATCTAAGTTCTTATTCGACATATTAAAAATCCCCCTTTCCTAAATCGTCAAGCCTGTCTGCCATTTCTGCCTGCTTTGACGGAAACAGATGTGCATAGCGGTAAGTGATTTCAATGCTCTCATGCCCTACTCGGTCAGCAATCGCCACCGCCGAGAATCCCATGTCAATCAACAGACTGATGTGGCTATGCCGCAAATCGTGAATCCGTATGCGTTTCACCCCTGCGGCTTTTGCACCTCTGTCCATCTCGTGATGGAGATAGCTCTTTGTTATTGTAAAGATACGGTCTTTTTTCTTTAAACCATACAGCATACCAATATACTCCTGCATTTCCTCGCATAGAAACTTTGGCATTTTAATTGTACGGTTGCTCTTTTTCGTTTTCGGAGAGGTAATCACATCCTCGCCATGCAGACGCTGATAAGATTTATTAATCGTGACCGTTTCCTTATCAAAGTTAAAATCTGCGGCAGTCAAAGCTAATAATTCTCCCTCACGGATTCCGCACCAGTAAAGCATTTCAAAAGCATAAAAGGAAACTGGCTTGTCCATCATTTCATCCGCAAACCTCTTATATTCCTCTTTCGTCCAGAACAGCATTTCTTTGTGTTCCTCGCTCCCCATATTGCCCGCCTTTGCCGCAGGATTGGAGCGAAGGTCATAATAGCGCACTGCATGGTTAAATATTGCTGAAAGCTGGTTGTGAACTGTTTTCAGATACGTCTGCGAATAGGGATTGCGTTTTTCATCACGGTAGGCAAGCAGCTCATTCTGCCATGCAATAATTTCCTTTGTGCCAATCCCACTAATTTTCATCTTTCCAAAATACGGAAGAATCTTCGTCCGAATGATATGCTCCTTTGTCAGCCAAGTGTTTTCTTTCAATCTGTTCTTGACATCATTCGCATAAAGCTCTGTAAAGGCTTCAAAGTCCATGTCAAGGTCAGCGGAATTTTGTAACTGGAACTTCCGCTCCCACTCCTGCGCTTCACGCTTTGTTGCAAACCCACGCTTGCACTTCTGTTTCCGCTCCCCTTTCCAGTTCACATACCGAGCCATCACATACCATGTGCCGTTGCCCTCATTCTTAAATACTGGCATTTACTCCATCTCCTTTCCCTGTTTTTCTCCTGTCCCGTAAAACCTTTCTTGGAAATACTGGCGGTTGACTCTCCCTGCAATCGTGATAAATCCCTGCTCCTTCAGCTCGTCATTCAACTTTTTAATGAGCTTGTAGGCGTAAGGCTTCGATATGGAAAGCTCCTGCGCCACCTCGTCCACACGGATAAATTTGTTGTCCATACAACCTCTCCTTTCTCTTTCTAAGCGTTTTTGCTTAATTCATAATACTAAACATTTTTGCTACTGTCAATAGGTTTGCAAGAAAATATTAAACTTTTTTGTTTCGCTTATTCTTGACTTTTTCTAAGCATATATGCTATACTCCTTATAAACATACGAACAAGGAGTGAAACATTATGGCGATTGGCGAAAGAATACATTTTTTCCGCATCATGCAGGGCATGACACAGAAATACCTTGGTATGCTTGTCGGTTTTCCCGAACGGAGCGCAGACGTGCGTCTGGCACAGTATGAAACTGGCTCACGCAAGCCAAAGGCAGACTTGACGGCTGCACTGGCGCAGGCTCTTGACGTTGCGCCGCAGGCTCTGGACATACCCGACATTGACAGTTACATCGGGCTTATGCACACCTTATTTACCCTAGAGGACATTTACGGTCTTACCATCAGTGAATCAGACGGTGAAATCTGCTTAAAAGTCAACAAAAACAAAAATAAGGATGCCGCCGAACTGCTGAAAATGCTCTCTGCTTGGAAAGAACAAGCAGACAAGCTCTCTGATGAGGAAATCAGCAGGGAAGATTACGACCAGTGGCGGTATAATTATCCAAAGTTTGACACCACGCAGCATTGGGCGAAATCTCCCTCTGATGAATTGAGCGATGCCTTAGTCGAAGCGTTCAAAGACAAGCTGCCAGACTAACCAAGCCAGATTGGAAGGTGTAAAAAACGTGATTATCAGAGAATACCGCCCCTCGGACTGTAAATACTTAGCGGAGCTGTTTTATCAGACTGTCCATTCCATAAATGCCAAAGACTATACAGACCAACAGTTAAACGTCTGGGCAACTGGCAATGTAGACATAAATGAATGGAACCTGTCTTTATCCGAGCATTTCTCACTTGTTGCCATAAAAGGCGGCATCATAGCAGGGTTTGGCGATATTGACAAAACAGGCTACCTTGACAGACTTTATGTCCACAAGGACTATCAAAGCCAAGGGATTGCCACCGCTATCTGCGATAAACTGGAACACGCTTTTGAGGTAAGCAAAATAACCACACATGCTTCCATCACTGCAAAGCCGTTCTTTCTTCACAGAGGATATAACATAATTAAAAAACAGCAGGTAATCCGGTCAAATATCCCCTTGACGAATTACATTATGGAAAAACCGCTTTAACCATCACCCCAATTCACTAATCAAAAAACACAACAAAACGCCCTTAGCCATGAGTTCCTACCCACAGCTAAGGGCGTTATAATATGGATTTATTTCAGCCGTCCAAACCACTTCTCAATCATTCCCCCACCAACAAACCACTTGACAGTAAGAATAATCGCACTCAAACGACTGTTATCAATTTGTTATCAAAAGACCTTTCAAAAGTCCGCAAACCCGCATAAACACTGGGTTTACTAAGCATTTTTGTTTATTCGAACTCATATCCAACAGATATAAACCACCTGTTTTTATATCCTTATAAGACGGTTTTCAAGGATTTCTTCATTGTCTGTCCATCTCATTTTGTGTAGTTTTAAAATTTTTAGAACCATTTTAGAACCGCTCTGGTTCTATCCCTATACCGACTAGAGAACCAATTTTTCAATCTTCCTCGAAGGCAACGGTCTATACAGATACACCCACCCACTTTTTTACGACATCAACAGCGTATCCTACATATTTAGCAATTTTTTCCACTGTCAGTCCATCGCTATACATACTAAGTGCAGATTCTTTCGCCCGTCTTTCATCTCCTCTGGCTTCTCCTCGTAATTCAGCATCTCTCTGATTTGCCTGATAAGTCATATATGCCAGCCTCCATTCTTCATCCCGTTTTGCATGGGCAACCGCCTCGTCAATCTTTTTTATTAAATCATACTGTGTGGATTCCACTGGATAATCCTTTGTATTGTTCATATACTTGAGCAGCTCTTTCAGGCCATCGCTGATTTTGCTGCTGCCTCCCTCTGCCGTATCAGGACTATCCTCACTGTCAAGGCGGTCTTTTGTCCCTGCAGTGTTAAGGAATAATTTATATGATTCGTCTCCCAGCTCCAGTCCATCCACTTCATCACATTTATTACAAAATGTATATTGGTATAAGCCTTTGCCAAATGGATCAAATTTACAAATGAAAATAATGTACGTGGGTTTCAGCTGGTCATATTCCTGTCCCCGGCTCAACTGGTTTATATCCACCTGTCCAGCGTAATAACGTGACCGCTTTGGAAGATACCTTGACCTTGTGGTTTGCATTTCGACATTATAAACAACATTTCCATCATCCAAATACACATCCATACGGATACCTTTCTTGCCAAATGCGACTGCCAATGTTTTCTGCGTAACAGGATAGGTTTTAGCTACCCCATTTTCCACTACAATCGTTATGTCTGCTTCCGATTTCTCATCAGCCGCAAGATAGACAACTCTTTGGATTTCGTGTCCGGGAAACAAATATTCCAACAGCTCAATACAAATATCCGGGCGTTGCATGACGTATGCAAACATGAAATCATCTGTAATATCCACATGGGTATAATTCACTTCTTCCTGAGAAAGCAATTCCTGCACATTCTCCTCTGTTTCGCCCATATCATATCACCTCCGTCTTATACATGGAGTGTTCCATCCATTTATCTCCAGACAGGCTGCCACCCACAATCTATTTTATCATAGCGTATCATAAATCCATTGAAATATCAAGTACAGCACATCTGATTCACAACATCAATACAAAAATTAAACTGCTAATTTATTTTGCATTACCTTCTCATGGTAAATGCTGCTATAACCTCCTTCACTGATATGGTTTATATTTTCAAAATCCTACGCTTACGGAACCCACAGAAAAAATTGATGCGGACAATTATATACCATATAGGTAGGATGCAGGTTATATACCTGACATTCCGCCTTTTGGTCTGGAAAAATATGTCACAATAATTTTATGGAAAGGAAGTGGTCAGAATGGGCTGAAAGGAAATGCGGAACTTAATTAAGATACCCACTTTATTAGCAGGAGGAAGGAAAATTGGATAAGATCATCTTAGCAGTATTAAGCCTGATTGCAGTTGTCGTAAGCGAGGTTTTAACAGATGGTGAAGATTGAACCGTATCAGAAAAAGGAGGAAACGAATATGGCAGCAATGGTTGAAACAATGTTCAGCGTAAGGGAAAAGCCGTGGCATGGCCTCGGCGAAATTATCCAGGAAGCCCCTACATCGGAAGACGCGCTCCGTCTCGCTGGGCTGGACTGGAACGTTATCCAGGAACCCGTACTTACAAAGTACAATGAAATGATTCCCGGATATAAGGCTAACATCAGGGATAAGGACCGCCGGGTGCTCGGTGTGGTCACTGATCGCTACAAAGTGGTACAGAACTCGGAAGCGTTCGCTTTCACGGACGCGCTGCTGGAGAACGGCGTAAAATACGAAACCGCAGGCTCCTTACAGGAAGGCCGGAAGACATGGATGCTCGCAAGGCTCCCGCACCAATACATCATCAATGGGGATGAAGTATCGCCTTATCTTGTATTCATGAACTCACATGACGGAAGCTGCAGCATTAAGTGCGCAATCACCCCTGTCCGTGTAGTCTGCAATAATACGCTGAACCTCGCACTGCGGACGGCGAAGCGCACCTGGAGCTGCATGCATACCGGGGACATTGCCGATAAGATGCTGGAAGCCAGGGACACCCTGTTCCATGCTTCCGAATATATGGCGGAGCTTGGAAAAAGCTTTGACCAGCTTAACCGCATCAGGCTGTCGGACCAGAAAGTTATGGAATACATCGAGATGCTGATTCCAGAGCCGGACAAAGCGACTGACATCCAGAAGAAGAATATCAGGAAACTCAGGGAAGACCTGAAAATCCGCTATTTTGACGCTCCCGACCTGGCAGATGTAAGCAGGGGCGGATACCGTTTCATCAATGCCGTAAGCGATTTTGCCACACACAGCAGGCCTATCCGTGAGCGTGGAAATTTCAGGGAGAGCCTGTTCGCTAAGACGGTTGACGGCAACCCGATGATTGACAAAGCTTACCAGATGGTAATGGCGGCTTGAAAATGCAGTATGATGGTACAGTATTTAGCAGATAAAGGGCTGCATGGGATTTATTTCCGTGTAGCCCTATTTATCTGTGTATTATTTTGGAGGTGCTTTTAATGAAAGTGGTAGTAAAGACAAACAACCTCAGCCGTGAGGAATGGCTGAAATACAGGACAAAAGGCATAGGCGGTTCCGATGTATCCATTATTGCCGGGATTAATCCTTTTAAATCCGCGCACCAGCTCTGGCTGGAAAAAACAGGACAGATTGAACCGGAACAGACTGACAGCGAATACGCACATTTCGGCACGCTCTTAGAGCCGATTGTGCGTAGGGAATTTACACAGCGCACAGGCATCAGGGTACGCCAGAAACACATGCTTCTGCAGAGCGAGGAATACCCTTTCATGTTTGCGGATTTGGACGGCGTTATCAACGAGGATGGTGAAATGGCCGTCTTCGAGGCAAAGACCGCCTCGGCGTATAAACAGGAAGTATGGGAGGAAGGCATTCCTGCCCCGTATATTTTACAAGTCCAGCATTATATGGCAGTAACCGGGGCGAAACGGACTTACATCGCCGCACTGGTTGGCGGGAACCATTTCTATCACCATGCGGTGGAGCGTGACGAGGAAATGATCGGAAAGATTATCGCTATGGAAAAATATTTCTGGGAGACTCATGTATTAGGCGGCATGGAGCCTGTGGACCTATGTCAATACTTTGGACAAAAAAAGTCGAAAGATTATGCTGCTTTTTTTAGTTCCTCATCCTCCTTTTGCTGTGGTGTCAAATAACCAATAGAGCTATGTATCCGCTTACGGTTATACCAGCCCTCTATGTATTCAAAGATTGCTCTGCGGGCTTCCGTTGAATCCTGATAGTCATGGAGATAGATTTCTTCCTTTTTCAGCACGGAATGGAATGACTCAATACAGGCATTGTCATATGGATTCCCCTTACGGCTGAAAGAATGCAGGATTCCCCTGCTGGCCAAGTAGTTTTCAAATTCCCG
>CAJTIR010000105.1 GCA_910576385.1 Lachnospiraceae bacterium
CCGGACAGCCCACTCACCTCCCCGTGATTTGTAGTATACCGAGTTCCCTACAAGAAGAATTATAAAGAAAAAATAGGCTCAGGTAAACCATTTTCATTACGTTTTGTGCCTGAGCGAAGCGAAAGGAATGGATATAAATATGAACTAAGGAGGTTTATGGTGGCAGAACTTAATCTAAAGCAAATCATAGATAAGCTCAATACTGAGTTTACTGGAGAGCAAAGGAAACTTGTCTTTTGGTATGATGATAAGGGGGATTTTGCGGAGGATATTGACAATATAGAGCTGAATCAGGCAAAGGTTTATAAGTTGACGAAAAACAATCAGTTTCAGACTAAGTTTTTTCTGGAAAAGAAGGACACCACGACCAATTATTTAATCTATGCTCCATTTCCTAAGCCGCCTGTGACAGAAAATCATTTGGAAGATACCTTGCTCTATTCTAAGCGATTTTATGCGGACAGGGCCTCACTTCTGGCCGCAGATTTGGGGATTGCTGAACAATATAAGCCTATCATTGACAAACGTATCAAGTTTTTTGGTAATAAGGAGAGATTACAGCGATTCTATGATTTAGAGATTGAACATTTTAGAGAAGAAACTATTTTGATTGGTATAATGAGTGTTATCTGCAAAATCAAAGTTTGTTCGTTTGAAGAGGTAATTCGTGTGCTGATTACAGAAGATGATCTATTGAAAAATAAGTATCTTGCAGAGTTTGGCAAATACGATCTGGAAGAGACATTTTGGAAATACCTTGAGCAGCAATTTGGTTTTTCTATGGACAATCCTAATCTGGAAAAGCTTGTGATTTCTATGTTTGTGACATATACAGAAAAATGTATCAATCTGGATCTTCCCCGAAATTGGAAGAAATTTATTTCTTATAAATCAGGAAATATGATCTTTTTTTTAGATCATTTGAGAAATCATATTTTATATCATGAAAAGTATGATCAACTGTCTGCCAGTGTTGCAGAGCTTTTGAGTGCTTCGGAGGAGTTTGCAAATTATCAGCCAGAATTACTTGTGGATTGTGATTCTTTTGCCTGCATAGAGGAACAGATCATTCGCTGGATTGTGAAGCGTTTAAATGCAGAGGATTGTCTGGCCAAGCTTGGTGAATATGAGATACCAGAGATTTGTGAAAAGCGCACAAAAATGCATTTTGGAAAAAAATATAAATTTGTTTATCATATGTTAGAAAGTGCATTTTGGATTGTAAATCATGCAAATGATAAAACACCGACTGGGTTTCAGGAGATTATTGACAATTATACGACAGATGGTTACTTGACGGATTATCATTACAGAAGATTTTATTATAATTATGATCAATTAGAAGATAGGGCGGAGTTTGAAAATTTGCGGGATTTGGTGGAAAATATCTATAGCAATGAATATCTTGGAAAACTGCTTCCCAAATGGAATCAGGGATTGGCCAAACAAGATTCTCTTTCTTGTATTCCTTTGCAGCGTGATTTTTTCCATAGATTTGTAAGGACTAGTAATGTTAAGACTGTTGTGATTATTTCTGATGCGATGAGATATGAGGTTGGCAGGCAGCTTAACCAGAAAATGATGGACAATCCAAAGTGTACAGTAAAATTACAAGTGATGCTCAGTGTGCTTCCCTCTTATACCAGATTGGGAATGGAGGCTTTACTTCCACATAAAACATTAGAGATTACGGAAGATTTTAAGGAGCTGGCAGATGGAAAATATGCCATTGACTTAGTGACAAGAGAGGCAGTATTGCACAATTATGTACCAGATAGCCGTTGTGTTTCATTTGATGAAATTAAGAATAGCAGGAGTGTAGAGCTTCGGGATCTATTTACAGGCCAATCTGTGGTATATGTATATCATGATCAAATTGACAATATTGGAGAACATGAGGAAAATGCGGTGTTTGAAGCCTGTGAGAAAGCAGTGCAGGAAATAGCTGTTTTGATTCAAAAGGTTGCCGCTAGCGGCAACACCTATCATTTTATTGTCACTGCAGATCATGGATTTATTTATAAGCGTGATAAAGTAACAGCCAGTAACAAAATTGGCGGCCTCAGTGATGCAGAGCGTCTGGTAAAGAGGAGATATATTATCTCTAAACAGCCGATTACAGAGGATGGAGTATGTAACATTAGTTTAGGATATATGTTGGGAAATAATGATCAGAGAATGATTTCTTATCCGTGCAGCAACAGTGTATTTTCTGTACCAGGCAATGCAGGACTTCATTATGTACATGGCGGCTCCTCCCCGCAGGAAATGCTTGTACCAGTGTTGGATATCAAGATGGAAAAGGGCGCTGCCCAGACTAAGACAGTTGAAATTATGCTTGTGAGCTTAGTGCAGAAAATCACAAATCTGATTACTACCTTGGATTTTATACAATGCGATCCAGTGAGTGATGTAATCAAGCGTACAACATATAAACTATACTTTATCTCAGATCATAATGAGAAAGTTTCCAATGAAAATATTTATATTGCTGATAAACGTGAACAGGAGGTACAAAAGCGTCTATTTCGCATACGGTTTACATTTAAAAATAAGAACTATGATAAGAGCGAGAAATATTATTTAGTGGCATATGATGAACATAATCACGCAGAACTATTTCGTCATCAGGTTATTATGGATATAGCATTTATGGATGATTGATTAGGATGTCAAATAGTGATCAATCGCAAAGCCTTCCCTATTATGGCAGTTGTTTTTGCAGCAGGGAAGGATTAGATAAATCTTGAATATGTCTTTTCTGATTTTACTGTTTTAGAAAATCACTAAATTCTTTTGAGTCTTTAAAAATAGCTACATATGCTGATATGGACAGAATCAAAATGTTATTATTTTTGTATACCATGAAGGATGGATTGAAATACTATTGATTGGAGTATGCCATGTGGCTTGCTATTTTAGAAACATGGATAAGGCAATTCTGTATAGCGTAGGGCTAGGGTTGATGGGAAGATGAACAATCTTTGAAAGAAATTAAGCTATATGTAGAGGCAGCTAGATTAAATAGATTGGATAGGTAGCAGTCATTCTAAGTCATATCATTAAAATATGAGCTTGTGGAGGTGTTTCTGTCAGAAATAGATCAGAGTTGGTTGGACAAGCCTATGAGGAATGGTTAGACGAGATTAAGGACAGGTTGGATTATTCAGAAGTGTTATATGGACAATATCATACGAAAAAAGATTGACAGATTGTAGATAATGTTTGAAAACTTTGA
Source organism: Lachnospiraceae bacterium (assembly GCA_910576385.1). Lineage (GTDB taxonomy): Bacteria > Bacillota > Clostridia > Lachnospirales > Lachnospiraceae > Petralouisia. The sequence goes on from CAJTIR010000105.1 coordinate 3,239, forward strand.
TAAGTTTTCGCTGAAGATTTACTAATACATGGAGGGAGGATAATCATGGCAATATTAGATGCAATACCAGATTGGCAGGAATATGCGGCCTTAGGTACTCGTGCGAGGGAGAAACTGACACAGGAGATTGGCAAAGAGACCGGCATGGAATGGAGAGGAATGAAAAGTTTTTCTCGTTGGGGGCAGAAACTGAAGACGGCGGTTTATCAGGCAGCCGGTGCATCCTTTGTATTTATACCAGGTAGAGAAGTTACACTAGGATGGCGGGGATTGCCGGAGGGAAAGAATGATGAGGAAAAAGAATTCTTGAAGGCTCTTTCTGAGGATGTTCAGGAATATTGGAATGGGCAATTTGAGCCAGAGAAGATTATTGGTCTTTTAACCACTCCTATGCGCACGGTATCCATTCCTCCCATGCTTGTGGAGCAAAGACCTAGGCCTTTTGAAGATGGACAGCCAGTCTCTCTAAATGAATTGGAGCTGAGTGATTCCTGTCGGCAGGCCATAGAGCAGTTTCAGTCAGGTTCCCAAAGATGTTTGGTGCTGGATACGTTCCAGCCTGGGAATCCAAAACTGCGCCTGTCCAAGAAAAAGAACGGCGATATTTTGGCAGAGATTGTGATACCTGCTACGGCGGAAAATCTGCAAAAACAATTGGAGAGCGAGGGATTTTCACTTCCAGATGGTGATATATGGGAATATCTAAGCGGCGGAGAGAACGGTGCTCTGTTTGCGTGGGGAAGTCGCCTGCCACGGGAAGATGAACTTGGTTGGGGCGGGAAACCCAATGGTTTTGGTCTTCACATTGGTTATGATTCGGAGGGCTATCATATGGAGATTATTAAAGATAGCCCGTGGCCGTTTCGTGGCGGCGATGGCGGAGAGATTGCTTGTTATGGCGATATGCAAGTTCTCAATGAACTGGTAGGGTCTCCTCATTTTGTTAGCTGGTATGGGCATGAATGGACCGAGGACGTGATGGAAGAGATAGGAATGTTGTTAGAGGAAGGGCTGGACGGCTTTTACGATTATTATCGAAGGATCCGTTTGCTTTAATCATGAGAATATGGAGGACTTATAATGAAAGAACAGAAAAAACAGGAAGAAGAAACAGCTATTCACGATGGAATATCCCCCATCATTATTACAGAAACCGAAGAAAATGCTCAATTCAATGAGCTTTGGAAATATTTGGTTCCACCTCATGGACAGGCAAAAACTGCACAGGGAGAAATCATCTGTATTGCAGGCAGAGTTCGATATGAGTTTCTTACCAATGGTGGTATGAATTGGGATGAAAATTACCGAAAAATGCTGCATACATTTCCCAAATATCTTCGTCTTGGAAACGCTTTTAGTGAGAAAGATATTGTTGCTGCAGAAGCATTGACAAGTCTTTTAATTACTGCCGGCGATGAAGGGCGAATTGATGATTTTTTATGTGCGGCATTATGTGCTTGTGCCGTAACTTGGGTACAAAAAAATCCAGAAGTTATAGCACCACTAGAGGCGGATTACAGCCGATAGTTTCAGTTTATCGGCTATAATTCTATCTCAAAATGAAATATTTACTGTTCAATAGGAGCACAAAAAGCAGGAAATCTGAAGAGATCTCCTGCTTTTTCTATGCTCAGAGTCTGGGGGAGAGAGGATATGCACTTAACATATTTGTATTGTAAAATAATCATCTGAAATAATATTTTTATGACAGTATTTATTCAAAATAACCACAGACTTCTCCTTGTTGGATAATATGGTCACTTGCCGTTTTTAGAACTTTTCTTTTGGTAGAAGATGGATTCAAATTGATTTTGCAGTCCAATGCATAAATCGTAAAACAGTATCTATGAGATTTTCTTTTTGGTGGCTTTGGTCCTGCGTAACGGTGAAAGCCATATCCAATCCCTTGCATGGTACCATCTAGAGATGATACTATTTTCCCTGGAGGAATGTTTTTGGAAATTTTGTCCGATGCAGGAATATTCCAAATAACCCAATGTGTAAATCTTTTTATTGGATGGCTTAAATCTTCAAGGGTAATAATAAAAGATTTGGCATGTGGGGATAAGTTTTTTATAATAAATTCTGGGGAAATATCTTTGCCCCGCCCTGTATTCTCTATGGGAAATTTTCCACCGTCTTTTATTCCTATGCATTCAAACACAAGAGTATTTTTCTCCATCTCGCTTTTCTCCTAATCTCTTTCTATTTCTATCAGTTTTATCCATAACATATACTAACACAACCATAGAAGCTAATACAATAGTTGTAGAATTATATTCAATGGTTTGGTATACTGTTGATGTTATTGCAAGAGACAAATCGAGTTTTTGGAGGAACAAAATGATAATTGAAACAGAGAGACTAGTTTTAAGAGAATACACATTTGATGATTTTAATGCGCTATTTGAAATAGTTTCTGATTCAGAAACTATGCAACATTATCCCGCCCCTTTTGATGAGAACAAAACAAAGAATTGGATTGCATGGAATTTAGAAAATTATCAAAAGTATGGATTTGGACTTTGGGCAGTCGTGCTAAAAGAAAGCGGAGAGTTTATTGGGGACTGCGGTATCACCATACAGAACATAGATAGCGAAATGCTTCCAGAGATTGGATATCACATCCATAAAAAGTATTGGCGAAACGGATTTGCAAAAGAAGCTGCCCGAGCAGTAAGAGATTGGGTGTTTCAGAATACCCAATATGATAAAATCTATTCCTACATGAAATACACAAACGTGGGGTCTTATGCTACCGCTATGGCAAACGGTATGAAGAAAGTGAAAGAATATCCTGATCAAAAGAATGGTATATCATATGTGTATGCGATAAAGCGTGAAGAATGGGAAAGATTAAATTGACGACATTCAAAGTTGTATTATTGTCTGATATTTTGAAGGAGAAGAACCAATAAAGAAAGATGCTTAGAATCATATTGAAAGATTCAAGCATTTTTCTTTTTATCTCATTACTGCTTGATTGGAAGTGTAACAAAAAATGTGGCTCCTCCGCCATTTGTATCTTTACAGCCTACTTTGCCATTCATCATTTTTGCAAGTTCATTCGCTATGCTAAGTCCTAATCCAAAATTTGATTTATTTGTCCTTGATTTGTCAGCGCAATAGAAACGGTTAAAAATATATGGCTTGTCATCTTCGTGAATGCCGTTTCCGTGGTCTGTCACAAAAAATGTGATATGTTTGGCAGTTGTCTCTGCTTTAATTTCGATTTGTTTATTGTTTACAGCGTGGTGAATGGCATTGTCCATATAAATTGCTAATATCTGAAAAAGCCGTTCTCCATCTGCGCAGAGTTTAGGGTAACTGGTTTCCCCGATTTCCAAACACAAACCAATTTTTTTACGGATGCAGATTGGTTCATAAGCTTCATATAACGAGATTAGCAATGTGTCTAGATCAATGATATTTTTGCATAATGTCCATGATTTCGCATCAGAAGAAGCCAGAAGCAGCATATCTCTGACTAGTTTTGACATTCTCATGCATTCTTTATCTAATATTTTAACAGATTTTCTAAATTCAGTATTATCTATTTGTAATTGCTCCAGTTTCTCTGCATTTGCCACAATAACAGCGAGCGGCGATTTTAATTCATGCGAGGCGGAAGCGATAAAATCTTTCTGGCTTTTTAACATCAATTCCGTTGGCTTTAATGCTTTATTGATTAGTAAATGGCTTATAATAGAAACGGCAATTAAGGAAAGAAACCATAAAGAAAGATATAGAAAAGTCTGTTGTGTTAAAATATCAAATAAGGATTGCTGTCTGTAAATCAGTGACAGATGATAAGTCGTGTCGTTTGGCAAGACAAT
>CAJTIR010000106.1 GCA_910576385.1 Lachnospiraceae bacterium
ATCAGACAGAAAGCGTGCAGGAGTTTCGGTTTGCTCTAAGCGAACAGATTCGCCAGCAGGTATTTTATGCCATTTTCGTAGAAAAAGTCGAAACCAGTATAAAATCAAATGCCCTAATAAATGCCTTAAAACAGCTAATTAAGAAACAGGGGCATCATTTATAAAGTTGTAAAGTAGTGTTCTTATAAGGGAGTGGAAATAATAGAAGGGCATTTGATGCCAGACCATATCCATATGCTTGTGAGCATACCACCAAAGATAAGTGTATCCAGTTTTATGGGGTATCTGAAAGGGAAGAGCGCTCTAATGATATTTGACAAGCACGCAAATTTGAAGTATAAATATGGGAATCGTCACTTTTGGGCAGAAGGATATTATGTTAGTACAGTAGGGTTGAATGAAGCAACAATAAGAAAGTACATTCAAGAGCAGGAAAAGAGTGATATTATGCAGGATAAGTTGAGTGTAAAGGAATACGAGGACCCCTTTAAGGGGTAGCTGGTATTACAAACGCCCTTTTAAGGGCGGCGACGAGTCAAGGACATGGTGGCTTGAACAAAGTGAAAGCCAGCGTCTTTAGGCGCTGGTCGGTAACAGCGGCTTATAGCCGCAGAGCAAACCACCCGTTTGACGGGTGGTTCTGATTTTCGGAAAGTTTATATTTGAGTGATTGATATAATTCGTTTAAACGGCTATAATGTATATACAGTACACAGCAGGAGGTAAAAAATGTTTGAATATATGACTGCACAGGAAGCCGCAGAAAAATGGAATGTATCACTTCGGTGGGTACAACGGTTATGTAAGGAAAACCGTATTGATGGCGCGATGAATATCAACCGTGTATGGCTTATTCCCAAAGTGGCAAAAAAGCCCGTTGATAAACGGAGAAAGGTAACGAATTATGAAGAATAGAATTTTATTATTAGAAGATGATGTAAGTTTGATAGACGGACTGCAATATTCGCTAAAGAAAAATGACTTTGATGTCGATTTTGTCCGTTCTGTGCAGGAAACCTTGACTTATTTACCAGAGATAGAAAAATACGATATGCTCATTCTTGATGTCACATTGCCAGACGGAACAGGTTTTGAGATATGTGAAAAGGTGCGACAGAATGGAAGCCAGATACCAATTATTTTTCTGACAGCTTCCGATGAAGAAGTCAGCATTATCCGTGGTCTGGATTGCGGCGGTGATGACTACATAACAAAGCCGTTTAAGCTGGGCGAGCTATGTTCACGCATCCGAGCGTTGCTGCGGCGGGCAGGATTGTCAAATCAAGGGACAGGAACAGTTATGGAATGTGGCGATATTAAGATAGACCTTTTAGGCAGCCGTGTCTTGTTAAAGGGAAAGACATTAGAGCTTACAGCCGCAGAATACCGTTTAATATGTCTGTTGGTAAAGAATGCAAACCGTATCATAACAAGAGATATTATTTTAGACGAGTTATGGGACAGCACAGGAGGTTATGTAGACAACAACACCCTTTCCGTCTATGTGCGGCGGCTGCGTGAAAAAGTAGAAACAGACCCATCACATCCAGAGCATTTATTGACAGTCCGAGGATTTGGCTATCAGTGGAAAGAGGTGGACGAATGAGCCTGTTACATGATAAGTATAACCGTTGGTATTGCATTTTCATTGCTGCCCTTGTTCCTCTGCTTTTTCTGATAGGCTTAACAGTGATAGATACGCAAACGGCGGCTGCAAAAGAAATGTTTCTAACACACGATAATGCGATTGCAGCTTCTTTACTGGAAGAAGGAGTTTCAAAGGAAGTAATTGCAACAGCCTTAATGAATACGGAAACAGACACTACAGGAAATAAGTTTTTAGCCGAAATTGGTCTTTCAAACAACACAGATATAGAAAATTTACCTTATGTTTCTGCTGTTAAAAATACAACACTGATATTCCTGTTTGTGATGTTATTTCTATGGACGCTGCTTCTGTTTTTGGGTACAATGCTGTTTTTGTATCGCAGGGAAAGACTGTATAGGAAATCAGAAAACATTATTAAGGACTATATAGATGGAAACTATACTGTTCACCTGCCGCAGTCCAATGAGGGAAATATTTATCAGCTCTTAGCTTCTATTGACCAACTGGCTACTATGCTTCAAGCAAAAAATGATACGGAACAAAAGACAAAGGAGTTTCTTAAAAATACAATTTCTGATATATCCCATCAATTAAAAACGCCCCTATCGGCACTCATGATGTATCAGGAAATTATTGAGAATGAGCCAGATAACCCCGAAACGGTCAAAGAATTTTCCTTTAAGATAGGAACTGCATTAAAGAGGATTGAGCAGCTTATTCAATTAATGCTGAAAATCACAAGAATAGATGCTGGGAGCATCTCTTTTGAAAAATCCAATTACAGTATCTCGAATATTCTCAGTCACGCAATCAGCGAATTGACAACACGGGCAAACCATGAAAAAAAAGAAATTGTGATAGATGGCGACTTGGAACAAATGCTTTATTGTGATATTGAGTGGACGGGCGAAGCCGTTGGCAACATTGTCAAAAATGCACTTGACCATACAGATGTGGGAGGGAAAATCACTATATCGTGGGAACAAACTCCCGCTATGATTAGAATATTCATTACAGATAACGGACATGGTATTGCCGGGGAGGATATACACCACATATTTAAGAGGTTTTACCGAAGCAAAAACACTTCAGACAGTCAAGGGATTGGACTTGGACTGCCATTAGCAAAGGCTATTGTTGAGGGACAAGGCGGTATTCTTTCTGTCCAAAGTGAGCGATTACAAGGAACAACCTTTACATTGTCCTTTCTTACATAATCGTAAGCTCAAATTCATCTGCTTGTAAGGTCGAGGTGTTATCCTTTATCGAGAAAGGAGGTACTTAAATATATGGAAATATTGAAAGTACAAAAATTATGTAAAACATACGGAACGGGTGCGGTAAAGGTTGATGCTTTAAAAGATGTGTCTTTTTCTCTGGAAAAAGGAGAATTTGTTGCTGTCGTCGGTGAATCTGGTTCTGGAAAAAGCACGCTGCTAAACTGCATTGGTGCATTAGATGTTCCTACTTCTGGCGTGATTGCGATGGACGGAAATAATCTTTTTACGATGAAAGAAGAAGAACGCACGATTTTCAGAAGGAGAAATATCGGATTTATTTTTCAATCTTTTCAGCTTGTATCTGAATTGACGGTTGAACAAAATATAGTGTTTCCGCTTCTTTTGGATTACCGCAAACCGAAAGTCTCTGATGTAGAAGAAATATTAGAATTGCTTGGCTTAACAGACCGAAGAAACCATTTGCCAAGCCAGCTTTCTGGCGGTCAGCAACAGCGTGTCGCTATTGGCAGGGCATTGATTACAAAACCAAAGTTGATTCTTGCGGACGAGCCGACAGGCAATCTGGATAGCAAAAATAGCCAAGATGTTATTGATTTGCTGACAAAAGCATCCAGACATTACCAACAGACAATTCTTATGATTACGCACAACAACAGTCTTACTTCTATGGTTGACCGTGTATTGCGTGTCATAGACGGCGTACTGACAGACTTGGGAGGTAATGCGAATGAAAAGTTATCTTGACCTTGTTCCTATTTCTGCAAAAGTACGCCGAAAGCAAAATCGTATGTCTATTATTTGTATTGTATTGGCGGTCTTTCTGGTAACGGCTATTTTCGGTATGGCTGATATGTTTATCAGAGGACAGATTCTGCAGGCACAACAGGAAAACGGAAATTGGCATATTGGAATAAGAAGCATAAGTGATGAAGATGCAAATCTAATAGCTTCCCGCCCAGAAGTAGCTGCCGCAGCCGATTACGGAGTTTTTAATTATAGAGGTGGGCAAGGCTATACTTTGTCGGGGAAAAATGTAGCGATATGCGGAAGTAATAAAAGTGCTGTTACTGAAATTTTTGCTGCATTGGATAAGGGTTCATTTCCTGCAAACGGAGACGAAGCACTGGTAACAAATAATGCAAAAAATATGCTGCATTTAGTAATTGGAGAACAAATTGTTATCACTATGCCCGATGGGAGCGAAAGAGCATACACAATATCGGGGTTTATGAATAACACGGTAGGAATTATGAGCAAAGACTCTTATGGTGTATGTTTGACAACTGAAAGTTTTCGTGCCATTTACCCAGATGGGGCAAGCAGTAATCCCGCTGACTACACAATGCGCTTATTGAAATTTAAGAGTACCCGAAATATTCAGAGCAACATAGCTGAGATTAAGCAACAGTTTGGATTATCCGATGAGCAGGTGTCCGAAAACACAGAATTGCTTGGACTATTAGGACAGAGCAGCAATTCTTTTATGTTACAGGTGTATGCTGTTGCTGTCATATTATTTATCCTTGTTCTGATTGCAGGCGTATTGATGATTACAAGCAGTATGAACAGCAATGTGGCACAAAGAATAGAGTTCTTTGGAATGGTGCGCTGCATAGGGACAACGCCTAAACAAGTTATGCGGTTAGTACGCAAAGAGGCTTTGAATTGGTGTCGCTTTGCAATTCCGCTTGGTGTTGTCGGTGGTATTGTATTGGTTTGGGTATTGTGTTTTATTTTACGGCAGCTTAGTCCAGAATTTTTTGGCGGTATGCCTGCTTTTAGCATAAGCTATCCAAGTGTTATAGCGGGTATTGTTGTTGGTCTGCTGACCGTTCTCCTTGCTGCCCGTTCTCCTGCTAAGAAAGCATCCAAAGTTTCTCCTTTGGCAGCGGTATCTGGAAACGCAAATGACCTGCAGCCTGTAAAAAAAGCGGCGAATACCAAATTTTTCAAGATAGAAACTTCTCTTGGCATTCATCATGCGAAAGCAAGCAAAAAGAATTTTATTTTAATGATTGGCTCTTTTTCGGTAAGTATTATTCTCTTTCTTGCATTTTCAGTGACAATTGATTTTATGAATCACACATTGACGCCTTTACAGCCGTGGACTGCCGATATATCTGTTATCAGCCCAGAAAACACCTGCTCGGTAAAAGCTGAATATATTGAGGAATTGCGGCAAAATTCCGCCGTAAAAAATACTTATGGACGAATGTTCGCTTACAATGTTCCCGTAATCGTAAATGGTGAGGAAAAAGTTGTTGACCTTATTTCCTATGAAGATATGCAATTCGATTGGGCTAAGGATTATCTCTTGTCTGGCAGCTTGGAAAAAGCACAAAGTGAAAATAATACAGGACTTATCGTCTTTGACTCACAAAACGACATTGAGACAGGCAATGTCATTAACTTAAATCTGAATGGAAGCCAAGCAGATTTGGAGATTGTCGGTGTGGTATCGCAATGTCCGTTTAATAATAGCCCAGGGGTTGGAAAACTAATTTGTTCCGAAGATACCTTTCGGAAATTAACGGGAGAAACGGATTATACTATCATTGACATACAGTTATCTAAAAATGCAACAGAAAATGATGTCAGGGATATTCACAGTTTGGTAGGCTCACAGTACACTTTTTCTGATGAGCGAATGGGTAATAGCAATACCCGTGGAGCTTACTATTGTTTTGGTCTTTTCATCTATGGCTTTTTGGTATTGATTGCATTGATTACGCTATTCAATATCATAAATAGCATAGCTATGAGTGTGGCTGCAAAAATGAAGCAATACGGAGCTTTTAGAGCGATTGGATTAAGTAACAGGCAACTGGCTAAAATGATTGTTGCCGAAGCATCTGCTTACGCAATCACAGGTATTATCTGCGGCAGCGTTTTGGGAATCGTTTGCAACAAGATTTTATTTAGCAAACTTATAACCTATCACTGGGGCGATGCATGGAGTGTTCCCTTAGTTGAACTTGGTATCATTATTGTTGTTGTAGTCATTGCAGTAATTTTGGCAGTAAGAAATCCAATCAGGAAAATGAAAGAAATATCCATTGTCGATACAATCAGTGCATCGTAAATGATAATTCCAATTTATTATAAAGGCAGCTTTTTGGCGGGCTATTGGGTGGGGGATAAAATTCCCCCGCCTAATTAATAAATTGATGTATAAAATTCCTGTCCACAGGGAATACTAAAAAGTTTGCCCAAAATCTTGACGCAGATATAACCACTATGGTATTCTAAAATACCTCGCAAGGGAATTGGCAGATTGAAAATTAAATAGCACATAGATGGAAGAATGGAATGTCAGCCAACGGACAAGGCTGACCGACGCCGAAATTATGCTGCCCTTTTCGGCTGGCGTATGGCAGCAAGGTTTTGAATCCCAAAGCCGTTACATAGCATTGCGAATCCGAGCAGGAGAAATCTCTCCTGCCATTCGTGGTGCGGTGTGGCGGCTTTTTCATTTATCCAAAAGGAAGAGAAACCGAATCCAGAACGGAGGTGCAAGGGCATAGGATTTTCTTTTCGGCGGGTAAGACAGGCGTTAAGAATGCCGCTGCACAGGAAACAGGGTTCCCGAAAAGTCGCTAGACTTTTTGGGAAAAGGAGGAGCAGTGAAGTGAGTGATTTTCCGTGCCTGCACGGAAATGAGCGATACAGAACTTGTGACGACGTGTCCACAGAGATAGCGAGCATCTGATTGTGTCAGACATAGCGGAAAATGCCCTGCATTCCCCGCTATGACCGTGGTGCTCCTCGAATGTCCATGCATATCCACAGGGCACTTAGCATGGCATTCTCATCGCTGCTCGCGCACAATCCAATCCACAGCCTAAAGGCGTGTGGACTTCACTCAGGAGACATCTCCGCTCCGCTGCGGTCCGCGCTGAACAGACGTCCACTGGACGTCTAGCGCCCCCTGTTTACCCCGAAGAAAGGAATTTAAGACTGGAGGATAAGAAGGTTGAAAAAGAATAGTAGAGATAATCCATTTCCATAAGGGCATAGCAAACAGACCATCTTGCGGTGGTCAATTAAAAATTGAATATGTAGCAAAGTTAAGGTTTATTCAGTAGCTGGCTTGATTTTATATCCCTGAAACTGTGCCATTAAGATTGCCTGTT
>CAJTIR010000107.1 GCA_910576385.1 Lachnospiraceae bacterium
GATACGAGGTTCCTCCGGCATTGTACAGATCCACGATCTGCTGTTTAAATTCCAGAGTGTAAGATTTTTGGTTTTTCGCCATGCCCTTCATCTCCTTTGCTCTTTCACTTGATAGTATAGATTGTTCAACTTTTCCTGTCCACTCTTATATACTAACACCATACCTTACCTGTGCGGTAATCTCGTCCAGTTTCCGAAGCTCCTCTTTCATCAGCGGGCTTGCCGGCTTGTAGTCTGTGCCTTTGGGGAATATCCCCAGCTGATAGCACCAGTGGTAATACAACGCTAAAATCCCTGTGGTTTTCTGATGCGGTTTCCATGCGTTTTTATACTGCTCTGGCATATGCGGGGAGTAGGAAATCCTTGCTTTGTAGTTTCCATATCGGGAAGCCCCGCCTAAACATGACCGTATGAAATCGGGAGTCAGCCGTTCGTCAAGCGTGTCTAACCTTGTGAAATGCCTGTACTGCGGCAGCTTCATTTTCCAATGGCTGCCCGAAAAATCAATCTCATATCCTTTATCGGTAAGGTATTTCATCATGTGCTGTAAATCCCTGCTCCCGTTGATTGCTTCCCTTAAATCCTCCCGATAGACGTTGTACCGTGTCGGCTTTCCGCTTTTTTCGTCCAGATACAGCGGTCTTGTAGGGGCTTTCTTGGGGTTTTCAATCACCGATAAACTGTACTCTCGGCATAAGCGGTCGGACACCTCCCTTAGCCGTTTCTGTTCGGATTTTGAGTAATTATATTTGCTCCCATCCAGATAAGAAACGGAGTTAAAACAGAAATGATTATGGAGATGTCCTTTGTCAAGGTGGGTGGCAACGATTATCTGGTATTTATCGCCCCACATTTCCCTTGCCAGTTTTAATCCGATTTCGTGGCACTGTTCGGGCGTTACCTCGTCTGGCTTGAAGCTCTGGTAGCCGTGCCATGCGATATATCCGCCTGTCTTTTGGTACTGCTTCTTTGTCAAAATCATCTGCTGTAATGCGGTTTCTTTCAAACAGTTGATAGCGGAAACATACTCGCCCTCATTTGTTTTTGACGGATTTTTCACATAGGAGAACACGTCAAAGAAGTCCTGCATATCTTCATTCGGCACGGTCTTTTCTGGATTTTCTATATAGTCAATCACGTCTTTTATGCTCCCTTTGACATGCCATAGGCTCGTTACCGCCATATCAGACCGCCCCCTGTTCTGTCAATTCTTCTATGCTGAACCGTTGTGGGAGAGTTGTTTTCTGTTGCAGTTCTAAGATAAAATCCTCAATCTCCTTACAGATTTCAGTGGCGGTTGGATAGTATGGGACACACTTTTTGAAAGCGTCATGCACTTCATAGAGCTTGTTTAACAGTTCCCAAAACTCGGTTTTTGGCTTCGGCTGCGGGGCGTTTCCCTTGCATAACTGGCGCATAAATTCGGCAGCGGACAGACCGCAAGCGGCGGCGCACTGCTTTAATTTTTCATGTTCTCCCTCGTTCAATCGGACGGTAATCGGGACATTCCGCACGCCCTTTTCTGATTTTTCTTTGCTCATTTTCCTTAATCCTCCAGTCTTAAATTCCTTTCTTCGGGGTATTCAGGGGCTGTCCCCTGAGTTAGTCCATGCCTGCAAGCGGCGTGGAGTTGGATTGTGGCTGACACAATCCGATGCTCGCTATCTCTGTGGACAACGCCGCAGAGCATTTTTCCTGTGCAGCGGTATTCTTAACGCCTGTCTTACCCTCCGAAAAGAAAATCCTATGTCCCTGCACCTCCGTTCTGGATTTGATTTCTCTTGACTTTTGGATAAATGAAAAAGCCGCCACACCGCACCACGAATGACAGGAGTGTTTTCTCCTGCTCGGATTCGCAATGCTATGTAACGGCTTTGAAATTCAAAACCATGCTGCCATACACCAGCCGAAAAGGGCAGCATAAATTCGGCAGCGGTCAGCCTTGTCCATTGGCTGACATTCCGTTCTTCCATCTATGTGCTATTTCATTTTCAATCTTCCAATTCCCTCACGGGTATTTCAGAATATCATAGCGGCTGTACCCATGTCAAGATTTTGGGCAAACTTTTTAGTATTCCCTGTGGACAGGAATTTTATACATCAATTTTATAATTTGGCGGGGGAATTTTATCCCCCACCCAATAGCCCGTCAAAAAGCTGTCTTTATTAGTTGGTTATAAAATCTTCCGCAACTTTTTCCGCAGATGGTCTAATCGTGCATAAATAGCCCCTGTTGTCAATCCAACAAGCGGTGCAATTTCCTTTGTGGAATAGCCCTGCATTTTCAGCAGGATGATTTGCAGGGTACGCCTGTCCACCGTAAGCAATGCCCGATACAGAGTTTCGTCCTCAATCTCATCCAGTAAATCAGCAACGGTCTTTACCTCGGCATTCCGCTCCCTGTCTGCCATTCCCTCAAGGTATTCGCCAAAGTCGCTTGTCCAATGGTAAAACCGCCTGTTGGAATTGAAGTCTGCCCTGTCGTCTGTGCGGATTTGTTCAATGGTGGTTTCATCAACTCCATGCTCCCGTAATATTTTTTCCTCGGCTTCTTTCCAGATAAGCCATTTCCTGTTCTCCCGTCCGTTGTTGTATGCCATTCTTTTTTCCTCCAATCTGAAATTTTTGAAAATGCTAAAAACCAGATTGGATAGGAGGCGAACGGCAGCCAACAGCAGAAACAGCCCTGCGGCACATTCCGATAAAAAACGACAAAAGAAAAACCGCAAAGGCTCGGTGACCTCTACGGTTATAGGAGATACATATTCTGTTAAGTGGAGATTATACTTCTGGTTGCATGGCAAGAAGTAGCGTTGCATGGGCAGGGATTTTTTTAACTGGCTTCCTGCTATTCCCCGATATGCTATGTACGGATAAATTCTGTGTTGCATGAGCAGATAGATTACCGCCCGAAAAAAGAACATAAAAAACCCTCCAAACTTCAAAAACAGGTCTGGAGAGTGTCTGTTAAGTTTTTTAGGGCATAACAATACCGCCCACCACACGCCGTTTTTTTATATGGTGAACATCCATGCTATGAATGAAATGCAGGCAATAAGCAATAGCTATCCATCTTCTTTTTATCCTCAACACAAATTTGTTTTTTTGCAGATAGCTGTTGCTTAAATTGCCACATTAATTTTTTATCCATTGATTCAAGTTTGGTAAAATTCTTTATGTATATTTTTATTGTTTTTCTTTTTTGCTGACATGATAAAAATAAATTGCGCGGATTAATAGCCCTCCAAACCAGCCGATTGGAGCGGCTATCCAAATTCCATTATAACCAAGCTTTGTGCCAGACAAAATAATAGCGACAGGCACTTGAAGACAGCACAGGGAACATATGGAAGCAATCATCGGCACAAATGATTTTCCATACCCCAAAAGCAATCCGTTTAATACCTGCATGGCTGCAAAGATAATATAAAAAGCAGGCACAATCTTCAGATAGCTGTTGCCAATATCTAAAACAGACGTATCCCTATTGAATATTGATATAAATACAGACGGAAACAATACAATGACAACAGAAATACACGCTGATACTGCAATCCCCATAACCAATGCGTATTTCCCGCCTTTCAATACCCTGTCTTTCCTTTTTGCCCCTAAATTCTGGGCAGTAAAATTAGTCATAGCCTGCCCTAAGTTCAAGGCGGGCATTTCTGCAAAAGCATCTACCTTAGATGCGGCAGTATATGCCGCCATGCAATCCGTGCCAAACCCATTAATCAGAAACTGCAATGACATAAATCCCACACTCACAAATACTTGCTGTATCATGGCGGGCGTACCTATCTTCAAGCTCTTTTTTAATTCTGCCTTGTCAAACTGTAAATGCAATACATTAATAAACAAGCTGCGATAATGTATTTTCATATATACCATACAAACGATAAATGACAAAAGCTGCGATAACACAGTCGCAAATGCCGCCCCTGCCACACCCATTCCGAATGCCTTAATGAACAATATATCAAGCACAATATTCAGAAGCGCTGCCACTATCAGAATATATGTAGGTGTTTTTGAATCCCCCATCCCGCGAAGAATATTTGTAAGCGCGTTATATGCAAACGTGGGTATAACGCCGATAAACATAATTTTAAGATATATGTCAGCCGCTTCAAGCAAAGCGGACGGCACTCGGAAGACAAGCAGAATCTGATAGGAAAAACATATGCCCAAAGCAGCAATTATCAAACTGAGGCAAAAGCAGAAAGCAAATCCTGTATCCATAACTTTTTTCGCAGATTCCATGTCCTTACTGCCAAAATAACGTGAAACCAATATGCTTGCCCCCATTGAAATGCCCATAGAAAGGGCAATCAGCAGATAGTGTATCTGAAAACTGAACCCTACCGCCGCCAGACATTCTTTCCCCAAAAAATTACCTACAATAACCGTATCCGCAAGATTATATAGTTGCTGGAATAGATTGCCGACCAAAATTGGCAGTGAAAATAAAAATATTGTCTTTAACTCATGTTCTCTCGTTAAATCCTTCATTTCGTAACCTCTTTCCTACTAAAATAAAATTTATTCCTTTTTGTTGCATGGTATTGTTTGCACACAATACATACAATATAGATTATATTCTTGACTTTGTATGTTTTCAATGCTAATATTGTATGTAAGACAATTTTGAGCAGGGAGGGAAAAAGCTTGCCAGTTAATTCTTTTGAAAATTACCCAATGCCATGGATACCCGATAAAGAAAAATTAAAATCACCAATTTATATATCTATTGCGGAACTTTTGGAACAGGATATCCAAAGCGGCAAACTGGCTGGAAATACAAAACTGCCGCCCCAAAGGGAATTAGCAGACTTTCTTGATTTGAACCTAAGCACAATAACCCGTGCATTCAAGATTTGTGAAAATAAGGGGCTAATCTATGCCAATATAGGGCAAGGCACATTTGTATCCCCAAATGCCGCCATCCCTTTTTTACATAAGGCAAATAACGGGTGCGTAGAACTGGGCATAATCAGACCTTTTTACCAGTATAATAAGATTGTCGCTGATATTGCGCAAAAAACCATACAACGCAATACTTCCCAGTATCTTTTTGAATTTGACAGCATATCGGAATCTTACAAGCACAAACAGACCGCCATAAAATGGCTGAAATCTTTCCATATAGAAACAGAGCCTGAAAACATCATGCTGACGGCAGGAACTCAAAATGCCCTGACGATTGTATTTTTGGCTCTTTTCCACTCTGGAGATAAAATCCTAACTGATTCTTACACTTATTCCAATTTTATCGGCTTAGCCAGACAGTTAAATGTCCAGTTGATATCAGTAGCCGCAGATGAGGATGGAATGATACCCGACCTAGTGGAAAAGCAGTGCAGGATAATGGATATAAAAGGAATCTTCCTAATGCCGTCCTGCAATAATCCGACAGGAACTGTCATGTCAATGGAACGAAAAAGGAAAATTGCCAGCCTCATACAGCAATACCATCTGATTTTAATGGAAGATGACGCTTATGGATTTATTGCAAATGATACAGGAGAACCGATTCAGACATTGATACCAGATAATACCATTTACCTGCACAGCCTGTCAAAATCACTTTCAGCAGGCTTAAGATGCGCATATATGGTTATCCCTGATTGCTTAAGACAAACCTTTCTTGAAACGGCTAATAATGTAAATTTGAAAATACCGCTGCTTAACGCAGAAATTATAAGCGAATTAATTGCAAGCGGCAATGCAGGCAGAATCATAGGGCAGAAAAAAAGACAGGCAAAAGAACGGAACAGGATATATAAAAAATACTTTCCAGACAGCATCTGCCCGAATGAATACAGCTTCTTCCAATGGCTGCCCCTGCCTGCCCATTATAACGGTTATCAGTTGGAAATGCAGGCAACAGACAATGGCATTCATATCTTCTGTTCTGACCGTTTTACCGTTGGCAAAGCTGAATCCACAGCTATAAGAATTGCAACCTGTTCCCCTGATTCCTTACAACAATTGGAAACAGGACTGAAAACCCTAAAACATTTGCTGGATAAGAATCAGCAATATATTTCACAAGCTAATTTCATAATATAGTTACTCCATTTGAAAGGCGGCAAAGAATTATATTCCCTGCCGCCAATTCTGATTATATAAAAATAATTTCTCCGTTCACAATTTCCCTCGCACAAGCCCTTATATTATTTATTTTGCCTGTCCACTCTATGGCATTTTCTTCCTTTAGCCGTTCCGTTATGTCCTGTGCCTGTTTCATGCTCTCTATAAGCCTTTCAAAGCGTTCCTGCGCCTGCCTGTCAATGACGGCTAGATAGGAGTTCAGTCTGCCACTTGTGAGAAGATTGGTGTATGTAACCTTGTGGTACTGTTTCAGATAATCCTGATGCCGCTGTCCCCATGTGCCTATCGGCTGTTCTTCTTCGTTGGGTAATATTAAATCTGGAATAAGATACCCATTTTCTTCGTGATATGTGCCGCCTAACTGTTCAAATATTGACTTCATATGCAAAAACTCCTTTTCTGTATGGTTTGGTTTCTGCGGGGCATCTGCAAGCAATGTGTCAGCAGGCTGTATGTATATACTATCTTTAAGTTAAGTAATCCCCCTGCTTTTCGTATCTGCCGCCCATTTCCTCAAAAAATGATTTTGCCATTTTGTAATTCCTCCAAATAAGATTATTCTCTCCACCTTATTATGTCTGCTGTCTTAAACACAATTTAAATTTTCTCCTTATCTGGGTTCATACATGATTGATAAATGAGGGAAGGGGCTGTCGCACTAAGTAATTAGAGCGCAGCTCCTTTTATATGCAAAAAATAACTGCCAGACCTCGAAAGAATCCGGCAGTTGGTGTAAAATTAATGTATGGCCAAACACATTAACTTACAGAAAAATTATAGCCTAAATCAAAGCGGATA
>CAJTIR010000108.1 GCA_910576385.1 Lachnospiraceae bacterium
CCGTTTTTCGTCCGACGAGGAACTAAATAATGCAACTATGGATTATGTCTATGTCTATTACAATCATATCCGTCCGCATTCATCAAATGGATATATGACACCATTTGAAAAGAGAATGCAGGTATGATGTATGTCAAAACTTTTCCTTGTAAGTGTTACAAAAAAGCTTGACCATCTCATTCGATGATGCCAATGAATATTGGGAATTTAATAAGGACAAAAAAGAATTAGTATTAGAGTTTGTAAATAAAAAAGAGAATGAGTTAAAATCTAAAAATTCATTTAGCTTAAATCTACCATTACTTTTTCAGCATAGTAGGGCATCTAATACTTCTTTGTCACTTTATTGGTTTGAAAAGCAAGGTAAATGGAAAGAATTATACCGGAGGTGAGAGGTAGAATGAATAAAAAAATAAGTGGTACACCTTTTTCTGAATATCGTGAAGAGCAAGTAAGGGTAAATGTGTTTGATTATTTTGTTACCCCAAGCTTTTTTGATCAATTTTATGACACAAAACCATTATTGATATATGGATCAAGGGGTTCAGGAAAAACTACATTGTTTAAGGCACTAGCTCTTTCAGATGCCAAAAATGTGGAGAGTTATCTGAGCGATAATAGTTATATTGGGATTTACTACCGAATTGATTTAAATATAATGGCCTCATTTTGTGGATGTGGTGTGTCAGATGATCAATGGTCAAAACTGTTTGCACATTATTTTATTTCTGCATTAAATTATGAATTGATTCGCCAAGTAATAGACATTAAAGACAAAATTGATTTTACAGATGAAAAAAACTTTTCAAAGAAATATGCACGTTTGTTTTCAGGTAAGAGTTCAGCGGTGTCTTTGGAGGAGCTAAAAGATGTAATATATAATGAATTATACTTGGTTAGAGAATATATCAATAATTGTGCAAATCAGGAGTATCCACATATAGGAGATTTTGCAACAATAATTAAAGAATTACCAAGTGATTTGCTGAGGGCTATAAGAAATTATGATTTTTCTGAAAAAATCATTTTTTATCTTGTGGATGAATTTGAGGGATTAAATGACTGGCAGCAGCGGTCAATTCTTTCGTTTGTAAAATATTCTGATGATAAACATACATTTAAAATTTGTATGCGTCCTGATGGATTAAAGTCTGCTGAAACCATTGGTGGCGAATTTATAAGTGAAACAGATGATATAAAAAGTATAGATCTGAATGAGAAAATACTTAATGGAAAAGACGGATACTATCAGTATGCTTTAGATGTTTGCAAAAAGCGTATTGAGTTATTTTGCAATAAGAATAATTTTGATATTAATAACATTTTAAATTTTGAAGATATATTTGAAGAGCTAAATTTTGAGCATGAAATGGAAATTATATTAAAAAACCGAGGTAAGGAAAAGGAGAAGGAAATTTCTGCTTTTTTAAATAGCATAGAATATAATTCGTCAGAGGTAAATGATTATTTTCAAAGAAATTATTTTGATTTTCTTTTATTTAGAATAGTCTTTTTAAAGAAAAAATCAAATGTCTCTGTTGAAGATATGTGGGAAATGATTAAGACAAAAAACAAAAAATATGATACGTATGTGCACAATTACAAAGAATCATTACTTTATTATTTGTATTTAAGTTCATCTAAAAATAAAATTTATTCGGGATTTAGAACTTTGGTAAATATATCGGGCGGGACATTGAGATATTTACTTGAAATATGTAATGAGATATTTGAAATTGCCATAGCAAATGAAAAATTTTCATATGAAAAACCAAAGGTTATTTCTTATAAGACGCAGACGGATGCAATATATGAGATATCGAATAAGCGAGTGAAACAGATTAGCGCAATTCCGGAAATAGGGCTTAATATTCGGACATTTATTATTGCTTTAGGAAAAATATGTCAAGCATATCATAAAGAAGAAAGGATATCTAAAATTGAACCTAATCATTTTTCTATTAAATCTAGTAATGGAAGAATAGAGGAAAATGTTAGAATCTTTTTGAAAGAGTGCGTAACAAGGGGGGTGCTCATCAAGTGCAAAAATAATAAAGCAAAAAATGCTGGTTATATAGGAGCAGATGAATTTTTATATGTTTTACATCCTATATATACACCGAGTTTTCAGATTTCATGGAGAAGAAAGCAGAAGATTGAATTTGATATTGAAGAGGTTAATATTCTGATTAGTAATAATACATTAGAAATTACAAAACTTATAAAAAAATATATGAAGAAAACAAATTTACTGAACGAGAATGTTAATTTGGATTATATGCAGTTAAAATTCTTTTTCACAGAGGAGAGCTAAATGGGAGGATATTTTGAAAAGATGTTTTTCTGGGAAGAATTCCTATGCTATTATTCCAAAGATAAACTTAATTTTATAGGAAATTCAAGTTCAGAAAAGCGTTCAGAAAATGTAGGGAAAATAGATAAATTAAATGAGCAATGTAAATGCACATATTTTTTTCTTGATTATGATTATGAAGAAGATTCATTTGAATGTAATAATGAAAAATATGACTTAAAATCTCAAGCGTTTACTTTTTTGCGGAAATTGGACAAAAGTATTCCGGTTATTTTAAATATTACATCAATGAATTTAAGATTGATGGGAACTCTATTATTTAATATAAAAAAAATTGGCTTTAAAGAGGTGTATTGTTTATATACAGAGCCGTTGAGATATTGTAAAAACATTGATGGGAGTGATGAAGAAGAATTTGTTGACCGGTTTGATCTATATAAGAAATTTAGGGGAATTGAACCAATACCTGGATTCTTACGAGCAAATGATGATAAACTAGATGAGAAATGGATTGCATTTTTGGGATTTGATGGTAAACGTGTTGAACAAATAAATGATAGGTATGATTTTGCGGATATTGTTCCGGTCATTACATTACCAAGTTATAAACCAGGATGGCAAAATTATGCCTTGCAAGAAAATATTGATATAATAAAATCCGTAGAAAGAAAACCAGAGTACATTATAGCAAATAGTTTCCTGTCAGCTTATGATTATCTTGAAAAAATGAAAAAGACATATCCCAAAACATATTTAAGAGTTACGCCTCTAGGGACTAAAATTAATGCTTTAGGTGCTATATTATTTTGCTTAAATAATGTACATAATGTTGAACTTTTATATGATAACCCTAAAGAAGAAGGAAAGATTAGTACTGAGTGTGGAAAAACATATATATTTGATATTAGTGAAATGATAAATCAATGAATCAATTTTAGAAAAGGATGGATTATAAAATATGAGGATTATAGAACCTAGCATAGAAATATTGTCAGATGTAGATGTATACAAAATAATGAAAAATATAGAAACTTGTGGACGAGTTTGTTATAAAAGTGAGAATTTGATTAATGAAGAGTCGGCGAAAAAATTTATAAAGAGAATCATAGCTAGCGGACATGAATCTGTATTAGAGCATGAAAAGCTAACAATAAAATTTGTATGTGATCGTGGAGTTTCTCATGAAATTGTTAGACATAGAATAGCAAGCTATAGTCAAGAAAGTACTAGGTATTGCAATTATAGCCAGGAAAAATTTGGTAAGGAGTTGACATTAATTAGACCATGTTTTTGGAAAGACGATGAAGAAAAGTATAGAATTTGGTGCGATGTAATGGAAAAAGTTGAATGTAGTTATAATGAATTAATGTCTATGGGAGCAAAACCCGAAGAAGGTAGAAGCATTCTCCCGAATAGTTTAAAGACTGAAATTGTAGTTACTATGAATCTTAGGGAATTGAGACACTTCCTCAGATTAAGAACTTCTCCGAAAGCACATCCGCAAATGAGAGAGGTAGCTAATATGTTGTTAAGATATGTAAAAGAGACATTACCTGTATTTTTTGAAGATATCGGTAATGAATATATAGAGTGAAATACATAATTATTTTGATAAGAACCTTATTTTTGTATAGTGATCGGTTATAGATCATTGTAGTTTGTGTCAATTACGAAATTGCACAGTGATAACAGAAATGTTAGTAGAGATATGGATAAGTTCCCGCCTACGGCCGAGGGCATAAAAATGGTGATGGATTAAGTTGGACGAACCGACTGGGAAATCACGTACTTTCTGTCCTCTCGTGCCATGTGGAGACTATTGTGTTGATACAAAAGAGAACCTCGTAGAAATCCTTTATTTTAGGCACTTTGCGAAGCATTTCATGTTCACTTCGGAGGGTGAAAAAATCCGAAATAAGCACCTCAAAAACTACTTTGATGTTTCGGTGGTAGTTGATATCGGGTGTGGGAACACAAACGGAAAATAAAGGGTTTGGGCAATCAACGTGTCTATGTAGTGTCCACCTTGCCGATAAAAAGCGGGCAACAGGCTCTTAGAAATTGAACGGGATAGGCGTATCATTAGAGATAGTGGTACGCTTATTTTTTTGTCCAAATCGTACCTTTGATTGGCTTGTTATTTCTCTGTATAATGAAATCAAAAAAGGTTGGTGTTGATTATGAGAGAAAAGAAAAGTCATTTATATGTGGATGGTGAAGAAAGAAAACTCCTGTTACATAGCCTTGTAGGATTAAAAAATCAGCTCATACAGCAAGGCAGATATACAGACTGCGTTGACGAACTTATTTTTAAGGTTGTCCATGCACCTATAAAAAAATTAAGAGTAGAACTGGCAGGGGGAAGTGATGTGCAATAAGGAATTTAAAGAACTGGTGAAAATAGCTGTCGAGAAACTAAAAGACGAATCTGTATTGAAACTGTTACAAGCGGATGCAAGTTATCAAAAAGATAGTAATAATGAGGGAGATGCAGAGGATGCCTTTAATGAGCTTGATTTGACGGAAAAGCAAAGGGCAGTTTGCCAACGTTTTTTAGATTGCAGGGATAAGCAGGATTTTGAATACGGAACTCATGCGTATATTGCAGGGCTGATGGATGCGTTTCATATTATGGCGGTATTGTTTCCAGAGAAATGGGATACAGGGAGAATAAAAAAGCCTTATCACGAAAGAGCAGATAAGACGGATAATAAAACAGAATAAATTTTTACATAGCCGATTGGTGTAGTTTAGCAAATAAAACAGCCAGTCGGCTTTTTTATTGCCATGAATCCTTTACATAGCCACTCTGACAAAGTGGCTAAATCTAAACGAAAGGAGGTCGGTATGAATACGTTAGAAGTGCTTACGTTGGTGCTGGTGATTTTTGCAGCCTTGACATACATAGACAATAAACACAACCGCAAGTAACGGAAAAGGCTATCTTCTACTGCCATAGAGGATAGCCTTGTAATCCGTAATTTTTTACGCTTTATAAGTTTCCGATTGAACAACCGTCGGACGTGCTAGAATCCTCCGGCTTCTAAGATGATTATAAACCAACACTGCGAATTTTGCAAGAGGGTTTAGGAAATGGGGGTGCTTCGGCACTCCTATTTTTTTGTGGATTTGTAGACTATATTACAGGAATATGGTCTTGTCTGCAAGGATTTTTTCAGATTTATAATAAGGTAGGAAGGAATGGGTGGGATTCCGCTGCAGTCGGCATTGTGCGTAATGTGTATAACGCCCCTTCTTATGGAGCTGTGGGCAACACTGTTTGCAGGATGTGGGAAAGCTGCCCTTTGCTTTTCCATATGCTGTGAATGGTGTTGTCCATAGCGGAATGGGGAGTTATGCACATTTCCACGATGCTTTTTTGCTTTTAAAGCCCTTTTCAGACAGGAAATTACCGGGAAGGGTTATTATCCCGGTCTGGCTGTTCCTGTGCGCTTTTTGGCGGCTCTATGCGCCCTAAATACTGGTTCAGGTTCTCCAGTTTCCGGTTCAGTGATTTTAGCTCTTTTTCACAGTTTTTGTATGTGACGGTCAGTTCTTTTTTCTGTGCGGTCAACTCCTGATACTCCGCTTTCAGCTTGTCGATGTTCAAGCCTTTTAAGGGGATGCCAGCCTGCTCCAGCATACGCTTTGCGCCACCATAAAGGATGATCTGGCTCTCATGCTTACGGAAATAAGCATCAGGGTTTTTGGACTTCTTATAGGTGGTATGATACGCTTTGTTTGCCTTGTACTGCTCCGCATATTTGATGATTTCCGCAAGGTCTTTGATGCGGTTCTCCAGCTTGCGGACAGTCTGCTTTGCTTCCTTCCCGGTGGCGGTTGTGGTGGCGATTTTCTGCTCTAATTCTTTTATAGAGCCTGCTTCATTATATGCCTGTGCCGCAATCTTTAAATTCTCAACCGCCGCCCACCTCTGCAGCCCCGGACTGTTCTGGAATTTCTCATCGGAGGTATCAATCAATCTCTTATTTGCGTAATCTCTTTTCGGGATAACTGCCTTCCGTTCCCGTTTCAGTTCAATCCGTTCTTTGATGCGCTCTTTCGTGTATTCCTTTCCGAGTGACTTGATGCTGCCACGCACAAAACGGTCTTTGCCGAGTGGACGGAAGGAGATAAATTTGAGGGCGTCTTCCCCAAAAGTTTCTCCTTTTATCTCATAGCCTTTCGCCCGCATCAGGAGCAGAAATTCTTCATAGGTGGAGGATGATTTTATAGCGGCGTTGATGTCTTTCCTTATCTGTGTTTTCCATGCGGCGCTGTTCTTGTCCGCCTGCCATTCGTTGTATTTTTTCCCACGCTCCCCACCGGGGATAATGACAGAAAGATTATGCTCGTTGCACAGCTCGTCACTTAATTTTCGGATGCGGTAATAGCTCTGCTTGTGGATCTATGTCAATACTTTAGACAAAAAAAGTTGAAAGGTTATGCTGCTGTTTTAAGTTCTTCATCCTCCTTTTGTTGTGGTGTCATATAACCAATAGCACTGTGTATTCTTTTACGGTTATACCAGCCCTCTATGTATTCAAAGATTG
>CAJTIR010000109.1 GCA_910576385.1 Lachnospiraceae bacterium
TTATAACAAAACGGAAAATGAAAGGAATTCAGAAAAAAAGTAAGCGAAGATAAAACATTACTATATTTCATGTATACAGCATAAAGTGCCACCGTCCCAGTATTTATGAGAGATTGTGGCACTTACTTGATTCTTAAAGTGTCAAAAACGAGATTATACCATACTGCATATCAGAGCCGCAATCCGTTCTCGGTAAAATGATATAAAAATACTTCCAAACGATCATTTTGATTTTTCATAGGAATTATCTTTTGTTACATAATCTTCCCCAACTGTTCCAGAAGTCCTGCATTGCCATTGACAGATATCTCACCCACTCTGTCACAAATTCTCTCCAAATACTCCAATTCCTTCAATTTGTAGAGTGTTTTATTCTCATCCATCAGCTTTGCTGTATTCAGCAGTGATCTAGTAGAAGCCACTTCTTCCCTTCTTGATATTACATTTGCCTGTGCGGTTTTCTCCGCCACCAGTACTGAGTTCATAATCGCTTTAATCTCTCCCGGCAGTATAATATCTTTGATTCCAGCAGTCAGAAAGTTGATACAAAACATAGTCTCTCGTTCTTTTAAAGCTGCAAAAATCTCCTTGGATATATGCTCTTTTCCTTCCAGAATTTCATCCAGTTTATAATTACCCACAATCTCACGGATTACAAGCTGCGCTGCCGAGTAGAGCTGCCCTTTCAAATCAGAGATGGTGGAAGCAAATTCCACTGCATCCCTGATCTTATACATACAGGCAACATTCATTCTGATACCAATTTTATCTTTGGTGAGAATTTCCTGACCTACAATGTCCAGTTCTTTCTGCTTCATATCAAATATTTTACCTGTGATATTATGAGAAAAATTCCAGAAACGATAGATTCCCTTTGAAAGCTGATTCTGCAGGACATGATCATAATATACCAGCCCAATTTCTCCCTCTCCAACTGCCATCTCGGTATAATAACTTTTGGGAACCAAAGAAATCATTTGTTTTGACACTTGTGAACCAATTACAGGTTCCTCCATAGATACCACCTTAATTTGATACTTGTCAAATTGATTCCAGAATGTATATTCTTTTCGGTTTGCGAAGGATGTCAATTTTCCATTGACATAAAGAAATCCTATGGAACCGTCTGGTATTTCTATATGTATTGTAGCATTGAGAAATGTAGAATCTCTAGAAAGCACCTGATAAGGAACATCCAGATAATCCACTTCGCCTGTCATCTCCTCAATTTCTACATGATAACCGAACAGCTTTGAAAAATAATAAGTCCCTGAGGTAATCATTTTTTGAAATACTCCATTTTTTAATACAAATCCAGCCTGGTTATCCTTAATCATATACTTCATCTTACATTCCTCCCATCTATTTTTTAATTTATTTTGACCATTCCAAATCCCATGCCATAGACATGCCAGCAAGGACTGTCATCCATTTCTAAATAAGCTTACATCTTTGGCTGAGGGATATTTCACCATTGAAAAATGCTTTTATCCTTCCTCCTTTTGCCTGACACGGAAAACCAGTTGAGCAGATGGTTGAGAAGAAACACGAATCTGCGCCATATATGTTCTTTCCTTAAAGCAGTGTGTTCTGGATGCTGGCATCCATTTATTCTGGATTGTGAAAGAATAGGAAATACAGACATCCACAAACAACAATGTGTCTATGAAATCACTGTAAGTCAAACATATCTTTTACAGACTGTTATTTCTCTTTTCCAACTGCGGTATCCCCTATTTTCAGGCGTCAGACAAACTGCATGTTTATATCCAAGGATCAAACTATGCCTGAAGTCAGGATAAAAGCTTGGATTGGAGCGGATTTGAACCGCAGACTTTTAAGGTCTTGCCATAATCTTGTGCACTCTACCCACTGAGCTACCGTTTCTACACGGAAGGGATTCGAACCCTTGACAACACATGTCAACTTAACTTTCATGCTAAGTTTAACTTGGTGAAATATTTATGATATACCTGACAGCACGCTGCCGGCACCGCCGGGCAGGAAGTATCTCCCAATACCCGCGCATAATAAATTATTTCCATATTTTGTAACTATTCAGCCCCCTTTGTAAATTAAATTATTAGAAATCGTTTGATGAGGGCTGATTTTTTAATTTATCTGAAAATCACATATCTTCTAACCTTTTACAACACCAACTGTCTTTAACTTTCGAATTGGCGTCACCATATCCAACTGCTGTGCCATTACCTGGTCAATGTCCTTGTAAGCAAAGCGGCATTCTTCTGCCACATCATTTTTCTTGCGTTTTCCAAGTACAATACCTTGTTCCTTTAAATCTACCATAACTTTTTCAGTCGAAAATGCCTGCATTGCTCCTGACCTGGAATAGTTCCTGCCAGCGCCATGTGAGGAAGTACAGAAGGATTCTTTATTTCCTTTTCCTTCGACCACATAACTGTAAGAACCCATTGCTCCTGGTATCACAGCCAACTCCCCCTGACATACTCTGGTCGCG
Source organism: Lachnospiraceae bacterium (assembly GCA_910576385.1). Taxonomy (GTDB): domain Bacteria; phylum Bacillota; class Clostridia; order Lachnospirales; family Lachnospiraceae; genus Petralouisia. The sequence goes on from CAJTIR010000109.1 coordinate 2,480, forward strand.
CCTTTGCGGTGTACCCAAACATCGGCGTCATAATGATTTTCCAATGCTGCATAGTTGTGATGGCAATTGATTTCTTCACCAAAATCCACAATATATTCTGTATGTTTTTCAATAACTTCTTTTACAATAGAACAAGTCTTACGCAGCATAGATTCGCGATTTTCAAAGGCGTAATCCAGAGCTAAATTCATCCATTGAATATACTGCTGCCCTTCTTTTGTCTCCACCGGCAGAAATGACAATCGGTATTCGTCCTTGACCTCGCTGTACCACCTGCGATTTAATTCTCTGGCCGTATTGTGGAAGTAATCACAAATTGCCTTTCCCAGATGGCGGCTTCCAGAATGTATCATAATGCACAGATAACCCTCCTGATCTTCCTGAAGCTCAATAAAATGATTGCCTCCTCCTAAACTCCCTACCTGAAAATATCCATCTTCAATTAACGGAAGCAGTTCTTTATTATCCTCATACTTCTCCATTTGCTGTTTCGCCCGATCAAGAACTTTTGACTCCTGGGGCACTTTATATCTTTCTGTATTTAAAGGAATCGTCCGCATAATATTACCGATCATGGCCTGAATGATCGTGCCGTTTCCGGTCTGAATTTGGCGAATATCTTCCATTTTGATATTTGTTGGAATAAAATCCATACCACAGCCAATGTCAACACCAACGGCATTCGGAATAATCACATCTTTTGTGGCAATCACTCCACCAATCGGCATTCCTTTCCCTGCATGGGTATCTGGCATTAAACAGACCCATTTATGAATAAATGGAAGCTGTGACAGGTGATATGCCTGTTCCAGACAATTTTCCTCCAACTGCTCCTGATTTTCCAACCATATCTTTACTGGAAATCTTGTATTATCGTTATATAATACAAACATATCATCCTCACCCTTTCTTTTCTTTGCTCTGTAACTGATGCTGTAATTATATACAACATTTTCCAATTAATCATTTTAAAAAAGTTGCGAACTTATTTTTTCTGATATGATATACTTACTTTGTAGCCTTTTCAGATAACATCGTTTTATTACATGATCTAAGTTTGAGGAGTAAATAAGAATGTCTGATTTTCATGAATTAATTAAAAGTTTTCCCAAAACAAGAGAATATGTGCGGGATTTCTTTGTCTATGGTTTTAAAACACGAAATGAATTTAAGAACAAAAGTCCTAGAACCTACGACAATGAACGGAGACGCTTAGAGAGCTGGCTTAGCCCCTTTGTACACAAAGACCATCTGTCGAATGGCGCCAATATCTCTCTGGCCATTGACAGCAATCTCCTTGATACCAATCCTTTGTTTCGGGTATGGAAAACAAAAAGCTTTACGGACAATGATATTGTGCTTCATTTTTTTATATTGGATCTGCTGCAAGACGGAGGCAAGATGACGGCTGAAGAAATTACAGATGATTTACTGACAGAATATGAAGCATTCTTCGATATTCAAACTGTCCGCAGAAAATGTAACGCTTATCAAAAAGAAGGCCTGCTGCAAAAACAAAGAAAGGGAAAAACAGTAGTTTATTCTCTTGACACTTCTCTTGCTCAATGGTTGAAATCCAATGAAACTATCCTTGATGCACTGGCATTTTTTCAACTGGCTGGCAATCTGGGGATGATTGGGAATCAATTGACAGACCAATTTGATTATCAAAACCAGACGTTTCGTGTCAAACACAGTTTTTTTGTCCATACCCTGGAAGATGAAATACTGCTAGACCTTCTCAATATCATCCATCAACAGAAATCTGCTGCGCTTGAAATCAAAAGCTCAAAAAAAGGCGTCATAAATACCACATACTGCGTGCCATTACAGATTTTTATCAGTACTAGAAGCGGACGCCGTTTTCTATGCGCATATATAGATAGAAGCAAACGTTTTACTTGTTTTCGTTTAGATACTATTAAGAAAGTCACCCCTCTGGAAAAAACAGAGGCATATGAGGAACTGCAGACCAAATTAAACCGTAACCGCAGACAACTTTGGGGCGTATCATTTCAAGGCCGTGAAAGACATCATCTTGACAAATTGACAATGACCATTCAAGTCTTTGAACCAAAAGAATCCTATATTGTTGACCGCTTAAGACGTGAAGGCAGGGGCGGCACTGTCACCAAAACAGCGACAAATATTTATCAATATGAAATAGAGGTTTTTGACTGTAATGAGATGCTGCCCTGGATTCGCACTTTTATCGGGCGAATATTGTCATTGGAATGCAGTGCAAAATCAGTAGAACGGCGTTTTTATGAAGATTTGCAGACTATGTATCAGATGTATCAGATTGAGGAATAGTATGCATTTAACTTAAATCAGGAGAAATTATTATGGAATTATTTTCTGAAATCTATAATTGTTATTATCAAGTATTACGCCATTTACTGTGCACACAAACAGCACTTACCAAGCAGCAGATTGGCGATCAAATTTGTGGGGAAGGATTTGAGGAAAGCCTGCTCTCCATTATCCCTAAATTAGAAAACGGTTCATGGAATTTATTTCACCAAGACGGCGATCTATTTTTCTCTAAACTTACTTCTTCATTTATAACTCCTGTTTCCACTTTGCAAAAATCTTATCTAAAAGCATTGCTAACGGATCCAAGGATGCAATTATTCTTAAGTCAGGAACAATTAGAAAATTTACAACAGATGCTCTCCTCTGTTACACCGCTGTGGACACAAGAGCAATTTTACTATTATGATCGCTTTATCGATGGAGATCCTTATGAAAATGAAAATTATCGCCGCAACTTCCGCACGCTGCTGACTGCACAAAAAAATCACCAATATGTAGATATTGACTATAATTCACCAAATGGAAACCGCGTCCATCACCATTATGTTCCTGCTCGTTTAGAATACTCTGTCAAAAATGATAAATTTCGTGTTCTGGCTCTGAAAAATGCCAGAGATCACAATATGAAACTAGAAATTTTAAATATTTCCCGAATGCAAAGTGTCAGTCTCATCGAAAAAACACTTTCTTTTGAGGTTGATTTCAATGCCTTAATTCAAAACTCTTACTATCGGGAACCATTGAAACTACATATTATCAACAAACGAAATGCCCTGGAACGAGCAATGCTGCACTTTGCTAATTATGAGAAGAATACCACCAAAATAGATGAAAACACTTATGAATGCCTGATCTACTATAATCAAATCATGGAGACAGAATTGCTGATTGAGGTAATGTCTTTTGGCCCAATGCTCACTGTAATCGGTAATGACAAATTTCTCAAAAGCTTAAAGGCACGTCTTCAAAGGCAGAAAAAACTTATCACAGATAATCATTGACAATTTAGTTTATTGGTAGTAAACTAAAATCAGTTTATTGATAGTAAACTAATTTTGTTCATTATTATTACTGCGACCGTTAAATGTCGGAGTAATAGATAAACTGAGAGGTGATTTTATGATTGATACTAATTTAGGCGTTGTGGAAGCTCATTTTGCAGACATTATTTGGCAGCACGAACCGATTCACTCCCGAGAATTGGCCAAAATTTGTGCCCAAGAATTAAACTGGAAACGCCCCACCACTTATAATGTACTTCGAAAACTATGTGAGAAAGGGATATTTCAAAATAATCATGGCATTGTCTCCGCAAAGATCAGCCGTCAAGATTTCTATGGCATACAGGGCGAACACTTTGTGGAGCAAGCTTTTGATGGTTCACTTCCAGCTTTTGTCGCAGCATTTACCACACGAAAAAAATTATCGGATGCAGAGATCCAAGAACTCATGAATATTATTGAAAATGGGAGGAGGTAAGAAGATTGAAAATGAGAAGTAGAGGGTATCCATTCCCTTAATCGCATCATAAACAGGCCATCTTTCGGTGGCTGCTTTAAAAATTGAATATTGAGAATGTTAAGGTTACGCAGTAGTTGGCTTGATCTTATAACCTTGATTCCTTGCTATGCTGATTGCCTGCTCT
>CAJTIR010000110.1 GCA_910576385.1 Lachnospiraceae bacterium
CTCATACAAAAGAGCAGATATGCAGGAAAACAGAAAAATTTATGCTTGAATTACAAACATGCAGAGAAAAAGTATCCTGCTATTTTCAGCATAAACAGTTGGAATATATTAAAATGTATGGCTATTAAAAATGTCGACTTTTAATAGCCGAAGTAATAAAACAAGTGGACAAGAAGCTGGTGTGCAGGTGGTTCTTATAAAATGAATATGGTAAAATTTTATAAGAAACGAGGTAAGGCTATATGGAAAAGAAGATTTATATCACAGAGGAAGAACGGGCAAAGTGCCAGAAGGTGGCTGAAGCATTTACAGAACTGTATGAATTGGCGGATATTGTAGTGCTTGATGTAGGCAGATATGGTTTTGTGATGCTCAAATATTATACGCCGCCGCATGGCTTTGAGGAAGATGCAACTTTTACGGACGGCAAGGCATTGTTTGAAGCATTATGGCAGGAATGGCTGGATATGAAGCTGTATCTTATCGCAAAAGGTACTCCATTGCTGGAAAAAGGGTATAAGGGTGTGTTTGAGAGCCTGACAAAAGAAAAACAGTCGGAACTTATCGGGCGAAAAGCCGTTTTCGCAAGAATGGCGGGAATAGGTCTGTAAAAAGATGTTTCTAACAAAGAAATAGATAGAGAGATGGATTCCGTAGGCGCAGGCATTGTGGGAATGTCGTATAACTGGCTGTGTTTATGAAACTGTGGGAAACCCTGTTTGCAGGATGTGGGAAAGCTGCTTTTGCTTTTCCACAGGCTGTGAATGGGGTTTTCCATAGTTTCATAGCCAGTTATGCACATTTCCATGATGCAGGTCTTAAATACTTGAAATGATTCGCCTGACCGCATATAATTATATAGCAGAGATTAAAGGAAGGGTGAATGAAGATGTTAGAGTATATTTCTGCCCCGGAAGCGGCAAAGAAGTGGGGGATTTCAGAAAGACGGGTACAAAAGCTGTGTGAGGAAAACCGTATACCGGGCGTGGCAAAATTCAGCCGCTTGTGGCTGATACCAAAAGATGCCCAGAAGCCGGCTGATGCCCGCACAAAAGCAGGAAGGACGGGGAAGCATGAATAAGGTTTTGGTTATTGATGATGACAAAGAACTTTGTGCGCTTATGAAAAAATGCGTAGAGCAGGAGAGCCTTGTTGCGGTTGTCGCTAACGGCGGCATAGAAGGGCTGCGGATATTGGAGGAAAACAAGGATACCTGTTTACTTATTATTCTTGATATTATGATGCCTGATCTGGATGGTTTTCAAGTATTGCAGCAAATACGGCAGACAAGTAATGTTCCTGTCCTTATGCTGACCGCAAAAAGCGAAGAAGAGGATAAAGTGTCCGGCTTGCGGATGGGGGCGGACGATTACCTGACAAAGCCGTTTAGCATCAACGAGCTTATGGCACGGGTAAATTCCTTAATCCGGCGTTATACCCTGCTTAATCCTGTTTCCAGTCCTGGAACAGACTGCATGACGCTTCAGGGGATGACAATCGACAGACTTAACCGCCTTGTCTTTCAAGGGAATGAACAGATTGAGCTTACGGGAAAAGAATTTGACCTGCTTTCTTTTCTGGCATCAAATAAGGGCAAGGTATTTACAAAAAAGCAGATTTATATGCAGGTTTGGGCGGAAGAATATGCTTTTGACGACAGTAATATCATGTCATTTATCAGCAAATTGAGGAAAAAAATTGAACCAGACCCGGAGCATCCGTTTTACATTTTGACTGTCCGTGGCGTTGGCTACCGTTTCAACAGGGAGGCTTGACATGAGTGTTAACCCATTTTTATTGATTATGTTTTGTACAGCTTTGTTGGTAATCCTGTTTCTTTTCACAAAACTCAGGCGTGTACGGGGGCAATTGTCTATTATCGAGGAAGCGCTTGAAGATATAAAATCCGGGAACTTAAACCGTCGTATGCTGACTAAGAAAAATGATATGACAAGAAAAATCTGCTATGGCATTAATGAGATTGCAATGAACAGCCAGACACAGCTTATCAGACAAAAACAGTCTGAACAGGCGTACAAACGGTTAATGACCAGTATTTCCCATGATGTCAAAACTCCCCTTGCTTCTCTGGTCGGTTATTTGGAAGCAATCGAATGTAAGATAGTGGCAGGGGAAGAAAAAGACGAATACGTCCATGTCGCATTTGAGAAAGCCCATTACCTGAAGCATTTTGTGGAAAATCTCTTTGAGTGGGTGAAGCTGGATTCCGGGGAACAGATTTTTCGCTTTGAGGTTTTAGATTTGAATGAAGTATCCCGGAACATCATAGCTGATTGGATTTCCGTTTTAGAAAACAGTAATTTTGGATATGAATTTGATATTCCGGAAATGGAATACCTTATGCGTATAGATGTAAATGCTTATAGCCGTATCCTCAACAACCTGCTGCAGAACGTGCTTATCCATAGCAAAGGAAATAAAGTGATATTCCGTATTTCAGAAAATGACCGGCAAGCCCGGATTACATTAGCAGATAATGGCAAAGGAATATCCCCCGATCATCTCCCGCATATTTTTGAGAGGATGTACCAATGCGACCAGTCACGGTCTGCAAAAGGAAACGGGCTGGGTTTATCTATTGTAAAAGAACTTGTGGCAGCACATAAAGGAACGATTGCCGCAGACAGCACTCCTGATAAGGGAACTATATTTACAATATTGCTTCCAAAATCCCTGTAGTAATACGGGGATTTTTCAGTTTGTCAAATTTCTGTTGGCTGTAAAAACATGAAAAAAGCAAGGTTTCGGCAAGGTTTTGGCAAGGTTAGCGTGATAGAATAGCGAATATGAAAAGGAGGTTTCGCAATGAGCAAATATGTAATTGAAACAAAAAATCTTACCAAACAATACGGAACACAGAAAAGCGTTGCGGATTTGAATATCCATGTAAAGCAAGGACGCATCTACGGTCTGCTTGGCAGGAATGGAGCCGGAAAGACAACGACAATGAAAATGCTGCTTGGGCTGACACAGCCCACTTCCGGGGAAGTGACAATCTGGGGAAAGCCCCTGCGGACAAATGAGAAAAAGCTGCTGCCCCGGATTGGCAGTCTGATTGAATCCCCCGGATTTTACCCAAATCTGACTGCCACAGAAAACCTGCGCATTTTTGCTACCCTGCGGGGAGTGCCGAACCGCAATGCAATTAAAAATGCGCTTGATTTAGTGGGGCTTCCTTATAAAGACAAAAAGCTGTTCTCCCAATATTCGCTTGGAATGAAGCAGCGATTAGCGATTGCCCTTGCCATTATGCACGACCCGGAGCTTTTGATTTTGGACGAACCGATTAACGGTCTTGACCCGATTGGAATTGCGGAAGTGCGCTCTTTTATCCGTGACCTCTGTACTGAAAGAGGGAAAACAATATTGATTTCCAGCCATATTCTTTCCGAGATTGCATTGCTGGCCGATGATATAGGAATTATCGACCACGGCGCATTATTGGAGGAAGAAAGCCTTGCAGAGCTGGAAGCAAAGAGCAGCAGACATATCCGTTTTACCGTTTCCAGTACAACACAGGCGGCAAGGATTTTGGAACGTAATTTCCATGAAACGCAGTTTATCATACAGGACGATTATAAGATGCGTCTGCATAATTTAGATATTTCAGTTGGGGAAATTGTAACAGCCTTTGTCGAAAACGGGCTTACCGTGTCAGAAGCCTATGTCTGCGAAGAAAGCCTTGAAGATTATTTCAAGCGTGTAACAGGGGGTGAAGGGATTGCTTGATCTTGTAAAGTGTGAGTTTTGGAAATTGAAACGGAAAAAGTTTGTCCTTTTCGTAATATTTTCTGCGTTGCTTTTTCCTATCCCGTTTACTGCACTTGTACTAAAAGGGAATGTGGGCGATTTGAACGCTTTTGACGGCTTATATGATTTGCTCATTTGCATGGCTGTTCCTGTCATGCTTCCCTGCATACTTGGCATTATAGGGGCTATGCTCTTTTACATGGAAAGAGATAATGCAACTCTGAAAAATTTGATAGCTATTCCTGTTTCGGCATGGGAAATTGCGACTGCAAAAATCATAGTATTATACTTTATCAGCCTTTTATTCACCTGTGTAACATTGTTCTCTGCAATTATCGGGGGGATAATAGCCGGATCTGATTTGGGCAATATTTGGAACAAACTTATAACCGCCATTATTACGGCTATTCTATATGCCACGGGTACACTTCCGATTATAATTGCGATTGTAAAATTTAACCGCTCTTATATATTTGCAGTTATTTTGACATTCTTCTATACAATGTTTGGATTTTCCCTTGCTTTTACAGGGCAGTTCACATCAGATAATCAAGTAATGAAAGTGCTTACCAGTATTTTACCAACGCCTGTTATTTATCGTTGGCAGGCTTCAAGAATGATTGAGCAGGGAACAACTGCTTTTGAAAACTGGCAGCCCTACTTTCTGAAATTAGGAATTGTAGTATTTACCGTTTTTATTCTTGGAGGTATCTCTTATTTTGCGATTATCAAAATCTACAAAAAGCAGGAAGGGCAGGTGTAAGAAATGGCAAGGCTCATAAAAACAGAACTCTGGAAATTAAAACGATACTCTGTTATCTGGATTGGAATTGCAACTATGCTGTCTGTTGTTTTACTAACCTGTTTTATGGAGATGGGTACGCCGGGAACGCCGACATTTTCCAGTTTTTCAGATAACGTAATATGGAACAGCTTTTCGCTTATCTTTCCGGCGACAATCGTACTGATTGCAGGTTATATGATTGAACGTGAAAGAACAGACGACACGCTTAAAAATATAATGGCAATCCCGGTATCTTTCCGAAGCCTGCTTTTGGGTAAAGTGTTTGTCTGCGGAATGATTTCTGTCTTTCTGGCGGTAGTGGAACTTTTATTTACTGCTCTCATTTCACTTTTTAGCAGATATGAGGGAATTGCTCTTGGCAGCGTAATGAGATCGCTTGCCCAAATGGTTGGAATGAATTGCTTTGTATTTATATCGGTGCTGCCTGTTATTGTATTTACAGGACAAAGGGCAGGAGCATTTATGACGGGAGTAGCTTTTGCATTTTTTTATGGTTTTATAGGGACTTTTGCTTCCGGTCATGGTCTGTCCTGTCTTTACCCGGTTACGATAGGACTTGGTTTCATCAATTATCAAAATGGCATGGAAGCCGGCACATATAATATTTTCCGATGCGTTGTTGTACTTCTGATTATGCTTGTTATAACTGCGGTTATGCTGCTTCTGGCACAGGACAGGAGCAAAACACAAAAAATAAAAGGCAAAGGGGATATTCAATGACAGGAAAAAGAATACTTTGCATCATTCTAATATGTATGGGTACTTTATCGCTTTCCGGCTGCAACAGCATTTATCAGGCACTATCAGACGGAACGGAAAAGATACTTGATATGGCTTCTGACACTGTAGGCGACACTCCAAAAAATACTGCTTTAGACATCATGGATGCGCTAAATGAAATTGGTGGAAACACTGTTTTAACTTCTGAATCCTCTTTGCAGGGGGAACGTACTACAGGGATTGATAATTACGTTGGAACTTATTCAGCCGAATATAAGGACTTTTCAAAAACGGAATATCTGTTTGGCGGTGTTGATGTTGAAAGAGAGCAGGGAAATGAATTAACTGTAGAGTGCGTCCTAAAAGTTAACAGTGGTACTGCTAAAGTATTTTGGATTTCGGGAAGCGAGAAACCAGTTAGCTTGATTGAAACGGACGGAACTTATAAGGAAACAATTACATTGTCAAGTGGCAGCAACTATATTGGTATTGAATGTGAAGATTTTACAGGAAGTATGGAATTGAATATTAAATAATGCTCTGCCGCACGACGGCAAAAGAAAAAAAGCCGTCGTACAGCAGCCATGTTTTAGTGCCTTGATTTTACGGTGGCTTTGGATAACAAAGCTGCCGTTTTTATTATCGGCTTTAGCCAGTTGAGTGCGACGGAGTTTTTCGTGTTCCGAAAAACGGAGGCGTGCGAAACAAAAAACCACCTGCTATGCGGGTGGTGTAATAAGTGCTTATAGCACTAAAATCACCTTTCTGTTATGATAGAGTTGTTCAAGCTACTACATAACGAAAGGAAAGGTGATTTTATGGCTAGTAAGACAAATAGTATGTCACACACAAAATGGATGTGCAAGTACCATATTGTCTTCACTCCTAAGTATAGACGAAAAGCAATTTATAATCAATACAAAGAAAGTATTAGAGATATTATAAAGCAGCTGTGTTCTTATAACACCACTTTACAACTTTTATAAATGATAGGCATTTTGCTGGACAAGGCATTTCAAGACTTTCATAAGAACCGATGATTTTATCATACTTTTGCTCTTTTTCACCAAAGTGGCAAAAAATAGTTCCTTCCTTATCCGCTCGCTGAGCACAAACCGGAAATCCTGCACGCTTCCAT
>CAJTIR010000111.1 GCA_910576385.1 Lachnospiraceae bacterium
AGGAGGAAGAAACTGGGGCTGACCCAGGAGGCTCTGGCTGAACTGAGTGAATTAACCACTCAGTTTGTGTCATATGCTGAATCAGGAAAGAGGGGGATGAGGCCAGAGAACCTGATGAAAGTGGCTGCTGCATTGGGAGTAAGCACTGATTATCTTTTGACTGGTGACATCATTGACAAGGATAAGCTGTTGCTCTCAGACAAGCTGGATAAGCTGACTCCCCAACAGGTGAGGATTGTGGAGAATGTGGTTGATGAATGCATTGCCCTCTTCAGTAAAGATAAGTAGGCTCTGGGAAAAACTACTGGGAAAATGATGGGAATGGGGGAGGAATTATAAGCAAGGTTTCCTTCCCCATCCCTCCAATTCCTTAGCCCCACAGTCCATGTAAAATTTATATATTCATCTTGGGAAAGCAGTACATTGCCTTATCCATGCAGCAGGCAGATTTTGAAATTGAAAATAAAAACAATTCATGTTAATATTGTAATGAGGAACAAAATTATACAGGAGGTGAAGAGTTGGGAGAGAAAGAGGAGAAGAATGATGATGGGATAGTAAGGCACACCTTGAAAGATAGTGTCTTTACTTCACACCACTTTACAACTTTTTGAAAAATAAAATAACGCACAAGGCACTTTCTAATGTATAATAAGTTTGCACACAAAACTATACGAAAGATGGTGACCTTGTACGTCAGACTTATTATACAATGAAAACAATCTAATTGGTAGACTGTACCGTTATTTTTATATTTATTTTAAAACTTTTTCCTTACCAACTATTGAAACCTTGTTCCTGCTGGTGTTATCTATCCTTGCTATGGAGTCGGCAGGTTCCATCCGTTCGCTGTACAGACATTTTTTATCAGGGATTACAGAAAAATCCCTGAATGCATTTTACTATGCATGTTCTTATGCAAAAGCTGATTATTCTAGATTTATGAATGTCACTGCTGGTATGGCTTTAAAGCTCATACCAGAAAAATTGTCCTCCCAGCCTGTCTTCCTGTGTATTGATGATACAATGGCTGCAAAATTCGGCAAAAAATTTGAGGATGCTTCAAAGCTTTTCGACCATGCTGCGCATAATGGCTCTAATTACCTGAATGGACACTGTTTTGTGAGCGTAATGCTCTGTGTCCCTGTATGGAATAAGGACAGGATCCATTATCTGTGCGTACCGCTTGGATACCGCATGTGGCAGAAAAAGGAATCTAAACTGGAACTGGCTGCATCTATGGTGCGGCATGTAATGCCTGTATTCCATGAAAAGAAAAATGTCATCATCCTCTGCGATAGCTGGTATGTAAAAAAGAGCCTTGTTTCTATCGTAGACGAATATGAAAACCTTGACCTTATAGGAAATGCAAGGCTTGATTCCGTCATTTATGATTTGCCGCCACAGCGGACGGGGAAAAGAGGACGTCCTGCAACGCATGGCGACAGGCTCTCCATCCAGGATGATTTTACTCTGTCAGATGAAAAAATTGGAGGCTATTACATGGCTGTGCGCCGTGTCCTTACAAACATTTTTGGCAAAAGGACAGTCTTGGCATATGTTACATCAGCGGACAAGGAAAATGGTGGCAGGCGTTTATATTTCAGCACAGTTTTTCCAGAACAGCTGCAGATATTCTGTGCCTGGCAAGAAAAATCCCCACTGAATCAGACAGGAAGCAGCCGTATGCAGTTTATTCCTCTGATGCTTTATGCTTTTCGGTGGAACATCGAAGTAAGTTATTACGAACAGAAAACCTTCTGGTCATTATGCAGCTACATGGTGCGGAGCCGCAAAGGGATAGAAATGCTTGTCAATCTAATCAACATAGCGTATTGTGCAATGAAACTTTTGCCGTATCAGGACAAGACGTTTTCCAAATACCAGACAGAAAGCGTCCAGGAATTTCGTTTCGTACTGAGCGAACAAATTCGCCAGCAGGTATTTTATGCCATTTTCGTGAAAAAAGCCGAAACACACATAAAATCAAAAGCTATCATTAAGGTTTTAAAACAACTGATTCAGCATCAGGGATATTATTTATAAAGTTGTAAAGTGGTGAATGCTCATTATATGCTCTTTTAAAATGTTCAATCCAAATATTATCCTTCAAATACTCATGTAATGCTTCATCAGCATTCGTCTCAGGACTCTCAAATATAAATTTTAAATATTCGTCTTCTATTTTACTTTTTGTATTGGGTTTTATTTGCACCATCATATATGTTTAGAGTAAATATATAATCATATCTGTTAATCGGTGGAATTTTTGTTTTATCATAGTCTCCACTGATTTTTCCATCTTTTAAATAAAAAATAGACGAAAGACAAACACATGAAATAATATCTTGTATCCTATACTCATCATTATCTGTCCATCTGACATTCGTATTACTTTTTATATATTCATACAATAAACCTGCAAGAGTTTCAATTCCACAAACCATAAACTTATCACCGATATATTCAAAAAAAGCTTCATTTATTTTTACCCCAAAAAGACCTTCTATAATTATAGAGTACCCCTTTACATTATTTAGAAATCTTTTCCCAATATCTTTAATTGATAAATCTTCTATTCCTATGCAGGCATTTATTCCATTCCCTAATAACAATCCTCTTACCATCTACCTCTTTTTGTATTCAAATCAACTTTTCTTTTAGCTTATCTGCATATTTTTCTACTTCACATACTGTGACAGCATTTTTTTAGTTCATCTCTTAATTCCCATCATTATAGAAATTTTTCCTAAATCTATTCCACGTTAATCTTTCAGATATCTAAAAACTTTTACTTGCTCTTAAGTATACCACACCGCCCATACCCCCACAACAAAAAAGAACCAGCCACCCTAACTTAAAGGAACTGGTTCTTACACTTCTCATTCTGCAATTGCAATCTTAATTGTGATTGGCCTCCAATACTTTGGGATGTATCTTCGTTTTACTACAATTTCTTGTCATAGCCCTGAATACGATACTTGTCTGATGTATCAACCATGCTACCCGACAGGTTCATCACCCACAAAAATTCATCATTACCATTCATAACCCCACGGTATATAATACGCTCCACAAACATGTCTATCATTTCACTGCTGATTTTTTCTCCCTTAAAGTCTATAAACATGTTCAGACGTTCCTCTATTTTTTCAAGGTCAAACAGTTTCTCTTTTTTCTCCTCCTGCTTTGCCTCATAAGAAAAAACTGCCTTCTCAATTTCTTCAAGCCTCCCTATCGCCTCTGCCCTGTATTCCCTGTACTCATCCGCAGTAAGTTCCCCATCCGCTTTCATAACTGCATAAGATTTTATCCGTTTATTCAGCCTTTCTTTCTCGGCTTTTAATGTTTCAACTTCAGTTCCGTCATCCAACAGCTTTGTTTCCCGTTTGCACTGTTCTATCAATTCCAGCGTCTTTAAAACAGCTGCTTTCCCATTCTTAAACAGATATCCAAACACATACTTACCCCCAAGCCAGACTTTCATCTCACTCACCGCCGGGTTTTTACAGATTACTCCTCCCATAAGATTTGTTGCCTCTTTCGTATAGCTGCTCATATTCATAATCTGCCATCTACAGTTATAGCGGTACTGTGCTTCCCTTTCTTTCAACATGGACATACTGCCTACTGAGGGCATACCCACAGCTACAGAATATTTTACGGGCATAAGCGTCACTGGACACCTTCAGCCCGCTCTTTTTTCCCTTCACTCCCACTCGTTACGGATTGGCTCCACATGAGTAAGCACTCTCTTTTTCTTTACAGGGTCAACCACTTCGCTTTTGCCCGGCAGCTGATAGCCCATATATTTCGTATTGTCTAAAATGCGGATTACCTTTGACGAAGTCCACTTCAAATCCCCTTTGTAAGTAAAATATCTGTTTTCAATCAGATACTGGCACAGGGAGCTTGAGGTCAGGGTTTCATTTGGGTCATCAGAACAGAATTTCTCAAAGATCAGCTTCACAATATATGCTTCCGTAGGTTCTTGTTCCAAAGTGTTGTTGCTACGTTCAACCTCTTTTTTCAGGCGGTATCCAAACATATCACCGCCTAAAAGCTGTTTCTTTGCCAGTTCCCCCATATGTGACTTTACCCTTGCGCTGGTCTGCATGGATTCTGCCTGTGCCAGCCCTCCCTCAATCGAAAACATCATGATGCCAGTGTAATCCATGTTGTAAGTCCAGTATTCACCTTTTACAATAAAAATCCCAATCCCCAATTCTTTCAGGTCATCAATCACTATCATCAGGTCTTTCACGTTTCTGGCTAGCCTGCTTACCGCATCCACCACAAGTATGTCAAACTTATGCTCTCCTGCACGCTTTCTCATTAGCTTGAATGCTTCTCTTTTCTCTGCTTTCAGCCCAGAAACCACCTCTTCAAACACGTTGCTTTCTACCATATGAAAATGTGGGGTACCTTGAATCAGCCCCAATATCATATCCTTCTGAATTTCAAAAGCTTTCTTTTGGTCTGCATGGTTTGTTGACTCACGGATCAAGCAGGCAACCTCAAAACCGCAAGGCGATTCATGCAAAACGGCATGGTAATCCGCCTTAGACATAAACTCCTGCTTAGACATCCCTTCAATCTCTTCCCTGCTGTATCTGTTCATCATCGACATAAAAACCATCCTCCTTTAACTTATCTTTGGCTGCAAGATATACAGCGTTATGGATGTACCCCTCACGGTTCAGCACATTCAGCATAGCCGCTGCCAAAACATCTGTGTCAATTGTGACTCCTGCCTGTCCAAATTCCATGCCAGTTACCTCCTAAATAAAAAGATTTACTGACAATACTTGATATGCAGGATTTACTTCCAACACATACATTCTCAGTTCTGGTAATGTCTGCTAATACTACAATGCCGTGTTGTGTTATAACTCTTTTCAGGCATAAAGTCAACTTACTATGTTTTTGAATCATACAGTCCTAAATAAGCCTGAGAAAATACTTTACCTCTCTGTGGAAGATTTAGCTGTTCAAATTCTGATACCCTTTATATTTTCCATACCGGCCGCATGCATAAATATATTATGTTTGAATCTGACGAAAATTGATGGGATTTCGCCATAAATATAACGAAAATAACCGCCCAGCATTACAAACTGGACGGTCACCTTCAAAAAATCAGGATACCCCATAGAACATCACTTTATTTATAACTGCATTTATGGCAACTCTTCCAAAGACTTAAACGTATAGCCCATTTCTTCCCACTTTATCAACAGCTCATCTAATACTTCCATGTTGGCTTCTGAGGTATTATGTAACCGCACAATTGCTCCTGGATGCACCATTTTCAGTAATTGGTTAAAATCATCCTCATGGGCAGGCTGGCTATCCTGATTCCCATCTTCGCAGGCAAGGCTCCAGAAGATAGTTTGATAACCCAAATCCCTTGCAAACTCCAGACTATTCTTACTGTATTTTCCCATAGGGGGACGATAGTATTTTTCCACAGGTAACCCTATTGTCTGTTCGCATAGTGTTTCCACTCCTCTGAGCTCCTCCTCAAACTCTTCCCTGTTCATTTGAGACATATCTGAATAGCTGTAACTGAGGTTTCCCACAATATGCCCTTCTTCCACGATACGTTTTATTAGATCTGGGCTAGATTTCAGATAACTTCCTACAACAAAAAAAGCTGCCTCTATATTATGTTTTTTCAGTGTATCCAAAATTCCTGGCGTGTTCCCATTTTCATATTCACAATCAAATGTCAGATATAACACTTTTTCTTTTGTCTTTTCCTGATAATAAGTATTATATTTTTCCAAATCTTTTATTGCTTCTATGCTAGACAGCTTAACTTCTTCTGTCTTATCTTTACCTCCAACCACACCTGCAACAAATAATATGACAGCTCCCACAGCCAGGAGAAATACCCCTGTCATTATCCATTTCCTGCTCTTACCTTGTGCTTCCACATTAGAATAATTTTTTCTGACCTCCCTGCTTATATCGTTCCTCTTTCCTTCTGCATTCCCTTCTATAACTGGACGTTTTCCCTGTATTCCTCCGGCTGAAAGCTCCTCCTTTACTGGAATCCCGCAACTGCAGCAAAAATTTCCTCCCTCTGGTATCTTTGCACCACAATTCCTGCAAAACATTTCCATCTTCCTCCCGTTCTTTTAAATACTTTCATTTTTATATCCATTCCTTTCGCGCTGCTCAAGGCACAAAACGTCATGAAAAACGTTGGCTTGTTGCAGCTTTCTTTTTATAATAGTTTCCATAGGGATATTCAGTACACTACAAATCACGGGGAGGTGAGTGGGCTGTCCGAATTATCGGATGACCGTATTTTTATATGTGTAGAATGCTTTTTCAAGCACAAATAAGTGTGCCTCGAGCACGTAACCTTATCTTTGTTAA
>CAJTIR010000112.1 GCA_910576385.1 Lachnospiraceae bacterium
TCTGAACTCATAGACTTACCTCCTGATATCGGTGTCAAAAGTTGAGGCTTAACTTTTGATACTCATGATAGAAATATAGTCTATTGTCACATATTTATCCTTTACAGTCGAGGTACGCACTATCTACCGTTTACTCTTGAATTTGTTGTTTTAAATCATACCATTGTTCAGAACCCTTTTTTACCAATCCTGCTTTTACCATGTAGCTCAATTGTTTCTGAAGAGCATTTACTTCTTTTTCTGAATCTGTAGAATTTTTTCTTTGAACAGAATTTAATTTTCTATAATATCCAAGAATATCTTTTCTATTAAGAGAACACCACTTTACAACTTTTTGAAAAATAAAATAACGCACAAGGCACTTTCTAATGTATAATAAGTTTGCACACAAAACTATACGAAAGATGGTGACCTTGTACGTCAGACTTATTATACAATGAAAACAATCTAATTGGTAGACTGTACCGTTATTTTTATATTTATTTTAAAACTTTTTCCTTACCAACTATTGAAACCTTGTTCCTGCTGGTGTTATCTATCCTTGCTATGGAGTCGGCAGGTTCCATCCGTTCGCTGTACATACATTTTTTATCAGGGATTACAGAAAAATCCCTGAATGCATTTTACTATGCATGTTCTTATGCAAAAGCTGATTATTCTAGATTTATGAATGTCACTGCTGGTATGGCTTTAAAGCTCATACCAGAAAAATTGTCCTCCCAGCCTGTCTTCCTGTGTATTGATGATACAATGGCTGCAAAATTCGGCAAAAAATTTGAGGATGCTTCAAAGCTTTTCGACCATGCTGCGCATAATGGCTCCAATTACCTGAATGGACACTGTTTTGTGAGCGTAATGCTCTGTGTCCCTGTATGGAATAAGGACAGGATCCATTATCTGTGCGTACCGCTTGGATACCGCATGTGGCAGAAAAAGGAATCTAAACTGGAACTGGCTGCATCTATGGTGCGACATGTAATGCCTGTCTTGCATACAAAGAAAAACGTCGTCCTCCTTTGTGACAGCTGGTATGTAAAAAAGAGTCTTGTTTCTATCGTAGACGAATATGAAAACCTTGGCCTTATAGGAAATGCAAGGCTTGATTCCGTCATTTATGATTTGCCGCCACAGCGGACGGGAAAAAGAGGACGTCCTGCAACGCATGGCGACAGGCTCTCCATCCAGGATGATTTTACTCTGTCAGATGAAAAAATTGGAGGCTACTACATGGCTGTGCGCCGTGTCCTTACAAACATTTTTGGCAAAAGGACCGTTCTGGCATATGTTACATCAGCGGACAAGGAAAATGGTGGCAGGCGTTTATATTTCAGCACAGTTTTTCCAGAACAGCTGCAGATATTCTGTGCCTGGCAAGAAAAATCCCCACTGAATCAGACAGGAAGCAGCCGTATGCAGTTTATACCTCTGATGCTTTATGCTTTTCGGTGGAACATCGAAGTAAGTTATTACGAACAGAAAACCTTCTGGTCATTATGCAGCTACATGGTGCGGAGCCGCAAAGGGATAGAAATGCTTGTCAATCTAATCAACATAGCGTATTGTGCAATGAAACTTTTGCCGTATCAGGACAAGACGTTTTCCAAATACCAGACAGAAAGCGTCCAGGAATTTCGTTTCGTACTGAGCGAACAAATTCGCCAGCAGGTATTTTATGCCATTTTCGTGAAAAAAGCCGAAACACACATAAAATCAAAAGCTATCATTAAGGTTTTAAAACAACTGATTCAGCATCAGGGATATTATTTATAAAAGTTGTAAAGTGGTGTTAAGAGAATTATTATCCTCTTTATAGTTAAAAACGTTATCGCGTTTTTCTTGCACAGTATCACGTAATGAAATTTTATTAGAAATCTTTGTAACTATATTATTAAATTTATCAATTGAAAGTTCTCTTAAATCGTTTTGAAGGTCTTGTAGTGCATTATGACATTCAACAATTTTATCCCACCATGTTTGATAGTTTTTTATTTTTTCTTTCAAATTATCATCAGAAATAGTACTAATATCAATGATTCCATTCTGGACAAGATTTTCCCAATAATCGTCTAAACCAATTGATTCTGCTTGCTGACCATATCTTTTAATTGCATCCTGTTGTATTTCAATTTCTTCTTTTGTTAAAGAAATAGCTTTGTTCAAATTACGAGTACGATTTATCCATGAATCCCAAAGATATTCTCCAGATTTTTTTAAATTATTTATAGCATTTTGAAACCATTTGATTTTTTTTCTATCCAATCAAAATCTTCTGGAGTTGGTTCGGAATCTGAAACTTCTTTATTAGCATCTGCATTTGATTCCTTAGCAATGGTATTATCTTTATATGCCGATGTATTATCTTTTACGCTTTGTGTCGTAGAATCAGAAGTATAATTTTTCCCTTGCGTGATAGAAGCAACCTTCTTTCTTTTTATCCCACCTGTTACCATTGCATTTCCAGATACCGTACCAGAAACAAGGGCAGTACCAGATGCCAAAGTTAATGCCCTTGAAGCTACAAACCCCTTTGACAACAAATCTTCTGTCTGCAAATGGTTAAATACAATAGCGTTCTTAGGTATGTCAACAAATTCCGCACCATTATCACCAACTGTATACCACTTACCGGTGTTTGGATTAACAACAATTTCCCTACCTAATTCACCAACTAATGTTTTACCAGCTTCTTTATTTCCCCAATCTCCAGAGGCTTTCGCTGTTCCAGAAGCCTTTGCTGTACCAGACACATGAGCAGTACCATTAACTTTCTGACCTCCAGTTGTAGTAGTAGTTTTAACAGTCTTTTCAGTAGTAGTAATGGTAACATTTTTATCACGAAGCTGCATATTATTAATACGATTAATTACAGCGGTTGCATTATCTTTAGCAGTAACAGTGAAATCTTTATCCTTAACTTCTTTTTTATTAAGAGAATCAAGTTCACTATTTGGCTGTTTTGTTTCGGCATAAGTTTCAATCTTAGCTTTTTTCTGATTTAGACTATCAATCTTACTCTGAATAGAATCAACTTTCGTCTGTGCATCCTCATCAGATAATCCAAACTTAGCGTAATATTCTTTACTAGAAAAATTATCTACTTTTGTTTGCAGACTGGCAATTTCAGCATCAATACCACCCAAAGAAGCCTGAATTTCTACTTGTGTAGGTTCTTGCAGTTTATCCTTTTCATTATGTATCTTTGTGATTTTTTCTTGTGCAGATTCAATTTCAGCTTCAACTTCGACTTTAGTTTTTCCATTAAAATTACCGCTGTCTAACTTAGCTTTCCAACCTTCTAAATCGGCTTCCGCCTTTGACAATTTTTTGTCAAGCTCCATGTTAGTTTCAATATTAACTGTAGCCTTTTCAGTCAATTCTTCTTTTTTCTTTTTCAGCTCTTCTAACTTTGATTTTGCTTCGTCAATTTGAGAAGAATCTATATCAATTCCAGCCTTTTTCTGGCTTTTCAAATCCTTAATTTTTGTTTCTAAATCAGAAATTTCTATTTGTGCAGCTACAATTCCGTCTCCAAAAGTAGAGAACATTTCGTCTCCCCAATCAAACTCTGCACCAAATTCCTCTAATTCACCAAACATTGCCTGCACTAAAGGCATACTAAGATTCATGCCATTAGCAAAATCAGACATAGTTTTACCGCCAGCAACTTGGTATGAATCGCTTGCTTCGTCCAAAACCATTAATCCTTTATCAACCGCCTCTTGACAAAATTCTTCAATGTTAAGTCCACCTATGTCACCATCTGCATTAAAAGTAAAAAGATTTCTGATACTATCCAAATAATTATTGATAGCCTGTTCATCCTCTGAATTAACAGAATCAGGAATAATAAGACCAACAGATGTTTCAAAGTCTTTTCGCCCAACTCTTCCATAATTTTCTGATTCTGTGTCATTCAATGTATCGTTAATAGTTTTGATAGCTGTCAATGTATCATCAAACATATCACCAGATTCAGAAGAATTTTGAGCAGCTTTCCATTCATTATATGCACTAACAGATTCTCTAAGAGAAGCATTAAGTATATCCAATTGATTACATTCTGATAAATATTCTGTATTTAATTCTTCAAGAATAGAAATTTTATTTTGTTTTTCCTGAATGTCAGCTTTGGTTAAATCTGTATTAGTTTTAATTTCACGATTTAACGCTTCAATCTGGTTAATATTTTGCATATATTGAGCTTGTCGCAATTCTTTATTGACATTATTAGTAGCGGTCTGTTCCTCTACCTTTGCCCTTGCAATCTCTCTGGCTTTATCAGCGTTGATTTGCATAGAACCATTGACATACTCTAATGCGGATTGGTAATCAGCCAATTCCTCTGAATTAAAATCCTCTAAAGAAATAGAAGAGCCTGTAGCTTGTGCATTTAATACCTCATTCAGTTTGGATATTGAACTGGTTGCACTTACAGATTTTTCAGACAGAGCATCAAGAGCTTCCGTTGCATACTGAATACCAGTAGCAGCTTCTTCAGTTTGTTCCAAAGAATTATTATACTCATTTATTAAATTTGATAGTTCTGGAATATTAGACAAAGCATTAGTAATAGATTTATTGATTTGTTCTTGATTTCCTGTGAAATTACCACTTGATTTTGCAGTTTCAACCAATGTTTTTTTTAATAACAAAAAATCATCAATTGTTTTAGGTATTCCTTTTTTTGAAACAAAATTATCATACTCA
The DNA here is from genome assembly GCA_910576385.1 of Lachnospiraceae bacterium. Classification (GTDB taxonomy): domain Bacteria; phylum Bacillota; class Clostridia; order Lachnospirales; family Lachnospiraceae; genus Petralouisia. The sequence continues at coordinate 4,708 of CAJTIR010000112.1, forward strand.
ATATGTGAAGCTGTTTCGTTAATATCATTAATGTATTCATTAACAGTACTATATTTTTCACTCATTGTATTTATTTTTTCAATAATCATATTATATAATTCTGATTGTTCACCTAATTCATCTATTGATGACCATTGTTTTCCTACACCTGTTTCATTTTCAAGAGCTTCCTTCATTTTTAAAAGAGATTTATACATTGCAATAGCATCTTCAGATGAAGAAACATCAAACTGAAATCTATACATACTATTAATTTCATCAATATATCCTTCATTTTTTAAAACATTTGCTGCGCCCAAATCTTTTGTCAAATCAAAGTCAATAATATTAGGGTCTGTATAAAATGGATTAAAAATGCTTTGGATAATATCTCTTTTAACTACATTTTCTAAATCTTTTTTTGCAACTAAATAACCATTTTTTAAATCAGATAATTTTTTCTTTAATGTATCATTTGTAACTTCTTGAATTGCCTTGTCTACATCACCGTATTTTTTTATTAGTTTTTCTAATTCTGATTGTTCCAAACCAAGAGCTTTACGAAGAGAATCAGTGGCAGATTGCAAATCCTCTTTTGAACCAACATTAGATTTATAGGCTGAATTTGCTTGAGTATAAACATTATAAAGTTCAATAATATCTTTTGTTTCTTTTCGTGATGATTCTCCGACTTCGAGAGTCTTTTGTTTAAGTTCTTCCTCTTTATTTATCCAACTGGTAATTGCAGAAACAATACCAGAAATAACAACTGATAATCCCATTGAAATAGCCATGTTCAGGGCAGTAGTAGCGACCTGTAAAGCAATCGTTTTAGCTTTTGCAACTAACATAGATGCACCAAGACCTTCAATAGCAACCTTTCCACCATTAGCACCTCTCACTATAGTCTGTGCAGATGTAGAAGCATCCTTCATTGTGTTATTTGCAGCTTTTTGTGCAATCGTATATTTGCTGACACTAACGCCACTTTGATTTACTTTTTCAGATAATCTATCAAATTCAGTATTATAAGCTTTAATCGCTGCAAGGTCTTTTTGTGGCACAAGCATATTAGTTAGCATATTTCCAGTACCATTTTTGATACCGCCACCAATAGCAGAAAAACCACCCTTTAAACCACCTGTTTTAAAAGCGTTAGATAGATTAGAAAACATTGTTGCAATAGACCTTCTAATAGTTCCTAAACTGGTATTCATCAAAGTCAATCTGTTAAGAAATCCATCTGCATCCGCATTTAACTGAACGTCCATTAAGCCCCCAGCAGAGCTGGGGAGAATAGAGTGAGCAGTAGCGATCCCTAAAGTACCAAAAATAAAACCTCCATGTTATCATAGATTTGGGTCTAGGCAACCTAATCAACAATAGCAGGAGGTATCCATAATGG
>CAJTIR010000113.1 GCA_910576385.1 Lachnospiraceae bacterium
GTAAAAATATCTGCCAAAGAGAGTTGTTTATGTGTTATCATATAGATACGACTCCTTTACTGGTGGATATGGATAATTGTTACTGGACATTTCAATTATACCACAGACCAGTGAGGAGTTGTTTTATTTTGTAACAAAGAGAATCCCGTATTTATGCGGGTTCTGGCGTTTCGCAAATGCCTAAAGAGTGACAGAGAGAAAGGTGAGTTTTGTTTGAAAGGTGTGGTGGTGTATGGAACGGTTTTATAATTATCGGAATATGTCACTTGAGCAACGGGAATCCGCTTTAATTTCTTTAAGTTCCATTGGTTTTCTTCCTGCATATGGAAGCATAAAAACAATGCGTCGGATAATGGATAAGTCAGTTGGGGAAAAAATGCCGCAGTTCTATTTTGTTTTTAGAAATAAGGAACTGTTAGGTTATATGTTTCTGATTGGTGATAATAGACGGTTTCGTGCATTTCCGTGGCTTGCAATTGATAATCTTGATGAATTACCAATGAGAGTTGTAGAACCATTAATGGATATAGCAATTAAGGCATGGAATAATGAGGATGGCGATATTATCAATGCAGACGGTAGTATTACTGAAAAAAGTCTGATTGCCCAAAGCTATAAACAGCGTTTAGAAAATTACAAGCATGGAATTGGACGACGAATTGAAAAGAATGTCGCTGAAAATTTTAGCTTATAGAGGTGTTGGAGAATGAATCAAAGAGAAAAGATAATTCGTTTGTGGTTTGATATGTGGCTGCAACAAAAAGACTTAGGGATAGATGATATTTTTACGGAAGATGTTATTTATATTGAAAGTTGGAGTCCGAAATATGAAAATCGTATAACTGTTAAACATTGGTTTGAGGAATGGAACACTCGTGGTAAAGTTCTTATATGGCATATAAAACAGTATTTTCATAAGGAAAATCAAACTATTGTAGAATGGTATTTCAAGAATGAGATGAACGACGGCAGCAATGAAGAATTTGATGGTATGTCACTTATCGAATGGACATCTGATAATAAAATAAAATTATTAAAAGAATTTGGCTGCAATTTAAATAATTATAACCCATATCAGCATAGTGATGAACCACAATTTAGAAAAGGACAGGTAAATTGGTTTTGATATAAAATGTGGAAATTATAGAGGAGTCATATCAATGAAAGAATATATAACAAAACGTGTACATGAATTGTACTGGAAAGAAGATATAAATTGTGCAAGGACAGCACTTATCTGTTTAAGTGAAATATTTAAAATTGCCATTGAGCCGCAAACAATCTGGTCTGCGGTCGGATTGCATGGTGCGGGTGGATATAGGGCGCAGTGTGGTTTAGTTGAAGGCTCGATTATGTTTATAGGGATTTATCTTCATACGATGGGAAAAAAAGAAGATGAAATTGTATCTGCCTGTTATAATTTTGCATCTGCATTTGATAGAGAGTTTGGTTCATTAAGATGTTTTGAACTGCGTCCTACGGGTTTTTCGGAGAGCGACCCACCACATATGTGTGAAAATTTGACTTGTAGTGGAATCGAATTTGCATATCAATATATTTTAGAAATCACAAAGCAGTAGACAGATTTTTCTTTGTGACAGGCTTTCAATTACAATTTTATAATATTTTACATAGCCGAGAGGTTTTCACAATGAAAATCCCTCGGCTTATTTTTTTCAAGTCCAGCTAATAAATGTCAATAGGTAAATGAAAAATATTTTTCTTCTAAAAAAGGGCAGACTTTCCCCTTGGTGAAAATATCATTTTTTAAAATGATATTGATTTGTTGGATTTGCAGTATTTTATGCAGCTATGTCGCATTTAGCAGCATTGTATTGTTTGATATGTTCCTGCGGAGTAATGATTTCAAAAGGCTTGTTATCTCTGAGTATCGCAAAGATGATGTTGCATACCTTATGTGAAACAGCACCCATAGCTACAAGCTTTGGTTTTGATTCGCATTTCTCCAGATAGTAATCACGCAGTACTGGATTTTTGGCTTCTCCTGTACGGGATGTACTGATGCTTTGTAAAGCCAGTGTATGAATCACCCGCCTGGCTATGGCAGAACCTCTTTTGGACACCTGGACTTTGCTGCCTTCAAATTTGCCGGACTGTTTTACAGCCGGATCAAGACCGAAGTAAGCAAATAGCTGCTTTGGTTTTGAAAAGGCGGAAAAGTCACCAATTTCACCCATGAGAGATACGGCAGATAAGAAACCTGCACCTTTAAAAGTTTCAATTAGATGGATTTGCTTTACGAAACCCGTATCCTCATTTGTATCAACCAGCTCATGCATGGAATTGAGTATGTTAGCGGTTTCCTCGTCATATTTGCGGATGAAACTGATATATAGGCGGATACGTTTGATATACTGTCAATGATGTAACCGAACTCATTCGCTTCATTAGCAGCCTGGATAATGGCATGATACTTGTTCTGGGCATAGGTAAGCCCAAAGCGTGCAGTAGATTTAATGGTGTCAATAATCTCCTGCTTGTCTGCCTTGATAAAGGCAGATGGGGAGGTATAAGTTTCCAATAATGTAAGGGCTGTATTGGTTGTAACTTTGGAAAAAATGCCAAGATACTGAGGAAAAGCCATTCGCAATTCGACCCGAAGCTTATTCACATAAGCGCTGCGGTTATCCATTAAGTCGTAGTATTCCCAACAAAGGTTGCGGCAGTTGAGGGCAAGGTCAGATGGCATGAGAGAAACCTTTAAATTCGGTTTCAACCCAACTAAAGCAGCCTTTTTTGAATCAAAACGGTCATTATGTACTTTTCGTATGTTGATATTTGTGCTATTCTTAGTGATGATAGGATTAATAACCGAGCAGTTAAAACCCTTATCACGAAGATAGCAGAAGAGTGGGTAATGATAAATTCCCGTGGATTCTAGGAAAATGTGGCTTTCCAAAGAATACAGCTCTTCTGCTTCTTTTATTTTGAAAACAGCGGTTGTAAGGGAATGCATACTGTTATGTAGAATTTTGTAAGGCTTTCCTACAAACTGCTGGTTTGGAAGTGCAATAGACATCCAAGAGAAGTCAGCGCCGACATCAATACCAACAGAGATGAATAATTCATCTAAATTAAAAACAACTTTTTTTGACATGAGCAGAAGCTCCTTTCTGATAGGAATCCATTTCCAATCTGGCAGGTACACAACCTAGCATGTTATACGGGTATTGCCTTCCGGCTCCAACCAGCTAAAACATAAAACCCTGTCGAATGGACTAATTGACTTAATTGCAGGTATAGGCTGATGAGAATCAGCTTCCCAAGGAGGTGGACATTCTTTATCCTATCCTAATGGATAATACCTTATGTTTGATCTGGTGTCTATCAGGAACCGTCAGACATGATAATTATTTTCGGATAACATCTGATGAAGGAAGAACACCTTCTTCTGTTATCTGATTTATAGAAATTTATTAACCAAGTAGTCTTGATTGACTACACCATTATTATACTAGCCAGCAAATATTATCATAAAGTACCAAGAATATTTTTTACGGGCGCAAATCCATTTGTCTTAAATACGGAAAAACTAAAAGAATTAGCAAAAATGGTAAAAGAATATTATCCGAAATACGAAACGATTGGATGCTTTGCGAGAATTACAGATATAACACCTAAAACGGTTGAGGAATTAAGAGAACTTCATGCATTGGGTTATGATGGAATCACAATAGGTGTTGAAACTGGCGATGATGAAATGCTTGCTTTTATGAACAAAGGCTTTCAATCAAAGGACACGATTGAACAATGCAAAAAGTTGGAAGAAGCTAATATTAGCTACAATTTCTTTTATCTGACGGGAATTTCAGGTGCAGGACGGGCAGAGATTGGAGCAAAAGAAACTGCTAAAGTTTTTAATCAGCTTCATCCGAGAATTATAGAATCTTCCATGCTTACAATTTATAAAAATTCAGAATTATATGAGGAAATACTCTGTCAGTTCTTTTAAATGTTCTAATAGCATCTTTTGGGTGATTCCCTCAATATCCTGCTCTAACTTAGAAAGAGAGGTTGCTCCCAGCCGAAGCCGCCATAATATGATTGGTTTCCATTTGCCTTTAATCATGTCATGAACCAGTTCTAAAGGGCAGGTATAGTCATCTCTCATTTTCATATGTCATCATCTCCTTTGGATATTTTACAACGATTTCTTTTTCTTTTCCATAGCTTGAAAGAACGGAGGTTTATGTTTTTTCATGGATAACTTGAAAATCAAAGAAAATATGTTATAATATCTATAAATATGTTTTAACATATTTATAGGAGGATGGATATGGATAACCAAACGATTGGAAAGCGGCTGAAGAAAGCCCGTCAAAATCGTAATATGACTTTAGATGAATTAGCGGAAGTAACGGGTGTTAGTAAGCCGATGCTCGGTCAGATTGAAAGAGGGCAATCATCTCCGACAGTTACGACACTTTGGAAAATTGCAACTGGTATGAAAATACCGTTTTCGTCCTTTTTACAGGAGCGGGGGGCTGAATATACCGTAGTTGATTTGCAGGAACGGGATGTGCTGATAGAGGAAAATGGGGCAATGAAAGTATATACGCTTTTTGCATTTGACCCTATTCGCAGTTGTGAAGCATTTTATATTGAATTTGAATCTGGATGTGAACATATGTCTGACAAACATAACGATGGTGTTGAAGAATACATTTTTGTCATTCACGGAAAGTTGGATATGGTTTTGAATGGAACGGAGATTACATTAGGAGAAAAACAGGCAGTCCGTTTTGAAGCTAATATACCACATTTGTATATGAACCCCTATAAAGATACTTGCAATATTTATAATTTTATATTTTATAAGGAATGAGAGGATTTAGAATGTTTGAATTAAATCAAGTCGGTGAAAGAAGCTATTATATTAACTGCCCTGCAAAAATTGGGATTTATAAGTCAAATGATACAGATGTCTATTTGATAGACAGCGGAAATGATAAAGATGCAGGCAGGAAAGTCCGTAAAATACTAAGCGAAAATGGATGGAATTTAAAAGGGATTATCAACACACACTCTAATGCAGACCACATTGGAGGAAACAAATATTTACAGCAGCATACAGGATGTAAAATATTTGCAGATGGCATTGAGGCGGCATTTACAAGGCATCCTATTTTGGAGCCGTCATTTCTGTATGGCGGATACCCTTGCAAAGATTTAAGACATAAATTTTTACTTGCGTCTGAAAGTGATGTCAGTGAGATTACGGACTCCGACTTTCCAAAAGAATTAGAGGTCATTCCTTTACATGGGCATTTTTTTGATATGATTGGCATCCGCACACCAGACGATGTTGTGTTTCTCGCTGATTGTATCAGCAGTAAAAATACTTTGGAAAAATATCAGATTGCTTTTATTTATGATGTTGCGGAATATCTAAATACACTGGATAAAGTTGAATCTATGGAAGCTGCTATGTTCGTGCCTGCCCATTCGGATGTTACGAGCAACATCACAGGCATAGTTCAGCTTAACCGTCAAAAAGTATTTGATATATCAAACGATATACAGTCCATCTTAAAAACGCCTATGTGTTTTGAAGAGCTTTTAAAGCTGCTTTTTGATGAATACGGACTGGTAATGAATTTTGAACAGTATGTTTTAGTGGGAAGTACAGTGCGTTCCTATCTGGCATGGCTAAAAGATAACGATAAAATAAGGGCTGTTTTTACAGATAATCAGTTAATGTGGAGCAGTTTATAAAAATAGATTGATGTCTGCAAAATATTGTGATGAAAAGAACAGGTAAAGGTGCGTATTCCTCTACCTGTTCTTTTGGTTATAGATATGTTTTTGGAAAATGAAGATATCTTACAAGAAACCAGCAGACATTCTGAGTATAATATATAGGTAATTGCGAAACTCGTGTCCGAGTTCCGCAATCCTGAACAGAAACAAAGAAGAATTCACATATCATGCGAATTCTGGAATAAAAAGAAGATAACGAAGCATTTTAGGCGCACTTTAATAAACTGTAGGTATTATTAAGTTGGTAAGTCCTATGCTATGAGAGGTTT
>CAJTIR010000114.1 GCA_910576385.1 Lachnospiraceae bacterium
ATCAGACAGAAAGCGTGCAGGAGTTTCGGTTTGCTCTAAGCGAACAGATTCGCCAGCAGGTATTTTATGCCATTTTCGTAGAAAAAGTCGAAACCAGTATAAAATCAAATGCCCTAATAAATGCCTTAAAACAGCTAATTAAGAAACAGGGGCATCATTTATAAAGTTGTAAAGTAGTGTAACAATTATTAAATATCCTCAAATGAAAGGATTAACAATTTAAATTTAAAACACATTGTGTCAATCGTGGTTATATGTATGGTGATCCAATGTATGATTACGAAGTAGATTCCGTTAGTATAACGTTTTAAAAATTATGAAAAAAAGAAAGATTGCATTTGGGATATTTATCGCTGTGTTACTATTACAATTTATCTCGTTCTTTATAGATAATCCATATAGATTTATTTTAGTTGTTATCAATTTAAGCTTGATTGCACTTATGTATTTTCTAATTAGAAATAAATAATTGTTATCATTGTCGCTTAATGAGAAGTGCCTCTCCTGTCGATCAGACAAGAGGGGCATTATTTTTTCAACTCTTTTTCTTGTGTTTGCAGTGAAAGAGAAACAATGAGAAACCTAAACTGCAAATGCATATTAGCAAATTCAAAATTGTAATGCATATCGTAATGATATCATAAGATTCCATAAGCGTTGTCTCCTCTCCTAGTATAATACAATAAATCAGTTTCATTTACTCAACAGACTATCCTGACATGGGTATTCTTCTATAAGAACATTATAACAGAGGGTTGCAGGATTGGCAATGATACTTTCAAATAATTGTTAGTTTGAGTTTCCCCATTTTTTAATTCATAGTGCCAAAGGCAGCAAGACCTTTTGGTACTGAAATATAGGTTATTATAAAAAATGGGGAAACTCAAAATTGTTAGTTATCGACTTGTACCCTTTTCTATGCTATAATAAATAAATTACAGCATAGAAAGGGGTATTTTCGATGGGTGACACATCTGAAAATAAGCCATTAAAATATATTAGCGTAGGACTGTTGGCTCATGTGGATGCAGGCAAAACTACACTCTCTGAGGCATTGCTATATACAAGTGGAAATATCCGAAAATTGGGAAGGGTAGACAGTCAAGATGCCTTTTTAGATACTTATGAACTGGAACGGGCAAGGGGAATTACAATTTTTTCCAAACAGGCAGTATTAAAACTTTCTACTATTGGTCTTACTCTGTTGGACACCCCAGGACATGTGGATTTTTCTGCAGAAATGGAACGGACCTTGCAAGTGCTGGATTATGGAATTTTAGTAATCAGTGGTATTGATGGCGTGCAGGGACATACAAGAACTCTATGGCAGCTCTTGAAAAAATATAAAATACCAGTATTTCTGTTTGTAAATAAAATGGACCGGCCAGAGACAAACCAGCGAAAATTGATGGAAGAATTGAGAGAAAAACTAGATCAAAATTGTGTAGATTTTTCTGAATCTGATACAGAAGTATTTTTTGAAAATGTGGCGATGTGCCAGGAAGAGATACTAGACTATTATTTGGAACATGGAACGGTGTTGAAAGAGCAGATCAAAGAATTGATTTGTCAGCGTCAGCTCTTTCCCTGCTTTTTTGGTTCGGCCTTAAAACTGACTGGAATAAAAGAATTTTTGCAAGGGGTGGAGAAATTTACAAAGTTTCCAGTATATCCAGAAGAATTTGCCGCAAAAATTTTTAAGATTACACGAGACGGGCAAGGAAACCGATTGACTCATTTAAAAGTGACAGGAGGAACTTTAAAGGTGAAAACGCCCCTTACTGATCTTCAAGAGAAAGTCAATCAAATTCGCATTTATTCTGGTGAGAAATTTGAAACTGTATCAGAGGCAAAGGCAGGAATAGTCTGCGCCGTGACCGGATTACAGGGGACTCGGCCAGGAGAAGGGCTTGGAATAGAGAAAGATTCGGACATGCCTATTTTGGTGCCGGTGATGACTTGTCAAATATTGCCGCCGCCTGAATGCGATCTAACAAAAATGATTCGTAATCTCGACCAATTACAGGAGGAAGAACCAGAACTTCATATTATATGGGATGAGGCATTGCAGGAAATTCGAGTGCAGGCGATGGGACAAGTACAGTTGGAAATTCTTAAGAGTCAGATTATGGAGCGTTTTGGAGTGGAAGTCTCATTTGGAGCTGGCAGTATATTATATAAGGAAACAATCGAAACTCCAGTAGAGGGAGTAGGGCATTATGAGCCGCTGCGTCATTATGCGGAGGTACATTTGTTGTTGGAGCCAGGAGAGCCAGGCAGCGGCCTGCAATTTTTTACTTCCTGCAGTGAGGATGTACTAGACCGCAACTGGCAGCGCCTAATTTTAACGCATCTGGAAGAGAAAGAGCATAGAGGTGTTTTGACTGGTTCTCCCATTACAGATTTAAAGGTTACACTGATTGCCGGACGTGCGCATCTAAAACATACAGAGGGCGGTGATTTCAGGCAGGCGACTTACCGTGCTTTGCGTCAGGGGTTGATGGAAGCGCAGTCTGTTTTGTTGGAACCGGTGTATGCATTTCGTTTGGAGGTACCACAGCAAATGCTGGGGCGCGCAATCAATGATATAGAGCGGATGAATGGTAGATTTGACCAGCCCCAAATGAAGGGAGAGACGGCGATAATCGCAGGAACTGCCCCGGCCTCTGAAATGCAGGATTACCAGCAGGAAGTAATTCAATATACGAGAGGAGAGGGCAAGCTGTCTTTTACGTTGCATGGATATGAGGCTTGTCACAATGCCCAAACGGTGATTGAACAGGCAGGCTATGACCCCAAAGGGGATCTGGAAAACTCTCCTGATTCTGTATTTTGTGCACATGGAGCTGGGTTTGTGGTGGACTGGCAGCAGGTTAAGGAATATATGCATATCGAGACTCCAACAGCAGTGCAGAGGCTCCTGCAAGGGTTGGACAAGTCTGAGACAGAATTTCAGATGCAGGAGATCACAGCATCTAAAGGGCAACAGGAAGAGATGGAAAGTAATTGGCAGGAGGACAATTGGATTGGGGAAGAAGAGGTGGAGGCCATTCTATCTCGAACATTTGGGGCCAACAGACAGGAGGCCAGTAAGCAAAAAAGAGGGTGGCGCCGAACAAAAACCAGCGTCAAAAAGAGCGTGCCAGCGGTTAGCCGTACTTGGAAGGCGCCGCAAAAGAAAGACTCATATCTTTTGGTGGATGGCTATAATATTATTTTTGCCTGGCAGGAATTAAAGGAGCTTGCCGCGTTAAATATTGACAGTGCCAGGGGCAGGCTTTTAGATGTTATGTGTAATTACCAAGGGCTTTGTGCCTGTAATTTGATTGTGGTGTTTGATGCCTATCGCGTGCAACATCAGGAGGAGATTATGGATTATCATAATATTCATGTGGTTTTTACCAAAGAGGCGGAGACTGCGGATCAGTATATAGAACGGTTTGCACATGAACATGCGAATCAGTATCAAGTAACGGTTGCCACTTCTGATGGGTTAGAGCAGATTATTATTCAGGGACAGGGCTGTCGGCTGATCTCCGCCAGGGAATTGCAGGAAGAGATTCAGCGTATGGGACAGGAAGTGCGCAGGGAATTTATAGATAATCAACAAAAGGGAAGGTATTTCCTGGGGGAATCTATGCCAGAAGACTTGAGAAATTTATAGGCTAATGCTATAATATGGTAACATGACACTTGGTCGGTGAAGAATCAAAGAATAAGGAGTGAACGGTGCAAGGAGAGGAAATTTCATGAAGGGTAAGGTATGGCTTGTAGGAGCAGGTCCTGGAGATTTGGGACTGTTTACCATCAAGGGCAGAGAAATTTTGCAACAAGCGGAGGTGGTAGTATATGACCGGTTGGTTGGGGAGAGTATTTTAAATCTGATTCCCAGAGAAGCAGAATGTATAGATGCCGGTAAACGTGCAGGAAATCATACGATGCCTCAGGAACAGATCAATCTCATATTGTTGAAAAAGGCACAGGAAGGAAAGCGGGTAGTGCGTTTGAAGGGTGGGGATCCATTTTTATTTGGCAGAGGCGGGGAGGAATTGGAACTATTGGCAGAGCAGGAAATTCCTTTTGAGATTGTGCCGGGTGTCACCTCAGCTTTTGCCGTTCCGGCTTATAATGGGATTCCAGTGACACATAGACATTTTGCGTCTTCTGTACATGTGATCACTGGCCATAAGAAGAAAGATCAGCCATTAAAGCTTGATTATGAGGCATTGGTACGTTTAGATGGCACGTTGGTATTTCTTATGGGGGGTTCGGCCATTCCAATCATTTGTGAGGGACTTCTTGCGGCAGGGATGAGGTCAGATATGCCGGCGGCAGTATTGCAGCAGGGCACATGTGCCGCTCAGAAAAAAATCATTTCCGATATCAAAAATCTACCTATGAAAATAACAAAACAAGAGATACAGACGCCGGCAATTTTTATGGTAGGAGAGGTCTGTAGGCTGGAAAATAAATTTACTTGGTATGAAAAAATGCCTCTTTTCGGGAAAAAAATTCTTGTCACAAGGCCTAAGGAGCGCAGCGGAACAATTAGTGGTAAACTGCGTTCTCTGGGAGCTGAGGTTTTGGAGCTTCCGGCCATTCGCACTGAGCTGATTGCGGATAATAAGAGGCTGGAAGAAGAATTTACAAGACTTTTCTATTATGATTATCTGGTATTTACCTCGCCGGCAGGTGTAAAACTGTTTTTTGAGGAATTGAAAGAAAGAAAAAGAGATATCCGCTCGATCAAAACTGCAAGGATTGCGGCTATTGGTATGGGAACGAAAAAGGAACTAGAAGCACGAGGACTAATCTGCGAATTGATGCCAGAACTTTATGATGGAGAACATCTGGGAATATTGCTGGGAGAGACTTGTAAAGCGGGAGAGCGGATTTTGATTCCCAGGGCGGAGCAGGGCAGCGCTCAGATCATTGCGGAAATAGAAAAAAGAGTGCAAGTTGAGATTACAGATCTTTCACTCTATCGGACTATTTATGAAAAACCCTCAGAGCTGGTGGACGAGAAGAAACAGATTGAACAGGGCAAGATTCATATGGCAGTATTTACCAGCGCCTCCACGGTACGAGGATTTGCCAAAGCGACGCAGGGACTTAACTATGAGACAGTACAGGCCGTATGTATTGGCAGACAGACACAAGAAGCGGCAAAAGAGTTGGGCATGAAGACGATTGTATCTGAAAAAGCTACGATCGATAGTTTAGTAGAGGCATGTGTAAAGGCTTCACAGCAAGAACGCGAAAAGGATGAAAAGAGTTAATATCAGTTTGCAGTGGACAGGAATGTTGTCTGCTGTATTGTTTCAGGAGGTAAAGATTGAAAATGAGAAGTAGAGGGTATCCATTCCCTTAATCGCATCATAAACAGGCCATCTTTCGGTGGCTGCTTTAAAAATTGAATATTGAGAATGTTAAGGTTACGCAGTAGTTGGCTTGATCTTATAACCTTGATTCCTTGCTATGCTGATTGCCTGCTCTACCGTAATCTCACGGTCTGCAGGCGGCAGGTCGGATTTCCGGTAAAGTTCCGCATTATAGTTTTCTTCGTTCTTCAACATGTGGTATAATGCAGTAAGAAGCATTCTTGCTATGGCAATGATTGCTTTCTTGTGGCCGCGACGCTTTTTGAGACGGAGATAGCGGTTGCGAATCTCAGGATGCTTTTTGCTGGTAACAACAGCATTGGCGCACTGCACGAGCAGCGGCTTGATGTAGCATCCTGCTTTGGAGACCCGGACAGATTTTTTCTTCCCTGCACTTTCATTGTTGGTCGGTGTAAGACCAGCCCATGAGCATAAGTGTTTCGCCGAAGGAAAAGCCTCCATGTTGGTACCGATCTCGGAAATGATTCCGATGGCAGTGAAAATACTGCTGATACCAGGAGCGGTTTGGAGAATGGCAAGTTCCTGCTGATAGGGAGCGGCGAGCGCAAGAATGAGTTCTTCAAGCTCTGCCTTCCGGGATTCAAGGTCCTCAAAGTGGCCTTTGATCACCTTAAGTTTACCGGCTTGC
>CAJTIR010000115.1 GCA_910576385.1 Lachnospiraceae bacterium
TTTTAAAATAAATATAAAAATAACGGTACAGTCTACCAATTAGATTATTTTCGTTGTATAATAAGTCTGACGTACAAGATCACTCTCTTTCGTATAGTTTGATGTGCAAACTTATTATACATGAGAAAGTGTCTTGTGCGTTATTTTATTTTTCAAAAAGTTGTAAAGTGGTGTTCCAGAGATTCCATCCATTTTTCATGTTCCTTCATTGCAGAACCTTCAGAATTAAGTGATACATCCAATGCCTGTCTTGCAATATCAAAGTTGTTCATCAAAGAGGACATTACATTACCCTGATGCTTACCAGCGATAAGCTCTGTAATAGATGCCTGTTGAATATCGGTAAGGTCTTGCCATTTTGCAGATAATTCATCCATAATCTGATAAGTAGATTTGAATGTATCATCATCAATCATAATATCTACACCAGACAAAGCCATAATTTCTTCACGTAACTTTGCAGTAGATTCAGCCATTCCCTCTGCGTCCAGACCAGCTTCTTCCAATTCTGTTTCTGCCCCTCGGATTCTCATGCTTATTGTCTTAAAAGCATTACCTACTCTTGGAGCATCCTGAACAACTGTATTTGCAGCAGTAATAAGGGCAATCGTTTCATCCATCGTATTGTTTGCAGCAGCCATTGAAGAAGCAGAACGTGTCATAGCTTCACCAATACCACCAGATGAAATAGCAAAATTATTACCTACCTCATTAAATTTATCTACAATACTGATAGAATTATCAGCTTCAATTTCAAATGCTTTCATTGTGGAAATGATACTTTGAGTTGCTTCATTAACATCTGCAATCTCATCACCAACCACATTATAAATATTCGCTACTTTTGCAAGCTCTTGTGATTGGTCAAAATTATAACCTAATCTGGCAAAATCAGCAGAAGAAGTAATATAATTGTCTATTGTCGTTCCAATTTCTTTTGCGTTACTTGCTGCATTTGAAAGAAACTTATTATAAGAAGCATCCGTTTCATCCGTTACCTTTTTCAGCTCTGTAAAAGCAGTATCAATATCCATAACATTTTGATACATTTCTTTTAATCCACGTATGCTTGTCATAATCAGCATACTTGCCGAAAAATAGGTTGATAATTTAGATAACTGGTCTTTAAATTTATCCCCAAATGATTGCGTAGCAACACCAGCTATTTGAGCTTGCCTTGTAATTTCTGTAAACTCTGTTTTAATTCCATTTAAACGTGTTGCATCACAAGATGCCAATTCCTTCTGTAAGGCTTTTATCTGGCTACCAAATCTTGTAGCAGCAGCAGAGTTATTATTTAACCAAACATCCATTTGAGATGAAAGATTAGTACGTGCCTGATTTAAAGAATCTACACTGGATGCTCTTTTTAATTCCGCACTTACACGTTTAACAGCGTTTTCATATTCTTTATAGCTCTGAACAATTTTGTCAACATCACCGCTTTGTTTAGCGACATTCATATTTGACACAGATTGTTTAAGTTTCGCCATTGCAGATTCTACTTCAACGGTTCTGTTTTTCAAATTCGCAAACTGTTCAGAAATCTTATCAATTTTTCCTGCATCATTAGCAAAATTATTCAAAGAAGTATTTGCTAATTTTTGTTTCGTATCCTGAATCCTAGCATTTAAAATATTCAACTTATCCGCTGTATCATAAGTTTGTTGACTAAGCGTTCTTAACTGGTCTGTTGATAAATTCCCTTGCATAGAAGTAGCCAACTGTTGATATGTATTTCTTAAATTATTCAACTGGCTTTCCAGTTCAGCAACTTCGTTGGTATGACCGCCTACCCCCTTCAAACCACCTATTTTCAATTCAGTTTTGCTTATCTGTTGGGATATATTTAATAACTCTTTAAATGCTGCTTCCTGTTGTTTGATAGCAGAAGTATCAGCCATTTTCGCATTAGTAGCGGAAATCTGATTACTTGTGACTTCAAACGCACGATTCAGATTATCCAACTGGTCTGTTGAAAAATGCTTATTGAAAGTCTGATATAAATTATTATAATCAGCCTGTAGACGTTGTAACTGACCACTTAATGTACCAATCTGTTTTGCATCCTTCGTAGCATCCAGTCCATTAATTTTTATACGAGTAGAATTTAACTGTTTCTGAATCCTCATCAAATCATTATAGGCTTTAGTAACTTCGGAAACATTTTTAACAGCTCCACCTCCAACACTACCGCCTGTAAGATTTATTTTGATTCCACATAAACTCTGAATCTGATTCTTGATTTTATTTATTTGGGAGGTTACATCAGAGGTATCTATCTTAATTTTTACAGGATTAGTCTTTATACCACTGATTTGTTGCTTTAAACTATCAATACTTGCTGTATCAAGTTCTGTACCTATTTTTACTAAAAATTCTTCAGCCATAAATCACTTTCACTTTCCTTTCGTTTAGAAGAATCCCTATATTTAGGCAATAAAAAAATGCAGACCTTAATCTGCACCACTATTACCCTCTATTCTTTTTTCATATATTAATCCTTCTGAACCTTCTGATAGGCTTCCAGAATTGAATCTGCCGATAAATCACCAGTCATATTATTAAGTTTCTGTGCCACTTCCATCAGACTGTCAGTATCAATATCATTAATCTTTTTATTAAATGTCACCAAAAGATTAGATAAAACATCTGAAAGACTATTCCGCTGGATGCCTGTACGATAAGCAATATTATCATCTACTGCATTATTCAATAACTGAAGCAATCCATCAACCATATTAGCTTTTACAATATCAACAACTTTTGTTTCTGATAAAAATTCCTCAATCTTACTTAATGAATCAACTGATTCACGAATTTCAGTCAAATCAACATCGGTGAAAATATCTACAATCTCAAAATCAAACATCATATCACGAATGATAGCGTTGTAGTTTTCATCTACTATGTAATTTGTTACAGTATTTACAAACCTAACTTTGTTCACCGCACTCAAATCCGTATAAAAAGAAAATCCAATATCTGTTCCTTTAAATGTATACATTCCGTTTCTCACTTCAATATTATTCATAATCATTCATTCCTTTCTTTCTTTTCCTTTTTTGCTTTTCTTTTCCTGCTTCAAAGAAAAATCACACATTAAAATCCATATTTCATGAGGTAGTCCGAAATCCTTTGTTCAGTTGATTCTGATAATTTCAAATCTCCCTTTTGCCATTTATAAAATGTCATATAGGAAATACCAACATTTTTTGAAAATAAAGTTGCCTTAACTCCTAATTCATCAATAAATTTTTTTGCTCTTTCTTTTAAATTGTCCATTTCTTTTTCCTCCTAAATATTTTTCATATTAGTATTTGCACCTTGCAGAAAGTTCCCTTATATTCACCTCCCCTATTCTTTCCTTCCCCCTCATTGTTTAGATTTCAAAATTCCAGAACGACATAGTTTTAAGGCTTTTTCCTACACAAATTCATACAGAAAAAGCCTTAAAATAAATACATTTTAGATTTGCTAACTTATAAATAAATACATT
This sequence comes from Lachnospiraceae bacterium, assembly GCA_910576385.1. GTDB lineage: Bacteria > Bacillota > Clostridia > Lachnospirales > Lachnospiraceae > Petralouisia. Next base: position 3,500 of record CAJTIR010000115.1, read on the forward strand.
CCCTTATTGTTTAGATTTCAAAATTCAAAAAAGTGCTTGTTTTAAGGTATTCTTCTACAGACTTATATACAGAAAAACCTTTAAAACAAGCACTTTTTTGATAGCGTCTTAATAAATAACTGTATAAATTTATTATTCCCTCATTATTTAGATTTCTAAAATTTGAAATGACATAGTTTTAAGGCTTTTTCCTACACAAATTCATACAGAAAAAGCCTTAAAATAAGCACTTTTTTGATTTATTGACATCTTATATCATCTCTTACCACAAATCATCATATTTACCAGATATATCCGTTGTCTTTCTTTGATAGCTTGCCCCTGCATTGCTTTGACTGGATAAATCCATGTTCATAAGCCTTTCATCTGCTTTCTTTTGTTGTTGTATGCATTCTAAAACATCAGCTAATCTACTCTCAATAATCGTTAGTAAATACTTGAATTTACCATATGTAGAATCAAACTCTTTTTTACATGTTGAACTGCATATTTCTGATTTATTAAATTGTAACGTTTTTAATATCACAGAAAAATCATACACATTGCACATTAAAGCTGATATTTCCTTTTGCATCTTAACAGTTAAATCAATGTCAAAATCTTTCTTGAATATGTTGCAAATCCCTATAAAATCCTCATCATTAGTAATAAAAGATTCAAGCCTTTGCTCTGCTTTATCCTGATTATGTTCTTTTCTGCTATGAAATGCCTTTGCTTCTTCAATAGACAAATATCTCATTAACTTATCAGTGACAAAAGAATTATCAATAACCTTTCCCATGCTTTTATCCGCAATCATATCGCATATCCTTCCAGTAGCTACCAAAGAAGGATAACATTCAGGTGACAATCTGTATATTTTATCCTGAATTTCTTTAACATCCATATACAGCAGTTCTTTAGCCTGTTTAGCCAGATAGTTCCTTCTTTGGGAATAAACCACTTGATTTTGTTTGCTACGATTAATATAGTCATTTAGTGAAGCAATGCAGCATATCAAAACGTTTCCACACACAATACCTTGTTTTGCCGATTCTTCAATTCCAATTCTTAACCGTTTGTCTTTTATTTTTCGTTCTAAATTCTGAATATCCATAATTACCTCCTGTTGTAATGAAAAGCTATGCTACGCCCGCTTTTCTGAATAATATAATAATTTATTTGAGGAAACGGAGCGCAAGCATAGTTTCCGTTTGATTGTTTGAAACAGAACTTTTACCATATTGGATTATGAAATTTCTTCTCTATTCCTATTATTCTCAACAATAGTATTATTTTAAATATGGAAAAGATGTCATCTTTAAAAAAGTGGGTACTTTTTATTTGTATATAAAGAGTTTATTATTGTGTAAATAAAAAGTACCCACTTTTGATTGTCATTGGTCATTAATCAGCTACACATATCAAGCAACAAACAATCACAAAGATAATACAATACCTCAATATGGCTTTCAGGATACCTATAAGCTGTTTTGGGCTTTGGGAGTAATTTTGATTTTACATCAGCTTCATTATATACGCCAATGTCTAACAATTCTTGTATATCATGCGGTATATTATTTTTATACTCTGTATTTTCATCCCACTTTTTTTGATTTTCTTTATCTTTCTTATCTGCCGATTGTTGATTAGATTCATAATCACTTTTAATCCTGTCTTTTATTTTTAACGCAAAATGATGTCGGATTTCATCTTTAAACACTTTAGATTCTTCATCATCAATATTCAATTCTAAATCTAATTTTTCCAATCCTTCCATATCGGCATAAATCTGAATCTGATTGTAATATTTTTCACATTTAAAATCATATTCATCATTAAGGATTTCATATACTCTGTTATAAAAATTTTTTACTACTTTTTCACCTCTTCGGTAAATAGAAAAAATACGACTGACACCAAATTCTTCAAGTACCTTTCTCTGTACATTCCTAATTACAATCGTTTCATCTTTAGTTGATGTTCTTTGGCTTCCATCTGTATTTATGATAAGGAAATTTGTATAATATGTGATAACTGAATAATCATTTTGTAAAGCATTAAGAACGCCAAATATAATCCGTTGTTGTTCTGGTTTACAATATGAATAAAATTTATTGATTCTAAATGTCGTAATCTGCTTATTGTTTTCCATAAGCTCATATTCAAATTCACAATTTCTAAATTCAGTACCCACCAAACCTATATTTTTTGACAGTTTATCTATTGTTGTAGCAATATTTCCTTGAAATAAAAGATATTTCACCATCAAAGGAATAATCCTGTCTTTATAGAATCCTTTTCTCCCTCTTTTATCTGCCATTTCTTTTATGATAGGATTAGGGTGTCAAAAGACACGTTAACTTTTATATGATTTTGTTTGTACCTTGAAAATTTAACACGAATTGAGTAATGCTTTGTTTCAGAACGGTTTAGCAGTGATTGTACAGATGGTTTTCTTTGTTATTTTTATGCCAGTTCAATTTTGGGGACACAATA
>CAJTIR010000116.1 GCA_910576385.1 Lachnospiraceae bacterium
GTATCATAGATATCAGAATAACTCCTTTCTTGGGTGCATGGTTAATGGTTTCTGGCAACTCTATTATACCATATCCGGTGAGGAGTTATTTGTTTTTTGCAACAAAAAAACGCCGTATTTATACGGCTTGCGGCGTTTCGCAAACGCCTAGCTTTGGTATAATAATGTGAGGAGGTGTAAAAATGGCTGTTTTATTGATTGTGGAAGATGATACTGCCACCAACGAGGCAATCTGTGAATATATGAGATCCGCAGGGCATATTACCTTGTCGGCCCTTGATGGTGAACAGGGTTTGCAGATTGCAAGGGAGAAATCGGTTGATTTAGTGGTTCTGGATATTATGCTGCCGAAGCGAACCGGTTTGGAGGTATTAAAAGAATTGCGCCAAACAAGCAACATTCCTATCTTAATGCTTACCGCCCTTGACGATGAGCCTACTCAGGCGGCCAGCTTTGATGAACAGGCGGACGACTATATCACAAAGCCCTTTTCCATGCTTTTGCTGGGAAAACGGGTGACGGCCCTGCTGCGGCGGTGTGGGAAAAGTCCGGAACTGAAACAAATTCAGATGGGCGATATTACGGTGGATTTTGGCGGCTATACTGCTTCCGGGCCGGGCGGCCCTATTGACCTGACACCAAAGGAGATCGACCTGCTGAAATTGCTGATAGAGCATAAAGGTCTGGTGCTTACACGGTCGCAGATCTTGGACGAGTTGTGGGGATATGATTACCCCATCATTGACCGCACGATTGATACCTACATTAAAAATTTACGGAAAAAGCTGAGTCTTAACCGGATTGTAACGGTAAAAGGCGTTGGCTACAAGTATGAGGAACACCCATGAGAAATTTAAAGCTCTTTACTAAAATCTTCTTATACACCTTTCTGGTAATGCTGTTTGTCACCGTGATGGCTCATGTTTTTCTCTATGTGCTTGCGCCGCAAATGACCGTAAGCACCAACCGTTTTGTGGAAGGAGCCATTATTGAGAGTGATGTGAATACTGGTATTTTGATAAAATCCGCTATCGGAAAAGCACTGCCGGTATCCCTGCTTTGCTGCGCCATCATTTCCGCTGGGTGTTCCCTGTTGTTTTCCAGAGCCATGACGAGGCCGATCAAGCAGATTGCGGTTACAACGGAAAAGATGGAAAAGCTGGATAAGGCTGCAGCCTGCGTGGTGCATACGAAGGACGAGATTGGCGAGCTGGCCGCCCGCGTCAATAAGCTGTATGCCAGCCTGCTTTCCACCATTGAAAATCTGGAGGAAGAAAAGCAAAACGTCCGTGAGGCGGAACGGTTGAAAATTGATTTCCTGCGGGCCGCCTCCCATGAGCTGAAAACGCCGGTGACTGCCCTGAACGCGATTTTGGAAAACATGATCTTAGGCATTGGAAAATACAAAGACCGGGATCGCTGTCTGTTGGAATGTAAGGAGATTACCGGGCAGCTATCCTTTATGATTAAAGAAATTTTGGATACCTCCCGGCTGGATTTTACACAGGAGAAACAGGACGCGGAAACCTTTGACCTGTCTGAGCGTCTTCCGGCAATCTGCGAGCCCTATCAGTTGATTGCGAAGGCAAAGGGACTCGACTTTTCTTTCAGCATACAGGGAAAGTGCCCTGTCCACACGTCAAAGAAAAGCCTTGAAAAGATCCTGTCTAACCTGCTCTCCAATGCGGTCGCTTACACAAAGCCGGGATGCAAGATCACCGTTATATTGAACGCCCGACAGATAAAAATAGAAAATGAGTGTACGCCCATCCCGCCGGATAAGCTGGCCCATGTATTTGAGCCGTTCTACCGCCCAGACTTTGCCAGAGATCGCAAAGATGGAGGGAATGGGCTGGGATTATATATTGTAGATACGCTTTCAAAGGCCCTTGGGATGCCCTATCAATTTGAGGCGACCAAAAACCCGCCGGGAATGTGCTTTACCCTTTATCTCCCATAAAGCGATGGCTTTTTTTATCCGTTTCATACTGGTTCCATATTGGGGTGCTATGCTGTCAGCGTTGCAACACTTATCCTATATGAAATGGAGGTCATTCTATGAACTTTATGAATCGAGCGTGGCTGTATATCGTCCGCAAGAGGGGCAAGAGTATCCTTCTTTTTGTCATCTTGCTGGTGATGGCAACCTTTGTATTGACCGCTCTGGCACTGGGGAACGCTTCGAAAGCCGCCCAGCAGGAGCTGCGGCAAAGCCTTGGCGGGAGTTTTCTCATTGGCTTTGACTACACGGAAAACAACCCCTATTTGAAGGTGGAAAGCGTGGAGGGCGGAACCCTGATGTATTCCACCCAGCAGATCAGCCCGGAGCTGGTAGAGCAAATCCGGGAAATTGAGGGGATCAAGGAGTGCAGCGCCACCGTGGAGGGGCTGGCGGCGTTCCCCTCTCTGGAACTATTTACCGGCAATATCCCCATTGAGGAAGAATTTCGCGCATCCTCAAAGATTTTAAGCACATGGAAAAGCGAGGAGCTTACCCGGTTTACTTCCGGGCAGCTTACGCTGACGCAGGGGCGGCATATCCTGCCGGACGACAAAAACAAGGGGCTGATCAGCAAGGATTTGGCTGAGAAAAACGGCCTGAAAATTGGTGACAAAATCCAGACGGACAAAGGCGTGGAGATTGAGATTGTGGGCCTGTTCTCTCCAAAAGAAATCGAAGGCATCAACGATCAGGTGACAACCTACGATAAAATACAAAACCTTATCATCACCGACCTTGCCACTTTGGTGGCTTACGAAAACGGCCCCGCAATACAGGGCTTTAACGAGCTGACGGTATCGGTGAACGACCCGCAGAACATGGAGGAAATCATTTCTAAAGTAAAGGAAATCAGCGGCGTGGACTGGAAAGGCTTTTCTTTTCTGGTTGACAACGAGGACTATGAAAACGCCGCGTCCTCTTTGGAACAGTTATCGGAGCTGGTATCCACCATTTTGATGATCGCGCTGATTGTAAGCATCGCCATCCTCTCGCTCATTCTAACCATGTGGGCCAGAACCCGCATCCATGAAACCGGCGTCCTGCTCTCGGTTGGGATCAGCAAGCTGTCCATCTTAGGGCAGTATATTGCCGAGGTTTTGCTGATTGCGATATTAGCATTTTCCCTCTCTTATTTCTCCGCCAGCGCCATTGCGGGCCAGATGGGAAACGTATTGCAATCCGGGCAGGCGGTAACGGAGGCGCAGCAGGAAGACGGCTTATCTGCCGGAACCCGTGGGGAGGCCGGAACAGATACCGGTGAGCCGGAAATCGAAACCCCGGAATTACAGGTTCGTGTACAGCTTGAGGAAATGGGCCTCCTATTCCTGCTGGGGATCGGGATTGTAACGGTATCCGCTGGAATATCCTCAATTTCCGTCATGCGGCTGAAACCGCGGGAAATTCTATCGAAAATGAGCTGAGAAAGGCGGTAACGATATGAAAAAAGTATGGAAAATGTTTTCTGTCCTCCTTTTTGTGGGATTGCTGTTCACAGGGTGTACCCCCAAGGAGAATAAATCAGACGAAACGCAGGAGCAATCCGGCTCGCCCATCATAGATTACGAGGTGCCGGATAAAGTAAAGGACTATGATTTTGACTATGAATTTGTGCCCGAAGGTGAATAGGAGGTGCCTCTATGGGAATTTTGGAACTGCAAAATCTAACATACTCTTATGACAAAAAGAGGAAGGTGCTGAGAGGGATCAATGCGCAGATGGAGGCGGGAAAAATGTATGCCATTCTCGGCCCGTCCGGGTGCGGCAAGACAACCCTTCTATCCCTGCTGGGCGGTCTGGACAGCCCCACAAGCGGGAATATCCTGTTTGAAGGGAAAGACATTGCACAGGCCGGATTGGCAGGCCATCGGAAAAAGAATGTTTCTTTTATCTTTCAGAGCTACAACCTGATTGACTATATGACCCCGCAGGAGAATGTCCGGCTGACTTCAAAGAAACCGGCACTCCCGTTTCTGGAACGGCTGGGGCTGACGAGGGAGGAATCCAAACGGAACGTGCTGAAACTCTCCGGCGGCCAGCAGCAGCGGGTAGCCATTGCAAGGGCGCTCGCAAGCGAAGCTCCGGTGATTCTGGCGGACGAGCCTACCGGCAATCTGGACGAGGATACGGCTGGGGATATTACGGAAATCTTGAAAGAAAGCGCCCATCAGATGAAGAAATGCGTGATAGTTGTTACCCACTCAGGTGAGCTGGCAAAACAGGCGGATGTGGTGTTCCGGCTGAAAAAGGGTGAATTACAGATAGAGCAAAGCGAGAAATCTTCATAACTATAAATGAGTAAATACCAAATATTGCACAAAATAAAGACACCCGCTGCTGAATGATGTATCATTGAAGTACCAACAAACAACATACTCAAACAACAAGGGGGTGTCCGTTGCAAACAGTATTCAAATTTATTCAGGAGCTGTATAGAGCAACAAATAGAGTTGGGAGGAACATAAAAATGAGAAGCTATCATGCAGAAGTAATTAATTTGAGCTTGAAAGACAAAAAGATGATAAAAAAATTTCCTGTTCTCAAATGTCAAAGTCGTTTTTTTGGTCTATGCAAAATATATACAATTTCAATACCTGAAAAAGATATTGAAGATGAAGTAAAAGCATTTCAAAAAAACATGAGTACAGCTTTGAAGAAAGAATGGTACATTACATTTCATACATCAGAAAATGCAATTGTAGTTTTTAGAGAAAAGATTTTTGTTATGTCCTGCAAGGGGATTGTTCCGGTATATAAAAAACGTATTGATACCTCTCATGCGAAAGATAAACAAAGGTGGGATGATATGATACAATATGCAAAATCATTGGGAGTACCAGATGAACAGTGCGATTTTTTACCAGAGGATTTTACAAAGCAAGAATATTGACAATTCCCGACGACAGCGACACCTTATATATGGTGTCTGCAAAAATATTTACAACGGCGAGGCTATCCGGCTAAAACGGCATCCACTCTGCAGGAAGCACGAACTGTCATTCAGGAGGAAATGCCGCTGGTAATTTGCTGTAACCTCGACCTACCGGACGGTTCCGGCATGGATTTTCTGGACGAGGTACGGGCCGTACAAGGAGATTCCTTTGTGGTGGGGATGTTCCAAATGAAGAATCCCCCTGTCCGGTTTCTGCTGTTCTTTATCCTTACCGAGAACAACGACCTTACCACGGAATATGAATACCGGCATGAGGGCGTGAACGACTATATCACCTCCCCGGTAAATATCCCGGAGCTGATTCGGCGGGTTCTGTTCTTTGTGGAATGAAACGAGCTTACATATCCAAACATCTGCCTCCACAGCGGGGAAAAGAAAAAAACCGCTGACGGGCAGAGGATTTCGTGTGCTTTCCTGCACAGCTGATTTCTTCGGCGGTTTTGAGTAATCAAGGCCGCCATTTCTTTTTGCTAAAAAGCAGACCTCCAAATGACCCTCAGCAATCAGCAGGGGCGGTATATAGGAGGATACCGCCATGTCTGCAATATTCATTTGTAATAGCCATGAGATATATCAATTAAAAAAAGCATAGGCCCTCCTCCGGGATATTATAGTTATCTATCAGTATTATCAATCCATATAAATCAGCATAATCATGGTGTTTTTTGTTGCGCCAGTTTCTCATTGCGAGAAACTGGCGTTTCTTATTGTCGATTTTTAGGGAAACCTCCCGATGTGTACCGCTGCCAGTCCCCACCTCCATTCGATTCACCCGTCAACCACGCCTGAATCGAAATGGAGGAAAAGATTGAAAATGAGAAGTAGAGGGTATCCATTACCTTAAGCACACAACAAACAAGCCATCTTTCGGTGGCTGCTTTAAAAATTGAATATTGAGATTGTTAAGGTTATGCAGTTGCTGCCTTGATTTTATAACCTTGATTTCTTGCTAGG
>CAJTIR010000117.1 GCA_910576385.1 Lachnospiraceae bacterium
ATCAGACAGAAAGCGTGCAGGAGTTTCGGTTTGCTCTAAGCGAACAGATTCGCCAGCAGGTATTTTATGCCATTTTCGTAGAAAAAGTCGAAACCAGTATAAAATCAAATGCCCTAATAAATGCCTTAAAACAGCTAATTAAGAAACAGGGGCATCATTTATAAAGTTGTAAAGTAGTGTGAAAAATAGCAAAAGTATGATAAAATCATCGGTTCTTATGAAAGTCTTGAAATGCCTTGTCCAGCAAAATGCCTATCATTTATAAAAGTTGTAAAGTGGTGTACAGAAAAAGAAGTGCAGACAAAAGCAGTAAAGAAGGAAACGGAAAATAAAAGCACATATGGGAGCAGACGGGAATATTCAGAATATCTGAGTCATAAATATGCCTGCCTGACACCAACAAAGGACAGTTCCGTGACAATCAATTCCAGCCTGCTTTCAAAGGCGGCATCTAATCCCAAAACGGCTGAATGGCTGGAGAATACGCTTTCCCAAATGCCGGACTGTATCAATAAGATATGTGAAAATTCTGCTAAAAATGGGGCGAGGCTGGTCAGTCTGGAAATCAGCATAGACAGCGAGGACTGTATTACGACAAAGTGCGTAGGTGTTTTTGAAGCTGATCCCGGCACAGAGGAGTCCAAGAAAATGGCAGAGGAGGCGAGAGCCAGAAATAAAGAGCGTAAAGAGGAATGGGAAAAGCTGCTTGAAAAGAATAAGGAAAAGAAGGTCGGGCAGGAGAAGCTGGAAGAAAAGAAAGATGGCAGGCAGTATGATATTACTGTAATGGGAACAGATATGGGAAAAGTTACAGAGAATTTGATAAGTAAAATTGGCAGGGGTAATAGTTCCATATCCACAGTACCGACAGTGACAGGCTTTGATTTAAAAGCGTAAATATTATTTCTTTCTGGTAAAGGCGCAAAAACCTTGTGTCTTTGTCGAGAGTAACTGCCCGGACTTATTACAAAAGGTAATTGCGGTTCTGAATGACAGAGGGCAGTTATATCAAAATAAAAAATGGAGGATATTTGAAAATGAGTGTCAATGGAATTGGAAGTAATTATTGTTATATGGGGACTGCTGTAAATCATACGCAGGAAAAGGCATCTGATACGAATGCAGGCAGGAAAGCGACACAGCAGCCAGTTAATCTCTCAATTTCTGATGAGGGAAGAAATATGCTGCGGGAAATGGTAAATAAGTTTGAACCTGATTCGGATTATGTCAATGCAAGGGAGCTGACAATACAAAATACAAATGAGGTTGCATGGGAACATTATACGGCAATGAGGGGAATCAGCAGCCAGACATTAAAAGATGGGAATTATAATGTGGAAGATGTAATGAAATCCATAATGGATACATATGAGGCCCGTTATAATGAAATCGTAAAAGAACATGAAAATGGAGACCGTGAAGTTTCTTATGAACTTACGGGGAAAAGGTCTCTTACGCTTGAAGAAGATCTGGCTGGACTAGATGAGGCTTTTAAGATGCGTCTGGCAAATCTGGAAGGATATATTACCTGCCAGCAGACAAACAAAGCCTTTGAAAATCCGGACAGTTCATGGTTTTTCAATAGAAACGGTTCCCAAAATGAAGGAAAAACACAGGACAGGATTCCGCTTTTTGACACAGAATACCGGGATTCGGCAGTATCAATCATGGAGCAGACAAGAGAAAAGTTTTTGGCGGCGTTCAAGAGTTTTGGTTACAAAAAAGGAACAGCGATAGGCATATTGGCAGATGTGCTGAATAAGAATATAAGTTTTGCGGCAAAAACAAATCATTTGTTGTAGGGCAAATGTTATTATGAAGATGATTATGGGCATTTATTGTTTAGCGGATGAAAGACAGTTCCACAGATTATTTTAGAGCTTGGAGGGAAAAGAAAGTATGCCAGTTAGTATTTCAGATTATCCGGTGCATTTGCAGGAAGGGCTTAAACTTAATAGAGAGTGTTTGAAGTCTCAGGGAAGCCAAAATGAAGACCGGAAAGTGTTTCACAGGGATTCCTTAGAAGTTTCCCAATTATCGAAAAACAGGGAAATTTTAATGGATAAAATAAAGCATACGGTAGTGCAGTCGGCTGCATCGTTCAGCGATATGAGAGCTGGAATCTTAAAAGAAATCAGGGAAGAAAAAGGGCAGTATGGTTATCACGATGTAGTGAATGCCTGCGGGCTGAGCTATGCAAGACTGTATTCAGAAATCGAACTGCGTCATGAAAATGAACAGTATTATAAGACAGATGGGACGCCGCTGACAAAGGAAGAAGAGACAGAATGGCTGGATATGCAGTATGGGCAGGAAGTGGAGTGGCAGAAGTCCTGTGCCAGAATAGCGGCACAAGGGCAGGCATTTCAGGGAAATATTTCGGAAACGCCGACAAAAGAGATGGAAGAATTGGAAGCTGCTTTTTATCAGGCGAAGGATGCTTATATGAAGTTGCACCATGAAAGCAAACAGGATGGGAGGCCGCTTGCTTTGCAGAATTTTGTTTTTGGGAACAGCCGGATGTATGAAGTGCTGGACAGATTAGGAAATTTGCAGGAGAGGGTGGAATAATGCAGGTTAATTCGTCCAATGGCTCATTGCAGAACAGATACTTTTCAGGGACAGGAAGCATAGGAGGTATCCATCTGCCTGACTTTCATGATAAATATGTTTTCTCCAAAAAGAAAAGCGGCGTCAGTGATGAGGAGTACCGGAGGCAGATTAGGGAACAGGCTTATAAGGATTTTGAAAAAGGGCAGTTCCAAAATAAATCCGAAGGATTTAATAAGCTGATGAAAAGTTACACATCGGAAGTGTCACCGGACAGAAAGGGAATCATCACTTCCGGGCTGAAAGCCGTTTCAAAGAACAGGAAGAATGTGCCTAAGCCCATAGACATTGTGGCAACGCTACTGGAAGGGAAAGTGAAATATCAGAAACTGCCATCAGGAAACAGCGATTACATAGAATTTTACGATAAGAATGGGGAAATGGTGGCGACTTATTCCAATAATGGGTGGACGATGTATACCACCAATGCGGAGGCATCCAGACAGACGGAAATGTGCATGATCTATAATGAGGCATGGGGAAACGCAAAGAGGGGCATTCCGCTGGCGGGTGAAGAAGCGGTGGGTGTGGAAAATCCGCAGAATAGTTTTGATGCAAAAGCATAGCAGGAAATAAATTTTACGGTTTCATATCCCCGATAAGCTACAACTTGACAAGGCAGGGCAGGCATCCCCGGTTTTCCGGCAGATTGGGAAATTGCGGGGTTTTAGGACAATAGGAAGGAGAGATAAAATGCCTTATATTTCAGTCGAAAGTGGAGCTTTATCAGATGGTCAAAAGGAGGAACTGATAAAACGGTTGACGGAAGTGTCTTCCGAAATTATGAAAGTGCCGCAAGAATTTTTTGTTACAACAATTAAGGAAGTGCCGGACAAAAATTTTGGCATTGGAGGCAAAAAGATTGATAAAGTAAAAGCAGAGTATATACAGACACATAAATGATTTTCGGGAGGAAAGGGCGGCTTTGTGTAAATGGATTAAGGATAGCTGGAGGAAAATAGGCGCAGAGGAATATAGGAGGGATAATGAATCATACAGTTTTAGAATTTGAATGTGTCGGCATGGATAATGGAGGGAAATTTCCAATCGAATATACCGGGCGGGGGCAGGACATATCGCCGGAATTTGTCATTAAAAATTTATCGTCAGATGCAAAGACGCTTGCTATTACATTAGAGGATATATCCCACCCGATTAAAAACTTTACGCACTGGCTTATTTGGAATATTCCTGCCGCTGACAGGATAAAGGGGGATATTCCGGCAGGCAGGATTGTGCCAGCGTTAGGGAATGCCTGTCAGGGAATAGGATACGGTATTCATCGGTATGCAGGCCCGAAGCCGCCGAAAGGGAAAAAGCATACTTACCGCTTTACAGTTTATTCCTTAGACTGTGAAATGAACATAAGCGCCAATTCCATGAAAAGAAATTTTCTGAAGAAGGCAGAAAAGCATATCATTCAAAAAGGCAGTATTGTTGGTGACTTTGAATAAGAAATAAATTTCAACGGCTTTATATCTATAATATGCTACAGCTTGGCAAGGCAGGAGCAGTCAATCCCGTCATTATGGAAGATTGGGGAATTGGGGAGCAGGGGCGGTTCTGATTGACAAAGAGGCGTTTTTTCTTTGCTTGGATTGGAAATTTAAAAGGTGAGAATATCAAGGAGGTTTTATGCGTAAATGTATTCGCTGTGGCAACTCAATGATTGAGGGATGTGGGATAAAAGTAAAAGGTGGAGCATACGGGATTGTTTTGACAGATAATGAGAATAAGTGGTGGGGTGGGCGTATAGGTGAACCCAAAGTTGCAATCTGCCCTAATTGCGGTGAAGTTTCTATTTATCTGGAAAATATGGAAAAGTTAAAAAATAATGAGAAATAAAACTATTGGCTCCATATCCGCAATAAGCCACAGAGGACTGACAGGGCAGGCATCCCCGGCGTTTCGGAAGATTGGGGAATCGGGGAGCAGTGCGGCCTAATGAGCCGTAATATTGAAAACAATGGAGGAATTTTAGAAATGGGAATAAGTAATGTGAATGAACAGACTTCCGCATATGGAGCGGCTTTCAGGAACAAGCCAATATTCTTCATGACGGGAAAAGAGACAGAGGCATTTTTTGACGGGAAGATGCGCAGGAACATGGAGCTGCGGGAGGATACATGTACCCTTAGCAGCAATCATACATACCGCAGGCAGCATACTGTCTATGAGGTTTCTGACAGGGACAAAGGCAGCGCGTTCCTGGATTTGAACTTCCTGATTAAAGATGAGACGAACAGCCTGAAAGGAAACCTCAGTGATGATAAAGATGTGGATTTTTATAATTTTTCCATCCCATTTATGAGTATGCAGAGGAATTACTTTAGCGTTGAGGCTTATCTGGATATGCCGGAGGGGTGCGATTATGACCTTACCCTGTATGACGAATACGGCAATCAGGTAGGGAGGGCAGAGTGGGACGGGGAAGGCCGGAAGAAGCTGAACATCCCGAATTGGGATATAGACACCAATAAATACTGCCTCAAGGTGGAAAAGGGAAACGGGGAGGCGGTTTCCCCGGATGATTATTACAAGATCGGTTTCCATGTTTCCGAAAATAAGGAGCATGAAAAGACGGATGCCGTCAGGGAAGCATATGGGAATCTCCATAATGCATACAGCCGGAAGGATGAAAACTGGCGGGAGTATCTTGATAAATATAATGCCGTCTTAAAGGAGACGGAGCAGAATTACAGAAAAGAGCTGGAGCGGCTCCATCAGAAGCAGTTTGACAGCCTGCCGGAAGAAAAGAAGTGAGATGGTCAAGCTTTTTTGTAACACTTACAAGGAAAAGTTATGACATACATCATACCTGCATTCTCTTTTCAAATGGTGTCATATATCCATTTGATGAATGCGGACGGATATGATTGTAATAGACATAGACATAATCCATAGTTGCATTATTTAGTTCCTCGTCGGACGAAAAACGGTGTTTGCTTATGAATTCTGCTTTGAATGTCCCATAAAAGCTTTCCATTGGGGAATT
>CAJTIR010000118.1 GCA_910576385.1 Lachnospiraceae bacterium
CTGGTATTCTTCGTTTAAGCTTTTTATCGTACGTCCTTCTTCTAAATACATCTGTACGATTTTCTTTTTGAATTCCGGCTCATAAACCTTCGTCTTTGGCATGTGTAACACCTTCCTTTTCACTTATTAAATATATCACTTATTTCCTGTTTGGTGTTACAACTTTATTATACCAGCTCAAACAAGTATGGCATATCCCTGCCAAGGACGTCATAATTCCTTGAGGAACTCCCCTGCCTTCCCCTTGTCTCGCCGCTGGAACGCTTGTCAATCGTCGCCTTGCCGAGCAGTTTTCCGCGGATATTCCCTGCCGACACAGATGCCGGGCATATCCCCGGCATTTGTGCAGAAAAAAGCACGCCTTTTCCAGAGCGTGCCTTTTCAACCCATAAAGCCGGTCCGCATACCGTGCTTTCCCTTATTCCATTGTCATCCTGCCACAGATAAAGGCTGGACACTTATCTGCTTTCATAATATTCCTGATTCTCTGCTTTGCCATAGCATCCTCCTAATTTTCACTCCAGCCCATCACCTTATCCATAATGTCCGGCATTCCGCTGATACCTGACGCCCCGTCTTCCGCCATATCTTCTTCCCTTGTTTTCCCGCCGGGAAGTTGTTCCATAACCGGCTGCCCTGCCACGGCATTGCCAAGGACAATATGGACAATCTCCTGCAGCAGTTCCCTTTTTATCTGCGCTTTCATATCAGACAGACGCCTTTCCAGATAGTCCGGCGTTATTTCTTCCGGCGGTCCGTCCCCGTTACCCGCCTCTAACGCAGCGTAGTACATTTCCAGCGCATCCATGACTACCTGATTCTTTGCCTTGCCGCCGTTGAGCTTATTATCCTCAAACTTTTCCAGCAGCCTGACATGATTTCTTTTTATCATGGAAAAGCGTATGGTAAAATGACGGAACAGTTCCCCATAAGCCATTGTAATCCCCCTATCCCATCCTGCGTCTCTGCATCTGTGCCAGATATGCATTTCCAAGCATCTCAAACCCCTTTGCATTCGCTTTCACATCCTCAATATACCGGATATTCTTCTGTTCCAGACCGCCAAAACGTTTCATCACCCCGGCTCCCCCGCCCACGAAGATAATCTGCGTCAAGTCCATGTTATAGCCAATCTCCCTAAGGTTATGGTAAATCCTCTGGCAGTAACCCCGGATTTCTTTATTGATAATCTCCTGATACTTTTCCGGCAGGCTGCCCGTGCCGTTTACCATGACTTTCTGTATATCATACTCGTCCACCTCTGCGTTTAACTGCCTCATGCATTCCTTATTAATCTGCTGGATGCAGGTAATAATCCCGTGCGGCTGTGTCAGGCACGCCGATTCATCCGGCAGTCGGTTGATAATCGGCATGATGTCCACTGTCCATGAACCAATATCCACCACAAGCTGTTTCTCCGGGAACCTGTCTATCCGGTCAATCACCGCCGCATAGCATTGGGGATAGACGCACACATTATCAATAAAAATATGGTATTCCTCTTTCTCAAAGGCAAATGAGACTTCCTTTGCCTTTGACAGATAAGAAATAAAATCTTTCTTCTCGTCCCCGAACCTCGTCAGCGGCAGTCCCACCGCCATCAGCACGCGCGCTGTCTTCCTGCCCCTGATTTTCAGTTCCTTTGCCACCGCTGCCAATGTCAGCATATAGTAATTTTCATCCGTTACCTTTGTGTCCTTTACTTCAAGACGCTTGCTGCCAATCTTGTAATATTTTCCTCCAAACTCCAGTAAATTCTCTGTAAATGCCGGTTCTGTGCTAATCTCCTTACACCCCGACGTAAATACCTCATGCACCGTCTTCATCCCGGACCAGCCGTGGTCAATCCCGATTACCTCAATTTTATTCTCCATTCTCTGTGTCCTCCTTTTCATGTAACCAGCTCCTTATCTGTTTTTTGACTGCATCTGTTCCCGATGCCATTCCTTAACAAGTGTTTCTATCAGTTCAATCTTCTGCCTGTCCGTATAATCTTTTGGAAAATATGGGTTCAGCCTGTCAGAGCGAATCCGTATCTGTTCCCTCTGGTTCGGTTTTTCTTCTTCCAACACCAAATAAATACCATCCATATCCATATTTCCGGACTGGCTCATGCGTTTCAGCCTGTTTGCCTGTGATAATGAGGGCGTACACTGTTCTATATCCATCGCGGCATGAAGTTCATACTGTTCCTCCTCATTCAGATAAGATAACTCCACCGCAACGGTGAATGCTATTTTTCCTTCATCTACCATATCCAATATTTTTGGTATCAGATAAGTCAGCCGGATATACCGGTTAATCTGCCGCTGGCTTTCTCCCACCTGTCTTGCCAGTTCCTTATTAGAATCCACCTTTTCAGAATCATCCGTATTCCGCAGCCCCCATTTACCATTTTCAGATACAAAAGTTTCCAATCCTGCAAATTCTGCTGTCGGGTTTTCCAACTTTTTGCCAACTTGGCAGGAAGTTAAATCTGTCCGTTTCCCCTGCTGTTTCATTGCCTCTAATTTCATCCGGTAAGCAAATGCTTTTTCACTCGGCTTGATATTCTCTCTCTGTAGGTTGCTGTCCACCATTGCGATTACCGCTTGGTTATCATCCAATTCCAAAACCATAACAGGAACTTTATCCACCCCTGCCCATTTACTAGCTGCCTTTCTCCTGTGTCCGGCTATCAGTTCATATCCCTGCCCTGCCGGATTTGGTCTTGCAAGTAACGGAACCAGAACGCCCTCTTTTTCGATACTCTGCATCAGTTCAAATAATTCCGTATTCATTTCCACCTTAAACGGATGGTTCTTGAAGTCCGCCAACTGATTCAGGGGCAAATATTGGATTTTTCCCTCAAAAGTGTTCTGCTTACTTCCAACACCCTTGTCTTGAACGATTGAAGAATCATTCTGCTTTTTCCCTGCCATTTCCATCACCACCTCTCATTTTCAAACAAACTAATTTAGAAACAAAAAAGACCGTCCATCCTCAAAGCCTTGAAAATGAACGGTCTCCCATACTTTTTTCTTAATTTGAATAAAACAGTTTTTGATGAATTATTAACGCTGCTTCGATGTGTTCCGTGATACCATATCAAGAACCACGGAGACGTTTACACCATCAGAAATCGCTTTTTTATATGTTTTCCGGTCACTTTTTGAAAAGCTAAAAAACCTCTCAAAGTGCTTAAAATCAAGCAATTTCACGAATCCCTCCGATGTAGTAGACATACGCACTCTATATTCGCTGACTGTGGAAACATATCTACACAGCATATTCTCTCTGGCATATATCCTTGTGCCTGCAAAATCTCCAAATCTCTTGCCAGGCTGGTAGGTTTACAAGAGATATAGACCATTTTCTCCACACCATAGCGAATAATCCGTTCCAATGCCTTGGGATGAATCCCATCCCGCGGCGGATCTAAAACAATAAAATCCGGTTTTTGTTCAATCTTATCTAATACTTTCAGCACGTCTCCTGCCAGAAATTCACAATTTTGCAGGCCATTGAGCTTTGCATTTTCCTTAGCAGCCTCCACAGCCTCCTCCACAATTTCTACACCAATGACTTTCTTAGCCACAGAAGCCAAGATCTGTGCAATCGTTCCTGTACCACTATACAAATCAAACACAATTTTATCATCTCCAGCATCTGCAATATATTCTCGTGCTGTTTCATACAACACTTCTGCTCCCAGAGAATTTGTCTGAAAGAAAGAAAATGGTGTGATCTTAAAACGCAATCCCAGTATTTCCTCATAAAAATAATCTTGTCCCCATAAGACTTCTGTCCCTTGATTCACCACAGCGTCCGCCAAACTATCATTACAAGTATGCAGAATGCCAACCAGCCTGCCCTGCAATTTAAGCTTCTGCAAGGTCTCCTGAAATCCTTGCAGAAGTTTTTCTTGTGCCTCCCCGGCAATTTGAGTGGACGTTACCAGATCTACCAAAATCTCCCCTGTCCTTACTGCTTTGCGCACCAGAAGATGACGAAGATATCCAATATGGCGCATTTTATGATAATAAGCTGTACCTTGTCCCTGAAAATATTCCAACACGGCAGCCAAAATATCCGAATAATCCTGATCTACAATCTTACAGCCTGTAACTGTTACAATATCATGAAAACTGCCCCGCTTGTGCATTCCCAGAGAGAGTGGGCCCTCTTTATAGCTGTCCCCAAAGGAAAATTCCATCTTATTTCGATAAGCAAACTGCTGAGGACTTCCCTTGATTCCCTCAAAAATATCTGCAAAATTCCTTCTATCACTCTGTTCTTGATAGGATAGACAGACTGGCTCTAACAATTCTCTCACTTGTTGCTCTTTTAGCAGTAGTTGTCTTTTGTAATCCAGATTCAAAAATGTGCAGCCTCCGCAAATACCAAAATGATGACAGGGAACCTCCTCTAACTCTAAAGGTGATTTTTCCAGAACCTCTAACAGTCTGCCTTCCACCTTTCCCTTCCTTGTTTTATTGACCATAAAAGAAATTTTCTGTCCTGGTATCACATTCTTTACTACGGCTTTTTTCCCATCCTCCAAAGCTACAATTCCTTTATTTGGAAATGCTACACGCTCCACAATTCCTTCCCAAATTTGTCCTTTTTTCTTCATCTTCCTCTACATCCTATATTATATTTAAACACATCTGTGAAAAGTTTCTAAGGCCAAGCTGCCAATTCTAATTCCACTGGACAGTGATCAGAACCCAAGATATCGCTATGAATTTTGGCATCTGTCAGTTTCTCTTTCAAATCCTCGGAAACTAGAAAATAGTCTATTCGCCATCCAGCATTTTTCTCTCGTGCCCTAAAACGATAAGACCACCAGGAATATACTTGTTCTATATCTGGATAAAAATAACGAAAAGTGTCTATATAACCATGACTTAAGAGTACAGAAAATTTTTCCCGTTCTTCATCAGAAAAACCAGCATTTTTGTGATTAGCCTTGGGATTTTTTAAGTCGATCTCCTGATGTGCTACATTCAAATCACCACAACATATCACTGACTTTTTCTGTTTTAAACCATCTAAATACTTTAAAAACGCATCCTCCCACTCCATACGGTAAGAAAGCCTGGCCAATTCACTCTGTGCATTCGGTGTATAACAAGTCACCAGATAAAAATTATCATATTCCAGCGTAAGTACACGCCCTTCCTGGTCATGCTCCTCTATGCCTACCCCATAAGTTACCTCCAAGGGCTGATGTTTGGTAAAAATTGCTGTTCCAGAATACCCTTTTTTCTGTGCATAATTCCAATAATCATAATACCCGTCTGGAAGCTCCAAAGAGATTTGCCCTTCCTGCAGCTTTGTCTCCTGAACGCAGAAAAAATCTGCATCCATCTGCTTAAAATTATCTAAAAAACCTTTCTGTACACAAGCGCGCAGGCCATTTACATTCCATGATACAAATTTCATATACGACTGCTCCTTTCACATCAATGGCAATAGGCGTTTGCGAAACGCCAGAACCCGCATAAATACGGGATTCTCTTTGTTACAAAATAAAACAACTCCTCACTGGTCTGTGGTATAATTGAAATGTCCAGTAACAATTATCCATATCCACCAGTAAAGGAG
>CAJTIR010000119.1 GCA_910576385.1 Lachnospiraceae bacterium
AGGTTTCAAAATACTTGTAAAAATAATGATAAAGTCTACCAATTAAAGTTTTTTCATTGTATAATAAGTTTGTCGTACAGGGTCACTATCCTTTGTAATGTTTTGGTCAAATTCATTATACAACAGAAAGCCTTGTGCGGCATTTTTTTATTAAAAAAGTTGTAAACTGGTGTTACAGAAAGAAAAATCGGAGGATAAAGAAAATGAATGATATACAGCAGATAGAAAATCCTTTATCACAGAACTTTACCATAAAATCATTGTTGAAATTTGCATTTCCAACAATTTTAATGATGATATTCATGGGATTGTATACTGTTGTTGATACTATCTTTGTAGCTCGTTTTGTAGATACAAATGCACTTTCAGCACTGAATATTGTCTGTCCGGTTATCAATCTGATTGTAGGTATTGGTACGATGCTTGCAACGGGTGGGAGCGCAATTGTTGCCCGCAAAATGGGAGCTGGAAAATATAAGAGAGCATCACAGGATTTTACATTAATGATAGGTACAGCAGTTCTGTTGGGCGTACTTTTTGCAATCTTTGGTACGATTTATATTGAGAAGATTATTTGGGGACTTGGAGCGAGCAGTATTCTATTTCCCTACTGCAAGGAATACCTTTTTATTCTGCTATTGTTTACACCTGCAAGCATACTGCAAGTGCTTTTTCAAAATCTGATCGTAACAGCAGGACGTCCCACAATTGGCATGCTGCTTGGTGTAAGTGCAGGAATAACAAATATTTTGTTGGATTACATTTTTATGGTGCCATTACAAATGGGGCTGAAAGGGGCGGCATTTGGTACCGGTATCGGCTATCTATTACCGGCAGTGATAGGTGTTCTATTTTTTTCTACAAAAAAAAGCAGTTTATCTTTTCGAAAGCCAGTCATAGACATTTCTGTATTGGCAGAAAGTTGCACAAATGGTTTTTCGGAAATGGTAAGTCAGGCATCAACTGCAGTTACAACATTTCTTTTTAATCAGATTATGATGAAACTGCTTGGTGAGAATGGAGTTGCAGCAATCACGATCATTATATATTTACAGTTTCTTTTAAGTACTCTATACATAGGATTTTCTATGGGAGTGGCTCCTGTTATCAGTTATAATTATGGAAAAGAGGACAGGAAACAACTAAAAAATATATTTTCAATTTGTATGCAGTTTATTATCGTTATTTCCATTTTGGTCTTTGGGCTAACATTTGTTTTTGGTTCGCCTTTGGTTTGTATTTTTTCTGAGAAGGGAACTCCTGTTTATGAAATTACCAGAAATGGATTTTTAATTTTTCCATATAGTTTTCTGTTTTGTGGACTGAATATTTTCAGTTCCGCTGCATTTACAGCATTATCAAATGGAAAACTATCAGCGTTTCTTTCCTTCTTGCGGACTTTTGGATTGATTATGATACTGTTGCTGACATTGCCGAATCTTTTTGGTGTAATTGGTGTGTGGCTTGCAGTACCAATAGCAGAGCTGTTTACTATGATTGTGGCGTTGATTTTTCTTTATCAGAACAGAGAAAAATATCACTACGGATAAATAAGCAATGCCATTACATAAACAAAATCTATCATTTTTCTTATTTATCGAAATAAAATTCTTTGTATAGCTGGTTCTTAAATAATATCACAGCAATAATCATGGTCAATAGATCTGCCGTTGCCTGTGAGATGATAATCCCCATATATCCAATCGTATTGTATGTAATTACAAGTATCACTAAAAATAATCCCCTGCCGACTGATGGATAAGATAAAGGAACCATCCACTTTTCCCATTGATTGAAAAATGATTGTCATTAAGAGAACAATTCCCACACATATCATGGTAATGACCTGCCAGCGGAGCATCACTGTGCCATCGTTTATGATGCTTTCATTTTTTATAAAGCATTTCATTAAAAATGGAGCGGCCAGAAAAATAATCGCCGTCAAAATGAGGACAATCATACTGAAAAGAGGTTGTCCTCCAAATGCGAATCCTATCAAAAGCAAAAGAGCAGTCATATTCACTTTCAGGACAATTCCCATTGCTACAATTTTTCATTTCCAAATGGAAGTAGAAACTGATTCATCAGCACAACGCTTACACTCTGCATAAGATTGACACTGGCGGCGGGAATACCAATGCCCAAAATAGAAATAAAGAAAGGGTCGAGCACAATATTTACAACTGCGCCTAAAATAGTTCCCATCATGGATTCTTTTGACATTCCCTCAGAACGCAGAAAATTGGAATGAATAAAAGAGAGCATAGCAGCAGGAGCGCCAATTGCCAGATAGATATAATAATTTGAAATTACAATCGCGATTATCATATCTAGACATACTGCGATATAAAAGCAAAAAGAACTAATATGGGGCTGTTGCAAAATAGCTGGTATATGCAAAATATGGCATTTAGAACACAAGAATCTTATCCATATATTGTATATAAGCTTCATTTTGCAACAGCCCCTTTTTGTCCTAACAGACGTGAAATAAGAGAGCCTCCACCCTGACCAAAAATATTTCCAAAAGCCATAAGCAGCGTGAATACTGGCTGTAAAAAGGAAATATACGAAATTTACAAGCTGATCTTGTAATTTAAAACTATATTTATGACCGATTGCGCGCTATTTCAACGGTAATTTCACAGTAAACGTACTTCCTCCACCTTTGGTATCACTGACAGAAATTTTGGCTCCATGCACATTGCAAATTTCCTTGGCAATGGAGAGACCAAGGCCGAAATGTTTTTTCTGATTATGGGAGGGGTCAGACTGGTAAAATCTGTCAAAAATTTTCGCTTTTTCAATATCGGGAATGCCTATCCCAGAATCAATTACTTGGATGTAATATTTTGAGTGTGAGCGAAACAGATTAAGTAAAATAGTCTCCCCAGGAGGCGTGTAACATAGCGCATTGTCAAGCAGAATCGTAATCACTTGTTCGATTCTCTGAGGGTCACAGAGACAATTGTAATGATCGGATTCCTTTATAGACAGGGTAAGTGTAAGTTGTTTATCTTTTGCAATATCAAAATATTTTTCATAAATATTATTTAATAGGACAACAAGGTTGACAGATTCAAATTGAAAGTCTAAGGTCGCCTGTTGTGTCTTGGTTAAACAGAGAAGATCGCCGATTAACCGTTCCATTCTGGCCATTTCACTATCCATCAATTGGCAGATTCGTTCTTCTTTTTCGGTGTCGATGTTCTTTTTTAAGATAGAGAGCCCTGTTTTAAAAACTGCTAAGGGAGAGCGCAGTTCATGTGAGGCGACAGCAATAAAGTGTTTTTGTTTGTTATCATTTTCCATCACTGGCCTGAGTACATGTGTTGTAAACACATAAGAAAATAAATATAGGAACAAAATTGATACAAGCCAGATTGCCACAAAACGAATGCGTTGTGTACGTACATTTTGGAAATAATCATTTAAGTTGTATAAATAGATGAAATTGATATAATTTTGTTTTTTCTTGTCGGAGAATTTTGTATTCATAACCAGAAAATGATGGTCATTTTTTGTATATTGAAAGTATTGTTGTTGTGTTTGAGAGAGATTATGATCTGATTCTAAAAAGTTTCTATTATTTTTTTGATATTTTTTTATCTCATCAATCAGAGAATATTCTAAATCAGACAGTATCATATTAGAGAGAATAGAGGGAGATCCGTTTGCTTCTATATAAAGGATGTTCTCAGGAAGGCCGGAAACCCTTTGATACCAAGAGATGCTGATGGTTTCAATTGTTTGCAGATCGTGGGAAATGGTATTGCTTTTCAGGAAAAAGAGAGATTTTTCTTGTTCATACATATTTTTTTCCGAAACTTTTAGACAACAAAAAATAATGATAAGCACGATAATTGACGCAAAGAAGCAGCAAATCAAAGAGAGTTTTCTGCGGATGTTACAGAACATATGGAATCCTCCTGTTTTACCTTTAAGGCATAGCCTTGCCTGTGGATGGTCACAATTTGCAAATTTATATCTAGAGAGTGCAATTTTTTTCTAAGTAAATAAATATAATTGTCTAAATTTCCATCTTCAATTTCTGCATATGGTCCCCACACATTTCCTATGATCTGCCTGCGCGTCAATACATGTTCTGGATGTCGAAGAAAGTAAGATAAAAGTTCAGCTTCTTTTTTGGATAGTAGGTAAGTACGATCTTTATGGATTATTTTTAATTCTTTTTCTGAAAAACTGAGATCGCCAAATGTAATCAAGAAAGGATCGCTGCGGTCTAGAGTTCTGCGCATAACGCTGCGGATGCGTGCGGACAGTTCGCCGATATCAAAAGGTTTTACTAAATAATCATCTGCTCCGAGATCCAGTCCGTTGATCTTTTCAGCGGAGTCTCCAAGTGCTGTGATAAAAATTACAGGGGTTTTTACAGCCTTCTGGCGGATTTGTTTTAATATTTGCTCTCCAGGAACATCGGGCAGCATCCGATCTAGCAGAATGATGTCATGCAGACTTTGTAATGCCAAGAGTAATCCTTCCTGTCCATCATGGCAGACATCAACAGAAAATCCCTCCTCTTCCAAACCATAAATAAGCAGCTCGGCTAGACTTTTGTCATCTTCAATAATTAAAATTCTCATAACATCCTCCAGATAAATTTTCTATTTTTAGTATAGCACAGAAGTTCTCTAAAAGTCCTCTAATCTGTTGATCTTTTAGAGAACTTTTGCAGATTTATGTAAACAGAGTAAACAATAACGAACTTTTAGAGGACAAATAGAGATTTTTTACAGTAAGATGTAACAAATAAAATAAACGAGGAGGAAAGGATATGAAGAAAGTAATCCGTCTGTTGATAAGCTTATTGTTATTTTCTATGACAGTGATATCCTGTACTGTACCAGAAAATAAAAAACAAGAACAAAGTTCTATCGAACAATACCAAGAAGACATAGTGGCTCAGGAGGAGATCAAAGGCAGATACCGAGAAGAAAAAATAGATCTTCCAGCGTCAATCAGTAAGATATTTGATGTAAATTCGCAGGAAGACGGCCATATTCAAATTTTATTTGAAAATGATCCTGGCAGTTTTTATCTCTATGAGAGTAAGGATTTTGGCATTTCCTGGCAGCAAAAGGAGTTAGAAACAGATTGGCTTTTAGAAGAAAATCGTGTTGCTTTTGCATGTTTTGGAGAACAAGGAACTATCATTGCGGTTGTGGGAAAAATGTCAGAAGATCCTATGAAATTGCAGCATCCAATTGGGAAATATAGTTATTTCAAGATGAAGCCAACAGAGGAGGGCTGGCAGACAGATCAAATAACCATAGATTTGCCTCAGCCAAAGGAAGAAGAACTGGAGGAGGGATATGGTTTGACACAGATAGATGTCTCAACAGATGGCAATCTCTATGGCATACTACAGTCGGGAACAGAAGAATTAATGTCTGTAACTATTCAGCACCCCGTTTAGGGCATATTGATTTTTGGTCAAAACAGAGAAAATAAAATTTCTGTTTTACCATTGCTTTATCACGAAAAGTGGATAACTTTTCAATATAACTGCCAAGTGCTTTTGGCCTGTGGATTATGGCATCATCAATC
>CAJTIR010000120.1 GCA_910576385.1 Lachnospiraceae bacterium
CCGTTTTTCGTCCGACGAGGAACTAAATAATGCAACTATGGATTATGTCTATGTCTATTACAATCATATCCGTCCGCATTCATCAAATGGATATATGACACCATTTGAAAAGAGAATGCAGGTATGATGTATGTCAAAACTTTTCCTTGTAAGTGTTACAAAAAAGCTTGACCATCTCATTCGTTTCTTTTTGGTTTTCCTCTCTGGAAATGCTGGCAGCCAGGTCTCTCTCCCTGGCTTCACGCACTCCCTCCAGATAGTCCTCCACCTGCGGGAGATACGTTTCCAGGCTCCCCGTCCTCTGCGCCGTGATCGGGTTAATATCCACTTTCACACCGCCGATATGAAGCCCGCTTTCATTGAACATATCAAACAGCGCATCTTCCCGTTCATTCGTGGAAAGCTCCACCACCACATCAAGGTCAGAGCCTTCCTGCTCCAGACCCCGGCAGCGGCTCCCGGCTACTGCCGCATCCACAATCACAGCGTCTATGCCGGATTCATCTAACTGCGCCTGCACATGGCATTTTACAGTTTCCTCTATCTCTGCCGGGTTCATTTCGCTGATCTCATGGAACAGCTCATTTGTCTTTGCCTTGAAATCTGCCACCACATCGCTCTGCGGCATGACAGCATTTGCCGCCTCCGCCTTCTCCATCAATCCATCATAATCAATCGGTATCAGCCTGTCACCGTCACGGATATTTCCCCTTGCGCCATTATCAAAAGGAATTATTTTCAAATCCTCCACGATTTCGTTGATCGCTTCTTTGATACTGATACCTGGATTGTCATATACGCCGCCGTCTATTTCCTTATAATCCAAGCCCATAATGGAATAGTCATAGCCGCCCTCTGTTTCCTGGATGCTGATGTAACGGTCTGCTATCTGAAAGGCAAGCTCTGTTTTTGCCGGTTCCTCCGGTTCTGTCTGTTCCGGCTTCAAATCATTCTGCTTTGCAGATTGATTGACATCGTGTCCGGAAGTTTCCTGTCTGCCCCCTAAAGACTGCTTCATTTCCGCAAGAACCTTATCCTTTTCATCTCCAAGGTCAATGATCTCGTCACCCTCGTCCAAATCCTCTAATTCCGGTGTCTTGGCCAATCTTCCCGGCCCGGTCTGCTCCGCCTGTGGCTCTGGTCTTTCTGCTTCCGCCTGTGGCTGTTCCGTCTCCTGCCGCCCTGTTTCCGGCTTCTGCGCATCCTGTCCGGCAGACATTTCTTTTTCCAGTTCCAGGACTTTCCTGCGGAACATACCGATAAAGCCGTCCAAAACTGCCGGGTGGCTGCCCACAATCAGTTCACGGTTCATATCTATTCCATGCACGATATTTTCAGGAATGTAAAACTCTGACGCCCACGCTTTGTTATCCCTTGAAAAACGTCCATCCCATGATTCCTGCTGGAGCGTGTTGGCAAGGATAAACGCCATGCGCTCCGCACCGTACTTTTCCGCCAGAGGCTTTACAATATCATGTTTTAAGTGCATACCGTCAAAATTCTGCCGGATTGTTCCCTCAACCGCTTCCTTGCATTCCCTGTCAAATTTGTGGGATTCCATATATTTGTCCACTTCCCCGTGCTCGGCTGCATAACTCAGGGTATGCCCATAGAAAGCCGGATAGGTTTTCTGTTCTGTTTGTCCAGCTTCCGGCTTCTGGACATCATGTCCAGAAGTTTCCTGTCTTTCTTCCGGTTCCGCTTTTTGAGTATCCTGCTCTTTTACACCCTCTAAAGCCCTCATAAACTCAGGAAGTCTTGTAAAGCCGAAAGAATCTACAAAGTGTGCGCTGTTCTCCCCGTTCTCATGCAGCGCTACAACGTCACTGACAGATAGGGAATGCCCTCTGTAATCTGCCGGGTGGTCTATGTTGAATTTCTCAAAAACTGCGTTGAGCTTCTCCCTCTGTGACTGTCCGTGTATGTCTGAAAGCTCCCCTGCATAGACAAGGTTATAGTTTCCCGGCTGGATTTCCCCGAAATCGTCAGAAAGGATACCTCTTTTCAAAAGTTCCTCTGTACCCGCAAAATGAAAATCCCGAAGTTCTGGATTGTCTTTTAATTGATAAATGCCGTATTGATCGGTATCGCCATGCAGAAGCTGTGCTTCCCTGTCTGCGCCGCTTTCTTCAAGTTCCTCCCGCATAGCCCGGAAATTTTTCTCATTTTCCCAATCGCCTTTTTCTATGCCGAAGATTCCCCCATGCCCTGTGATCTGCTTCCTGTCATGCACGGTTGTTTCAGAGCCGTCCTCATGGAGCAGGTACACAGGCAGGTCATGGTCAAAAAGCTCTAATGCCCTCCCCTGTGTCAATGGAAGCATTTCATTCCATGTATAGCCGTATTCCTCCATCTCCCATAAACCGATCATCGGGTCAGGGAGTGCGTCAATTTCGGCCTGTGCGTCAATGACCGCAAGGGCAGCCCCCTGACTGCCCTCCGTTTCCTCATAATAGATATGCTCCGCAAGTTCCCTTGTCTTTTCCATGTCATTCAGCTTAAAGGCATAATTCACGATAAGGTTCCGCTCAACATCGGAAAAGGCGGTTTTTGCAAACTCCAGACGGTTGATGATGCCCTCCGCCTGCTTTACCGGAGAAAGGTGGCTTATCATTACCACTTCTTTTTTATCCAGGTCAATCTCAAAGTCATTAAACTGCGGCATACCGGAATTTCTGCCGCCGTCCACAATAATAGGGATATAATCAGCCCCGCAGCTTTCCAGACAGTCATGGATATTTTTTCTATCCTTAACCTCCAGCTTTGTGAGCGCCCCCATGATCTCCCGCACTTCCTCCGGTGTCTTATTGGTAATGCGCTCTACCTCAAAACCGTCTGAATGCGTGATCTTCAAAATCACATCATCCGCCCCGACAGGCTCCTTTGCCCTCTCGTTCCATTCCCTTTCTGCCTTCAGGTCAATGATCTCGTTTGTATCGGTGTAATACCGGACATCAAGGTGGTATTCCCCGAACTCTTTCGTATCCTGATTGGCAATCTCCGTAGTCCATGCGCCTCTGCTTTCCAGATATGCGGCAACACTCAGCCTGTCATCGTCATTCATGGCAGAGAGGGCTTCTATGATCTCTGCCGCATCCATCCCCCTGACATTTACAAGGCTGTACTCGGACAGATCGCTGTTCTGTATCAGCAAAAGGCTCTCTTTTTCCTGCCCCTGCATCAGTTCCCGGTCACGCTGTAATTCCCGGAGCTGCCCCTCAATCCCTGTGATAAGCTCCGATGCAGTCCTGCGGATTGCATCAAGGGAAGATTTCAGTTCCTTCATATCACGCCCTGATGACCACCCCGCTATATAATGAAAGGAGTAGTCAGAAGTATCAATTCCGAAGCGGCTGCAAACTGTAAACGCTATCCCCTCGGCTTCCACCTCTTTGGTGTTCCTGTCCTTTGCGGGCGCAAGGATATCCTTATTGATTTCCTTATCATGCAGCATAGAATGGGCGGTTTCATGCACCATCGTCTTTAAAGTCTGGCTCTCGCTCATGCCCTCCTGCACCGCAATCCGTTTTTCTGTAGGGCTGAAGAAACCTTTTGAATCTCCGGGTATATCCTCAAAGCTGATTGGAACCGGGGCAACATAGGTGACTGCCTTAACAAAGTCCTCGTACCCCTCCACTGTGGACAGAAGCTCTTTTGCCTCCAGTTCCGGGATTGGCTCTCCTGATGTTTGCTTGACATCAAACACTGATACCGCACGGAAAGCGGGGATTTTAATCTCCACTTCCTCCGTCTGCGGCATCCCGTCTTGGTCAAGCATGATTTCCCCGGTCACAGGGTCTAACTTATCCCGTTCCTCTTTGATTTTGTAAGGGGCAGGGGCAAGGATACGGATTCCCTTCTCCCCCTTGTTTACATGGCGGTTGAAATTTTTCTGCCATGCCTGGTAGCCTGCGACCAGACTGGCGTCAGGGCGCTGTAAGGCTATCAGGAGCGTGTTGTTGACACTGTAATTATGGAATTTAGACATGGTGGAGAGGTAGTTTTTGTACTTCCCGCTCTCAAAAAGTTCTTTTAACCCTTCCTCCAGCTTGTCAGTGATCTCCTTTACTTTCTGTTTTTCTGTTTTTGCGTCTGCCATATTTGATTTTCCTTTCCTTTTTCCACACAAAAATACCGCCCTGAATATTTACAAGACGGTATCCCGAAAACAAAAAAAGTGCATGGTATTGATTTTTTCTCTACCATGCACCTGAAGTTACTTTTACTATAAAATTTTTCGTTACAACAGTTTTAATAACTGTATCAGCTCATGCGGCTCCCCTTTGGAGGAATCTGTCAGTCTTGTATCGAACTGCTGAAAACCGTTCTCACGGTAGAAAGACAAAAGCCTTTCCTCATCCGCTGCCTCCAAAAAGATAACCATGCCGCCCGCTAAATACTGCAGCTGCTGTATCTGCCGTATTGCAAGCCCTAACAATTCTTTACCTGAAATGCGTTCATTTGCGTCATTATTATAATTTTTCCCAAGCTGTGCGATCAGATACGCCGCAAGATTATAAGTCTGATCCTGTTCATTCAATATACTTACTCTTGACAGTTTCCTTTTTACGGTATTACTGAATGGTTTTGCGTTTATGGTAATCGGTTTGATTGTGAGTGCAAAATATCCAACCAGCTCTGCATCTTCCGTTGAAAATACCAGATATGTAACCGACTGTTGTTTTTTTGCAAACTCTACAGACTGTTTCTTTATGAATCTTTCAACATCCGGGTTTATCTTACATGAAAACTCGGAAAGAACCTGAAGCAGCGTGTCCTCTCCGAGTCCATGACTTCCATCGCCCAAATACTCACGAATGTTGAAAATTGTATATTTACTTGTTTCCTGCATTCGCTTTCTTCCTTTTCTCCATAAATTTCGCTATATCTTTCGGGTCAGTTAAAAAAGTAGCGCTGACATTGACAGGAGGCGTAGGGTTATTAGCAGATGCTTCAATCGCATCAGCAAACATCTCCACCTGCTTCTGGCCTGATATAACAAAATTCTTTGTAATACTTGAAGTTGCCATAAAAAACACCTCCTTTATCAGTATGGCTCTTTTTACATTCCGCATACCATCCCATCTACATTGTACGGTTTTATCATCGCTTTTGCAACAGGATTTTTATGAATTTTTTATGCCTACATTGTTACCTCCTTCCCCTTTTCCTTATGCTTCTCCTGTTTTTCTGTTCCAGACACCTTCGCCTTGAACGCTTCCAGTTTCTCTCTTAACGATGTCCGCTGCACAGGCTTGTCAGCCATTGCCGCCGCCAGTTTCGACCCCTGCGGTTTTCCATTGTCCACTGCGTAATTATGCCTTGCGTTTTCTACCGGGTATGGAATCGGCACATCCACAGCGCTTTCTCCTGTTTCCGGCTTTATGGAAGCCTCTTCTGGATCTATGTCAATACTTTAGACAAAAAAAGTTGAAAGGTTATGCTGCTGTTTTAAGTTCTTCATCCTCCTTTTGTTGTGGTGTCATATAACCAATAGCACTGTGTATTCTTTTACGGTTATACCAGCCCTCTATGTATTCAAAGATTG
>CAJTIR010000121.1 GCA_910576385.1 Lachnospiraceae bacterium
GCAAGGTGAGGTGCATAATCTTAACTGTAAGCAACACCTATATTGACGCAGGAGGGTATGCACATGAATGATTACAGCAAAATCACAGCCCTTTACTCCCGCTTATCCGTGGGGGACGAGGACAGGGACGGCGGCGAAAGCAACTCCATACAGAACCAGAAGAAATTTCTGGAAAGCTATGCCAGACAGCTAAAATTGACCAATATCCGGCACTACATTGACGATGACGAAAGCGGCAGGTTTTTTGACCGCTCCGCTTACTCCCGCATGATTGAGGACGTGGAAAACGGAAAAATCGGTGTCTGCATTATGAAAGACATGACCCGCTGGGGGCGCGACTATCTCCAAGTGGGAAACGCTATGGAGATTTTCAGACGGAACAACGTGCGCTTTATCGCGGTAAACAACGGGATAGACAGCGAAAAGCCCGACACGTTGGAGTTTGCGCCGTTCATCAATATCATGTCGGAGTGGTACGCCCGCGACATCAGCAAGAAAGTAAAAACGGGTATCCGCACAAAGGGGACAAGCGGCAAGCCAATCGCTACCGAAGCCCCATACGGATATGTAAAAGACCCCGACAACAAGGATTTTTGGTTGATTGACGAAGAAGCCGCGAAAGTTGTCCGTTTGATTTTCCGCCTGTTTCTGGACGGGAAGAACCGAAACCAAATCGCCGTATATCTGAAAAACGAACAAATTCCAACGCCCACTTTCTACATGAAAGACCGGGGGCGGGGAACTTGTAAAAACAAGACGCTGAACGAGGAAAACCGCTACAAATGGAATAAGGCGACCCTGACCCGTATCCTCACACGGCAGGAGTATTGCGGAGATGTGGTCAACTTCAAGACCACAAAGCATTTCCGCGACAAACGAAACCACTATGTAGACCGAAGCCAGTGGCATATTACGGAAAACGTGCATGAGCCGATTGTTGACCGCACCGATTTTGAGAACGTACAGCGGATTTTGGAAAATGCCCCCGTCAAGCGACCAAACGGGGACGGGGAAATCCACCCCTTGTCGGGCTTGCTTTTCTGTAAGGACTGCGGCGCAAAAATGCACATACGGATAGATTACAGGAACGGCGGCAGGCGGCATATCGCCTATTGCAGTGAGTACCACAAGGGAAAAGCCAGAAACCCGAAGTGCCATTCCCCGCACATCATGGACGCGGATTTACTCATGCAGACCGTTTCGGACGTGCTGAAAAAAATCGCGGAATACTCCATCAGCAACCGGGCAGACTTTGAAGCCTTAGTGAAAAAGAGCCTTGACGTACAGCAGACCGACCGGACGAAGAAACAGCAGAAGCGCGTACCGCAAATCACAACGCGGCTTGAACAAATCGAAAAGGTTCTGGATAAGCTGTACGAGGACAACGCACTGGGAGTAATTGAGCAAGACCGTTATGAGCAGATGTCGCGGAAGTATTCGGAAGAATATTATATGCTGAAAGAGGAACTTGCGGAAATCAAAGAGCAGTTATCCGCTTTTGAGAACGCAGGAGGGCGGGCGCAGAGGTTTGTAAAACTGACAGAACGATACGCCGACTTTGCCGAACTCACCCCCGCCATTCTCAACGAGTTTATCAGCAGGATTGAAGTGCATGAGCGCGACCAGAAACGGGCGAGATACGCCATACAGCATATCGGGATATACTTCAACCATATCGGCAAATTTGAGAACGAACTGACACAGCTTGCCGAGCCGACAGAGCAGGAAATCAAAAAAATGCGGGAGGAAATCGAAGAAGCGAAAAAGGAAAAGAGCCGCGCTTACCACCGTGAATATTCCAGAGCCTACCGCGCCAGAAACCGCGAAAAGCAACGGGAGTATGACCGTATCAAGGCGCGGGAATACCGGGCAAGGAAAAAGGCGCAAGCCGCCGCCATGTCCGCACAATAAAACCGAACAGCCGACAGCAGAGAGGGATTTTCCAAATACGGGAAATTCCTTTTTTGCGCCCACAGAAAGGAGCGACCTATTGACAGAATTGACAGAAAAGAAAGAAACGCCCGCCCCACCCCGAAAGCCCGACGGTATCATCACGACACACAGGGACGGGCAGACCATTGTTGCGGAGTTGTTTTTCAACCACAGCGGCACAGAAACATTCCGCGACAAGCTGCTGAAAATGATACTTGCCGATAAGCAGGAATAAAACGGGAAGCCGATTGTCTGTAAAAATCCATTCCTATCCTATCCATTCCATACAAAAATCGAAAGGAGCGATTGACGCATGGCAAAGACCAAAGCCGAAAAAATCACGAGCATTGAGGAAGAAATCCGACAGCTTGAAAACAGGCGCAGACAGCTTGTGCAGGAGCAAAAGGCGCAGGAGCGCAGGGACAGAACGAAACGCCTATGCCGCCGCATGGGGCTTTTTGAAAGCCTTGTCCCCGACACGATACCGCTGACAGAGGAACAATTCAAGACCTTTCTTGAAAAGACTGTAATGACCGACCACGCCCGCCGCATACTGGACGGACTGACCGCCCAGAACGCCCCCACAGCCCCCGCACAGGGCGCAGAAACGGCGGCACAGGGTAACACGCCACCCACCGCCCAAACCGCCCATACAGCCCGCGAGGGCGGCGCAGGCGGGAGTATGAACGGGGGCGGCTTGCAAGGGTAACGGGCTTATGCCCCTACCCTTGCTTAAAAGCAAGGGCGCACTTATATACCACAATGAATTGTGGTATGTGCGGTCTTGCAGACGGCGTTTTGTGCCTGCCGGCACAAAAGAAAACGGCGGGAGTTGCCCGCAGAAAGGAGCGCGGCGCGTGGCAATCTATCATTGCAGTATCAAAGTCATATCCCGCGGCAAGGGCAAGTCCGCTGTTGCCGCCGCCGCTTACCGGGCGGGGGAGAAAATCAAAAACCAGTTTGACGGAATGACCCACGACTACACCCACAAGGGCGGCGTAGTCCACACCGAGATTTTACTCCCCGACCATGCCCCCGCCGCTTTTTCAGACAGGGCGGTTTTGTGGAACGAAGTGGAAAAAATCGAGAAAGCGAAAAACGCCCAGCTTGCGCGGGAGATTGAAATTGCCCTGCCCCGCGAACTGACGAGGGAGCAAAGCATTTCCCTTGTCCGCGAGTATGTGAAACGGCATTTTGTGGCGGCGGGAATGTGCGCCGATTTTGCCATACATGATACGGGCGGCGGCAATCCCCACGCCCATATCATGCTGACTATGCGCCCTTTTGACGAGCGCGGTGCATGGGGAGCGAAGCAGAAAAAGGAGTACATTCTTGACAGGGACGGGAATAAAATCTATGACCCGAAAAAGCGGCAGTACAAATGCAAGTCCATTCCCGCTACTGACTGGAACGAGCAGACCAAAGCGGAGGAATGGAGGGCGGCATGGGCGAGGCTTTGCAATCAGGCGTTGGAGCAGAACGGACACGCGGAGCGCGTAGACCACCGCAGTTATGAACGGCAGGGAATAGACCAAATCCCCACCGTCCATTTAGGCGTTGCCGCGTCTGCTATGGAAAAGCGCGGCATCCGCACCGGGCGCGGCGACCTCAACCGCGAAATCGAAGTGACAAATAAGCGTTTGCGGCAGTTAAAGGCGCGTATTTCCAAACTGCAAGACTGGTTGAAAGAGGAACAGGAGAACACCGAGCCGCCCACCCTTGCCGACTATATCCAAGGCATACTGTCACGCAAGGCACAGGCGGGGAAAGCGGGATATTCACAATCGCTGTATAACCTCAAAGACGCGGCAAAAATGCTGAATTTCCTGCAAACCAATAACATCATGGATATGGCGGGGCTTGATGAAAAATTCAAGTCCATGATAGGGGAACAACTGGATATTCAAGGGAAACTGAAACCCGTTGAACGGCGGCTTGCCACTCTGAAAAAGCACTTAGAGCAAGCCGACATTTATTTCAAGTGTAAGGGAAAGAAGCCGCTGACCGAAGCCGAGCAAATCCTATTCACAACGGCGAAAAATTATCTCAAAGGCGTGATGAACGGCAAGACCACAATCCCGACAAAGACATGGAAAGAAGAATACACCAAGCTGACCGCCGAGAGAAAAACGCTTAATCAGCGGTATCTTGTATTGAAAGAGGAAGTGAAAGAAGCGGAGAAAATCAGAAAGAGCGTTTACAGTATCTTACGGCAGGAGCAGCGGGAACAGCAACCCCGCAGAAAACAGGATATGGAGCGATAAAATAAAGGGCGGCGGGATAGTCAACGCTTCTGCCCCGCCGCCCTGTTTTGGATTTTTATTAGACCGATAAACTGGAATTTACGTTGCTGTTACTTTTTCAAAAAATCACTAAATTCTTTCAATTCTTTTTTTGTATCTTCGGAAAGCCTGTTATATTCTGTATCATGAATCGCCCCCTCTAACGTATATAAATGTACCAGACAAACATTTGGATATTTCTGCTTTAACCTAAGAAATGCGTCTTTTGCACCTACCTCAATTAGTTTCTCGGAAGATTCAATACCAACAGATATTAGCTTTTTTTCCATTTCGTTACCAATATTCATCATAGATGTTAATTCTGACATATTTATTTTCAACTCTCCTTGTTCTACTCATTTTTTAAACTGGAAGTTTCTTCTCTATTAGCGGTTATATTTTGCTCCTGCATAAATCAGCAACGCCAATCCCACAACAAATCCCAATGAAAAAGCGATAAAACTTAATGCCGAATCTGTTATACCGATTATTATAGCAGTCGCCAAAAGACCAATTCCAATAAAAATAACACCCCAACCTGATATTTTACAAAAAACCTTTTTATCACTTGGAGACACTTTGTCATAATGATAACTATGAAGCAAAGTGATTTTTTCCTTTTTCCACATCAAGCAACCAAGATATATAAAAACAAGTGCAAGTACACCTATTCCAATCGCAACACCTATCGTTTCTGTCATAACAAGCCCCTCCAAATCCCGATTTATCGGTTTGTACTAGGAGAAATTATACCATACCCAATTACGAAAAGCAATCCCCCGTTCTACGTCCGTTCCGACTATCCAGACCGTCAAGGGACGAGTAGTATTTTTTCGCAAAGAGCGCGAAAAAATCTCCACTCTTAAACCCTTGACCGTCTGGATTTTTGCCGTTGTCATTTCGCCGCCGAAAACGGGGAACAGGATAAAAAAATCCTGCCCCCGTTTTCGTCTGCTCCATTCTAACGGCAAAACCGTCTGCACTACTGCGGCGGCAGTCGTTAGGTTTTGCGGTGGCTCTGCCCCCGCGCCCCCGACCTCTCCCAAAGAACAGAATGGAGTGTTACGCAATAGAGCTTGAAAAGGCTTGATTTTTAAGGCGTTGCAGACGCGAAAATCCACAGGGTAAGGGTTTTATACTACCTACCCACGAAAACGGCTTCTAACCGTTCACAGGCGCGTTTTGCGCCCCTTTTCCTGCCCGTTTCCCGCCGCGCTGAAAAGTTTTGCGTCAATAACTCAAAAAAGCACTTGACAAAACGCTTCATGGGG
>CAJTIR010000122.1 GCA_910576385.1 Lachnospiraceae bacterium
GTGTTTCTGTTTCTGGAGAGAGAAAAAGAGAGAAGAGAAGGAGGGAGAGAAGAAGGAGATATGGGGGTGATGTGTGGAGAGAAGGGAGAGAATTTTATGATATTATTCTGGGAAAAAAAGAGGGAGGAAGAAGAGAGGAGAAGAAGAGAGGGAGGATAGGATAAAATCTGCCATGGGGATATAGAGCTTCTGCCATGACAACAAATATATGTACTTTACGGAGTATCTGATAACCAGAGCTGATGTGAATGATTTCATGGCACATCGTCCGGAGTACACAAAGGCGAACCGCTTTGAGGATTTCGTTTGTAAAATCTATCTTTAACGATTAGGGGAAAATTCATTTGAGAGTTTTCCCCTTTTTTCGTGGTTTTTTCAAAGGATTCTATCCCAAACAAAGGATAGAGTCCTTTTTATATACACAAACAAAATAATCAAAGGAGGTTCACACATGAACAACACAGCGTTAAGAGCAGGGGCGCAGAGCGCCAACAACACACACATGGTTTTTGCAAACGAGGAACATGAGAAGTTTTATTTTGAGAAACTGGAACAGGCGAGGTATCAGGACTGCTACCACAAGGCGTTGATCTACATTCTCGGCATATCTGAGGACACAAGGAATCATTTCAGCCAGATTTACGATATCAAGTCCGGGTACATCAAAACAGAGTGTCTGCATCAGGGCTGGCAGACAAGCGGCAGTGTCCGGGTGGTAAGGCTTGCCTTTAACCTTTACACGGACGGAACGCCAAGCATTGATGATTATAAGCGCAAGGACGAGCAGATAGGCGAGTGCAGGGGATATTCCGTAAGCGATATTTTCTGCTGCGGCTATGCAATGTACTTCTGGCAGGGCATCAAGCTCCGTTACCCGGAATACTGCCAGAAACAGCGGTCTGTTGAGGAAATCCTTGCAGAAATGGAGAAGAAACGTGCTGAAAATTCGACTGATGGGAACAAAGAATGATATTAAGTGGTTCGAGAAAATTCTGAAAAGGCAGCCCAAAGTGGCTGTGACGGAAGTTTCGGAACTGTACCGGAACAAAGGTACAAACAGGTATTACCGGGCTTATGTGGAAGTGCAGAAAGCCAACATCAAAGAAAAATCTGACTAATACGGAGGAATAAAACCATGTGTAAAATTATAGCAATCGCAAACCAGAAAGGCGGAGTCGGCAAGACCACCACAACGA
Organism: Lachnospiraceae bacterium; assembly: GCA_910576385.1. Classification (GTDB taxonomy): domain Bacteria; phylum Bacillota; class Clostridia; order Lachnospirales; family Lachnospiraceae; genus Petralouisia. Next base: position 1,197 of record CAJTIR010000122.1, read on the forward strand.
GTAATTTGGGGATTGGGCTGGCAAAACAGGGAAAAAGAGTTTTACTTATTGATGCAGACGCACAGGGGAGCCTGACCGCAAGCCTTGGCTTTACGGAGCCGGACAAGCTGGAAGTCACCCTTGCAAGCGTAATGGAAAAGGTTATCAACGATGAAGAAATAGAACCGGGCTACGGTATCTTAAAGCATGAAGAAGGGATTGACCTGATGCCGGGGAACATTGAGCTGTCCGGCCTGGAGGTTTCCCTTGTAAATGTGATGAGCAGAGAAATCATGATGCGCTCTTATGTGGACAGTGTAAAGGAGCGGTACGATTATATCCTGATTGATTGTATGCCCTCACTTGGCATGATTACCATAAATGCCTTTGCCTGTGCGGACAGTATACTGATACCCGTGCAGGCCGCATATCTGCCCGTGAAAGGTCTGGAACAGCTTATCAAGACCATAGGCAAGGTAAAGCGGCAGATCAATCCCAGGCTGGAGATTGAGGGCATTCTGCTGACAATGGTAGACAACCGTACCAATTATGCGAGGGATATTACAGCGCTGCTTATTGAAACGTATGGGAGCAGGGTACGGATATTTGAGAACAGCATACCGATGTCGGTAAGGGCGGCGGAAACTTCTGCGGAAGGCGTCAGCATCTACCAGCATGACCCGAAAGGCAGGGTTGCGGGTGCATACCAGTCTTTGACGGAGGAGGTGCTTGGCAGTGGGCAGTAAGGCAGGGAGTGCGTCAAAAGTCAAACTGAACACTTTTGATGATTTATTTGGCGGCGCAGAAAATACGGCGGGGGAGCAGATCATCCATGCGAAGCTGGCCGATCTACATACATTCAGAGGACACCCTTTCCGTGTCCTTGATGATGAAAAGATGGAGGAAACCACGGAGAGCATCGGTAAATATGGTGTTCTTGTACCTGGAATTGTAAGGCCACGGGCAGGGGGCGGCTATGAGATGATAGCAGGACACCGGAGGAAACGGGGTTCTGAAAGGGCAGGGCTTGATACAATGCCCGTCATTGTCAGGGATTATACGGACGATGAAGCCACGATCATCATGGTGGATTCCAATATCCAGCGTGAGGACATTCTGCCGAGCGAGAAAGCCAGGGCTTATGCCATGAAGTATGAGGCAATGAAACATCAGGGAAGCAGGGGCGGCAGTACCCTTGATGAAGTGGGGGAAGCTGCCGGGGAGAGCGGAAAGACGGTGCAGAGGTATGTATGGCTTGCAAGGCTCTCTGACAATCTGCTTGACATGGTGGATAAGAAAAAGATAGGGATAGCGCAGGGCGTGGATATTTCTTTCCTGACAGAAGAAGCCCAACAATGGGTGTCTGTTATCTTAGGGGAAACAGGGGCGGCAATGAACGCTTCCCAATCGGCAAAGCTGAAGGAGTATGGGAAAAGCGGAGAGCTTACGCCTGCGATGGTAAGGCTGATACTGGCGGAGGAAAAGCCGAAAGAAAGAAAAGTAACGATTAAGGGCGATAAGATCAACAGGTATTTTCCAGAGGAATACTCCAATGATGACATAGAGGGTATCATTATCCAGCTTTTGGAGGAATGGCAGAGTAAGCAGTAAAGGAGGCGGCAAAATGGGCGAGCCATTGAAGTTTGATTATTACTATGGCATTGAAGCAGAGCAGTTTTCTTTTTACCGTGTTCCCCGCCTGCTGATTAAAGACGAGCGTTTCAAGGGGCTTAGCAGCGATGCTAAGCTCCTGTATGGGCTGATGCTTGACAGGATGTCAATGTCCATGAAAAATGGGTGGCTGGACGATGAAAACAGGGCATATATCATATACACAATAGAGAATATCAGGGAAGATTTAGGATGCAGCAAAGAGAAGGCTGTAAAAGTCCTTGCGGAACTGGATGCAAGCAAAGGGATAGGGCTTATTGAAAAGATACGCCGGGGGCTTGGTAAACCGGATATTATTTATGTGAAGAATTTTATTATACAAGATGAGGGCAGGAAAGAGCCTTCTAATGCTGATGTTTCCGCAGAAGTCGGGAAAACCGACTTCAAGAGGTCGGAAAAGCCGACTTCAAGAAGTCAGGAAAACCGACTTCAGGAGGTCGGAAAAACCGATTTCAGCAGGTCGGAAAAACTGACTTCAAGAGGTCGGGAAAACCAACTTCAAGAAGTCGGGGAATCAGACCCTAATTATACTGACTATAATCAGATTGAAAAGAACTATACTGATATGAGTTATACCAATCCTATCAATCAATCCACGGGAAAAGCTGATGCGACTGATGCGATAGATGAAACAAGCGCATATATGGCACTGATCCGTGGCAATCTGGATTATGAACACCACATGAAATATGGGCAGCATGGTGATAGGGAGATGTATGAGGAAATCTATGAAACCGTCTGCGATGTGGTCTGCGTAAAGCGAAAGACAATCCGCATCAATGGGGAAGAATACCCTTATGAGCTTGTAAAATCCCGCTTTTTGAAGCTGAACAGCAGCCATGTGGAGTATGTTATGGGCTGTATGAGGGAAACTGTCACAAAGATTACCAACATCAGGGCATATCTGATTACGGCGCTTTACAATGCCCCTTCAACCATGAGCCATTATTACCAGCAGGAGGTACAGCATGATATGTATGGCGGAGGGTGGGCAGAAAAAGGAATTACTTAACAAACTTCTGGACACAATGTCCAGAGGCGGCAAAAAAACAGAGCAGTTTATTCTTTCGTCTGCTCTGTATCCGGTGTAAATTCAGCGATGTCATTCAGGGAAAAGCCCTCGCCTAAGATATTCAGTATCATGTTCAGTGTGTGGGTGGTAACGGACTGGTTATTTTTCAGCCGCTGGATCTGTGACCGGCTGACACCGTAGCGGGTATAAAGACTGTACTGGCTGATTCCGTTTTTCTTCAATGTTTGGAAAAGTTTGTCGAATTTAATCATAATATGCGATATTTCCCTCCGTTTCCTGCTTGAATATGTTTTATTATGCTCCTATAATGGAGATGGTTATAGTTACTAAAAATGGAGATGAAATATAAAGGAGTACATGGTGATGGACAAAAAAGAGCTGCGGAAAAGATATGACAAACTGGACGGAATGGGAAAAGCATTGCTATTGGAAAAGCTGGCTTTCTGTAAATTTGCAGACCACTACGATTTTGGAAATTATTTTAGGATAGGGGAATTAAAGGACAGTGAACTGCTCTGCCTTGCCAGTTTCCTCTATCATCATGAATGTTTCCTGATGTTGATGGATATTATGAACCATTATAAAGAGAGGTTTATCTTCGCTGACACTTCCCTCTTACGGGAGTTTGAACCGGATAATACCCTTATGGAAAGGATTTCAAGGATTGACATTCTGACGGATGTATAAAAAAATAGGTATAAGGAGATGCAGGGGCTTATGGAGAAAAAATCATACATTACATTGGAAGAACAGAAAAAATGCCGGAAGGTGGCGGATGCCTTTGCAGAGCTTGAGGATGTGGACATTGTGGTAGTTGATGCTGGCAGGTACGGTTTTGTAAAGCTGCAATATTATACACCACCAACAGGCTTTGAGAATGATTTTACTTTCACGGACAGCAGAGAAATGTTTGAAGATTTGTGGGAGGAATGGCTTCATACACAGATCATTGTGCTTGCAAGGGAAATGGGCGCAGGTGATATTGACTACGATAATTTTTTCAAACGATTGCCGGAAGAAAAGCAGAATGAGCTTATGGGCAGGAAACAGATTTTCGCAGAAACAGCGGGAATAGAAATATAATGGGCCTGACAAAGTGTGGCGGGCGGCATTTTCAGCCTTGCCGGAAGTGTGATTATCTTTTCAATCACACTTCCGGCAAGGTTTCCAGGGGTACGGGGGCATAAGCACCAACTTAATTAATCTTCCATAATAAATCATTTTCTGATATCATTACACCACTTTACAACTTTTATAAATGATAGGCATTTTGCTGGACAAGGCATTTCAAGACTTTCATAAGAACCGATGATTTTATCATACTTTTGCTCTTTTTCACCAAAGTGGCAAAAAATAGTTCCTTCCTTATCCGCTCGCTGAGCACAAACCGGAAATCCTGCACGCTTCCAT
>CAJTIR010000123.1 GCA_910576385.1 Lachnospiraceae bacterium
GTAAAAATATCTGCCAAAGAGAGTTGTTTATGTGTTATCATATAGATACGACTCCTTTACTGGTGGATATGGATAATTGTTACTGGACATTTCAATTATACCACAGACCAGTGAGGAGTTGTTTTATTTTGTAACAAAGAGAATCCCGTATTTATGCGGGTTCTGGCGTTTCGCAAACGCCTAATTAATGTTGCAATAGAAAGGAGTATTAAAATGCTAATAAAATGTCCCGAATGTGAACTTCAAGTCAGCGATAAAGCCTTGATCTGCCCACATTGTGGTTATCCAATGCAGCCAAACGCGATATCTAAGCCGCACAGAAAATCAAACAAACGAAGACGGCTGCCAAACGGATTTGGCCAAATCAGCGAAATTAAAGGTCGAAATCTTCGCAAACCCTTTCGAGCAATGGTGACAGTCGGAAAAACCGATACAGGAAAGCCTATTTGTAAACCACTGAAACCGGATTCCTATTTTCCGACATACAACGACGCTTATGCAGCCTTAGTCGAATATAACAAAAATCCTTACGATTTAGAACCTGCCATTACAGTGAAGCAATTATACGAACGATGGAGTGAAGAATATTTTAAGACATTGAAATCAGATTCCAGCTGCCGAAATATCATATCTGCCTGGTCCTATTGTTCTTCTATTTATAACATGAGAACCTGCGACATCCGTGCAAGACACATCAAATCGTGTATGGAGGAAGGTACTGCCATTGTCAAAGGCAAAGAACAACATGCTTCAGCGGGAACCAAATCCCGAATTAAATCCATGTTCAACCTTATGTTGGACTATGCTTTAGAATATGAGATTGTAGATCGTAATTACGCCAGAACATTTCACATATCCGATGAAATAATAAAGGAAAAAGAAGAGTCAAAACGAGGCCACATACCATTTAGTGACCAAGAAATTCAAATATTATGGGATCATATTGATACCATGAAATATGTCGATGTTATTCTGATACAATGTTATGGTGGATGGAGGCCGCAAGAACTGGGCCTGATCAAGCTGGAAAATGTTGATTTTGACAATTGGACTATCTTGGGCGGGATGAAGACAGAGGCTGGTACAAACCGTATCGTGCCCATTCACTCCAAAATTCGTCCTCTGATTACTGAAAAATATAAAGAAGCCCAAAAACTCAAAAGTGAATACTTGATCAATTGTACAGATACCGCCACCCATAGAAGCTCCAACAAATTTACCTATGACAAATATCAGAAAAGATTTAACAAAATTCGTGATGAATTAAAACTAAACCCGCAGCACAGAGCTCATGATGGAAGGATGCACTTCATCACTGCCGCCAAAAAATACCATGTAGATGAATATGCCATTAAATATATTGTTGGCCATTCTATTCAGGATATTACAGAACGAATTTATACTAAACGAGAAATTGACTGGTTAAAAAATGAAATAGAAAAAATAAAATAAGATGTTTAGATTCTAGAATACCTAAGACTTATATCCAAATGGGAAATTGATCCTCATTGCTGACAAATAACCCGCTGCCTAAAGGTGCGGAGGCTGCATCCATCTAGTATAGGAATAGTGTATAGGAGTAATGTAGGAATAATGTATAAGTTACATACATTTCCCCACATTTTACCACTCCTTCACACCTTTTAATCCCTAGAACTTATGCAATTTCTTAGAACTTGCCAGCCTTAGCTGCTTCCTCAATGGAAACAGCTACTGCAACGGTAGCTCCTACCATTGGGTTATTACCCATTCCAATCAAGCCCATCATTTCCACATGAGCAGGTACAGAAGAAGAACCTGCAAACTGTGCGTCAGAATGCATACGTCCCATTGTATCTGTCATACCATAGGAAGCCGGACCTGCTGCCATATTATCAGGATGAAGTGTACGTCCAGTACCACCGCCAGATGCAACAGAGAAGTAATTCTTGCCCTGCTCGTTACATTCTTTCTTATAGGTACCCGCTACTGGATGCTGGAAACGTGTTGGATTGGTGGAATTTCCAGTGATAGAAACACCAACGTTCTCATGATGCATAATTGCTACACCTTCCTGAACATCATCAGCGCCATAACATTTTACAGTCGCACGAAGTCCATCAGAATATGCTTTCTCATATACCACATTTAATTTTGCTTCTTTGTAATCGTATTTGGTCTCCACAAAGGTAAATCCATTGATACGAGAGATAATCTGTGCTGCGTCTTTTCCAAGACCATTTAAGATAACACGCAGAGGTTTTTGGCGTACCTTATTTGCCTTTTCAGCGATACCGATCGCACCTTCTGCTGCTGCAAAAGATTCATGTCCAGCTAAGAAACAGAAGCACTCTGTCTCTTCCTCAAGTAACATTTTACCAAGATTGCCATGTCCAAGACCTACTTTTCTATGATCAGCCACAGAACCTGGAATACAGAAAGCCTGGAGACCCTCTCCGATGGCTGCTGCTGCATCAGCTGCTCTCTTAGCGCCTTTCTTAATCGCAATTGCTGCACCTACTGTATAAGCCCAACATGCATTCTCAAAACAGATTGGCTGGATCTTTTTTACCTGCTCATATACGTCAAGCCCAGCATCCTTGGTAATTTTCTCAGCTTCCTCAATGGAGCTGATCCCATAATTATTCAATACAGAATTGATCTGATCAACTCTTCTTTCATATGATTCAAATAAAGCCATTGTATTCGTTCTCCTTTCCTTACTCTTCTCTTGGGTCAATGATCTTTGCAGCATCTGCTACACGGCCATACTGTCCTTTTGCCTTTTCCCAAGCGGTATTCGGATCATCACCCTTTTTGATGAAGTCAGTCATTTTTCCAAGGCTCACGAACTGATAACCAATTACTTCATTATCTGCATCCAGTGCAATACCGGTAACATAGCCCTCTGCCATCTCCAAGTAACGAACACCTTTTTCCTTGGTTGCATACATAGTTCCAACCTGAGAACGAAGTCCTTTTCCTAAGTCTTCCAGACCAGCTCCTACTGCCAAACCGTCATCTGAAAATGCACTCTGAGTACGTCCATAAACGATCTGCAAAAACAGCTCTCTCATAGCAGTATTGATTGCATCACAGACAAGGTCTGTATTCAATGCTTCTAAGATGGTCTTACCCTGTAAAATCTCTGCCGCCATAGCTGCTGAGTGAGTCATACCAGAACAGCCGATTGTCTCAACCAATGCTTCCTCAATCACACCATTTTTTACATTCAGAGAAAGCTTACATGCACCCTGCTGCGGAGCACACCAGCCTACACCATGTGTAAAACCAGAAATATCTTCAATTTTCTTGGAATGAACCCATTTTCCTTCTTCTGGAATGGGAGCAGGTTCATGTTTAGCGCCCTTAGCTACAGGACACATATTTTCGACTTCCTTCGTGTAAATCATTTTAAGACTCCTTTCAATATGTACAAATTTTACCATGTTAAATACATCTCTATATCTAACGTCAAAAGCAGCACAATCCTTTGACACTTTGATTATTGTGATGTATTTAACATACTTAATCATATTTAAGCATATTTTGTCAAAATAGTCCAGTGTTTTCCAATTTATTTTTAAACAAAGTGGGCAAACATAGGAAACCAAAAAACTTTCCTAATATGACGAAAAACAGACCACTGATCATACTTCACTCAGCAGCCTGTTTTCTATATCAAGAAGGTAATCTTGACCTGCAAACTTCATTCTAAATTTGACATGACAATTGATCTATTCTGTCCCCTATCATCACATAGAGAGAACTCCATTTTAAGCCCCTGCCATATCCTATTGCACATCAGTTTCCGCAGAAGCTATCGATGCTATGGTATCTGAAACATCCACAATCTCTGGTCCTTCCATGCCAACACTTGCATTTTCAGCAACTTCCCTGGGATCATCATATTCCTTTTTTTCCTGATCCTCTTTCCAGAGTGATTCATATTTCTCTCTTTTCTGGCGCTGTACCATTGCACCAATGTTTTTTGCCATCTGGTACATATCGCTGCTAAACTCCATCAGTTTTTTCTCATCGGATGCCGGCACACTTGCCCCCTTCATAATCCGTCTGGCTACCTCAAGGAGTTTCGCCATATCAGCGGCATACTCTTTTGTGGCATCTTTCTGCTGCTCGGCCACAGTTGCATTCCAATATGCACAATACTTTTCTGATAATTTACTCAGATAATCCTGATACTCCTTCTGCTTTTCATCTAACGCCTCTAAGGTCAGTTCCAAAGTAGCAGCCTCTGCACCATATGCTTCCTGGTCCTCCGGCGTTTTTATTCGTGAGCGGATATTCTGCAAACGCTTTGATAAAACCGATTTCTGTTCCCTGTATGCATTTACTTGTTCTCTGTAAATCCCTTGTGCCTCTCCAATTTTCATATTTATTTATATCCATTCCTTTCGCTTCGCTCAGGCACAAAACGTAATGAAAATGGTTTACCTGAGCCTATTTTTTCTTTATAATTCTTCTTGTAGGGAACTCGGTATACTACAAATCACGGGGAGGTGAGTGGGCTGTCCGGCTTACCAAGGTACGCCTTCGGTGTGACGGATGACCGTATATTTATATGTGTAGTCCGCCTTTTCAAGCACAAATAAGTGTGGCTCCTAGCACGTAATCTTATCTTTGTATAAACAATCTCGTTTATGGCTTAGGCGTTCAGTCAATGCCGTCTCTCCCTATAATCTTTGTCGAACCTTTGGGTTCTGAAAGGAGTCCCTATGGCTTTAAAAATCGTGTACAAAATCTGTTGTGGCATTGATGTCCACAAAACTTTTGTAGTGGCCTGCATTGCTTCTACTGACAGCAAAGGTGTGACCACCTATGAGAGCCACCGTTTTTCGACCTACACGAAGGGTCTGAAAGATTTGTTACAATGGCTTCTCGACCGGAATTGCAAGGATGTCTGTATGGAATCCACCGGTAAATACTGGATTCCCCTTTACAACATTTTGGAAAATGATTGTACGATCGTCCTTGCCCATCCCAAATATGTTAAGGCTATCCGTGGAAAGAAAACTGACAAGAAAGATGCCAAATGGATTGCTGACCTGTTTAAGCATGACCTTGTT
>CAJTIR010000124.1 GCA_910576385.1 Lachnospiraceae bacterium
TCAGCCTTATGTTCCAAAGGCTTAAATCCTTTTCCCTTTCCAGCCTGCCTGACAGCAGGCCTTGTTGTCGTGCTCTTTTTTCCTATGATAATTTCTTTTGATTTTTTCCATTATCTACTTGACTTTTAATAGTTGGTCTTTCCATGCCACAAAAAAAGGCGGGACATATAAGCTGCTCTGGCTTACATGCCCCGCCGGGTTCATGCATGGTTATTCTTTACTTATGCTTCTGCTCTTTCTTTTTTCTTCTTCCAGAAGATAATGCCGAGTCCGGCAGCGACAAACAAAAGCCCGAATCCTGCAAATGCCCACGGGTTCATGTTATCCCCAGTCTGCGGGATCTTCGGTTCCGTAGGCTTGTTTGTCACTTCAAGGGTGTACTCGATGACTTTTGTCTTTCCGTCCTTGTATTCAAACTTCACTTCCTTTGGCGTGGAATCAAGGAGATACCCTTCCGGCGCTTCCACTTCCACTACGGTATAAGCGATTGCCTCCTCATACTTGCCGTCCTTAAATGTTGCAATCGGAAGTTCGCCGCTTTCAGCATGACCGTCCTTGTCAGTGATAAGTGTCTCGATCACGTTCCCATCCTTGTCACGGATTTCAAATTTTGCGCCTGCAAGCGCTTTTCCGTCCTCTGACTTCTTGCTGATGATGATCTTTCCAACTGCCACTTCATCCTTCATTGCCACTTTCTGGATTTTGGCAGTCTCTTTTACCTCAAACTCAATATCCTGTGCGATTACATACCCGAATGGCGCTGTTTCTTCACGCAAGGTATATTTTCCGACAGGCAGCTTCGGGGTCATGTGCGGCTCTTTGCCGGAAGTCCATTTCTCAACTAAATTGCCGTCTGCATCAATGACGGAAAGGACAGCTCCTTCAAGCTCATTGTCGCCTGTGATGTCAGTCTTTGAAATCTGCACTTTGATCGGCTTGTTCTCAAATTCTGCCTCAAATTCGATTACTTCTTTATCATCGCCCTGATAAGACGCATCCACATCGAATACCTTGTCGGACTTCACATATCCCTTTGGCGCCGTCATTTCCTCCACATAATACTTTCCAAGCGGAAGGTCAGATACAAAGGTCAGCTTTCCGTCCTTTCCGGTCACGCCACGCTCAATTTCAGTTCCGGCTTTTACAACTACTTTGCCATCCTTGTTCACAATGTCCTCTTTTGCAAACAGTCCGAATACGGCTCCTTCAAGAACCTCATTTGTACCTGCCTCTTTCTTTACCACGGTGATCTGCACTTTCTGTCTCTCATTGCTGATGTTCATTCCTGCATAAACCACTTTGGTATCCTGATCGATATAGGAAAGGTCTGCTTCGATTGGCGTATCATCCAGTACAAAGCCTTCCAGTGTCTTTGTCTCCACAAGGTAATACTTTCCAAGCGGCAGATTGTCAATGCTTGCAAAGCCTTTCTCGTCAGTGACGATAGTTGCCACAAGTTCGTCCGCCTCATAATAGATTGTGTCAAGACCGTCCGGGCTTACAATGTCCTCTGCTGCATAGACTTCAAATTCAACACCTGCAAGGCTGTCCTTGAAATAGTTGAAAATGAAATCATACCAGTGTCCTTTCATAAGGGTAGTGTCAGTTACAAATTCGCCGTCCTTGTTGATGATGATTGCGCCTGTCGGAACTTCATCTTTCATAACTACACTCTGAATGTCAGCAGTATCTTCCACCGTAAACTGGATTTCCTCTGCTTTCAGATAGCCGTAAGGCGCAAATTCCTCACGGAGCGTATAAGTCTCCCCTGCTGCAAGTCTCTTGATCACATGAGCCTCATCTGCCACGGAAGTCCATCTGTCAACCACGTTGCCGTCTTTGTCAATGACTGTAAGCATTGCACCGGAAAGCTCTGCGCCGCTTGCGATGTCCTCCTTTGTAAACTCAAAGGTTGTAGGCTCGTTCAGAAATTCGCTGCTGTACTCTGCTTTTGTCTCATCCTGTCCCTGATACTCTGTCTCAAAAGTGATCACTTCCTCACTGGAAACATAGCCTTTCGGCGCTGCCAGTTCCTTTGCCTCATAAACTGCAAACGGGTAATCCTTCAAGAAAGCGATCCTGCCGTTTTCGTCAGAGACGGCAGTTTCAAGGAGTGTTCCTGCTTCAATTATTACTTCTCCATTGGCATTTTCAATGTCCTCCGCTGCAAACAACCCGAATACTGCGCCTGCAACCGGGGTATCTTCCTCTGCGTCTTTTTTGATGACCGACATCTCCAGCTTCTGTCTGTCATTGGCAAATGTCACGCTTTCATAAATCACCGGGGTTTTATCGTCCACATAGACGAATGTTACAAGCTGCTCTTCCCCGTTCAGCACATATCCATAAGGCGCTTCTGTTTCCACTGCACGGTACTGTCCGAGCGGAAGTCCTGAAATGCTTGCTTTCCCATCTTTCCCGGTTGTGAGCGTTGCAACAAGATCGCCCTTGCTGTAATACTTTGTCCTGTTTCCGTTTTCGTCCTTCTGCATATCCGCTGTAAAAATATCTTCAGCAGCATAGACTTCAAACTCTGCCCCTTCAAGGGAGCCTTCCTTATAAACAAACTCCTTTTTCTCAGTATCAGCAAACAAGCCGCCCTTGTAGCCGTCAAGGATTTCGCCTTTCTTCTCCACTGTCAGTTCCCCTACAACGGGTTCATCCTCATACTCCACGGTGATGATTGCCTCATAAGTGTCCGGATCAGTTTCATAGAACGTATCGGAATCAACTGACACTTCCACATAGTCCGTGTTCAGCGCATATCCGTAGGGGGCTGCCACTTCCTCAATGCGGTAATTTCCAATCTTCAAAACATCCGGCAGGATCAAGTCGCCATCGCTGTCCGTGAAGAAAGAAGTGTGTGTAACCTTTGACGGATAAGTTGTGACCATCTTGACATACTCATTTTTGTCAAGGTTGAAAATCTTAAACTCTGTATTAGGGATAAGGACTGTCTGCTTTGTGTCAGCGTCCTTCTTGATCACACGCAGCTTTGCGGAAAATTCACGGTCAATGAACACACGCCACACCTGCGGCTCTGTCGGGTGGTTCTCTACAATCCTCACTTCAAAAGGTCTTACCGTTTCCATGTTGTGGGGTGTAACAGTCTCAACCACTACATAGGTGCCGTAAGGGATCGGCTGTGTCACAATATGCCCCTTTGCGTCTGTAAAGAGTATCGTTTCCCCATTGCTGCCAATTTCAACAGGTTTTGCATTGTCAAAATCATAACTTCCATCTTCCAGTACGGATAAGGAAGATTTCAAGTATGCCCGAAATCCTGCGCCGGACAGTACAGGCGCTTCCGTGTCGTCCCCATTGTCGGATACTTTGATAAGCTGGAACGGCTGCTTGATGACCTGCTCCGGCGATGTTGTGCTTCTTGACACTTCCGCTACCATATCGCCCTCATAATCGCAGATGACATCATGTTCCTCTTCATCAAGGAGATAGCCCTCCGGCGGCGTGATTTCCTTTACATAGTAGTTTCCGAGGTAGAGGTTGTTTACCTCTGCATTGCCGCCCTCATCCGTTGTCAGTGTTGCAACAAGGTCCCCTGCATGGAAGATAATGCCTGTTGCGCCGTCCGGATGTGCAATATCATCACGGGCATACAGACCATAGACTGCGCCCTCCAGTTTTGCGTCTCCCTGCGGAACTGCTTTTCCTGTTTCCTTATCCACTTTGTAAATATGGATCTTTGCGGTTGTCCTGTCATTTACGAATGTGTGTGTAAATGCTGCCTTTGCCGTTGTTTCCGGCAGATAGTTGAACGTAAAGCTGTATACGTCAGAACTGTTCCTGTAATACGCGTAAGGAGCCTGTGTCTCTGAAATATAATAGCTGTTTGCAATCGGCAGGTCTACCGTGTAAACGGCTCTGCCATCCTCGCCTGTTGTAACAGTCTGCAATGCAGTCCCTTTTGTCACGATGACCTGTCCTGCATAGTTCCTGATGTCATTTCCTGCATAAAGCGTATATTTTCCGCCGTCTAACGGGTTTGCCGTTTCGGAATCTTTCTTTATCACGGAAACTTCCGCCTTCTGTCTGGTATTCAGGACAGTTGTTGCCTCATACTGCACTTCCACCGTCTGATCCTTATACTCGATTTTTACGGTCTGCGGTGTGGTGTTGATTGTGTATCCGTCAATGCTCTTTGTTTCTGTCACGATATAGGTTCCAAGATGAAGGTCTGATAACAGCACTTTCCCGTCGCTTCCTGTCTTGAGATTTTCAGCGATCACATCCCCCTTGTTATGGACTTTCGTGCCGTCAGCCCTGTAAATGTCTGCGCCTGCTGTCACTTTGAAAACAGCCCCCGGCAGTTTCCTTTTCTCATAGGTGAAGTTGCTGCCATTCCATCCGGTCAGGACTTCTCCCTCTTTATAAATGGTAATCGCCCCAAGCTGCTCCTTGTCCGTTGCGCTGATCCCGGTTGTCTGTCCCGCCTTGACAGTCAGCGTGTGGACTTTGCCGCTCAGTACATATCCTTTCGGAGCGGTAATCTCCTTAACATAGTACGTTCCGGCTGTAAGTGCTTTTGATTTTGCATACCCTTTGGAATCCGTGGTCATTGTGTCCACTTTTTTGGTACATCCGCTGTCGGAGTAAATCCCATAAACGGCTCCTTTCAGCTTCACGCCGCTAGACTCGTCGGTCTTTACAATCTCCCCATAGCCGATGTTTTCCGTCTTTACCTTGAAATAAGCATGGATAGGATCGGCGCTTGGTCTTTCCGAAACAAACTCCTGATAATTGGTGTTAGTATATAAGAGTGGACAGGAAAAGTTGAACAATCTATACTATCAAGTGAAAGAGCAAAGGAGATGAAGGGCATGGCGAAAAACCAAAAATCTTACACTCTGGAATTTAAACAGCAGATCGTGGATCTGTACAATGCCGGAGGAACCTCGTATC
>CAJTIR010000125.1 GCA_910576385.1 Lachnospiraceae bacterium
CCATTGATTGCATAATCTCATGCGTTACATACTGTTTTGCAGGCAGATACCGCTATCTGCCTTATTTCCATGCCATAAAATCCTTGTTATCCACATCCACCTCCTGTAAGTCCGGCTCAACCGGGCCTTTGCCCTATTGGAATCAAGATTTTGAACTTGTTTCGCAATTGTCTATGTCTGTTTAATAGTTTATTATAACATACCGGAGTCCATGAACGCAATAAGATTCTCGTATTATTACAAAATGCCCCAGAGATTTTTCTCTTAGGTGTTTTGAAAACTACAATTCTATGTTATTTAAGCACTCGTCAGCCGTTTTTCCATTTCGTTTAATTCCATGTGAATCTCCTTCTCTTGAAAATGGGTACTAAAAAGGGTGCCCACCTATAAAAGTAAAACGCCCACGGCAACCAGCGGTCAGGCAATACACCGGACCGCTGGCACTATTAAATTTTGTCGTTAATGAAACAGCCTCCTTTTTTCGATATTTTTCTCGTCAGATTTCAACTTGGAAAAGGAATTGAATAAATGACGGCAAACGCTCAAACCCCTTGAAAATAAAGGCTTTTTCCGTTTGTCGTTATTATACCGTAACGGCACTCGCACGCCAGTTTACTTATCAATCAAGGCTGTGATGCACTTATCCTCGCTGACAGACTGGGACACGAAAAGGTATCCACAACACTGAATACTTACTCCCATCTGTTTCCGCACAAACAGCAGGAACTTGTCAGCAATCTGGAACAGCTTGCAGCAACCGTTGATGTTACACCGACACCAGAACCGCCAACAAGTAACCCTTTACTTGAAACTATGGGAATTTCCTATGATGATGGCGCGGCTGACAGTTCAGCAACTTCGGATGCAGCATATGCCAATGCAGAACTTCCATACGAACCGGCGCCACTGCCAAAGGAAACAGCACCGGGAAAAGTTATCCCTATGCCCCAAAGAAATGTTATTTAATTTTCCAAATATTGTTTGGAAAATGCAAGCTACAATAAAATGATGCGGAACAGAGTAGTTGCGTTTAGTAGCAAAATAGTAGCAGCGCAAAAAAGAAAAGCCCGGGAACGCCCTGTTTATAAGGCTTTCCAGACTTGTAGCGACTATTCGAACTCGACTTTTCCTAACTAATTTTGCTTAGGATTTATTCTCTGTCGAGTATGTAAATCTTTTGATTATTTGATATGTCCATATTATCCTGCCTATATGAGCTAATGTTATCATTTTGTTATCGGTGTTGATAACACCAACTCTGTAACTGCGGATAATAGCTATATGCTATGGCTTAGATTATAAGCGATTTTGTTAAGAAATGCAATAGTCAAAAACCACTACTTTATCATAATTTGCAAATCATTATGTATTCTTCTTTGTTCTCGTCAACCACTTCAAATCCTGCTTTTCTATACATTTTGACTGCATAATTCGCTTTCTGCACAGATAGAGATGTCTGCTTATATCCTTTCACTTTTAGAAGTTGCAACATAGCTCCCATAAGTGCTGTACCAATACCCAAATTTCTGTATTCCTCATACAGTGATATGGCAAATGAGGGCGTTTTGTCATCAATATGCCCGTAATCGTTCATAATACGCACCCATACTGCACCCACAATCTGCTCTTTTGTTTCCACAACCAAGCACCAATCGTCTGCTTTTCCAAAATCTTTAATATATGCTTGTAACTCTGGCTGTTTGATAATAGATTTTAGCGGCTTATCCATGCCCTCTGGAATAAAAATTGCTTCATACAAAAAATCAGATAATATTGGATATTCATTTTTTCTAATTTCCCGAATTTTATAATCCATATCTTTTTAAAACCTCATTATTCCTAAATCACATCTCTATTTCTTATAATCAATAATTTATTATCTCCCTTTTGGAACTCATATTCTGTCTTAACAATTTCCACATTATAATCCCTTTGGAAGTAATCTATTACGTTTTTAATTAAGTCTGTCTTATTTGCATCCAAATCTACAATCGGGAAAATTCTAATTTCTTTGCATACTCTAAGCATTTCTGTCATTGATGCTATATGAAAATTATATCCTAATGATGTATACATTAGCAGGAAGTGAGAACTCAACCCAATATCAAAGTAATCTGCTCCATAGGGTAATTTATCAGGCAGTTCATGAAATACATAACGTCTCTCTGCTTTTCCCTTCTCATAATCAGACAAAAATTTTCTCATAGCAGACATACGGGTACTTTCAAGTTCTTCTAAACTTTTAATGTTCTTCCACACATAGTTATCCATATTTTCCCGCATTTGCTGCATTATTGTAGTTCGGACTTCCCCAATACGTTTTTCTATATCTTCTTTCGAAAACTGATATATCAAATCAAACGAAATAACACTTCCATTTCTTTCAGTCATCTCATAATTAAAACAGGCTGGACCATCGCCAAACCCTGCAATTTTTTTTGACATATCATTATCATCTAAACGGAACATCAATTTGTATTCTTCCATATTTCTGCCCCAAGGTACAACGCCATCTAACTTAAATGCTATTTTCTTTTCCTCCATAATTCCCGGTTTTCCAGTATGAAAAAACGTAACTTGTAGCTAAAAACACTTTTCCATCAAAAAGAATTTTCCTTTTCGCCAGTCAGCATAGCCAACTTCCGAATAACCTAAAGAATTATATAGCCTTAATGCAAATGGATTATTAGAGAATACATCTAATCGAATAACATGAATACCCATTTCCGTTAATTGCTTTTCAATATATAATAGCGTAGATTTAGCAATTCCTCTATTCTGAAAAGTCGGATTCACACAAAGTCTATGTACGATATAAAATGGCTTATCTTTATATTTCCACTTGCCGTTTTCATAT
The DNA here is from genome assembly GCA_910576385.1 of Lachnospiraceae bacterium. Taxonomy (GTDB): domain Bacteria; phylum Bacillota; class Clostridia; order Lachnospirales; family Lachnospiraceae; genus Petralouisia. The sequence goes on from CAJTIR010000125.1 coordinate 2,858, forward strand.
TCTTTATCACATTTTTGGTTTAAGGTATATACAACCGCTATTTGACCATTCACTGAACCAACATAGAGTTGACTTTTATCAACATCTTCCTGAAAATCTTCTTTAGTAGGATACAAATCATCCCATTGAAAAATATTATCTCGCTCCATAGCATCTATAGCAGTGCGAATTATACTGTATATTTCTTCAATATCATTTGGAGTTGCGTTTCTATATTTTAGTATCATTACTTTTTCCTCGCAAATTCTAATTTCTCATTCTAATTATTTTAAGTATACACGAATTTGTAAGATTTTTCAATTCCCCGAACTATTTTTGCTTAATTGAACGGCACTCCCACATATTGCAGGAGTGCCGCTTATCACTACGAATAGATAAACTCGCTCTCCACAACTTCCCTCACACAAACCCGAATATTATTCATTTTTTGAACCCATAAAAGCTGGTTTTCTGCCTTTAATTGCTCCGTTACTCCATGCTTGCCGGCATACTCCTTTACCAGCCGAAAAAACATATCCTCTGCCTGTTCATCTATGCTTGCAAGGTATTCATTCAGCCTGCCGCTTGTCAGCAGATTGAGATAAACGAACTGTTTATGCTCTTTAAGATACCGTAAATGCCGCTGTCCCCAAATACCAATCAGCTTTTCTTCTTCGGGAGGTAATGCAAGCTCTGGGAGGTAATAGTCGTCTTGCCTTGCATACCAGAGACCGTTATTTTCGTCATAAATCCTATTTTCCATAGTGTTTCCTACCTTTCTTCTTTGCTGTTTTTAAAGCGTTTTTCACGCTGTTTTGATTTTTGTGCTGCTTTTGCCTGCTCTAAAAGGCTGTCTATCTGCTTACTCCCAAATGTCTTACGGAGCAGCTTATAATCTTTGTTTTCCGCACGGAGGTTTTCATTTTCCCCTGCCAGTTTCTCATTGGTTTTCCTTAACCCTTCATTTTCACGGTGGAGATTGCTATTTGTGGCATTCAGCCGATAGTAGCCGTCCCACGCTTCAAAGCACCTTATAAGAGCCGTTCTAACAAGTGATTTCAGCTTTTGCACCAAAGGCTCTGCCACTTTGTTTCTATATGACTTCGCAGACATGAATCCCTGCGGCTCTGCCAACTGGTACTCTGGAGAAGTGTCAAGCGCCTGTTCCAGAGTTTTTAGGTTTTCCATTCCTTTGTCGTAATTCGCCACCCTGTCCGACAATACTTGGAATTCCTCTTTTTTCTCCGAAATCTGCCCCTCAAGCTGGACGACCTCTTTTTCCCGCTCCTGCTTTTTATAATCAAGGACAGACAAATGTTTCTCATGTGTCCCTTTATGCTCCCATTCAATGCCATGCCGCCCCATCACAGCGGCAAGGCTCTCTTTTTCGGACTGTACCCACTGGCTCCACTCCGTATCGCCACGGGAACCGCCTTTGAATCCCTGCGCCGCCAACGCCTGTTTCAAAGATACCCTTGTATCAAGCCCACGCTTACTGCCAGTCGTGAACGGAACAAAGTCAATGTGTAAATGCGGCGTTGCTTCATCCATATGGATATGAGCGGAAAATACATAAAGATTAGGGTTTCGCTCTTGGAATCCATGATAATATTCATCTAAAATCTGCCTTGCAAGCTGTCCGTTTTCACTTCCTGCGCCCATATTTTCCTTATCCCCAATCTGCAAAATCAGCTCATGGAACGGCTTTTCCTGCTTTGAGTTCCGTATCTTCTCGTAATAATCGGCAATGCGGCGGTCTGCCCTTGTCTGTTTCTCGTTATATCTCTGTAATGCTTCATCAAATAGCTTATGATATACTTTCTTGATATTCTCATTACAGTAATCTACATTGAGGTGGGAGCGTTCAGCATCCACATTTTCAGCCTTGAATTTACGGCTGTTATGGTTGACCGAGCCTTGGTGTTAGTATATAAGAGTGGACAGGAAAAGTTGAACAATCTATACTATCAAGTGAAAGAGCAAAGGAGATGAAGGGCATGGCGAAAAACCAAAAATCTTACACTCTGGAATTTAAACAGCAGATCGTGGATCTGTACAATGCCGGAGGAACCTCGTATC
>CAJTIR010000126.1 GCA_910576385.1 Lachnospiraceae bacterium
TTGTGCTCAGCGAGCGGATAAGGAAGGAACTATTTTTTGCCACTTTGGTGAAAAAGAGCAAAAGTATGATAAAATCATCGGTTCTTATGAAAGTCTTGAAATGCCTTGTCCAGCAAAATGCCTATCATTTATAAAAGTTGTAAAGTGGTGTAAAATTATATGGAAAGGATAATACTAATGATGAATATGAAATTTTTTCTTTAATGTTTGTGATTGATTAGAATGTATCTATGCCACAAAAAGAGGGGGGAAAGTTATATCACAGAATTTGCACTTATCCAAAAAGCTCAAAAGGGCGATACAGAAGCGTTAGAAAAGCTTATTGACCGATACTATGACAATATTTTTTCGTATTTATTTCGCAAGGTCGGAAGCATAGAACTTGCAGAAGATTTGACCCAGGAAGTTTTTCTACGACTGGTTAAAACACTATCGCGTTATCGTCCTACGGGGAAGTTTTCTAACTATGTATTTACGATTGCAGTAAATGCAGCAAATGATTATTTTAGAAAAAATAAATTATTTATACATGAGGAACTCAATTCAATAGATATTGATGCAGGGATAGATATTGAGGGGATTTTGATTGAACAAGAACAACACATTCGTTTGAAAGAAGCGTTAGGAAAATTACCTGATATGCAGAAAGATGCAATCCTTCTCCGCTACTTTCACAACATGAAAATTAAGAATATTGCAAAAATAACAGGAACAAATCCATCGACTGTAAAATCACGCATTAGTCAGGGTCTAAATAAATTAAAAATAATATTGTTGGAGGACGAATCCGAGTGAAAGATAATCAATCATTTTACGATTTTATATCCGCTTATCCGATAGTTGAAGCAAAAGATTGTGTCAAGCAAGACACAATCAAGAAAGCGGCAGAATTGTTATCGCAACAGACAAAATATGTAGGTGCAAAGCAAAATTTTGTACTAAATCAACTCAAGAGTATTTCAAAGGTGTTTTGGTTCATACAGTTTATTTGTTTTTTGCTATTCCTCGTAAACTTTACGACTACACAAAGATTAAAAGATATTCAAATACTTTTCCTAACAATAGTCCCGGTAATGACTTTTTATATTCTACCAGAACTATTTAAAACCCAGTTTTATAACATGGAAGAAATAGAGGCGGTCTGTTTTTTTAGCCCGTTCAAAACACTGGCAGTAAAAATGACATTAGTAAGTAGTTGTAACTTTTTAATTATTGGAATTATGTCATTGGCGTTTGGCATTTATCATCAACTTGATATTTTAGAATTGTTGTGCCGTGGACTAATTCCATTTAATATTTCGATTGCTCTAACTATTATAGTCTTTGATTTTATAAAAGTCACTTCGCCGTATGCTATGTTATCTATATCTGCATTTTTAACTTTGGCGTTAATCCAGATGCGTAATTTCTCTTTTCTACTGGATAATACATGGCTGGGTGTTTACTTCGGAAGTGTTCTCTTGATGCTGTTCGCTATTGGAATAATGGTGATCCAGTTCAAACATATGGAGGAGCGTTGTTATGGTGCTTGATATAGATAAAATTAGTAAGCGATATAAAGACAAAATCGCAATTAACCGTTTTTCTGTTTCCTTGTGCCCAGGTGTGTATGGTCTTTTGGGACCAAATGGCGCAGGAAAAACAACTCTTTTGAGAATAGTCTGCGGACTTACCAGACCAGATAGCGGGAGTATATTTTATGACGGGAAACCAATTCATGATTTAGGTGAACAATACCGGAAAATTTTAGGATACCTGCCACAAAATTTTGGTTACTATCCGAATTTTACTGTTCAGCGGTATATGGAATATATTGCTTCATTGAAAGGGTTAAATAGGAATTTTAGCAAGCGAAAAATTAGTGAACTTTTAGAAATTGTCGGATTGCAGGAAGCTCCAAAAGCTAAAATTTCTTCCTTATCTGGAGGGATGCGTCAAAGGTTAGGAATTGCTCAATCTATGCTGAATGATCCAGATGTTCTTATTTTGGACGAACCCACGGTGGGGCTTGATCCTACTGAACGTGTGAAATTTAGAAATTTAATCAGCACAATTTCACAGGGAAAAATAACTATTTTGTCCACTCATATTGTTTCAGATATTTCTTATATTGCCGATGATATTCTTTTAGTCCAGCATGGAGAATTGCAATATTTTGGAGATGTCCAACAACTTACAACAGCAGTTGAAGGGAAAGTTTGGGAGGTGCTTGTTGAAAACCAGCAGGCTAACAAGATTGCACAAGATTATATGGTTAGTAATATGCACCATACTCCGCAAGGAGCTATATTGCGTATTATTTCAGAACACAAGCCCTTTCAGCAAGCGAAAGCAATTACGCCTACTTTGGAGGATGCGTATTTGTTCCACACAGGAGAAAGAGGCGGTGAATTATGAAATTTGAACTGTATAAAATTTTTAAAAAGAAGATTGTACTAATTTTTATTGGTGTAGGGTTATTATGGCTTTCCCTTTCTATATTACTTCCAGTCTTGCAATACAGAACATTTACTGAACAAATGGAGCCTTTGACTGGAATAGAGGCTATTCATTATGATCGGGATTTGCAAAATATGTATGCTGGACAATATACAGCAGATGAATTTGCACCATTGTATGCAGAATATAAAAAAATATATAATAATCCAGACTACCAGCGTTCAGACAATGGGGATGGGTATTCCTTTTCTCTATCGGATCAAAACACTACTCCACTAACCGATGAAGCTTATTATAAATATCTTAATCGGTATGGAGTGATTGCCAAAATCGGCAATCGCGCAAACGCATTACCTTTGTATATAGAAGATGCAAAAATATCTGGAAGTGTGGCAGAACTTTATGAGGGTTCAATCGTTCAGTCATCGGCGGAGGATAATCTTGTACCTCCTGTTGATTTAGAAAATCCTATTGTTCAAAAAGTATTAGGAATGTATGATGACTTGAACACTTCCTTTTATGGTGAATATCTCGATGGCTGGGAGTCATTTTTTAATACTGTTCCTATATTTTTTCAATACATTGTGGGGTTAATCATTCTTATTGGAGTTTCCCCTATATTTGCCGAGGAAAGACGTTCTGGCTCTGACAAAGTGTTACTGACGACACAATACGGAAAAAGCAAGTTAATCCGAAACAAAATGGTGGCTTGCTTCCTATTTGCAACATTTGTTTTTGTCCTTTTTTTTGCTTGTTCTGTATTTGTGTGTATAGCGACATATGGAACATCCGGGCTAAAGGCCAGTATTCAATTAGTCGCACATTGCACTTTGTCCCCATATAATCTTTCTATTGGCGGTGCTCTCATTTTATGGGGATTGTTAGGATGGGGAGCTGCTTTGGTGACTGCGGCTGGAGCATTGCTAATTTCGGCGGCTAGTCCAAATGCTTTTGTGGCGTTTATTCCCTCGCTTGTTGGATATATAGTGCCAGTTGTAAGTTTTGCAGAACTGTCCCCTACAATACACCGATTTATGCAGTTACTACCGATAAATATAATTGGATCCATAGATCGCCTTTTTAGTATGCCTGATTTCTATAATATTTTTGGTTTACTGGTAGAGAAAAAGATTGTTTGTGTAATTGTATGGGTCATCCTTATTGTACTTTGCGTTATTTTTTCTTCTTATCTCTTTAGAAACAAAAAAGCATCAAATTGATTAAGGTTACTTCTGGACGAAGTGGGGTTGTTGACAAAGTGCCTGTTCCTTTATTACGAACTGCATTTTCCTAATCAAAAAGCGCATTGCGTGAAAAGCCCGGCAAAAAATAAAATGATATAATTTGAACATCAAATATAGGAGGTGCCACAATGTACGCATATGAAGCAATCGAACAATCCCTGGATTTTATCGAGGAACACCTGACAAAAGAAATTTCAACGGAAGAACTGGCAAATACTGTCGGTCTGTCCCCCTTTTATTTTCAGCGCTTGTTCAAGCGGCTGGTAAATAAACCAGTTCAGGAATATGTGAAACTCCGCCGTTTGGCAAAGGTTATTGAAAATCTAAAAAGTACCGATCAGAGGATTCTTGATGTTGCTCTGGACTATGGTTTTTCAAGCCATGCGAATTTTACACGAGCTTTCAAGGAAACGTATGGGATTACCCCTGAAAACTACAGGAGGGATTTACCAATGCTCAATACATTCGACAAACCGGAAGTTTCTATGAATTACGTTTTGGTAGACGAAGGGGTTCCGCTGGTGGTAGGAAATATCGTCCTGGAAATCCAGAGAAAGACATTGGAAAAACCGGAAATTTACCTCGGCTTGGAAACGGAAGTTCGCATTTCTGAACAAATGCCGGTTGGTGAAAGCACAGGTGTAGATGTGCCAGGACAGCTTTGGAAGTGCTATCATATGGAGAAGGCTTCGATCGCAGCCAATCTAAATACTGCTATAGAAATGGGAATGTCCCATGCGGAAGGTACTGCACAAAACCTTTTCACTTATTTTGCAGGCGGCCTTGTTCAAAATAATCCGGACCGGCTGCAAGATGGTTTTGTTAAGAGAGAACTCTCGGTAGGAGAATACATCGTTTGCAGAGTCGAAGCAGAAAATTTTGAGGATTTGGTAACGGTCGCTTTAGATCAGGCCAGCAAATACCTTTTTGGTATATGGCTGCCTCATCACAACTTAACCACGGAGCCTTTTTCGGCAGAAAAGTATTACCGTTACTTGGAGGGTATGGCCTGTATGGAAATTTGGGTTAAGCCCCTGCCGCTGAAAAATAAATAGCCTCTCGGATTCATAATGAGTTGGCTTAGATTTGTATTTTGATAACTGAATATTGTGAAGTTTTGGAAAGATATCAGATAAATGTGGAAAAAAGGGCGCACTTTTCCCTTGATATTAGATGAGATTTTTTTGAAATTGTGGTATGCTTATTTTGAAGTTGC
>CAJTIR010000127.1 GCA_910576385.1 Lachnospiraceae bacterium
GCAAACTGAACAGGGAATTGACTGTTAATTTACGGGAAGTGATAGCGATGTATAGAAGAGGGATTCATCTGATTTTTCCAGATATTGATTATATACAAGGAAAAATGGAAGAGTTGTTAAATGCAAGATAATGGCAGAGGTTAAAAAATACGCTGCTTCTATTTTGCTTCTAAAAAAATCGAAAACCAAAAATAGGCTAGGAAAATCCGTGTAATATAAGTAAATAAAAGGACAAAAAAGATACAAAAGTATCTTATATTAGAAACTGGGAAACGAGTTCGAATGGAGAAAAATGATGTTGATTTGTTGATCGAGGAAACTGAACTTCTAAATAAAAGAAAAATAATTTCCATATGCAGCAATAGTGCATAATTAATACAAAAGGAGTTTAGATATGGATGATATTCGAGATATATTGAATCAATGAATAAGATACAAGGTGCCATTAACCCTTCAGCAATGCAAGTCATACAAAAGCAAGGTGCTATAATCAAAAATGAGCTTGGTGCTTTTCCTAGTTTACAGAAGTTATTAAATAATTATTATGGAAGGGATGCAGCATATAATGCATTAACGCAACATATGGGACAACAGAAAATAAGTGCAGAGGTTTAGGCGATATGGTCTTCTATGTAGAATGCAAACAGCACAATGAGAAAAATAAGGTAGGTATTGATATAGTCCAACGTTTTGCCGGTGTAATTGAAATTGATAAGGTAAATGGAGGTAACATTGCCACGACTTCGTTCTTTTCAAAAGATGCCAAAGACTGGATTATAGAAAAAGATTTAAATTGCAGAATCCAAATGCATGATTTTGATAGACTTAAAAACATGTTGAAAATGACTATGATATAAATTGTTAAAAATTTGATACAAAAGTAGTTTTGAATATTCCACGAAAAGCTCCTATATTATGAAGAACAAGTAATATCTTTCAGGCAGAGTGATATGCTCTGTCCTTTTTCTTATTAAAAACTCTAAATATTTCAAAAAGTGTTTTTCAGATACGCTCTAGTAAATATCGTTTTTTTACTGTATAATAAATTTATCGTAAAAGTGGTTAAGTGGGTATTATTATAAATTGCAAATGACCCAACTTTTGAGAAATATCGTAAACAATTTGACATATTATTTTTAAATATACAAGATTTTTTGTCAATTGCATTAGATCAAATTTACAATCAGACAATTCGATGATGAATCCAGGGATATTTGCACCATATGTTGGGAATTTGTGAGGCTTTATTGGCATTGAAGGACAAAGATGCAGGTAAAATTTTTGGATTTCCTGATTATTTAAAATTAAAATCTTGTATGACCTTGTTTGAGATGGCAGCACCAGAATACCTTGTTTTTGATCAAGTGTTAGAACAATATTTTAAAGGAGATCGAGATCAGATGACAATTGATATAATAGAAGATAGTATTTGATTTTATATTATCCGAAATGGCCAAATTCAGAAGGTTTTTAAAATAATAGTGGTAAGGTTATGACTGAAAAAGATGATTGGAGATTATTGAATCTTGACGGTGAATTTCTAAAAAAGGCTTATGTAAATCCTACAGACGGAAAAGAAATTTGCAAGTATGCGCCACAGTTAAAGCATTGTGAATTTTGTTTCGAGCCAGTACAGGACAATCCACATCAATGGTGGTTTATTCCCGTTAATTTATCATGTTGTATCTGCGAAGATTGTTTTCATGATTTTAAGGAAATGTTTGCGTGGAAGAAACTGGATGGCTGGGATATTGAATGGGAAGGAAAAAGGGCTTTTGACCAAAAGCAGAGAAAATGAGTGTCGCAGAAATGGTTATTAAGATGCAGGACTTAGTGCCAAATCCCGTGGTTGCTCTTCAGGAATTAAAAGACAGCAATCTGTTGGACACAGTGATCGAACTGACAGGGCAATGCTTAAATATGGGATTTGAAATCGCTGTAGATGATCAAGCAATATTTAATGTCTGCGGATGAAAGGAAAAATGGATAGATCATCTGGGGAGGAATATAGATGGAAACAGAGGAAATGAAACAGTTATTAGTCAAGATGGGACTTCGTGAGGAGGCTGCAGAGCATTATTTACAGTATGAATCAGAGATATGGGCAGTGCTTCCAGCCTTCCGCCTGCTGAAACCATTGAGTGATCAGTTAGAATTTTATAAAGGCAGTTATCGGAAAATGTTAGAAAATCGACTGGCAGATGGAACACTTGAGAAACGTTTGCCCAAGGTTTCTGCATTAATGAAATCTGGCGCGGCGCCAGAAGATATTGAAGCATTTGCATATGACTTGGTGCTGGAGGCATTTGAAAGCATTCTCTATCAGTTGGATGATCATCAAGGGGCGGAGGTTAGTGATGTTTTTTTAGAAGAAGATTTTTCAAAATGTGGTTATGCCAGACTGATGGAACAAGGGCCAGAGGGAGAAGCGACAGGACGGTATTTGTTTGAGGTACATGGTATGATTCCTTTTTCTGATTTGTAGTCAGACAGAGATGCCTCTCATTTTTTAAGTGATCAATAACAAATAATTAACATAGATCCAATTATTGTAAAATCTCTAACGCTGTCTATGGAGAGTATCAAAGTGGAAATAGAAAGAAGTGATAACAATGTTTGGAAAAAGGCGTAAAAAGATCACAGGGCTTTCCTATGACAAAGAGCAGAAAACCCCTGTGATCAAGTGCAGCATTTGTAATGGGGAACAAGTAGCTGGATTAAAGCATTTAAAGACTGGAAAGTTTGAGGAAGTTATGGTAATTCGCAATACCAAAGATTTGGAAGTGTTTCAGGAAATGTGCGGCATGATTGAAATACCCAAAGAATATTAGTGCCTTAGGCATCCAGATCAGATATGAGGAGAAACGTGTGAAAGAAAAAATAAGAAAGGACGAAATGCAAACACGCTTCTTTCACTCTTTTTGTTTGCGACTCAAATGAAAATGCAAGTATTTTCGCTTGAGGATTGGTGTAAAATATGTATCAATTAGATGAAAAAGAGATTAATATTGAGTTTCACAAAGAGCCATATGAGTCAACCGTTTGGGACGTGGTACGGATGTGTTATCAAATGGATATCAGAAACAATTTGAGAACATCACTGGAGAACAGAGACTGGGAGCAAATTGAAAATATTTTTGAGTGTATGACCCATCAAATGTCATTCTATTCAGCGACTTATGTTGTGCTGCCCTATATGGTAGAATTGTTGGAGCAGGTTATGGAAGAAGGGGATGTGGAACATGCTTTCACTCTAATTTTTCATCTGGGCGTCTGTTTAGCGACGGACATTCCTGTAAATCAATATGAAAAAATAGACAGTCCAATTCTGGAAGATTACAATGCTGCTGCTCAAAAACTTGCTGGACTGACAAAACGATATATCAATACTTATATAGAAGAAATACATAAAATGAATCAGGAAATGCGCAGTATGCTTTTGGTGTCCGCAATTGCCATTTTGGGTGATCGCCAACTTGCCTATGGATTGATGCTCTCAGGTCTGGAGCTGACAGAGATTGGCGTTATGTGTGGGGGTGAGTGCCAGTTTTATGAGGAGGAATTTGCAGTGTTGGAGGATTGTGAAGATCAGACTGTGATTCCGGCGGAATATAAGCCTGGACAATGGAACGGGAAATTTGATCAGGATTGGTTTGCCTGGACTTCTGCCCTTGCAGATATGCTTGGCGCTAAGCAAGAATTGGAATTTTTATGTTATCTCAACGGAACCTTTACTTGTCCAGAATGTGGCAAAACAAAGAAAATGATTGATTTTATGAAAACTTATTTTGCAGAAGGGTAAATTTAGTATTGACTCCTACGTTGCGTAATGCTTTATAGTATCAGTAACACGAAGGAGGATTGATGATGAAAACAGTGAAAGAAGTAAGTAAATTGACAGGGGTAAGTATACGCACACTTCATTACTATGATACCATTGGTCTATTAAAGCCGGCAGATATGACCGAAGCAGGTTACAGATTATATGATGATGCGGCCTTAGAGCGATTGCAGACGATTTTATTGTTTCGGGAATTACAGTTCCCACTGATGGAAATAAAACAAATTCTGGATAGTCCCAATTTCGACCGCGGCAAGGCTTTGGAGCAGCAGATTGCTTTGTTGGAAATGAAAAAGGAACATATTGAGAATTTAATAGACCTCGCGCGTGGAATAAAAATGATAGGAGTGAGACCACTAATGGATTTTACAGCATTTGACACTAAAAAAATTGATGAATATGCAAGGCAGGCAAAAGAGTCTTGGGGAAACACAGAAGCTTATAAGGAATTTGAGGAGAAAAATAAAGATCGTTCTCTTAAGGAGCAGGAGGCATTAAGTAAGGAGTTTATGGAATTGTTTGCAGAATTTGGCAGTATGAAAAAACTCGAACCTGCAGATGAAAGAGTCCAGGCTCAGGTGGAGAAGTTTCGAGCCTATATCACAGAGCATTTTTATCAATGTACAACCGAGATACTGCAGTGTCTAGGAAAAATGTACAGCGGAGGCGGCAGTATGAGTGAAAATATTGATAAGGTTGGAGGTGCAAAAACAGCTCAGTTTGTAGACAGAGCGATCTGTGAATATTGCGATAGCATGAGGAGCTAATTCCAAAAGCCACAGATAAAAAAGTTGGTTGAAGCGTATGTATGATAGCTTTGCCGACGCGTCTGAGACTTGGCGACTCTGAATAGTTACAAAATATGTAAGGACAGTCATTATGGCTGTCCTTAATTTATTGTTAGGCTTTAGCCTGTTTCACATTGTGGAGTTTCTCAACAGAGAAACGAAACTTTGGGAAACAAATAAACCACCTGCTATGCAGGTGAGTCAGCATTGCTTTAGCTTACAGTAAAAAACCTCCAATGTTATAATAATGCAGGTTCGCCAACCGCAT
>CAJTIR010000128.1 GCA_910576385.1 Lachnospiraceae bacterium
CTCATACAAAAGAGCAGATATGCAGGAAAACAGAAAAATTTATGCTTGAATTACAAACATGCAGAGAAAAAGTATCCTGCTATTTTCAGCATAAACAGTTGGAATATATTAAAATGTATGGCTATTAAAAATGTCGACTTTTAATAGCCGAAGTAATATATCCCTTGTAAGAAAGTCCGTATTCCCAGGGAATACACTCGCTATCGTTACAAGCTTGTTTCCTGCCGTTCCAGTGAAAAGAATCGATATCAGAATGCTCTTACTGTTTGTAATGTTGCTTTAGATTCTGTTGTTTCCGATATCTTTGGGAAGTCATCCACGTCCATTATCGACTATCTGCTTGAACAATCGGGTACATCCATTAACCACGAAGAAATCGCATCTAAACTTCTTCGGAGCCTCAAATCCAAAGAAGATGCTGTTATAGAATCCATCGAAGGATATCAGATGACTGATGCCCAAAAATATCGTATGCGCCTTGTCCGCGCACATATTGATTATATCACAGCCGAAATCAATGATGTTGATAAAATGATAGAAAATATGATTTCTTCTAATCCTGATTTTGAAAATGCTGTCCAGTTCCTCTGTACCATTCCGGGTGTAAAACATGATAGTGCAGTCACTATCATCTCCGAAATTGGTACGGATATGTCTCAGTTCTCGAGTTCCAAACGCTTATGCTGCTGGGCTGGTCTAACCCCCGGCAGCAATGAATCTGCTGGTAAGAAGAAATCTGTTCGGATTACACGTGCCGGAGTCTACCTCAAACCTGCATTAGTACAGTGTGCTCATGCAGCCGTAAAATCTGACAAATCTCCTTACTACAAAAAGAAATATGATTCACTTGTTAAACGCCGTGGCAAGAAAAGAGCCATAATCGCTATTGCCCGTATGATTCTTACTGCCATCTACCAGATGCTGTCTACTGGTGAGCAGTGGAATCCGAGCGATCTTTACAAAATCGATATGCCTGCACCTCTGCTTGAAAAACAAAAGGCAAAGGCTATCAAACAAGCCAAGAAGCTATTACAACGAGAAGGATTACTTCCTCCTGATGAACCGTTAGCTTCTTAATCTAATTTCCTAACTCCATAGCACTTCAAAAAGTTGCCTGCCTTAGACAGCTTATTCAAGTGCGCCAATTTATGGTTTTCCTCTACTTTCTTTCACACTATCCCTGAATCTCTTTATTTCTGGGCATTTCAGCCACTTCAATCATCAGGCATATGCCAAAAACACTGCCAAAAACTTCACAATTCTGCCAAAAACTAAATTTTTGGCAGTTCAAAGTCTGTTTTTGGCAAACCCCATACAATCCAACACACTTCTTCTGAAAGAATCCCACAAAATAATCCTTTCAGAAGCCATACAGAAAACAACTCTTCCTCCATAAAATATTCTCCCCAAAAACTGCCAAAAATCTTGCCAAAAATTCCTCCATTCTGCCAAAAACTAAATTTTTGGCAGTTCCACAACAATTTTTAGTGCAAAACTTCCAACATTCCAGTCCACTCTATCCATATTTTTATTCATATCCAACAAATTCCCTCTGCCAAAAACAGCATTTTCAAAAAATACTATGTCATGGAAAATCTTCTTTATCCTCATGGCAGATTTTAGCTTATCCTCTCCCCCTCTTCTTCCTCCCTCTTTTTTTCCCCAGAATAATATCATAAAATTCTCTCCCTTCCCTCACCACATCACCCTCATATCTCCTTCTTCTCTCCCTTCTTCTCTTCTCTCTTTTTCTCTCTCCAGAAACAGAAACACCCCCCAGAACCCCAGCCTTTCCAATAGAATGGAAGAAAGAAAAAAAGAAAAAGAAGAATATCTGCCTTGCCTTGAGCATGAGATTTTTAAGACAGGCTTAGGGGAATGGAAGGAAAGGAAAAAGGAAGAAAGAAAGGAAGAAAAGAATCCTCTTTTCCATCCCCAGAATGGTGTCCTTCCTCTCTCCTGGGAAAAGAAAGAAATCCCCAGAACCCCAGTGTTTTCAAGGGAAAAGGAGGAAAAAAGAAAGGGAAAAAGGAAGAAGAAAGGGATACCTTTAGGATAAGATTTTTAAGAGGGATTCAGGGGAAAAAGGATGGAAGAAAGGAAGGAAGATGACAGAAAGAATGCTCTTTTTCAGTCTTTCAGGGGGGCTTTTCTCTCTCCAGAAGAAAGAAGAAATCCAGTGGTTTCAAGGGAAGGAGAAGGGAAAGAAGAAAGAGAAAAAAGATGAGGTGCTTGGCTTGGAGGATGGGATATTTAGGGGAAGGTTAGAGGGATGGAAAGAAGGAAGAAAAGAAGGAAGAAGACCTTGCAAGATGTGTGTCTCACAAGGCCCTCTGTTTACTCTTTTATTCTGTTTTTTATAGCCCTGTCAGGATAAAATATAATCTGCCAGCAGGATATGGAGCTTCTGCTGTGACATGTTTACTATTCGAACTCGACTTTTCCTAACTAATTTTGTTTAGGAGTTATTCTCTGTCGAGTATGTAATTCTTTTGATTATTTGATATATCCATATTATCCTGCCTATATGAGCTAATGTTATCATTTTGTTATCGGTATTGATAACACTTGCTCTGTAACTGTGGATAATAGCTATATGCTATGGCTTAAATTATAAGCGATTTTGCTATGAAATACAATAGCCAAAACATATTTTTTACCACATTTTACTTGAACACTTCATCTAAGGTACGACGAATTTTTAACATATGTTTTCTCGTCTTCCTATCAATAGGTTCACTCTCACCAAAAATTTTTTGGGCTCTTTGAACATATGTTATAAAATTCCCTCTAGTATGACCATTATCATCTTTTAAATGAGCTCCTTTGATAGAATATTTTTCATACAAATTCTTACAACTTATCTTTTTTCCTGAAGATGTAAAGCCGTCATTTTTCACTATGGTTTTCAATTTTCGATATAACCTATAATAATATTTTGAAATGGTTTTGTCCCTTATCGTAATTTCTTTTCCATCAAATGTAAATCCCAAATAGTCTATCTCGTTTTTTCCGTTCGGAACGTCTTTTAAGAAGCAAACATTACAACTATTCAATTTTTTATCTTTATATTTATATAACTGCGTCTTTTCTGGCTGCAATACCAGATTAGGAACAGACTTAATTATATTTCCAATACTATCTAAAATATTTTTAAAAGTGCCATCTGATAATTTAGGCAAGATAACAATAAAATCATCGCTATAACGCATATATAAACCCTTATAATCATCTACTAATTGTTTCATTTGCTCATCTGCTTTTATCATATAAACATTTGCTAAAACCGCACTAATTGCAGAACCCTGTGGAATCCCATAACTTTTTTCATGTTTTTGAATGTATTTTGACTTATGTCTTTTGAATCCGTCCCCAGATAATACTTTACGTTTAGAATTTAATGTTTGTATATCCTCCTCCGTATCATCTAAACCATTTAAAGTAAGCAATTCCGTCAGTTCCCAAATCGAATATTTAGTTATATTTTTAAATACCGCATAATAATCAGGCGGCAACATATTAACCCCTAAAACATGACATATTTGTTTCTTTAAATAATTGTGGTCTAAGGAATCAAAAAATTTGGAAAAATCCCCTATTATTACAAAACACTCCCCACACTCTCTAATGCAATCAAATGCTATTTTTGCAAAATGGATATTACTCTTGTGTAAATTATCTCTATACGCAACGGCAACCATATTCATACTATGCTTTTCCAAATACTTATTATATTCCTGATTCAAAAGATACCCGTAAAAAGAGTATATATACCTATCAATATGAGCGGAATAGCATAAGTGCCTTGATTTTTCTTTGATACTACCCTTCCCATTTTCTTTTTTAAATTTATTAAATTTCTTTTCATAATGAATAAACGGATAGAATCCATGTCTTTCTATATTTGATGGACAACTAATATAATTCCATACTTTTTCAAGTGAAATCTTATCGTCAAAATGTGCATATTTTCTGCCTTTTGCATTTTTTCTTTCCATTTTTCTAATTCCATAACCTTCACCTATTTAACGAAAGACCCACCAGCATGAGGGATAGCATCTCTTAACTGATGGGTCTTCTTTTAACGTGGTATTCCATTTTGTCTTTCGACAGCTTGATGTGTTTCCAGCTATCCATATTCGTTCAATACATATCTATGTTAGAATAGATAATAAGGAGATGATTCTAATTAACATTCTTATGTGCATATTCATAAGTCTGCAACCAGAACACCAGTCACATCTGAAAGAGCTCTTTCAGATATTGACAACAATTCCTCTCCCTTACATCCACTATGTAAGGCATTTTTAGTATAATCCCAAAATCAGAATATGTCAATATCTTCCATGCTTGCAGTTTCAATCTGTTTTTTTAATCCAAATCTGATTTTTCGGCACACTCAGTAAATAACGACCACGCATACCTGAATCCCACCCTAAATAACAGTTCATCATTTTTCAACCAAAGATTTAAAATATAGTCTTCTAATTTTCGGTAATCTTTTTTATCCAGCTTCCCCTCCAGCCAATCTAAGTCAACATTGTTTTTCATCATTATATTACACCACTTTACAACTTTTATAAATGATAGGCATTTTGCTGGACAAGGCATTTCAAGACTTTCATAAGAACCGATGATTTTATCATACTTTTGCTCTTTTTCACCAAAGTGGCAAAAAATAGTTCCTTCCTTATCCGCTCGCTGAGCACAAACCGGAAATCCTGCACGCTTCCAT
>CAJTIR010000129.1 GCA_910576385.1 Lachnospiraceae bacterium
AAGCCCGCAGAGCAATCTTTGAATACATAGAGGGCTGGTATAACCGTAAGCGGATACATAGCTCTATTGGTTATTTGACACCACAGCAAAAGGAGGATGAGGAACTAAAAAAAGCAGCATAATCTTTCGACTTTTTTTGTCCAAAGTATTGACATAGGTCCATTTTGCGTTACTTTCGGGAAAGTAACAAAGCCACAAGCCGAAAAGAAAGGGCGTGATTTTATAAGACGGACGATTAGCGCAATGGTGGGAAAAGGCTCGGTCAACCACAACAGCAGAAAATTTAAAGCAGAGAATGTGGATGGAGAACGCTCACACTTCAATATAGATTACTGCAATGAGAATATCAAAAAGGTATATCATAAACTCTTTGATGAAGCGTTGCAACGGTACAATGATAAACAGACGAGGGCAGACCGCCGTATTAATGATTATTACGAGAAGATACGGAACTCAAAGCAGGAAAAGCCGTTCCATGAGTTGATTTTGCAGATTGGCGATAAGGAGAACATGGGTGCAGGCAGCGAAAATGGCAACCTTGCCAGACAGGTTTTAGACGAATATTATCGGGAGTTTCAAGAAAGAAATACTAACCTCTATGTGTTTTCGGCACATCTGCACATGGACGAAGCAACGCCGCATCTGCACATTGATTTTGTTCCATTTACGACAGGCAGCAAGCGTGGCTTAGATACAAGGGTGTCTTTAAAACAGGCGTTAGCCGAACAAGGATTCAAAGGCGGCTCCCGTGGCGATACGGAGTGGAGCCAGTGGGTACAGTCCGAAAAAGAGCATCTTGCCGCTGTCATGGAGCGGTACGGCATTGAGTGGGAGCATAAGGGTACGCATGAAAAACATTTATCCGTTCTTGATTATAAAAAGCAGGAGCGGGAAAAAGAGGTCGTTCAGCTTGCGGAACAGATTGCTGAGAAAAAAGAGGAATATCAAGTGTTGTCTGACAGGGTAGAGAATTATGACAAAGGCATTGAGAACTTGAAAACGCTTGAGCAGATACTTGATACTTCTCCAGAGTACCAGTTATCAGAGCCGCAGACATTGATGTCGGCAAAGTCATATAAAAATAAGGTGGCAGAGCCTTTGGTACAAAAACTGAAAACACTTGTTAAGGCGGCAATCGTAAAATGCTTTGAAGCGTGGGACAGTTATTATCGTTTGAATATCACGAATGGAAATCTTCACCGTGAGAATGAAAGGTTGACGAAAATTAATGAGAAGTTAGCAGAGGAAAACGAAAACCTCCGTGCGGAAAATAAAGATTATAAGACGCTCCGAAAGACATTCGGAAGTAAACAGATGGATAGCCTTTTAGAGCAGGCAAAAGCAACAAAGCAGTCTAAACAGCGTGGGAAACACTTTAGAAATAATCAAGAGGAAAGATGAGGTAAGATTATGGAGAAACACATCATGGATGAAAAAACAGGTATCAGTTATACTCGGCAAGGTGACTATTATTTGCCTGACCTTGCATTACCTGCCGAAGAAGAAAAGCCTGTTGGTATCTGGGGACAGCGGCATTTGGAGTATATCAGACAGCATAAAAAGGGTTTTTATTTAAATCTTCTTACTTCCTGCAAGTTGAACAGTTACCTTGCCGATGTTGACAAACAAGCAGAGGATAGGTTCTTTCGGCTGGTAAAAGAATATGCCGATAAGCAGGGAGTGACTGAACAGTTAAAGGCGGAAAATCAGCTTGAATGGGTCGGAAGAATGAATAGCATAAGGGCTTGTGCAAGGGAGATTGTGGAGAGGGAAATTATCTTCGTTTAATCTGTAAATTATCAAACGAAAGCATTCAAGCATAATTATTGACAAAAGGGATTATTTCATGTAAGATAAATGCATAAAACTAAACAGAAAAGGTGATGGAAGTCCGGCGTATCAGATGTCACATAATCGGTGGCATGGGTATGACTGGAAAAGAGTAGATAAAATCAATTCAATAGGTAAAAAAGGACTGTTTTTTACAGTTTTGTTTTTATGCCTAATGTTTGATTTTATTTTACTCTTAACTATATCTTCCTCATTTGAAAGATTAGCCGTAGAGTAAAATCTACGGCTTTTTCTTTTGCCCACTGAAAGGAGAAAAAAGCCATGTTAAATGATATTATTGGATGTCTTGAAAAACCCCCTCTTTACACAAAAACCCAAGGAGAATTTTGGAATGATGAATATATTTCCAAACAAATGCTTAAAGCACACCTTGACCCTGAATTTAACGGAGCAAGCAGGAAATTAAAATTTATAGATAAGTCGGTGGCATGGATAAAAGAAATCGTACCATCAACGGATTATCCGTTGCTTTTGGACATTGGGTGCGGACCAGGAATATATGCTGAAAGATTCTATAAACAAGGATATCAAGTAACGGGTATTGACTTTTCCAAAAGGTCTATAAACTATGCCAGAAACTCTGCATTAAAGAAAAGATTAGACATTGCTTATCTTTATCAAAATTATTTGGATATGAAGTTATATAAAGTTTTTGATTTTGCCACGATGATATATTGCGATTATGGTGCATTATCAATGCTTGATAGAAAAAACCTTATGTGTAAGATATATCAGCATTTGAAACCCAGTGCAAAGTTTTTATTAGATGTGTTTTCGGTGGAAACATATAATTCTTTTCAAGAAATGCAGACATGGGAAATTTGTAATGATGGAGGTTTTTGGCGGGAAGATGGATATATAGCTTTATATGGGCATTACAAATACTCAAATTCCGTGACTTTAGAACAGACAACTATTATTTCAAACACAAATACAGCAACTTACTATTTATGGAATACCTGTTTTACCAAAGAAACACTAATTGAAGAGGCACAAGAAGCAGGATTTAAAGTATGTGAGGTCTTTGGGGATATTGCGGGAGAACCCTATCATAGAGATAGCCCTACCATTGCTATCCTTTTGGAAAAATGATTTTTCTAAAATTGATTTAATTTAATGGCAACCTGTCGAATAAAAAAAACCGTAAATCGGCAGGTTGATTTGTCATGTCTTTTTTTATCAATATTGGCGAATGGCGGTTTAGGAATAAGCCGCTGTTTTTTCTGCATTTGAACAATACGGCGGCACATGGGAGGTTGCCGCTATGTTCAACACAATCACCTTTTTCCCTAACATTTTATGTATTGGTCTGGAACGAACATTATGCTGCTTATCTGAATCAGCAATTACATATAGAACTGAAAGAATAGATGGGAATAGCTTGTTAAAAAAATTTTTATCAATTCATGGGAGCTTTGTACCCTACAAGTAGAAGTCAAATATCTACATAAAAGAAATATAATCTCTATAAGCCGTGAAGGTGTGACAGCCTTTGCGGTTTTTCTTTTGTCGTTTTTTGGCAGAAAATTCCGCAGGGTTGTTTCTGATATGCGGTGTCGTTCTCCGCCCTCTCCATCTGGATTTTTACATTTCAAAAATTCAGATGGGAGGTATTAGCGGTGAAATACGCACCGAGAAAAGTATATATCAAAGAAAGTGGCGGCTATGTGGAACTATCTTATACGGACTTCTGCCGCCGCAGGCAAATCGACCAGACCTATATGGACAAACTTTTTATTCCTGTTCAAGGCTGTCTGCTTGAAGTCGTGCGAGAGCAATACACGGATTTCTATCGGGACAAAGAGCGGTGGCGTTATCTTCAGAAATTGGATACAAGGAACAGCCTGCTCTCATTGGAGGGATTTACAGACAGTGAGGGTAATGTCCTAGATTTCATTGTTGATGAAGCAGCGGACATTGCAGAAACCGTTATCCATGCGGTGATGATAGACAGGCTGAAAGTTGCCCTGCCCTTATTGTTGGATAGTGAGCAGGCATTGATAAAAGCAATCTTTTTTGAGGAACTTTCCGAGCGGGAAGTCGGGTTAAGGTTAGGCATAACCCAGAGCGTTGTGAACAAACGCAAAGCCAAAATCCTTGCAAAGCTAAGAAAAATAATGGAAAGCTGATTTTAAGGCGTTCAGCCCCCTTGTTTTTTCCTTTGGGAAAATGAGGGGGCAATTTTTAAGCCCTCTTAATCTTGGATTTACTTAAATCCCGATTGGAGGAAAAAGCATGGCATACAACCACGGACGAGAGGAGAGGAAATGGCGTATTTGGAAAGAAGCGGAAGAAAAGATACTGCGTGAGTGCGGTGTTGATGAAGCGACCATTGAGCAAATCCGCATAGACGACAGGGCAGATTTTAATTCCAACAGGCGGTTTTACCGTTGGTCAAGCGACTTTGGGGAGTACCTTGAGGGCATGGAGGACAGGGAGCGGCAGACGGAGGTAAAGACCGTTGCTGATTTACTGGACGAGATTGAGAGCGAAAATCTGTACCTTGCATTAGTCACGGTGGACAGGCGTACTCTGCAAATCATTCTGTTAAAAATGCAGGGCTATTCCACAAAGGAGATTGCCCCATAAGCGCGAACTTAATTAAGCAGTCCTGGTAAAACTACTGAATGAAACTCATCATTTTGGTTTTTACGCCACCGTTGTTTTTTTGATAAATAGCGAGTATATTTTTTATCTGTTAGGTCTATAAAAAGACTCCACGATAAGCGCAGTATATCCGTTACCTGTATGAAAGTAATTTTACATTTTTCGTATACGGA
>CAJTIR010000130.1 GCA_910576385.1 Lachnospiraceae bacterium
TCCGTATACGAAAAATGTAAAATTACTTTCATACAGGTAACGGATATACTGCGCTTATCGTGGAGTCTTTTTATAGACCTAACAGATAAAAAATATACTCGCTATTTATCAAAAAAACAACGGTGGCGTAAAAACCAAAATGATGAGTTTCATTCAGTAGTTTTACCAGGACTGCTTAATTAAGTTCGCGCTTATGGGGACTTGCCCCCCTCTTAATTCCAGGATGTACACGAGTCATTGTAATCAATTGCAGAAGATAGCGATAGATCTCCTCTTTTATATATATGTTATGGAGCTGTTTTTGCATACTTTGCAGTGTTTCTCTGTTCAGCTTACTGCGAATCAAGTCCAAACGACTTGCTTCCCCCACAGACATTGCCATCGAAAGCTCATGTTCAAAGTCTGGATATCCCAGCGTCATGGAGATCATAAAACGATCTACCTGCGCCTCAGGCAGAAGCTGTGTCCCAGAACTTCCATAAGGATTTTGCGTGGCAATCACCAAAAATGGTTTGGGTACTTCCCTGGTCACTCCCTCCACCGTCACCTTATATTCTTCCATTACCTCCAACAAAGCCGATTGGGTTTTGGGTGATGTGCGGTTGATCTCATCTGCCAGCAGCAAATTACAAAATACTGTTCCCTGCTGATAGACAAACCGCTCCTCTTCCCGTCGGTAAATCGAAAATCCGGTCAAATCCGAGGGCATCACATCTGGCGTAAACTGTACTCTCTTATACTCCAAATCAAGCGCCTTGGAAAAAGCTAACGCCAATGTAGTCTTCCCTACCCCTGGAATATCCTCTAAGAGAATATGGCCGTTTGCCAAAATAGCCAGCATCAGCTCTTTTATCTCTTGTTCTTTGCCCAGAATTACTTGACTTACCTGCTTTACAACCTCCCTTGCTCTTTTATAATCAGGCTGCACGATTTCACCTCCTGATCTTTCTCTATTTAAACTGTTTTACAAGCCATTTGCCCCAAGGAGAGAGATCTTTTTCTTTCCATCCAGAACTTTTTTTGCAGGAAGATTTGAGAAGCGCTGAACTTTCCTCTTTGTTCGAAAGATTCCATCCCACATAGCTAATTTTATTACTTTTTAGAAATTTCATCCACTTTGCGCCTTCCTTTTTATTTAAGGCTCCATTGCCGGAAGCATCTGAGATTCCAAATTCTGTTACAAACAACGGCAATCCCTTCTGCAATGCCGTTTTCGCTTTTACACGCAAATCCTCTCCATGTGTTGCCGCATAAAAATGCAGCGTATACATCAAATTCTTGTAACCTTTGATGGGGCTGTCCGCCACGATATCTACATCCTGAGACCAATTCGGCGTGCCGATGATAATCACTGCATTTTTATCCTTACTGCGAATCGCCTTCACCACTTTCTTGGCATAAGATTTAATAGTTTCCCAGGAAGTCCCGCCATTTGGTTCGTTGCAGATCTCATAGAGCACATTGGTATGTTTCTTATATTTTGAGGCCATTTTCTTAAAGAAGGCCACCGCTTCCTTCTCATAAATCTTGGGATTGTTATCGTTCAAGATATGCCAGTCTATAATTACATACATGCCCGCCTTTGTCGCATACTGCACCCCTTTATCTATTCGTTTCTCCAATGCCTTGCGGTTTGTGGCATCTCCTGTACAGTACCCGTTATAATCGCTGGTATAGAGCGCCAAACGCACAGTATTAGCCTTCCATTTCTTCTTGATATGGTCAAATGATTTTTGGTTGACATATTCTGGGTACCAAGATAATCCATGTGTACTAACACCTTTTAACTGCACCGTTTTCCCCTTTGAATTGACAAGTTTTGTTCCCTTAACTTTCAATGCTGGAAGTTTCCCCGCCGCATGGACGGATGTACTGCCCGCTGTTAGAACAACAAACATCACCAGCAGACAACTTAAATAAAGCCATTTTCTACTTTTTTTCATAACTTTTCCTCCTATTTTTGTAAATGAACGGTTAGATATTTTTCTATATTTTATTATAACGCCATCTTAAATACCATTCAACTTTAAATTTATTTTGCAGTTTATAAACTTTTAATAATTCTGGAACCCCTTGATTTCTCAGGCTTATCCTCGTCTTGTTAGCACTCTTCTTTAAAGAGTGCTAATTTTCTATTGACTTTTTTTTCAATGGGTATTACAATCATCCTTAGTAAACTCGCAATGATCTATGTAAATACAGAAAAGCAAAGGAGTGTAAGAATATGAGTAATAAACATGGAAATCTTTCCATCAACAGCGATAATATTTTTCCTATTATAAAAAAATGGCTGTATTCCGACCACGATATTTTCTATCGTGAGTTGATTTCCAACGGCTGTGACGCCATTACAAAGTTAAAAAAATTAGATCTGATGGGTGAATATGAGCTGCCTGAAGATTACGAGCCAAAGATTCAGATTCTGGTCAACCCAGAAGAAAAAACCTTGAAATTTATCGACAACGGTTTAGGAATGACAGCGGATGAAGTGGAGGAATATATCAATCAGATTGCCTTCTCCGGCGCTGCAGATTTCCTAGAGAAATACAAGGACAAGGCTAGTGAAGAACAGATTATCGGCCATTTTGGTTTGGGATTCTACTCTGCCTTTATGGTGGCAGATGCAGTTCAAATTGATTCCCTCTCTTATCAGGATGGCGCTGTCCCTGTACACTGGGAATGTGACGGCGGTACTGAATTTGATATGTCCGACGGTTCCAAAACTTCTGTCGGTACAGAGATCACCTTATTCTTAAATGAAGACTGTCTGGAATTTGCCAACGAATATCGCGCCAAAGAAGTGATTGAAAAATATTGTTCTTTTATGCCCACAGCCATCTATCTGGCAAAAGAAAATGCAGAGGAAGAATATGAGACCATTCCTGCTGATGAAGTGACTGAGAAAGACAAGGTGATTGAGACCATTGTAGAAGAGGCTAAATTTGAGGAGAAAGAGAACGAAGACGGCACCAAGGAGCAAGTAGAAATCTCTCCACGCACAGAAAAGGCAAAAATTGTCAAGCGTCCCGTAGCCTTAAATGACACTCATCCTCTGTGGACCAAACATCCCAATGACTGCACGGATGAGGAATACAAGACATTTTACCGCAAGGTTTTCCAGGATTACAAGGAACCATTGTTCTGGATTCATTTAAATATGGACTATCCGTTTAACCTGAAAGGTATTCTGTATTTCCCCAAGATCAATACAGAGTATGATTCGATTGAAGGTACCATCAAGCTGTATAACAGTCAGGTATTTATTGCTGATAACATCAAAGAAGTCATTCCAGAATTTTTGATGCTCTTAAAGGGCGTCATCGACTGTCCAGATCTGCCTTTGAATGTCTCCAGAAGCGCACTGCAGAATGATGGTTTTGTCAAGAAAATTTCTGACTATATCACCAAGAAAGTTGCTGACAAGCTCAGTGGTATGTGTAAGACAGACAAAGAATCTTATGAAAAATATTGGGATGATATCAGCCCCTTTATCAAATTCGGCTGCTTAAAAGATGAAAAGTTCTGCGATAAGATGAACGATTACATTTTGTTTAAGAATTTAGATGACAAATATTTAACTTTGCCAGAATGTCTCAAGGTGGAGGAAACTGATTCTGAACAAGACAATCCTTCTGAAAGCACAGAGACAGACTCTGAGAATACCGATTCTACTTCTGATACGCCAGAAACCGCTGACGAGGAAAAGGACATGCGCAAACCGGTTTATTATGTGACGGACGTACAACAACAGGGACAGTATATCAATATGTTTAAGGAACAAGGCATGGACGCAGTGATCTTAGATCACAATATTGATACTTCCTTTATCACTCAGTTGGAGCGCCGCAATGAAAAAATTCGCTTTGTCCGCATTGACGCTGATGTAACAGATTCTCTGAAGGAAGAGGTAGCTGAGGAAGAATTAAAAGAGACTACCGATACACTGACAGATACATTCCGCAAGGCACTGAACAATGAAAACTTAAATGTATCTGTACAGAAACTGAAAAATGCCGATATCGCTTCTGTGATCACACGCTCTGAGCAGGGACGCAGAATGCAGGATATGATGAAAATGTATGGTATGGCTGGCATGGATCCCTCCATGTTTGGCGGCGACCAAACCTTAGTGTTAAATGTAAATAACGAACTGGTAACTTATATTTTGGAACATAAAGATTCCGAACATGTTCCAGTATTCTGTGAACAGCTCTATGACTTGGCGCTTCTTGCCAATTGTCCGCTGACACCGGAAGCCATGAGCAAATTTATTAAGAGAAGCAACCAGATTATGCTTTTGCTGGCAAAATAAATGCAGAAATCCTAAAAGTAAAAATATTGCAATTTTACTTTTAGGATTTTCCATCTTTTCAAGGGCTGCTGCACTAATTTTGAGGCTCGCCATTTTTTATAACAGACGCTTTTATGTGCAAAGTGGGGTTGTCGCAGTAATATCCTCGCTCGTTCAAAGGGGCTGTCGCATTAACGAATAAAAATTCGTGAAGCGACAGCTTCATTTTTGCTGTTTTTACATGTGATTTTAAGAAAAAGCCCCAGATCACTCTGTTATTCTATAAAAAGGGCATACTTTAATAAGCCATTTCCCATGACTTGAAAGTTT
>CAJTIR010000131.1 GCA_910576385.1 Lachnospiraceae bacterium
AAAGATGCGAAATGGATTGCTGACCTGTTCAAGCATGATCTTGTTTCCGGTAGCTTTATGCCTCCTGCTGATATCAGACAGCTTCGTGACCTTATGCGCTATCGCTACAAACTAACCTGCTTTATGTCCAGTGAGAAGAACCGTCTCCAAAACTGTCTCACGGTCTTCAACATTCAGTTGGCTTCCGTTGTTTCGGATACTTTTGGTAAAAGTTCTCAAAGAATTCTGGATAAGATTCTTGAAAATCCCCAAGATACTTCTTTTGATATCGAATCTTTAATTCATGGCTCTATGAAGAAAAAGCTTCCAGAATTAGAGCTCGCCGTTGACGGGTTTATTACCCCAGAACAGGCTGGTAAATTAAAGATTATCAAAAAACATTTTGAAGATTTGGAATCCCGGAAAGCAGAGCTAGAAGAACTGATTCTTGCGCTCGCCAGTCCCTATCAGCAAGAACTCGACCTAATCCTAACCGCTCCATCTTTTAAGAACACCTTTACTGCAATCGGTATCATTTCTGAAATCGGTGTCAACATGGAGGCTTTTCCTTCGGCGAAACACTTATGTTCATGGGCTGGTCTTACACCGACCAATAATGAAAGTGCAGGGAAGAAAAAATCTGTCCGGGTATCCAAAGCCGGATGCTATATCAAACCACTTCTGGTCCAATGCGCCAACTCTGTGGTGAAAAGTGAAAAGCATCCTGAAATCCGCAACCGCTATCTCCGCTTAAGGAAACGCCGCGGCCACAAGAAAGCAATCATCGCTATTGCGAGAATGCTCCTAACAGCATTATACAACATGCTGAAAAATAAGGAACCCTATAATGCCGAACTTTACAGAAAATGTGATGTTCTTCCAGTAAACCGTGAAATCACGGTAGAACAGGCAATCTTAATGGCACAGTTTCAGGGATATAAAATCAAGCCAGCTACTGAATAAACCTTAACTTTGCTACATATTCAATTTTTAATTGACCACCGCAAGATGGTCTGTTTGCTATGCCCTTATGGAAATGGATTATCTCTACTATTCTTTTTCAACCTTCCTCCTCTTTTGCATTTGCTGTGGTTTACAATGAATCATTTATTTTTCCATCTGTCCAATCAGCAAATCTGCAAGTCGGTCTGCTTCCTCTGAATCTAAATTTGTCACTGCCTCTGCCAATTTTTCAATATTTTCTGCCATTTCCTCTGGATAGTCATATTCTCGCAATTGGCCAACCACCTGGTCTGCCTGATCAATATCCATCTCCTGCATACTAAATCGCACCATTTCCACAAGAGCCTGTAGCACAGAATAATCTGTCACTTCTTTTCTGGCCACATCTTCTATGCCAAAGACGCCTTGTAATTTCTGCTGATAGCTGCGCCACTCCTCTAAAAATGGCGTGGTGACTGACAAAACTACATCTATTTTACCATCTCTCGCCGCATATTCCAATATCTTTGCAACTCCCGCCAGCGGCATAATTCCTATGGTTGCCGCCAAACTTTTCATCGCATGTACTTGAATCCGATACTGATCTAACTGTCCAGGTTCTGCAAGCTGCTGATATGCCTGTTCTAAACGATTTGCCGCCGAATTAATCTGAGCGTAAAACTCTTTGACAGTGTACTCCAATAACTCCAAATCTGGTAAATGCATCCAGGCATACTGCCAGTCTAAGCCATCCACCTGCGGAAGCGTCTCTGCAATATCCTCTGGAACCCCCATACCAGTCTGTTGTACCGCCCACTGGGAATCACCTGCCGCAGCTTCCTGCAATAATTCCTGTGGCAGCATTCTTTTCATCATATTCTCCAATTTTTCTGGTACAATCGGCTTTGAAAGAAACTCATCAAACCCTTCGGCAAGATATTTTTCTTTTGCCCCCGATACGGCATTGGCTGTCAATACAACAATTGGCGTATTCTGACATGGGAAATCAGATAACTCTTTGATATGATGAAGTGTCTCTACACCGTCCATCTCAGGCATCATATGATCAAGAAAAATCAAATCATAATAATTCTCCTGTACTAATTCTAGACACTCTGCGCCGCCCTCTGCGTCTGTCACCTGAATTTGCGTCTCCTTTAGCAAGTTGCGAAATACTTTGCGATTGACCGCATTATCATCCACCACTAAAACTTTGGCATCTGGTGCACAAAATCTTGTATTATAACTGTAATTTTCTGCAATCTGATGTACACGTGACTCAAAATCTCCGATTGGTGTCTGATCAACAATCTTTTGTTCCAGTTCAAAATAAAATTTAGAACCTTCTCCATAAACACTCTCAACTTGTAATTTGCTGCCCAAAAGCGCCAAAAGCTGAATGGTGATACTCATACCAAGTCCAGTACCTTCTATATTACGATTCCGATCTTCCTCAATCCGCTCAAACTCTGCAGACAATTTAGGCAAATCCTCCTCTTTGATACCAATACCTGTATCTTCCACTTCAAATTCAAGTACTACTATCTCTTCTGTTTTACGGCTCTTCACACGCAGACATACTGTTCCCTCATGTGTATATTTCACTGCATTGGTAAGAATATTTGTCAATACCTGGCGAATCCGCACATCATCTCCATAGAGTCTGGAAGGAATCTCATGATCTACTTCCACAACAAACTCAATCTCTTTGTCTTTCACCCGCTGTAATGCCATGTTTGCCAAATCATGAATCATACTGCTGACATCATACTCCACTGGAACGATCTCCATTTTCCCAGAATCAATCTTGGAGAAATCTAAGATATCATTGATCAAAGACAGCAGTGTCTGACCCGCCATATAAATATCCATCGCATAGTCTTTTATGTTTTGCTCTTTTGATTCCCGCAAAATCATCTCATCCATGCCCAACACGGCGTTAATCGGCGTACGGATTTCGTGGGACATACGCGCCAAAAACATACCCTTAGCCTCATTTGCAGCCAAAGCTTCATGCCTTGCTGCATCAGCCTCTTGTTTCGCCTGTGCCAACTGGATATTCTGCTGTTCCGCCGCTTTTACTTTCTCCGCTAAAAGAAATGCGTTTTCTTCCGCACTTGCCCGGTACTCTTTGGAAATCTGCAAAGTATGCAAAGCAGCCATCATAATACTAAATACTGTCATACTATACTGCCCTGCAATATTGCCGCGTGGATTTTGGAAGAATACATTCATAATCATATTTGCGATTCCTCCGGCCAACAATATCAGCATGGACAAAACCGCTGGCAATGTCTGATAGCGTTTGTTATGGTAATCATATTGTACTAAGCTTACAATTGCTGTGACACACACTACCCCGACTCCCATTGCAGATATATTTATCATCTCTTCCAAACTTCGTATCTTTGATATCTGCAATAAAATCTGCACGGCTGCATTGCCGCTGACCACCCACAACAGCACGGAAAAACGATGAGGATATACTGTATGTAGATTTCTATCAAAATATAATGTTAAAAACAATGGCAAAAGCAATACCAAATACTCCTGCATTTCATATGCTTCCTGGACATTATAAAAGATATTCAGAGTATCTGTCCCAATAAAACAATAAATGCCTGCGGCCAATCCGGTGAGCCCTAAAAATACTTCTCCTCTTGCTGGCTGACGCGTATACTGCCGTATGATCGCAAGTATAAACATAATAATTGCCATGAACACAATCAACAGACAGCAGCCAATATCTGCAATATTGTTATTAACCACTCCGATTACTACGGTATCACGCGTTTCAATCTTAATATCACCAAGAGCTGCCGCTGCATTCTCAGAAGGTGATAATAATTCAATCCACAATTCCCCCTCTGTAAACACATTGGGAAGATTTACAAAGTTATTATTATCCCCAGGCGATTGACCGAATTCTTTTTCAAATCCATACTCATAAATCACTTTACCATCCAAAGCCACACGAACCATACTATCTATGGAAGTAAAATTCAAGGTCAAACCTGCATAATCTTCTGGCAATACATTTTTAAAAACAGTAAACTCTAATGCTTTGCTCTCTCCCGTATATGGCAAAGTTACTTTCTTATATGTCTCTCCTGCCAGCTCCTTTTCAATCAGCTCACTCAATTTCGCATGATCTCTTATTTCTGTTTCTGATAATTTTGCACGATCCACAGAAACCATAATCCAGTCCTCATTAAAATGATACTCAATCTGATCAGGAAGCAGGGGGATACTTTCATCTTCCTCTTTTCTTTCAAACTGAACTAGTGCAATTACCATAAAAACAAGAATAAAGGTAACTATTCAGAGCCAACACTATTCAAAGATGAAATCAGGGTGGCCTGAAATTGCATTTTTGATTGCTTCGTAAGCATTGTATCCCTGCTTATGTGCCGTACCAACGTAGGACATGATTTTCAGATAATCTCTGGCACCTTCTTCAGTTCGGAAGCAGCCGGATA
>CAJTIR010000132.1 GCA_910576385.1 Lachnospiraceae bacterium
CCTCTCATAGCATAGGACTTACCAACTTAATAATACCTACAGTTTATTAAAGTGCGCCTAAAATGCTTCGTTATCTTCTTTTTATTCCAGAATTCGCATGATATGTGAATTCTTCTTTGTTTCTGTTCAGGATTGCGGAACTCGGACACGAGTTTCGCAATTACCTATTATACCAAAGCAATATGGAAACAGTATGAAATGCTTTGTGTCAGATTGACAGTGTACTGAACTTAATGGGAAAAAGCAAGCCTTTCATAACGGATCAATCCACACAAGGCAGACTGGCTCATGTTGACAGGAAACTGGCCCGCCTTGCTGTAAGTGAAATACTTTCCCTATTTACTATTTCTATTAGATTCAGAACTATAAATGAGTAAATACCAAATATTGCACAAAATAAAGACACCCGCTGCTGAATGATGTATCATTGAAGTACCAACAAACAACATAACTCGATATAATTTTTTCGTCATATATTTTCCCTTTCTTTGTGATTTAACCCTATCAGTAACAAAATTTGATAAGGCTATTGTAAAACCCAAATGTCCGCGAAATGTTATAGCGGCCAAAAAATTTCATTGAAAATCGGGGTAAAATGTTACAACGCTCGGACATTTCAAAAAATTCTACGGCGGGTAACCAGAACTGGTCGTCCGCCGCGTTCTATTTTGTCGGCAGCATAATGGAAAATTTCGAACCCCTGCCCGGCTCCGAAACCAGTCTGATATAGCCGCCCTGCCGCGTTATGATCTCGCGGGCCAGATACAGGCCAATGCCAACGCCCTGCTGTTCGTGTACTTCTTCCTCACGATAGAAGCGCCGGAAGATGGCGGCCTGATCGCTTTCAGAAATGCCCTTGCCGGTGTCGGCCACTTTGATCTCCACATACATTTCCCACAGTACCACTGATACTGTGATTTCCCCGCCTGCCGGGGTATACTTCACCGCATTGTCCAGCAGGTTAAAAAGGGCTTCGGATGTCCACTTGCTGTCATGGGAAACGGCCAAATCCTCCGGGCAGTCCACGGACACGGTGATTTCCTTTTTCTCCGCTGCATACACAATCCCACTCATAGCCTGCGCCACGGTATCAAAGAGGCGGCTCGGTTTCTTATCCAACTGGATCACGCCCGTTTCCAGCCGGGAGGTTTTCACAAGGGCCTGAAAGAGAAAGTCCAGCTTCTCGTCTATATCCCACAGCTTTTCCAGAAGCTGCCCACGGGTCAGCACTTGCCGGGGATTTTTGCGGAACAGGTTCAGCATTTTGTATTCCATCGGGGATAGGGTCAGGGGCTTGCCGTTTAAGGAAGCCGTCTGCTCCGAGAAGTCCAGAAACAACCGCCCGTCGTCGTAAATATCCTTGGCCGGTTTGTGGTGTTCCAGCATGGCAAACATGGCTTTGATTTTCCGCTGCAAGGCCCCGATCACAAAGGGCTTTGTGATGTAGTCCACCGCGCCCACCTCATAGCCCCGTATCTGGTCGCTCTCCTGATTGTTGGCGGTCAGGAAAATTACGATGGTGTCCGGGTGCTGGGGCTTTATCAGCCTGCACAGTTCAAAACCATTCCCATCCGGCAGGTTGATGTCCAGCGGCACCAGGTCAAATTCCCGCTGGCGCAGGACATCAGCTGCGGTTCTGGCATTTAGGGCGGAAGTCACGCCGTACCCGTCTGCGGTCAGATTATAGGCCAACATCTTATTCAAAAAACTGTCGTCCTCGACAATTAAAATCTGCTTCATATCCTCACTTCCTTTGCTTTTTGCAGATAGTATAACAGGCAAATGTCCGCGAAATGTTACAGCGGACAGATTTTTTCAAAAAAATATCCACCTCTATTATAATTTGATTTGGTTAGTGATACAAGGATAGCGTTTATATCTCACTAAAAAAACAGCATAATCATACCTGTTAGTCGGCATAATAAGGTTATTCCTTTGTGTAAATCGGCACGATAGAATATATTCGAGGTGAATGATTATGCCGATTGATGATTTAACCGCTTTAGGGCAAAAAATGCGGGAAGCCCGAAAAGGAAAAAGCCTGACACAGCAGGAGCTTTCTGATTTGAGCCATGTATCTGTCAAGCAGATTGCCAAGATTGAAAAAGGGCAGATGAATCCGTCCTTTTTGATTTTGAAGGCACTGGCAAAGGTACTGCCGATTTCTCTGGATTCTTTAATCAATCCGGATGTTTCCCCGGAAGATGAGGGAGCCGGTCAGATGAAGATGCTGTATTGCAGCTGCCCGTCAGAAATGCGTGAAACCCTCTTGCACCATACGCAGGAAACCATGAAAGAACTAACCGAACTATCCAGGAAATTTAAAACGAATTGAGCCGGTGAGTGAATTTAACAAATTCCTCACCGGCTTTGTTCTTTTTCGAGAAAAAGAAGGTTATCCCGTTCCGGGATAACCGTGGCAAGCAATGCCCCAGGATAGCCATCCGGCTCCTGGCGCTGCTTGTTGGGGATTCCCCAAGCCCCTTTTGAACACAGAATTTCATTCTGTGGCTGCGCGTTCCTGCGGAACGCTTTTCACCTGCCTGCGGCGGTGAGAAAATACGAAAAAACGGGCGCGTCAGCGGTCCTGCCCCTGTTCCTTTTCCCGATCATTCTGGCGTTCCTCCCCATATCCCATCAGCCGGTCCACGTTGGCTTTCGCGGCCAGCAGTTCCCGCATTTCCTCGCGGGAACGCCGGTACTCGGCATAGTCTTTTTTCTTTCCTTCCAACAATGTTGCGTACTCGGCCTGCAAACTCTTGACGGTGGGCAGCTTCTTGATACCCAAATCGTCAAATGCCTGTTTTGCCGCCTTGTGGAGCAGAATATCCGCTTCATGTTCCGCTAAAAATTTCTTGCAATATCCCGCCTTGCGGTAGGCCGCATAGACCTCGCGAGTTTTCACATAATTGATGATGTGGGTCCGCAGTACGGCTATCTCCGCCATGCGAGTTTCCGCCGCCTTGATCTGTGCCGACAGCTCATTGTGGCGGGTGGTAGCAGCAGCCGCTTTTTCTTCCAAGACTGCGTATTCCAGCAGGCCATGCTCGGTGAGATAGTTCATTGTCTGCGCCATCTGTTTCAGATTGAATACCTTTGCCCAGCGCGCGTAGCCAGCGCCTTTTCCGGCCTGCAATTTTGCCTGAATATCCACCAGAAGATTGACCTTGGGAGTGGGAGTTGAAACCGCGTCTTTTCTGCGGGGCGTATGCTGCTTTTCTCCGGCAAGGACCGCCCGTATTTCATCTTCGCTGTACCCTTGTCCCAGCTTTTCATCCATGCGGGCAACATTCTTCCAGCCGGGGGCTTTGAGCCGGATTGCCTGTCCCCGGCGTGACACCTCACAACCCATTTCCGCAAGCAGCTTTAACAGCCCGTCAAAGTCTGCCGGTTTCTGTTCTAATGCCTGGTCAATCATCACGCGGAGCTGTTCCCGGTGGGAGGGCTTCGCCTGATCCCCCAGCCACTTGTTATAGCTTTTTCCATGCGGTTTTGGGTCCTCTACAATGGAATAGCCGTTCTCAATGCAGATGGTATCATTCAGCCGCCGGACCGCGCGGGTGCTGCCCCAGAAGTTTCGGAATTTCCGGTCACAGTTCACATTGACTGCGTTCCAGATGATGTGGTTATGGATATGGGATTTGTCGATATGGGTGCAGACCACAAAGGCGTGATTTCCCTTGGTGAACCGCTTTGCAAACTCCACGCCCAGCCGGTTGGCTTCTTCCGGTGTGATCTCGCCGGGGACAAAGGATTGCCGGACATGGTAGGCAAGTACATCGTCCGCACCACGTACCCGTCCAGTGGTGGAAATGTACTCCCGTTTTGACAGTAGAAACTCGGCGTCGGCTACCCGGCTGTCACACGCAAAGCCGGTGACGAGCCTGCCGTTATCTGTCTTTTGCGGGTTGGATACATAGTCGATAATGTCACTGACCGCCTGACTTTCGGTGCGGCCTTTGCCAATGTGCAGCGGCATGATGCGTGTGGTTGCCATGATGGAATCCTCCCTTCATAATCAGAACCACCCGTCAAACGGGTGGTTTGCTCTGCGGCTATAAGCCGCTGTTACCGACCAGCGCCTAAAGACGCTGGCTTTCACTTTGTTCAAGCCACCATGTCCTTGACTCGTCGCCGCCCTTAAAAGGGCGTTTGTAATACCAGCT
>CAJTIR010000133.1 GCA_910576385.1 Lachnospiraceae bacterium
CAGAGGAGGAAGAAACTGGGGCTGACCCAGGAGGCTCTGGCTGAACTGAGTGAATTAACCACTCAGTTTGTGTCATATGCTGAATCAGGAAAGAGGGGGATGAGGCCAGAGAACCTGATGAAAGTGGCTGCTGCATTAGGGGTAAGCACAGACTATTTGCTTACAGGGGACATCATTGACAAGGACAAGCTCCTGCTGTCTGAAAAGCTGGATAAGCTGACCCCACAGCAGGTAAGGATTGTGGAAAATGTGGTTGATGAATGCATTGCTCTCTATAACAACAATAAGTAGCCTTTGAAAAAGCCACTGGGAAAATGAGGGGGATGGGAGGAGGCATATTGGCTTAGTTTTTCCTCTCCCCAATTTTCCAATTCCATAGTCCCACAATCCATGATAAAATGCATATAAATCTTATGGGGATAGCCAGTACTTTGCTTTATCCATGCAGCAGTCTGATTTTGAAATTGAAAATAAACATGATCCATGTTAATATTATAAATAAGGAAGAAAGTTATACAGGAGGTGAAGAGTTGGGAGAGAAAGAGAAGAAGAATGATGATGGGATAGTAAAGCATACCCTGAAAGATAGTGTCTTTACCTCATTATTCAAAGAAAAAAAGTATTTGATGCAATTGTATCAGGCTTTGCATCCAGAGGATACAGAAGCCACAGAAAAGGATTTACATGATGTGACAGTCAGCAATGTCCTTGTTAATGATATTTATAATGATGTGGGATTCAGGGTGGGTTCAACTTTACTCATACTTATTGAAAGCCAGTCAACATGGACTGTTAATATTATTTTCAGGGCACTCATGTATCTTGTCCAAACCTATAGGGAATATTTTAGAGAGACCAAGCAGAATATATATAATAGTAAAAAACTTAAAATGCCAAAGCCAGAGATTTATGTGATTTATTCTGGTGACAGGAAGACAAGGCCTGAAGAAATTTCATTTTCAGAGGAATTTTTTGATGGTGAGGAAGTCTGCCTGAATGTGAAGGTGAAGATGATTTATGATGGCAAGGAAGGGGATATCATCAGCCAGTATGTAGCATTCACAAAAGTGTGTAATGAGCAGGTGAAGGTTTATGGCAGGACAAGGAAGGCTATTAAAGAAACTATCAGGATTTGTAAAGACAGGAATGTATTGAGGGAGTATCTGGAAAGAAAAGAGCAGGAGGTGCTGAGTATGTTGATGGAACTGTATGACCAGGAAGAAGTGATGAGGTCCTATGTGGAAAGTGAGAGGTATGAGGCTGAAAATGCAATAAAGATAGAAACAGCAAAGAGATTCTTAAAAATGGGAAAACTTTCCATTGAAGAGGTTGCAGCAGGCTCTGGGCTTACAGTGGAGGAAGTAGAAGAACTGGCAGGCTTATAATCTGTATAATACAATTATTAATTTCATAATAATCTGAGATAAAAACAGGATTCACATTGATGTGGTGTCCTGTTTTTTTATTGGGAAATTTTATGGAGGATTTCTGATAAATGTAATGTACTGAATTTTTTCTTAATGATGTTGGTAGCAGGGTAAAGCCTGCCCTTTTTGAAATGAGAGATGGTAAAGCAACAGTTTTCTCTAAAATTTATAGAAAATCCTTTGTGCTATGCTAAAAAAGTAAAAAAGAAAAGCATAGGGAAAGGAGGAGCTAGTGGAGAAATACCTATTTGAAAGGGAATGGAAGGAGGCTGTACTGATAAGAAAAGACAATAAATCAACAGTTCTGGTTATAAATGGGGAAGAAATGGAGATTTGCTGTCCCAAAATTGTCAGAGGGAATATCACTGAAGGGGGAATGCCATGTCTTGTCTCTGAAGGCAGGCATTCAAAGAATGGAAAATATGAAATCATGGCATTTTCACTGGATAATCCCAAAATGGGAAATAAAGACTGGATTTGCCTAAGGCCAATTATTTTTGAGGATGCAATTGAGCATTTCCTTGCCAGCCATCAGATGGAAGAATTGGACAATGGCTGTAAAGTTTATGAGGAACTAAAAGTGGCAGGTAAAAAATGGGATTTAGTGACAGGGAATGCTTACATTGAAATCAATGTCCCTGATGCCATCCTGAATGCAGCAGGTGGTGGGTGGATGCAGGTAAAGTCCCTGATGCTGACTGCTGAAAAAATTGCAAGATATGAAAGTGCCTTTGCCAGTTTAGGGGATACAGGAAAGAAAATGGTTTTCCTGACAATATTCCAACATGGGCTTAATGAAAGAATGCAGGACTGGCTTTGCAGGGAATTAAGCAGATATTTTGCAATGGACATGGATGAAAGGGTTGAGTTCTGGATTGCTGACCTGAAGCTGGAGCCAGATGGGATAGGGCTTCTGTCATACCAGAATATTACAGGAAGGGTTTTATTGAGCTGAAAAGGAGAGGAGGGAAGGGATGCTACAGGCAGAGTTATTACAGTATAAGATAGTCAGGGTTGACATGGTGGATTTGCTGGAAGATGAAGGGGAAGTCAGGCTCCTTAACAGGACAGAGTGTGATGGGGAGTTTAGGGAAAAAGAAAACCTGGCAGTGGTAAGCCTGACAGAATATGTGGAGATGGATGGGGAATATGATAATTTCCACATTGAGCTTGAACTGGAAGGAATCTTCCATATTGAAGGAATGGAAAACAGGGAAATAAGGCAGGAGGCCCATGTCAGGTGTTATGAAAAGCTAAGGACTTATGCAGAGCAGATTATTAAACATCTGGCTGCTGAAACAGGGCTGGAAGGGTTTGCCCTCCCCCAAAAAGCCATGGAACCTGATTTGATAGAATTTGGGAGGAAGCAGGAAGGGGTGGGGAATAAAACAATGAAACCCCAGAAGAAGTTTAAGAAAGGGAAGGTTATAGAGATAGAAAAGTAATTCATTTTTGCAAGAATTCCAAAGGAAAAGAAGGCAGTACAATGGAGGAGGAAAGAAGGAGAAGAAGATGGATGAAACATTAAAAAACATCATTTCCAGTCTTGGGGGCAGGGAGATTGGCATTGATGGGACATTCAAATTCCATTGTACATGCTGTGGGAAATGCTGCATAAACAGGGAAGACATTTTGTTGAACCCCAGGGATGTCTACAATATGTCCAGGGAACTGGGCATGTCCCCAGAAAAGTTGGTGAAAAAGTATTGTGAGGTTTATGCAGGGGAAGACTCAAGGGTTCCCATTGTGAGGGTCAAACCCAAGGGGCATGTGAAAAGATGCCCCCTGCTGAAAGACAGGAAATGCATGGTCCACAAATCCAAGCCATCTGTCTGTGCCCTGTTCCCCATAGGCAGGGTCCTGCAAGTGGGTGACACAGAAGGGAACATCAAGGATATTTCTGTGGAAGATGTCCAATATATTTTCAGCAGCCCTGGATGTGGTGACAATGCAGAATCCCATACTGTGAGGGAATGGCTGGGGCATTGTGGGATTCCCATTGAGGATGAATTTTTTATCAAATGGCAGAAGGTTATCATGGAGACAAGCATAATTTTCAGGAAGATGGAAAAGAAATTCAGGCCCCAAGTAATGGAATTGGCATGGACAGCAGCCTTTGTAGTTCTTTACCTGCATTATGACACTGGGGAGGGGTTCATGCCCCAGTTTGAAGAAAATGCACAGAGTTTCCAAGGGCTGCTGCATAAAATCCAGAAAGATTAGAAGATTCCATCCATATCAGGAAGGGGAGGATGCCTAAAAAATACTATGTCACAGCAGAAGCTCCATATCCTGCTGGCAGATTATAATTTATCCTGACAGGATTACAAAAAGCAGAATAAAAGAGTAAACAGAGGACCTTGTGAGACACCCATCTTTCAAGGTCTTCCTTCTTCCCTTCCTCCTTCCTTCCTTCCCTTCCTCTAACCTCCCCTAAAAATCCTATCCTCCAAGCCAAGAACCTCATTTTTTTTCTCTTTCTTCTTTCCTTTCTCCTTCCCCTGAAACCACTGGATTTCTTCTTTCTTCTGGAGAGAGAAAAGCCCCCTGAAAGACTGAAAAAGAGCATTCTTTCCATTCTTTTTC
>CAJTIR010000134.1 GCA_910576385.1 Lachnospiraceae bacterium
CCGGACAGCCCACTCACCTCCCCGTGATTTGTAGTATACCGAGTTCCCTATAAGAAGAATTATAAAGAAAAAATAAGCTTGGGCAACCATTTTCATAACGTTTTGTGCCTGAGCGAAGCGAAAGGAATGGATATAACTATGTTTGATAGCAGATGTTCAAGCCAGGATGGAATTAGATGTTCAGTCGTTTGAAAGGGAGAAGCGATGGCAGCTTCCAGAACCAGGGGCGTTCACCAGTGCAAAATCCTATTGTGAAAATACAGTAAAGCCTTTGGTTATCAAATTAAAAGAACTTGTCAAAAGCCTGATAACCAGTTGCGCCAGCCTTGCAGAACAGGTTAGGAGTTTGACGGATAAAGTAAAACAACAGGCATTAGATATTGACTGGTACAAAGGGAAGCTGCTGGAACAGGCGAACATTGCAGAGAAATTCCAGGAACAAGCAGCCGATTTGGAACGTGTGAAGCTGTATGTTGGGGCGGACAAGGTGCAGGAGATGGTTGAAGCCATAAAGACAATTGAAAGGCTGGACAGTGAGCAGAAACGCATACAGAGAAGCTATGACAACAGACATTACAGATAAGGAGATAATTGGAAGATGGAAAAGACAAAAGAACTGGAAAAATATTTGATTGGGGAGAATGGAATAGGCTATACGCTTGGCAAAGATGGCTTTTATTACCCTGATTTAAAGCTGCCAGAAGAGAAACTTTATAATATCGGCAAATATGGACTGATGCGGTGGGAATATCTGAGAACCTGCCGAAGATGGGAATACATTAGGCTACTGCTGGCAGGGGAACTCCATAAGCATCTGCATGAGGTTGACGAGGAATGCCATGAAAGGATGGAATTTTTGGTGGGGAAGATGAAAGCCGGGGCAGGAATTACAGAAGAGTTGAAATCGACAGATTTTATGCAGTGGATTGGGCTTGTGAATAACGTAAGGAATGCGGCGGAAGAGATTGTGTTAAGGGAGTTGGTGTATGATTGTGATAGGTAGAGCGGATAACCGCTCTGCCTTTTTTGGTATGGAGAAAGGATTAGCCTTAGATTTTATTGATGTTCAAGCTGCATAATGTAGTATGAATCTGAATGAAAATAAAAATAATATTTCAAATCGTCCGTATTCGGTCTACATGAAAAAATGGAATCACGTACAATATTTTTACAGTCCATATATGGACGGAGGTGGACGCATGAAATCAAGAGAGGCGGTTGTACTGCGTATTTTGGAATTGATAGAAAGCCAGAATATTACAATTAACAAATTAGCAACAATATCTGCTGTACCGCCAACCACTTTAAAAAATATCATTCACGGTTATACTGTGAATCCAGGTATCGTGACGATTAAAAAACTATGTGATGGTTTGGGAATTACATTAAAAGAATTTTTTTCATCAGATATTTTTGAACATTTAGAACAGGAAATTGAATAAAAACAATATTTAGAATAAATGGCATTTAGGAGTGCATGAATCCAAAAAAGAAGGTGGAAAATGGAGAACAGGGTACTGGGGCAAAAAATAGCGGTTTTGAGAAAAGCGAAAAAAATAACATCAGAAAAGTTGGCTTATATGTGTAGTGTTTATCCAGGGCATATCCGACAAATTGAATCGGGGGTGCGTCTGCCAAGCCTTAAATTATTTGTGGATATATGCAATGCCTTGCAAGTATCGCCAGAATATCTGTTATCGCAGGAGTTAGAAATGTTTGAACAAATGGAAAATGCTGATGAGATGCATAAGAATGTTATGAACAAAATAAAAAAACTTACGCCTAAAGAACTAAACATTTTGCACAGTCTATTAGAATCTTACTTTATCAGTTTGGAATCTATCAAGGAACAACGGTAGAAATTTATGAAACGTAATATCATATAATTAAATATATGTTGCAGAGAACTGATATGTCTGTCCCAAAAAGGTTATGATGATTGCATAATTTAGATTAAGGGGCGTGTTGTTAGTTGGTCGGAAATATTGTGACAGAACGTATCAAAGAATTGTGTGTTAAAAAGAATATGAGTCAATATGAACTGGCAAAGAGGGCAGGAATGACACAATCCTCTATATCAACATTGCTGAATGAAGGGAATGTTCCCAAAATCAGTACGTTAGAGAAAATATGCAAGGGATTCGGTATTACCTTAGCCCAATTTTTTACATTGGATGATAACTACCCAGATTTGTCAGAAGAACAGAAAAAGGTTCTAAATATATGGGAGACGTTATCTGTAAAAGAAAAAATAGCCATAGAAAAGATTGTGGGAAGTATTTTAGAGATGCGTTGAAAGGACAGCCTTTGTTAAGGCTGTTTTTTGACAGAATACGTCGAAGAAAGTCGAGCGATTTTTATAGACAAGTATGTTGAAATAGTGTAACATACATTTCAACAGCAAATTTATTGTAGCATTTACCTTAATAGCATACAAAATGAAAGGAGCTGATAATAGAGTATATTTTAATTGGACATTTACAGATGAAAAAACTATAAAGCAAAGAGCTTTTCTTTTTTTTATCTCAATACTACGGTATTTCATATAAAAATATATCTAATATAAAGAACTAATATATTTACCCTTAAAAGGTTATTATCATTATATGATTTCAATTAAGGGGTGTGTTGGTTTTTGGTTGGATATTATGTGGCTGAACGTATTAAAGAATTGTGTGTGAAAAAGAATATGAGCCAATATGAATTGGCGAAAAGGGCAGGAATGACACAATCCTCTATATCAACATTGTTGAATGAAGGGAATGTCCCAAAAATCACTACGTTGGAGAAAGTGTGCAAAGGATTTGGAATTACTTTAGCCCAATTTTTTGCAATGGATGAACAATTTCCAGATTTGTCGGAAGAACAACGAAAGGTTCTCAATACATGGGAAAAGTTATCTGCAAAAGAAAAGACAGCCATAGAAAAAATTGTGAGTAGTATATTAGAGATGCGTTGAAAGGACAGCCTTTGTTGAGGCTGTTTTTTTGTGAGAAAATGATACTGGATAAATAAAATTAATAGAAAAAAGAGGTACGATATATGACTGGAATCAATGGATATATGAGATTTATGGGAAATAACCTGGTGGGATTGGCAAGATACGATTCTGTCAGGGGAGATATTAAGGAAAACTTAAAACTGGCAATGGATAGCATTAAGAATAAGACCTTAAACCAGCTATTGGACTCAGATAAAGAATATCAAAGAAGATTGGAAGAAGAACGGGCAGCGTATAATGTTTATGAAAAGACAGAATTTACGGAAAAACAACGTGAAGTGGTTGATATACTGATTGCAAAAAATTCAGAAGTGAATTTTGACAGAAATATTAATGAATACATGGCTGGACTGTTGGACGCCTACTCGGTATTAAAGTTATTTGGGATAACAAATGAATAGAGAAGCGGGCGAAAAACGAAAGAATAGAAGGTAAAATGAAAGTTAAACCTAAACAATAAAACGTTGCAGAGTTTTTTCTAAAACAAGGAGCAAAAGGGAAAGGGCGGCATTATGGATATTGAAAAGGTTGAAGCCATGCTTATAGAAGCTATTGGAAAAGCGGGGTTGCCGATTTTAGAGGTAGAACAGATAAAAAAGAATGATAGTATGTTTGCGATAGCGGCATCCGATGATAGCCAATTCTTAATTAAAATAGAGAAACATAAACCAGGAGAAGAAATTTTATTTGAAATGGGAGAAACAGACAGTAAAATTCAAAACATTTATGATAGTTACACCAGTTTACAACTTTTTTAATAAAAAAATGCCGCACAAGGCTTTCTGTTGTATAATGAATTTGACCAAAACATTACAAAGGATAGTGACCCTGTACGACAAACTTATTATACAATGAAAAAACTTTAATTGGTAGACTTTATCATTATTTTTACAAGTATTTTGAAACCT
>CAJTIR010000135.1 GCA_910576385.1 Lachnospiraceae bacterium
CCATTGATTGCATAATCTCATGCGTTACATACTGTTTTGCAGGCAGATACCGCTATCTGCCTTATTTCCATGCCATAAAATCCTTGTTATCCACATCCACCTCCTGTAAGTCCGGCTCAACCGGGCCTTTGCCCTATTGGAATCAAGATTTTGAACTTGTTTCGCAATTGTCTATTGCTTCCCACAATCCATTCAAATACGTTGCTCCCAGTGCACGGTCATAAAGGCCATACCCCGCACGCCCTGTCTCTCCCCAGATCATCCTTCCATGATCTGGCCGGATATAGCCGCAAAATCCATTATCATACAAGGCTTTCATAATCTCATACATATCCAATGAACCACATGCTGAGAGATGTGCCCGCTCCTCAAAACCATTTTCCAGCACCTGCACATTACGCATATGCACAAAATGGATTCTGCCCAACGCAGCATATTTCTTGGCCATCTTTACCACATCATTGCGGCAGGAACAGCCCAATGACCCTGTACATAAAGTAATGCCATTATGTGGATCGTCCACCAACTTCAAAAAACGATCCAAATTTTCCTCACAGGTGATAATGCGAGGTAATCCAAAAATACTCCAACAGGGATCATCTTCATGAATTGCCATCTTAACCCCACACGCTGCGGCAACTGGAATGATATGTCTCAAAAAATATCCCAGATTCTCCCACAGCTCTTCCTCTGTCATAGCCTGGTACTCGGACACTACCTGCTTTAACTCTTCTCTGCTATAGCTTGCGTCCCAGCCTGGCAGTGTCAAATCACTGTCACTCTGCAAAGGATTGACCTGGTCCACCTGCTCCTGATAATATACCAGAGAAGTGGAACCATCCTCCAATTCATGATCAAGCTGAGTTCTTGTCCAATCAAAAACGGGCATAAAATTATAACAGATGCATTTCACCCCTGCTTCGGCCACTCGTCTGATATTTTCACAATAATTTTCAATATAATGATCTCTTTGTGGTTTTCCCAGTTTGATATCCTCATGCACTGGAATGCTCTCCACCACCTCAAAATGCAATCCATTCTTCTCTATCTGCTGCTTTAAGTCATGAATGGAAGATTCTGGCCATACTTCACCAGGCGGGACATCATAGACTGCCGTCACCACAGTATGCATCCCTGGTATCTGGCGAATCTTTTCTAATGTCACCTTGTCATCCGCCCCATACCAGCGGAATGATAATTTCATTCTCTCCATTGTACTCCTCCTAAATGATCAATCTCTGTTTATTGATTCCTATATCAAAGGAAAATCCGTATTATCCTTTTCTATTTTAAATCTCGCCGTTCTGCCAAAATCTCTCCATTGTGTTCCACCACACTTTTACTGAGCGGATAGGCAAAAATCAAAATTAAGGCCACAATCACATAGCAGACACCTGGAAATATTGTCGCAATATTGTATATCCCTTCGCGCACACGATCGGTCTGCACTGCTCCAGGCTCAGAGACAAAGCCAATTGCAGATAATGCAAACCCGCTTAGACCTCCTGCCAGAGCCTGACCGATCTTTCTGGCAAAGGAATAGACACCGTATACTGTACCATCCTCTCTCGTTCCAGTCTTTACTTCCTGATAGTCAATTACATCTGTGATATAAGCCCACACCACCATATTGAAATAATACATACCGAAATTCGCAAAAAATGTCACTGCCACATAGACCCAAGGATTTCTTACCTTAAAAATAAACAGTAAGATAAATACTATTCCGGTAAAGAGCATTCCGGCTGCTCCTGCTTCCTTTTTACCAAATTTCTCTGTGATTTTCCCAGTAAACACTGCTAAAATCAGAGAAG
Source organism: Lachnospiraceae bacterium (assembly GCA_910576385.1). Classification (GTDB taxonomy): domain Bacteria; phylum Bacillota; class Clostridia; order Lachnospirales; family Lachnospiraceae; genus Petralouisia. The sequence goes on from CAJTIR010000135.1 coordinate 1,815, forward strand.
TGGGCACTCCCACAAAGCCCATAATGGACAAAGCACTGGTATTCTTAAACCATTCTGCAAACAGATAGTTATTCATAGACTGCCCCATCAGCGAACTTAAAAGCAGAAAAATTGCCGCACCGATAATCGCAAGCAAGGCCCGATTTGATACCAGAGCACGAACCGTCTCTCCCATACCAGGCATTTTCCCTCCATCTGTCTTTTCAATTTTTACACGCTCTGTTGTCATTTGATAACAGAGAATATAACAGATCACCGCAAGCACCGCAAACACGCCTGCAATCAAGGTAAAATTAACAGGACTTACCAACTGATTTCCATTTTGATCCTTATAATAGACCACTACAGGTGCAACCATCATAATAATCACACTGGCAAAGGTCGCGCCCATTGAACGGAACGTAGATAATTCTGCACGCTGTCTTGGATCGTCTGTGATCGCAGATGCCATAGAACCATAGGGAATATTGATCGCTGTGTACAAAAGAGATCCCCACAGAATATAAGTGACAAACATGTACATAATCTTCACTGTCATCGGAGCCGCCGCTAATGAGGACTGATACATCAGAAAACTGGCCAGGGCAACCGGAATACAGATCCGTTTGATCCAGGGACGGAATTTTCCATCCTTTGAAGCTGGCAGACGATCGACAATCCGCCCCATCCCGATATCTGTAAAAGCGTCTACTATCCTGGCCACCAAAAACAGCACTCCTACCATTTTAGGATCAATACCCAGCACATTTGTGTAAAATACCATTAAAAAAGAGCTCGCAAAAATAAAGGTAAAATCATTTCCGAAATCTCCAAACATGTAACCCAGTTTATCTCTGATACCAAAGGGTTTCCCATTGCTCTGTGCATTCATAAAAATTCCTCCATCCATTCGCTGTAAATCACGTATGATTTCCTATTCTCTGCAAAATGGAGGGAAATTATTCTTGATATTCTATCTATAATATTTGTAAACGCTTTTTTATTATTTCTATATTCTCCGATGAGATAAATAAAAAAGCACCAACCGAAGGATTTTCCTTCCGTTGATGCTTCTATTTTTATCTCACAGCATTATAATGCGACCATATACGGACAATTTTTTGTCACATGTTATTTGATTTTTTTAATTCTCCTTACACTCTCACTGCTGTCTCTAAGGCAATCTCAATCATCTTTCCAAAGCCATTCTGCCGCTGCTCTGAGCTGAGTTCCTCAGAACGATAGAGATGATCTGAGATGGTAAGAATACAGAGCGCACGTTTTCCCGCTCTTGCCGCATTCAGATAGAGTGCTCCACTCTCCATCTCCACAGCCAGCACACCCATTTTCTGAAAACAATCCTTAGAACGCTCAGAATAGAAGGCATCCTCTGATAAAATATTTCCAACCTTGACATCAGTGCCTAACTCCTTTGCACTCTCCACGGCCGTACTTAAGAGATGATAATCGGCAAGCGGCGCCAGATGTCCTGGACAGCCAAATTGATCTGGATAATCGGAAACCACAGAAGCTCCCATGCCAATTACCACATCCATGACATTTACATCCTCCTGAATTGCCCCTGCTGAGCCAACACGGATAATATTATCCACATCATAGAAGTGAAACAATTCATAAGAATAGATTCCAATCGACGGCATTCCCATACCAGAACCCATCACAGACAGCTCTTTGCCTTTATAAGTTCCTGTGTAAGCAAGCATTCCACGCACTTGATTGACACAGCGCACCTCTTTCAGATAAGTTTCAGCGATAAATTTGGCCCGCAGTGGATCGCCAGGCATCAAAACTGTCTTGGCAAAATCTCCTGCTTTGGCCTCAATATGTGGTGTTGGTATCTTTGCCATATGCATTTCCTCCTTTTTTAATAAATAGCCTCTCGGATTCTCCAGCCCTTATTGTCTGCGGCTCTCAAATCCAGTTTTATAAAAATTCCCCCACTTTTTGCCAAAAACACTTGACAAATCATTCTAAAAATGCGGCGCTTCGCGCCTCTTAATTAAAAAAGCACTTTTCATTTCGGCGCAGCCGGTAAGCATTTTTTG
>CAJTIR010000136.1 GCA_910576385.1 Lachnospiraceae bacterium
CGAAAGGATCCGGCAGGAGGTATTTTTTGCCACTTTCGTGAAAAAGAGCGAAAATATAATAAAATCATCTGCCCTTATGAGAACATTGAAATATCTTGTCCGACAAAAGGAGCACTATTTATAATAGTTGTAAAGTGGTGATATTATTTGGTAACGCAATATAAAAATCATACATAGAAACAAATAGAGATTTGTCCAAATCGAATGTAAAATTTTTTTGATAAATTGTTTTCTTCAGGTGAGGTAGTCTAAATAGAAAAGTTAGTAAATTGATTGCGCTTTGAAAGGTGCAGCTTTCGATGATGTCTTTTAAATCTACTTCAATCCATTTTTCTATAATGTCATATGTAGGTAAATTCCCAAAAGAAAAATGTAATTTATATCACGATTAATAAATATCTCTGAAACTATCCAAAGAATAGAAGCTTTCTTTTCATAAGTATTTGTGGTAAGGTAATTTTTTAATTCTTGGGCAATTTTTAAACGTTGCTCTGCTTCATCGGATAAACATAATCTTGTCCCTTCTTTTATTCTATCGTTGCAGTTTACTGTTTCAAATTATCTATATCAAATGAATTGTCAAATATTTTTCCTGTAATGCTCGCTTTTCTATTTTTCATTATCAGGCAACAACCCACTAAAAAATTCCGAAAAATCTACTCCATATATTTGTTTTAAGGCGAGAAAGTCACTAATCCGTATATTACGGGTGCCCGTTTCAATTTTGGAATAAGTGCTACGCGACATATTACTCCCCATAAGATGTAATTTAGCCACTAATTCTGATTGTGAATAACCAAACCTTTCTCTTAGAATCTTTAAATTATCCCCTATGCTTATATCTTGTAGAAACCATTGCATAACAGCACTCCTTTAGCTTGCGACTAATCAGCAACATTTATATTGATTGTAGCAAGCTGAAATGATTGGTCTGGGACTGTAGGGGCGCAAACATGAAAAATATTAGATTATGGGATAAACAAGGCAGGGCAACTTTATGGCAATCAATGCAAGTAAGCCCTAAATATACTTACCTACCTACTCAAATCTTAAACAAGTGTGTTTTCCTCTGGCAGCAGCCCGACAAAAAATTCAGAAAAATCCACACCATAAATTTGTTTCAAGGCAAGAAAATCACTAATCCGTATGTTGCGAGTGCCCGTTTCAATTTTGGAATAAGTGCTGCGTGACATACTGCTACCCATAAGGTGTAATTTAACCACTAATTTGTATTGTGAATATCCATGCCGTTCACGCAGGCTCCGTAGGTTCTTGCCGATATTTACATCTTGTATAAACCATTGCATAGTACCCTCTTTTCTTGTGACCAATTAGTCACATTTTTAACTTGATTGTAGCAAAATGAAATGTTATAATTGGGACTGTAGAGGCGCAACTAGATTTTTTCTGGTAAATGTTAAGTCTATGGAACAAAAGGAGGGTGATTGAATGGATTAAAGAAAATGGAAACACATCAAAAAAGGGATGTAGAAAAAATCCTTAGAAAAATGGATGTTACAAACCGATTGCAGTGTTGCCATAGACGAAAGACAATAATATTTTAGATACGAACGAAACGCCAATATTATTATGTATAAATGATAATTGGAATGAAGAATTACCAGATAAACTCATTGATAAATTATTAAAGAATACGACAGAAAATCAGCATGAAAATAGCAAATAATACAAAAAGGAATGGTATAGCATGAAAATAAATTATTTGAAAGACAGGCTCTTTGATTTGCTGAATGACAGCAGTGAGGAATTGGGCATCTCCGACATAGAAACCCATGAAAAAGAAAATACATTCGGCATTTCAATGACAGACGGGAGTGTTTTTGAAATAACGTGCAGACGTATATTGGAAAGGGAAGATGAATGAACAAAAGAACGTTGACTGTATACGCTGGAAGTGGAAAGGGTTGCTCTTACATTTCACAGATTATCCTGCAGGGAAAGTGGCTGGAAGCTCTGGGCTTTTCTATCGGCGATAAGATAACCGTTGACTGTCAACAGGGCAGAATCGTCATAGAAAAAGAAAAACCACTACAAAAATAAATTCCGTTGCCTATTACAATGGCATATGTAAGCAGTAAGTCTGAAAAAGATTTGCTGCTTTCTATTGCGCTTTTCTATAAATATCCAATCTAACAGCTCGTATGGTATGGCAGGCATGTAGAAAGTAAATTAGTTTGCATCCGAAATACAAGGATAAACCATCTACAGAAAAAGCTGCGGAAAATTTTATAAGCGTCTAATATTTCCCGCTTTTCTATGTACTATTGGGTGAGGGACAAAATTCCCCCGCCCAATTTTAAAAACGGATGTATAAAAAGTTTGTCTACAGGGAATACTAAAAAATTTGCCCAAATTATTGACATGGGTACAGCCGCTATGGTATTCTGAAATACCCATGAGGGAATTGGAAGATTGAAAATGAAATAAGCACATAGGTTGAAGAATGGAATGCCAGCCAATGGATAAGGCTGACCGCCGCCGAAAGTATGGCGACTTTTTCGGCTGGTGTATGGAAACATGGTTTTGAATTTCAAAGCCGTTACATAGCATTGCGAATCCGAGCAGGAGAAATCTCTCCTGTCATTCGTGGTGCAATGTAGCGGCTTTTTTCATTTATCCAAAAATTAAGAAAAATCGAATCCAGAACGGAGGTGCAGGGACATAGGATTTTCTTTTCGGAGGGTAAGACAGGTATGAAAGAAAGTCGGCTGCACAGAAAAATGCTCTGTGGCGTTGTCCACAGAGATAGCGAGCATCGGATTGTGTCAGCCACAATCCAATCTACAGCCTAAAGGCGTGTGGACTTCACCCAGGGGCAGCCCCTGTTTACCCCGAAGAAAGAAATTATAGCCTCTCGGATTCATAATGAGTTGGCTTAGATTTGTATTTTGATAACTGAATATTGTGAAGTTTTGGAAAGATATCAGATAAATGTGGAAAAAAGGGCGCACTTTTCCCTTGATATTAGATGAGATTTTTTTGAAATTGTGGTATGCTTATTTTGAAGTTGCCATTCGTGAGAATGTAAAAATCGTGTCTACACGGGTCGGCATTTTCCATGCATCAAGATGTTGGAGCATCATGATGGCATAAAGGCGGCAGTACCACATCTTAGAGGATCGGTGTCTGCCGTCTTCTAGTTTATAATCTATTTTTTCACGCTTATTTGATCGTTCGACAGAGGTTCGTTTGTTGTATTCCAGTTCCCATTCTTTACTATCCCTTGGTGGTATGTTAAATAGCCTTGGATTGTCCTTCTGCTGGATATGTACGGTTCTGCCGTACTTTGAATCGGAGCAGGGATGTTCACAGAAACATCCTTTTTTCCTGTTGGCAAGGGGACACCGGTATTTTTCACGGTGCTTTGCTTTTTCCACGCCATCGTGATGCATACGTAAGCCCAGTTTACAGACAGGGACGCCGTCTTCGTCTATGGTAAAGTCATTTTTGTATTTGAAGTATCCCGTATGGCCGGGGTTTAGGTCAATAAAAGGGTTAATGCAGTTAGTTTTGCAGTAATCATAGAGCAGGTAGGCATCATGGGCAGAATCCAGCAGAAGTTTTTCAATATGAAATTCAGGAAGATAAGATTTCATAGCGAAAAAAGTATGCAGGAAGGACAGCATATCATGCCTGGACGCACGCTCAAGCATTGGAAAAACGGGAAGGTCATTTTCGGAATCGGCAGCAACAAGCATGTAAAGATGGTAGC
>CAJTIR010000137.1 GCA_910576385.1 Lachnospiraceae bacterium
AAAAATAACAAAGAAAACCATCTGTACAATCACTGCTAAACCGTTCTGAAACAAAGCATTACTCAATTCGTGTTAAATTTTCAAGGTACAAACAAAATCATATAAAAGTTAACGTGTCTTTTGACACCCTAATCCTATAAGATAAAAAACAATGATCGCGCTGCGGCGGAAATGAAATATGTCGCAAAAGCGACCCGCCGCAGGCGGGGAATCCTGCTTTGCAGGATTCTTTGTTCTTCTCTGTGATATATCTGTATTTTAAATCGTTTTCTTAATATAGGAGGTACAGGTTATGAAATGCACAGATAATAACAGGGTATTGGAATGTTATTATAAACATAAAGATACTATCTTTAAGCTGGCATACTCCTATTGTAAAAGTGTAAGCCAGGCAGAAGATGCGTTTCAAGAAGTTTTTTATAAGTTTATGGTAAACAATCCTCAATTTAAAACAGCAGAACATGAGAAAGCATGGTTTATTAGAACGACAATCAATGTTTGTAAGGATTTGTTAAAAGCAAAATGGAATCGAGATATTGTCAGACTGGAAGAGTGGGACAGTGATGATAAGGTTCCCGATGCAGGAGGTGATGTGTTTGATGAATTAAGAGAGGCAATTTTGTCATTGCCAGAGAAATACCGTGTACCAATCCATTTGTATTATTATGAAGAATATTCTGTGCGTGAGATTGCGCGCCTGCTGCATCGGACAGAAAGCGCTATTCAGACACAATTGCAGCGCAGGAGAGAAAAAATTAAACAAAAAATGGAAGGGAGAGAGAAAAATGAAGTTAAATCACGATATTTACGAAGAAGCAATGGAGAATGTTAAATTGTCAGATGAAAGAGGGATGAAGCTGATTGAACAGGCAATGCATCAGAGAAACCAGCGCGGGCAGAGACGGAAATTACAGGCGGCAGCAGTTGTGGCAGCAATTCTGACTGTAGCCTTCAGTTTAAATGGTATCTGCTATGCACAGACGGGAAAGAATGTATTGGAAATGTTTACGGTATTATTTGGAAATGAAAATGTAGAAGAAATGGCGGAGCTTATGGATGGGGCCAGAGAGTCTAGGGAATCAGTCGTTTATGAAAATCTGAAGTTTACTTTGCAATATTACTGGTATGATCAGGAAAATGCCGAGGCAATCTATACTCTTCGCATAGATTCTTTAGATGGAACCCCTTTAGATGAGGAACAAATAAACGAAAAATATATTGTCTTAGAGCGAAGCAGGTTTGTTAGCAGTTATGATCGTGTAGTCAGTAAGGATAAGACTTATTTTGAGGAGTATCATTATGTAGAGGGTGCTTTTAATAAGTTGGGAGATCCCGTTGACAAGATGTACATTGATGTTTGCCATTATGAAGGCAATTGTCCGGTGATTGGCAGCTTTACTCTAGAGCCGACCGGTAAAATGAAAGCAAGGTATATGGATCTGTCATTCCTGGAAGGCTGCAGCAGTAAAGCAAAGATTACAGGTACTGGATGGAAGGTGAAGTTTGATCAGAGGTGGCGTGAATATGAAGAGCCGTTTAACACCTTAGATATTGTTATGAAAGATGGGACAGTATATCGTTCTGGATTTCATCCCACACCACAAGTGATTCCTGTCTATGATGTGAATGGGGAATTATTAAATGAACAAGAACTGGAAGAGGAGCCAGGAAAGGAACGGGTGCGTGAGTGCTATCATTCATCAATGATGAGCGGCCAGCAACTGATGGAGGAGTGGAGTGTTTTTCATGTTACTTTTCCCAATTATATCAATGTGGATGATATTGAAGCTGTCTATATGGATGGTGTGGAATTGCCGTTAGAATAATTGTCATAAGACAAAGGTATAGTCACTGACAGCAGAAATGCAGGCAGTGACTGGAGAGGAGGAACAGAGATGAAGACAACGAGAACAACAAAGGCTTTGATATCGCTGCTGCTTGCAATAGGAATATTTTTAGTCTTGCAGGGAGGTCTGATACAGGCTAAGACAGCAGGACAGAAGGCAGAAACTCAGAGAATCTACCCAAAAAATCCAGTGCATCACTGTATTATGGATCACTATGGCACAGAGGATCATACCGATTGGCATTATGTCTATTTTGGCAGCTATCCTCAGACGGAAGTGACAGGGAAAGCGCTGACCACGGAAATTATCAAGGCTGCATATGATGAAAATGGAGATGCCTGGGTAAATAATGTTAAATATCGCAGAATTAGCAAAAGCGATACAAATAATAATCAATATTTTGGAGAACATAAATATCGCTATTTTAAATGGGAAAGCATAAAATGGCGTGTGCTGCACAATGATGGAAGTGCAATCTTTTTAATGGCAGATAAAGGAATAGATTGTAAAGATTATCATACCTTAGGGGCAGATATTAGTTGGGAGAATAGCACAATTCGACAGTGGCTGAATAAGGATTTTTACGATACTGCATTCAGCAGTGATGAGCAACAAGCAATTGTCAAGCAGACAATAGTCAATGAGGATAATTCCGAATATGAGACAGAAGGCGGGAGTAACACAAAGGACAAAGTGTTTCTGCTTTCGATGGAGGAAGTGTTAAATCCAGGCTATGGTTTTTGTGAAAAATATGATATGGAATCTTTAACACATATGATACAAGTAACAGATTATGCTCATGCAATGGGTGCATATACCAATTCAAACAGATATCAAGGGAATGGCTGGTGGTGGCTGCGTTCGTCAGGCTACACGACGTTTCATGCTGTATATGTGGGGTGTTATGGGCTTGTCCGTCCAGATGGAGATTATATTGACGCCTACGATAAAACATGTGTGCCAGCGTTGTATTTGGATGTCTCCTCTGATCTTTGGACTTGTAAAGATGATGGAAATGCAATGAATTGAATTTTTTAATTTCATCATTTGAGGTACTATAAATATCGGCTGTTATAAAAAATGGGGAAACTCAAAGCTATAAATATATTGCAAACAAAACATAAGAAATAAGTTGAAAATTTTTATAAAAATACTTGCAAAAATAGAATAGATATGATATGATCTTACCTGTCGCTGGATGAGCGGCAGGTAAGAAGTAAGGCTCCTTGGTCAAGCGGTTAAGACATCGCCCTTTCACGGCGGTAACACGGGTTCGATTCCCGTAGGAGTCATTAAAAAAGTCTTGACGAATATTTTTGTTTCTGTTATAATATAATAGGTTAAGACGACATGGAGAAGTAATATTGATTCTCTGTGAATAGAAAGTAGTTTGTGTAGTATTTTTATTATGGCGCAGTAGCCAAGTGGTAAGGCATGGGTCTGCAACACCCTGATTCACCGGTTCAAATCCGGTCTGCGCCTTAACAAAGCTTAGGAAATCTATATTTCCTGAGCTTTTTTGTTGTTAGGCTTTAGCCTGTTTCACATTGTGGAGTTTCTCAACAGAGAAACGAAACTTTGGGAAACAAATAAACCACCTGCTATGCAGGTGAGTCAGCATTGCTTTAGCTTACAGTAAAAAACCTCCAATGTTATAATAATGCAGGTTCGCCAACCGCATTAAGGACAAAGGAGGTTATCCATATGGATAGTAATA
>CAJTIR010000138.1 GCA_910576385.1 Lachnospiraceae bacterium
GATACGAGGTTCCTCCGGCATTGTACAGATCCACGATCTGCTGTTTAAATTCCAGAGTGTAAGATTTTTGGTTTTTCGCCATGCCCTTCATCTCCTTTGCTCTTTCACTTGATAGTATAGATTGTTCAACTTTTCCTGTCCACTCTTATATACTAACACCAATTATATTCTTCGTTTTATATCCTTTTTGCTGCATTTCAGAATTGAATTTTTCAAAGTCATTTTTACGTTTCAATTCTTTTTCTGTTAATTTTCTTTTATCGTTATCCATAGATAATTCCTCCAAATTTCGATTTTCTATTGCTTTATTATTTATCCTTTTCCCGAAAAATAAAAGGGGGTTCTTAGGCTTCCTGTTCATCAAAACGGAACTTAAACAGAGCAGCGACAAGCCGCTGTTTTATGCTGTCCTCGGTGTCCTTGTTGATGTGTCCGTTTTCAAGGGAAGCAAGCCGGATTCTCATGCTGTAATGCCGTAAAACCTCGTCCACGGCTTCTGGCTCTCCGCTGGTCGCCCGGACAATCGTTTCATAGGACAAAAGATTCGGATTCCCCATGTAAAAGCACCTCCATTTTCCTTTGCAAGAGTTTTAACGTCCTGCGGATTTGATACCCGGTCGTACTCCGGCAGCGTCCGTACATTTCCCCGATTTCCTGCTGTGTATAATTCCCGAAAAAATAAAGGAATATGATTTCCCGGTTTCTCTCCGGCAGAGATAACAGGGCGGCGGCAAGTTTTCCGTTGGTAAGGATAACTGTCTGCCCGCAGATTGTAATGGAGTATTCTTCATAGGGTGCTTCAAAATATTCATCTGTTGTGCCTAAAGGATAAAACTTTTCTTCTGTGAGGTATTCAAGGAATATTTCTTTTTGCCGCCGTCTGCTCCTGTCACGCCATGCGTTGATAGCCGCAAAGCGTATGACAGTCCTTGCAAAAGCCGTTGAACGTATACATGATGTGTTCTCTGTATGCTTCTGTGCAAGGCATAAATGATTCCCCCTTTCTCCCACGTAGGGCGGTGCATGGTTTACAGTTTCAGTTTTATAATTCAGAGGGTGGCAGCACTTTTTGCTGTTGCCCCTTGACTGCCCAACCGCAAAAACAGGCAAGGCTGTCAACGTCGGGCGAAGCCCGTTCATCTTGACCGTTGACTGGCTCGGCTGGTTTTGCTATCCCATTTAGACATATTTCCTTTTGAAGAAGGTAGTAGATAGCACATAAGATAAAGCAAAAAGCAAAATTGTTGAAACAAATGCTATCCCCATGCTGGTTTCAAAATGTTCAACAATAAACCACATGATTGCATTATCCGTTAGCTTTGACCAGATACCCAAAGCAACAAGCAGTACTACCAAAATAATCATTGCCGCAAATCCGGCGTTTACTCCCAATGAATAATTGGACGGAAGTGTGAACGATAGAAATATCAATGTAACACAAAATGACGCTATCGCTATAAACAAATAAAAGCCAAAACGGTATGCAGGAAAACAGAAATAGGAAATTACATTTACAAGCAAAGCAACACCCAACCCGATTAAAGCCATACTGCCTGCAAATACATATCGACTTTTGACAATCTGAGTTTTAGATACCGGCAGCGAAATAGCATATTTCCCCCATTTCCATTGCTCATCACACGTTGTCAATGAAATAACCATAGAAGCCATTTCAAGAGGTATCAATAGAAAACTGATGTAAATTGCGCCTGTTCCCTCTAAAACAATCATCAGCGCAATGATAATCGCAATGTCCATGACTAATCTTTTCATTCCATATTTTTTCTGAATGGTTAAGAGGTCTTTTGTTAAAAGTCCTTTCATTGTATTTCCCCCTTTACATAAAACAACATGATTTCTTCAATCGTTGCTGGACTTACAATCGCTTTGGGATAATTTTTAGCCGCCTTATCTCGATTTTTTACTAAGACCTTGTACTGGTAATCCTCTTTTCGATAAGCTATAATTTCTGTCTTGTCAAGCTTATCAAAGATAGCGGCTCCACAACTCACAATACCATAGTTATCAACTAAATCGTCTTTTTCATGGCTGAAAATCACTTTCCCTTTGTGCAGAAACGTAATATAATCCGCCACTTTTTCTAAATCACTTATGATATGGGAAGATACAAGAACAGAATGGCTTTCGTCCTGCACAAAGTCAATTAGCATATCCAGAACATCATCCCGGATAATCGGGTCAAGACCGCTTGTAGCTTCATCTAAAATCAATAGTTCCGCTTTATGTGAAAGAGCAACCGCAAAAGCAAGTTTTACTTTCATCCCCTTTGAATAATCTTTGATTTTCTTATCTTTTGGCAGTTCAAATTTTTCAAGAAATTGGCGATAAGCCACCCATTCCCAGCCGGGATAAATGCCGGACATATATTTACCGATTTCCATAGGGGTAAAAATATCCGGGAAATGGTTTTCATCAAAAACAACGCCTAATTTGCTCTTAATCTCTATTTCATCAGAAATATGGTCTTTCCCAAAAATCAAGACTTTTCCGCTGCTTTTCTGAATTTCATTCAAAATGCAGTTAATCGTGGTTGACTTTCCAGCTCCATTTTCTCCGATTAGCCCCATGATAACGCCTCTCGGAAGTAAAAAGCTAACCCTGTCAAGAACAAAGTCGCCATAATCCTTTGACAGATTGTCAATCTCTAAAATATTTTCGGTCATTTAATCGTCCTCCTCGTATAAAATTGTTAGCAACTCAATCAATTTATCAAAAGAAATTCCACTTGCGCGGGCGATTTCTATTGCTTCAGAAAATCTTTCCTCAATTTTCTTTTGCTGTTCTTCCAAATAAAAGTCCTGATTTTGTGCTGATACATAGCAACCTTTTCCTGCTGTGGTTTCAATAAAACCGTCCTCCTGCAACATGGAATATGCTTTTTGAACAGTTAAAATGCTAATGTGCAAAGATTTTGCTAACGCTCGTACAGAAGGAATTGCTTCGCCAGCTTTTAATTCTCCGCTCATAATTGATGTTTTAATCTGTGTAGCAATCTGCTCATATAATGGGCGACTTGCCTTATTGCTCACTACAATTTCCAACTTCTCACCGCCATTCTGTTTCATACTGTTATGTTATTACAAGTACAGTATAAAACAGAATGGTTTTATTATCAATAGGGTATAAGAAAAAGCAGAGCAAACAATTCGTGTTTGTCCTACTCTTTACTGTTTATAAAAATTCGGAATAGTGGGGCTGCTGTCTATCAAATTCCCGTGTATTACTTTATCGCACATGAGCATTCGCGCCAGGGTTGTCGTTACCGTAACCTTCCAGGAGATTAATCACGCCCCACACTGCAAGTCCGGCCCCGATCGCCACGACCAATGTCTGTAAAATATTGATTGCCGACGTAAAAAATGCCATAAATTATCCTGAAACCAAAATCAGAACCACCGGCTAAGCCGGTGGTTTGCTCACGCCCTATAAGGGCTTATTACCGGCTCTGGAGTCTAAAGACTCATCGAAGGGTTCGCCAGCCGCAACATCATTCTGTACTAAGTCCTAAAGGACTTTTTCTATTTGTTCTTTTTTAC
>CAJTIR010000139.1 GCA_910576385.1 Lachnospiraceae bacterium
TTTTAAAATAAATATAAAAATAACGGTACAGTCTACCAATTAGATTATTTTCGTTGTATAATAAGTCTGACGTACAAGATCACTCTCTTTCGTATAGTTTGATGTGCAAACTTATTATACATGAGAAAGTGTCTTGTGCGTTATTTTATTTTTCAAAAAGTTGTAAAGTGGTGTATATCTATAAGTCGCCATATAAAGTTTGTGAAATTCTTTCAATTATCTTAACATGAAAATAGAACCCCTTCAAGATTTATTGATAATTGTATAGCTTATGGCTTCATTTCTTCCGCACAATTCATTTTTCGGCTCATACAATAATATAAGCGATCATAAGGAGTTTTTTATGGAAAAACTAATGGAAATCAACCATGTGGGTTATTCCTACCATACCATGCAGGGAGAAACCCCAGCGTTATCCAATATAAATTTTACGGTTCATAAGGGTGATTTTCTGGCAATTGTCGGACCTAGCGGTTGTGGCAAATCCACCCTTCTTTCTCTTTTGGCTGGACTGATAGAACCGGAACACGGTTCTATTTTGCTTTATGGACAGAAATTATTTCAAAAAACTAGTGGAACCATTGGCTACATGCTTCAGCATGACCATCTGTTTGAGTGGCGCACGATCGAAAAAAATGTATTGCTTGGATTGGAAATTCAAAAAAATCTGACGCCCGCAGCGCGGGAAAAAGTATATGATATGCTGAAAACTTATGGACTTTACAAATTTAAAAACGCTAGGCCTTCTCAACTTTCCGGCGGAATGCGTCAACGAGCGGCATTAATTCGAACATTGGCATTAGAACCTGAAATTCTACTTTTGGATGAACCATTCTCCGCATTGGATTATCAGACACGGCTTACTGTGGGGGATGATATCGGTTCGATTATAAAAAGAGAACAGAAAACTGCTATTCTGGTGACACATGATTTATCTGAAGCAGTGAGTTTGGGCACTCAAGTGCTGGTTTTGAGTAAACGTCCTGCAACGATCAAAAATATTATTCCTATTTCATTTCCAGAAAATATTAGTGCATTGGAACGGCGGAATTCGCCAGAATTTAAAGATTATTTCAATCAAATATGGAAGGAGTTGAATAATGATGAGTGAAGTATCTCTTGCCCAGCAGAAATATCTGCTCACCCAGAAAAAACACAGACGCACAGTCACAGTTAGCAGATTGTGTATCTTTTTCCTCTTTCTCGGTCTCTGGGAAGGCGCTGCAAGACTGGAATTGATCGATTCTTTCTTTTTCAGCAGTCCTTCCAGAGTATTCTTGTGTGCTTATCAGATGGCGCTTGACCAATCTCTGTTTGCACACATTGGTATCACATTATTTGAAACCATTGCCAGTTTTGTGTTAGTAATTGTTGCAACACTGGCAATCACAGTTATTTTATGGCTCAACAAACAGCTCTCAGAGACATTAGAGCCTTATTTGGTAATCTTAAATAGCCTTCCTAAATCGGCATTGGCTCCTCTGCTGATCGTATGGTTGGGCGCCAATTATAAAACCATTATCATTACTGGTGTATCGGTAGCAATTTTTGGATCCATTTTAAGCCTTTATACCAGCTTTCAATCTGTAGATTCTGAAAAAATAAAATTGATTCGCACATTGGGCGGAAAGAAATATCATATTCTCATGAAAGTTTTACTTCCAGCAAGTATTCCTTCACTGTTTTCTATCATGAAAGTAAACATTGGACTTTGCCTGGTGGGAGTGATCATCGGAGAATTTATTTCTTCCAGACAAGGACTGGGCTACCTTATCATTTATGGGAGTCAGGTTTTTAAATTGGATTGGGTAATTATGTCAATTGTAATTTTATGTCTTGTCGCCTGGGGACTTTACAGCCTTTTGAGTCGTTTGGAAAAACAATATCAAAAACGTATGTCATAAAAAATGCATAAAAATAACTCTGAGATGCTAGCTTCCCAGAGTTATTTTTGTGTATTTTGTTTAAATTGCTCTGCAATACAAATCTTTTGTACTATTAGTGTAATAGCGTCTTACAAACAGAGATATTATCTGCTTCCCGCTTTAAAATTATAAACGGGAAGCAATTTCTGATAGATTTCGACAGTATCTGTGATCTGTTCCATAATTTCATGCATTCCTCGGTAGGCAAACGGCGCTTCATCCAATGTATCTTTCCCGATACAGGAACAATGAATCCCTTTCATCTGCGCTTTAAAATCCGAGACAGTAAATTTATCTTTGACATATTCTCTCTTAATCAGATGCCCAGCACCGTGTGGAGCAGAATAATTCCAATCAGCATTTCCAAGCCCCGTCCCCAGTAAAACGCCATCGCGCATATTGATCGGAATAGCTACTAATTCACCTTTTTGGGCCGATACTGCGCCTTTTCTTAAGATCAATCCTTCTTTTGATGAGTCAAGATAATTATGGACAAAATCAGAAATTTCTTGTACTTTACATTTCATGCCCTTCACAATCTCATCTAACATGACTCTTCGATTCAGCTCGGCATATTTCTGTAAAATCTGTGTATCATAGATATAATCATCCATAAGAGTACCCTCCAGATAAGTCAATTCATAGGGAACATGTTTTCCTTTTGCCTTCAAATATTTTTGACCTTCTCTCAGGTAATATTCTGTCACTTCTTTTCCAAGATGGCGACTTCCTGAATGTATCATAACATAGAGAAAGCCCTCTTGGTCTCGATCAATCTCTATAAAATGATTTCCTCCTCCCAAAGTTCCTAAACTCAATTTGGCTTTCTCTTCATGGATATGACGGCTACATTTCAAATCTAAAAATATGTTCTCATCACTAAATCTATGAGCATTCTTCCTCACTTGATGTCCAGATGGGATATTCTCTCTAATTACAGTGTCAAGCTTCTGGAACTCCATGCGCTTTTGTTTCAGTTTTGCAATAGTGATTCCACAGCCGATATCAATGCCCACCACATTGGGAAGCAGCTTCTCACCGATCATTGCTGTAAAACCGATCGTTCCCACTTTTCCTGGATGCACGTCTGGCATCACACGAATTTTACACCCTGCAAACGCTTCATAATCGCAAAGCTGTTTAATCTGTGCCAACGCATAATCTTCAATAGTATCTGTAAATATCTTTGCAGAAGTATAGACTCCGTTTACTGTTTTCATATATAATCCTTTCTCTCTTTCATGTTTGTTCGCAATATCAACACAAAACCATCCCGATAGGCGAGGTTTTCTGCTAAAACCAGAGAGACTGGATTGTCCTAGATAAACAGGTTCTTAATTTGTAGACTGCCTGAAGGACAATCCTCTCTGTTATTTTCGAATAATTGATGTAATTTTTCATTTTTGACACTCATAATTGTCCTCCTTTCGATATATATAGCCTCTCGGATTCTCCAGCCCTTATTGTCTGCGGCTCTCAAATCCAGTTTTATAAAAATTCCCCCACTTTTTGCCAAAAACACTTGACAAATCATTCTAAAAATGCGGCGCTTCGCGCCTCTTAATTAAAAAAGCACTTTTCATTTCGGCGCAGCCGGTAAGC
>CAJTIR010000140.1 GCA_910576385.1 Lachnospiraceae bacterium
GGAACAGGTTTCAAAATACTTGTAAAAATAATGATAAAGTCTACCAATTAAAGTTTTTTCATTGTATAATAAGTTTGTCGTACAGGGTCACTATCCTTTGTAATGTTTTGGTCAAATTCATTATACAACAGAAAGCCTTGTGCGGCATTTTTTTATTAAAAAAGTTGTAAACTGGTGATATCATTAGACAGAGGTGAAAAATATGGAGATAAAAGAATTGATAGATTTATTACCAAAAGATTATGAAAAAGAATGCTATGAAAAAAAGGCGATCAGGAGAAAACGAACGATAAAAAATCCACTCGATCTGCTAGTATTACTGTTGTATTATCTTTATGATGATCATTCCCTTGTTGATGTAAGCCAGTTTGCAATCTTAAAAAATATTGGGAACATAAGTGATACTGCATTGATAAAAAGGTTTATACAATGTAAAGATTGGATCAAATGGCTGCTGTCAGAGATGCTGCCAAATGAAATTATTCATTATAAAAAACCAGAAGATCTTGAGCCATATAGGATAATTGCCGTGGATGCTTCTGATATTGTCCAAAAAGGAGCAGTGAAAAAAACATGGCATTTACATTATGGAGTTGACCTGTTTTCATTAACCTGTAACCAGTTCAAATTAACAGAACAATCTACAGGAGAAAGCCTTAAAAATTTTGAAATAAAAGAAAAAGACCTCATCATAGCAGACCGTGCCTATGGAACCATCACAAGCATCGAGCATTGTCTTAAGGGCGGTGGGGATTTCATTATCAGGATAAAAAATAAGCCATTTAACATGTATGATGGGCAGGGAAAAAAGATCCTTCTTTCGGACTGGCTGAAAACCCTTGGCAGCGAAGCTGGGGAGATCAGCATTTACATTAAAAGCAGTGACAAAAAATTGGTTCCATTGAGGATATGTGCAAGAAAGAAAACGAAAGAAGAAATAACAATCGAAGAAAAACGGTTAAAAAGGCTAGAAAGCAAAAAACAGACAACATATAGCGATGATACCAAATTTACACATCAATTTATGTTTGTGGCTACTTCGCTTCCTACCTTAATTTCCGCAGAAAAAGTTCTAGAATTTTATCGTTTGCGCTGGCAGGTGGAACTTATATTTAAAAGATATAAATCTTTGCTTGGCTTAGGGAATATCCCTACAAAAACAAAAGAATCCAGCGAAGTGTGGTTAAATGGAAAAATGTTTTTGGCGCTTTTAATAGAAAAATATCTTGGGGATATTGATTTTTCCCCCTCTTGGAATATCCGAACAGAGCCGGAGTGTGTGGAGAGAGATGAAATTGGTGTCCTTTTTGATCTATACAATGTTACTTCCAGATAAAGAAACTATCTTTTCACATGATTTTTTAGAGTTGTCTAAAAACGCTTTTATTGAAAAACGTAAAAAAAACCGACAGCAACTTTGTCAATTCAGCTAAAGTTGGTGCGTATGGGGTACGGGGGTGGAAGACCCCTGTCTTAAAAAAATGATAAGTTGAGAACAGCGTAAGGGCAGTTATGAGTCAGTAGATTTGTAGCTGCCCTTTTTTTATTGTTTCCGGCAAGTGAATCAGGAAACGGGAAGGAGATTACTATGGAATCGTTACGGGATGTCAGGAGGGCAATGGAACGTGAGATAAAGAAAGGGAGCTGCCCGCTTATGTTTGACAGGCTGGAGTTTGGCGGCAAGCCTTTCCAGTTTATCATGTCAGAGGAAAAGCTGGATGAAGTGCTTGCGTATCTGTTAAGGCTAAAGTCTTTCCGGCAGTATGCGGAGAAAACCATAATCAACAACGTGTATATGGACTTGGATATGCTCTGCAGGAAGCCGCAGTTTAAACGTACCCATTCCGTCATAGACCGGGAGGGGATTTATGCGAGGGCGCAGAGGTACAAAAAGAGGTTACAGCCGGATTATGACAGGGGGCTGTGCCTGGAAACGGTGCGGTGCGTCTTTACACTTCCAGAGGGTGAGGCGGAGAAATACCGGATAACCCATGACGGGCAGGAAACCTATGCCTTTATCATGTCAAACAAATATATCCTCGGCCTGTTTACCCATTGTGAAGCGGCAAGGAAATCCGTTGTTTCGGACGGGGTGGGGTATGGACACCTTACAGGGCAGGAACAGAGGATCGTGCTGCTTGAGGCCGTGGGGGAAGTGCTGTTCCAGGCATTATTGCTTGATGATGTGGAGTATGCGGGTAATGAGCTGTCTGCCAATCTCCACACGGTCTATTGCTTAAATGAAAAATGATAACTTCTGGACATGATGTCCAGAAGTGGGAGGGAGAAATAGATGTATTTTAAAGTGAAGATTGTCTATGGCATTATCTGCCGGGGGATTCCCCCTTAGTGCATGGGTTTTCATAAAAACGCAACAGGGAGGTGCTTCATGCAGGAGGAAGTAACACAAAAAACGATTGCCCTTGTGATCAAGACCGCAAAATTAGACGCCAACGTGCTAAAAGCCGCAATGAGGATGTACCTGAACCACCATAAGCAGAAAGCACAGAAAACGCATGGGAAAACTTCTGTGAAAAAGCTCGTTGGCGAGGGCGTGGGGGTATCGTCGATTGAGGTCACGGACGGCAATATCAAATCTTTTGAGCGTACAGCCCGGAAGTACAATGTTGATTTTGCCATTAAGAAAGACAAGACAACCGAACCGCCTAAGTATGTGGTGCTTTTCAAGGGCAGGGATGCCGATGCAATCGCACAGGCATTCAAGGAATTTGTTTATGGTAATGAGAAAAAGAAAGGCAGGGTTTCCCTGAGAGAGAAGCTGAAGCATTTCAAGGACGCAGTGTCGCAGGACAAGAACCGGGAGCGGAGCCGGGAGAAGAACAAGGACAGGGGGCAGAGCCTATGAGCAATATTATAAACGGCATTGCCAAAGACCTGAAAGCCATTCCGAAGAACCTTAAGGCAAAGACCGGGAACATTGACAAAAAGAAATTTTTCCTGATGAATCTGCCCTATATGCTTGCTGGATATTTCTGTGACAAAGTGGCGTGCCTGTGGAGGGTATCGCCGGGGCAGGACGCTTCCGCAAAGATGATGGAAGTCATGGCGGGGCTGGAAGGTTTATTTTCCAATCCACTGCCGAGTTTCTATCCGAGTGACCTTCTGATCGGGGGGTGCTGCGGCATCGCTTTACGGCTTGCGGTATATTTCAAAGCAAAGAACGCCAAGAAGTTCCGGCATGGCATGGAGTACGGTTCCGCAAGGTGAGGTGCATAATCTTAACTGTAAGCAACACCTATATTGACGCAGGAGGGTATGCACATGAATGATTACAGCAAAATCACAGCCCTTTACTCCCGCTTATCCGTGGGGGACGAGGACAGGGACGGCGG
>CAJTIR010000141.1 GCA_910576385.1 Lachnospiraceae bacterium
CCGTTTTTCGTCCGACGAGGAACTAAATAATGCAACTATGGATTATGTCTATGTCTATTACAATCATATCCGTCCGCATTCATCAAATGGATATATGACACCATTTGAAAAGAGAATGCAGGTATGATGTATGTCAAAACTTTTCCTTGTAAGTGTTACAAAAAAGCTTGACCATCTCATGCGTCCGGATTCTGTCCGAGGCGGTGGCGGGGCTGCCGCTGCATTTTTACAGATATACGGATAACGGCGGGAAGGAGAAAGCGGCGGACCACCCGCTGTATTTCCTGCTCCATGACGAGCCGAACCCGGAGATGACTTCCTTCGTGTTCCGGGAAACGCTGATGACGCACCTGCTCCTCTGGGGGAATGCCTACTCGCAGATCATCCGCAACGGCAAGGGGGAAGTTATCGCGCTGTACCCATTGATGCCGGACAGGATGAATGTGGAGCGGGATTCCAAGGGGCAGCTTTATTACGAATACACGGTGAGCATGGATGACGCACCCACGGTGAAGGGCAGCACGGTCATCCTGCCGCCCACGGAGGTGCTGCACATCCCCGGACTCGGCTTTGACGGGCTGGTGGGCTATTCCCCCATTGCCATGGCAAAGAACGCCATCGGCATGGCGATTGCCTGCGAGGAATACGGGGCGAAGTTCTTCGCCAACGGCGCACAGCCGAGCGGCGTGCTGGAGCATCCAGGGACGCTGAAAGACCCTTCAAGGGTAAGGGAGAGCTGGCAGTCCACCTTCGGCGGCAGCCACAATGCCAACAAGGTGGCTGTTTTGGAGGAGGGGATGAAATATACACCGATTTCCATTTCCCCGGAACAGGCGCAGTTCCTTGAGACGCGGAAGTTCCAGATCAATGAGATAGCAAGGATTTTCCGTGTGCCTCCCCACATGGTGGGCGACCTGGAAAAGAGCAGCTTCTCCAACATCGAGCAGCAGTCTTTGGAATTTGTGAAGTATACCCTCGACCCGTGGGTGTCGAGGTGGGAGCAGTCCATGGCGAGGTCTCTTTTGACACCGGAGGAAAAGAAGCAGTATTTTGTGAAGTTTAACGTGGACGGCCTGCTCCGGGGCGACTACCAGAGCCGCATGAACGGGTACGCCGTGGGGCGGCAGAACGGGTGGATGTCCGCAAACGACATCCGGGAGCTGGAGAACCTTGACCGCATCCCGGAGGAATTGGGCGGCGACCTGTATCTGATAAACGGGAACATGACAAAATTGTCCGATGCCGGTCTTTTCGGCAGAAAGGACGGAGAGGAGGAATCCAATGAAAACGAAGAAGTTCTGGAAGTGGAAGAACCAGGCGGAGGCGGGGACGGCTCCGGAGGAGAGGACTCTGTTTCTGAACGGCACCATCGCAGAGGAAAGCTGGTTTGATGATGACGTCACGCCGCAGCTTTTCAAGGATGAGCTGAATGCCGGGAGCGGTGACATCACTGTGTGGATTAACTCACCGGGCGGCGACTGCGTGGCGGCGGCACAGATTTACAATATGCTCTCCAACTACAAAGGGAAAGTCACAGTGAAGATTGACGGCATTGCTGCATCGGCGGCATCCGTCATTGCCATGGCGGGCGACACGGTTCTGGTGTCCCCGGTTTCCATGCTGATGATCCACAATCCCGCCACTATCGCATGGGGCGACCATGCAGAGATGCAGAAGGCCATCGATATGCTCTCCGAAGTGAAGGAATCCATCATCAATGCCTATGTGTTAAAGACGGGGCTGTCCCGGCCGAAGCTGTCGCACCTTATGGATGCGGAAACGTGGATGGACGCAAACAAGGCGGTGGAGCTTGGCTTTGCGGATGAGATCATGACGCGGGCAAAGGCGGAGCCGGAAAAGGAGCAGGAGGAAGGCGAGGGGGATACGGACGGGGAGGAAGAGGAGAAGAAATTCCCTCCCGCCCCAAGCTCCATGCTGTTCTCCCGCAGGGCGGCAAACAACGCCCTTTTAAATAAACTGGCCGCCAAATATGGCGGGGAAAAACAGAAGGCGGATATCCAGGCGCAGGCAAAAATCCCTGCTGCGGATACAGAAACCGGCCGTTCCGTGGACGCACTCATGGAGCGGCTTAATTTATTAAAGCGATGAGAAGGAGGATTCCATTATGACGATTCTTGAACTGCGTGAGAAACGCGCGAAGGCATGGGAGGCGGCGAAGGCATTCCTGGATTCCCACAGGAAGGAGAACGGCACCCTTTCCGCAGAGGATGACGCCGCATACACAAGGATGGAGCAGGAGATTACCGACCTTGGGAAGGAGATCGCAAGGCTGGAGCGGCAGGAGGCACTTGACGCGGAGCTGAACCGCCCGGTCAACAAACCCCTTACGGGGAAACCGGGTGGAAAGGCGGAGGCGGACGGTGCGGAGGATAAGACCGGGCGTGCCTCCGACGACTACCGGAAGAACTTCTGGAATGCCATGCGCTCCAAGGCACCGATGCCTGCGGTCACCAATGCCCTGCAGATTGGCACGGACTCCGAGGGCGGCTACCTGGTGCCGGATGAATACGAAAGGACGCTTGTGGAGGCGCTGGAGGAGGAGAACATCTTCCGGCAGATGGCGAAGGTCATCAAGACCTCCAGCGGCGACCGCAAGATTCCCGTGGTGGCTTCCAAAGGCACGGCATCCTGGATTGACGAGGAGGGCGCATACCCGGAGAGCGACGACTCCTTCGGGCAGGTTTCCATCGGGGCGTATAAACTGGGCACCATGATTAAGGTTTCTGAGATGGTCAAGCTTTTTTGTAACACTTACAAGGAAAAGTTTTGACATACATCATACCTGCATTCTCTTTTCAAATGGTGTCATATATCCATTTGATGAATGCGGACGGATATGATTGTAATAGACATAGACATAATCCATAGTTGCATTATTTAGTTCCTCGTCGGACGAAAAACGG
>CAJTIR010000142.1 GCA_910576385.1 Lachnospiraceae bacterium
ATGGAAGCGTGCAGGATTTCCGGTTTGTGCTCAGCGAGCGGATAAGGAAGGAACTATTTTTTGCCACTTTGGTGAAAAAGAGCAAAAGTATGATAAAATCATCGGTTCTTATGAAAGTCTTGAAATGCCTTGTCCAGCAAAATGCCTATCATTTATAAAAGTTGTAAAGTGGTGTATCAAATAGTAAATCAGAATTATAAACCCCACTTAAAAAATATATCATTTTACATGTCATGGAACTATCGTTAAAATTAGTTGGGCACATAACTTGCAGTCCATTAAATAATCCTATTTTTTGAAATCCATTTTTAAGTTCTTTCTCTAAAGTATCTTTTGATGTGTATTTAAACCCAATTCTGCCTGCATCCAAATTTATTGTCAAAAATAACGCATTATAAGGACATTCCTGTATAATATTATCACATACTCTTACATTATAAATTGCAATGCCAAACAGGCTTACTAATATATTGACTGATCCATCCCCTGCTACATAGGAAAGCAGGCTATGGCTACCTAAATCAGACATTTGGTTTATCAAACCATATATATCTTCATTTCCTATAATATGAACCGGATCAACACCCTCTCCGGTAATAATAAACTCTATTATTGATTCAAAGGAATTCAATTTACTTATTACATTATTATTTAGACAATACCACTCAAAAGCAATTTTAGCAGCCAATCGATGCATTTCCTTACAAAAAAATACCCCCATATCTATTGATACTCTTTTCTCAATTTCAATCTGGTTTATATCTGTCTCCGTTATCTTATCCTGTTCAACACCTTTCATTTTCTTTATTTTATCCATTGGTCCGATTAAACTTTTTCCATCAGCACTACGCATAATTTTCTTATTAAACAAATCTGTATCTGCGTTCATTCTTGTAGTGTATTCTGTGCCATCCACAATTACATTGGCGACATATCTCGCATATTGATTCCCTTTACTTGACTTGATATCAAGTTCATTTGTTATAAATGCCAGTTTTGAAATCACTTCATCCTCGAACATATCACTGAATTTATTGTTATGTGCAATCCTGCACACGTTCGGGTTAATAATTTTTCCATTAGTAAGTGCATCTGGAATTATATCCGATTTTGATAAATCCGTTTCCTTTCCACAATAAATACACCTTCGCACCATAATGCTTTATCACTCCTCAAAATGTTTTCTTAATTTTAACACACTAAACAGAGATATTCTACCATATAAAAAGACACCACAGAACCAAGCTCCATGATGTCTTTTCTATTATTACATTCCTTGCTTTACTGTAACGTAACCGATTCTTTTTCTCTGCTACTTCCGAAAAGAACCCGTCATTCATCTTCCAGACTATTTCAATCCGTTCTTCACTGTAAACCTGCACACTGTCGATTACCGTAAGCAGTTTGTCCTTATCAAAAGTTTCAAGCGATGACAGCCCTTCCAGTTCTGCCTCCTGTTCTTTCATCTTCATCACCTGTTCCTTAATCCGTATAACCTCGTCTTTCAGTTTCGGTATCCTTTTTTTTATTTCTAAAATCTGGCTGGCTGCGTTTTCATATTCCTTACGATACTGTTCTTTTGTGATCCTGTCAGAACGGTAATCTTCATAAAGCCTTAGTTTTCTTGAGGACAGTCTCTTTCCCTCCGCCTCCATCATCCCTATTTTTTCTTCAATGACTGCCGTCTGCAGCCATTCCTTTTTCTTTCTGCCTGCCTCTGCCGACACTATTCCCGCCATAGTGCGGGTACAGGTCAGTATGGCGTTTTCAAGCTGCTCTTTATCCACATGGATTGTCTTGCATTCTGCAATGTTTGAAATTGCCGCCTGCCCGCATCGGTAGGCATTTCCCCAACTGGTCAGCGTAAGCCGCCTCCCACAATACGGACAGATAAGGATGGGCTGTGCTTTCCGTCCTGTCGGCACATTTTTCTTCTTATGTGTAAATGCTTTTGCATTTGCCATGTCAAACAGCTCCTGCGATACAAGAGGTTCATGCGTCCCTTCCATGATAATCCATTCAGACCTGTCATTTTTAATCTGCCGCTTCGAACCAACTGCCGCCTGCTTTGTTTTATTCCAGATGGTCTTTCCGAGATAGACTTCGTTCTTCAGCATATCGCCAATGGTAGTAATTGTCCACAGCTTTTTTTCCTTTTCCCTGTGGCTTTTTCTTTTCAGCCCTATCGCTTGAAAGTGTTCCATGCAGGTAGGCGTTCCCCGCTCATTCAGGAAACGTGCAATCTCCGGTTTCTTCTTCCCCTCTGCTGCCATTGTAAATATCATCCGCACAACTTCCGTCGCTTCTTCATCGGGGATTAGCTGGTGCATATTCTCAGGGTTCTTTAAATAACCGTAAGGCACGAGCGCACCCATGTATTCGCCACGGGCGGCTCTTGTTCCCATTGCGCTCCTTACCTTTTTTGACAGGTCCCGGCTGTACATGGAATTGATGATATTTTTCAGCGCAACGCTCATTCCTCCTGTCATTCCCATACAGTCCTCACTGTCAAACTGGTCATTTACGGATATGAAGCGTATCCCAAGCAGCGGAAAGATCCGTTCAAGATAATTGCCCGTCTCTAAATGGTCCCTTCCAAACCTTAAAAGTCCTTGACAATAATGCAGCCGATTTTCCCATGCTTTGCATCATCCATCATTCTCTGAAACGCAGGTCTTTGGAAATTTGTGCCGGAAAATCCATCATCTATGTAAACGCTGTCTTTGATACAATTTGATTTTTCCTTAAACCCCATGATTTTTTACCGATACCCCGCGATTTTTTATCATACTCCATGATTTTTCCTATACCCCGTGATTTTTCCCCATACTCCACG
>CAJTIR010000143.1 GCA_910576385.1 Lachnospiraceae bacterium
GTAAACGGTAGATAGTGCGTACCTCGACTGTAAAGGATAAATATGTGACAATAGACTATATTTCTATCATGAGTATCAAAAGTTAAGCCTCAACTTTTGACACCGATATCAGGAGGTAAGTCTATGAGTTCAGAAACAACCATAGTGGCTGAGCAGTGCCGTCTCCAGGAATGGGCGGCTCAGATCCGGGACTGCCAGAGTCGTCCAGCCGGCATGAGCGTTGTCACCTGGTGTGCCCATCACGGCATCACAAAAGCAAACTATTATTACCGGCTCCGCCGCGTAAGGGAGGCCTGCCTGAAAACCATCCAAGGGAAAATGCCCGCACAGCAGGTGGTTCCTGTAGAGCCAGAACTTTTACAGTGCCGGGAACAGGAAGGCAGAACCCCACAGTCCGGGCTGGATATTTCCATAAAAGGGTTCTCCATCCATGTAACAGAATCCACATCCATGCCCCTTCTGGCAGAAGTTCTAAAGGCGGTGCGGCATGCTGAATGACGCCACATGTTTCAAGGCCGTTTATATCGTCTGCGGATACACGGACCTGCGGTCGGGAATGGACCGGCTCGCGGCACTGGTGGAAGCACAGACCGGGAACAGGCCTTATGTCCCGGATACCCTTTATCTGTTCTGCGGCAGGCGTACAGACCGCATTAAGGGGCTTGTATGGGAAGGGGACGGATGGCTCCTGTTATATAAGAGACTGTCCGAAAGCCGTTTTCAGTGGCCGCGCAATCCAGAGGAAGTGCGTCAGCTGACGCAGAAGCAGTTTCGCTGGCTGATGGAAGGGCTGACGATCACACCGAAAAAATCCGTCAGGCCAGTAGAGCCGCCGGAATATATGGGATGATTTTGTGCAAAACGGAGAACTTTCCAGGCGGTTCTGGCACTTTCAGGACTTGTGCATTTCGGCAGTATCACACCGGTTCCGCAGGCTTGAAAGATGGTTTCAGCGTATGTCACATGGATCGGCCCCTTAAAAAACCATCATAAAAAAACGTCCTGCAAAAGCCATCCCAGCGCCGCGTTACAACATGGGCATTATGACGAATGCCAGGAACGTCCCCGTTCGCAAATCCTGCGGGATTCTGATATAATAGAACCACTTGGATACCAGGAGGCGGAAGGATGACTTTGAAGTATACAGAAGAAAAACTGAACAGCTTTGACAAGGAGACCCTCATCCAGCTCTTCCTGTCCCAGCAGGAGCAGCTGGAAAATATCGACCATAACCTCCAGCTGGTATTGGAACAGATGGCGGACTTAAAAAGACACCGCTTCGGCAGGTCATCGGAGAGACATGAGCCGGATGAACAGATCTCCTTTATGGAGGTGGATGGGAAGATCGTATTTTTTAACGAATCAGAAGCCGTTGCCGCAGAAGAATGCGGCAACGGCGCAGAGGCTGTCCCCCGCCGGAGACCGAAAAAGAAACAGGGAAAGCGGGAAGAGGATCTGGATGGCCTGCCGGTAGTCGTGATCGAACATTCCATATCTCCGGAGGAACTGGCGGCGCTGTTTGGGGAAGGGGGTTTTAAACAGCTTCCTGACGAAGTATACCGCAGATATGGTTTTACTCCGGCAAAGGTCGAAGTGGAGGAACACCATGTAAAAGTATATGCCGGAAAGAATACGGATGAGATCGTAAAGGNGCCGCATCCGGAGTGCCTGTTAAGGGGAAGCCTGGTGTCCCCCTCGCTGGAAGCAGCCGTGATGAACGCTAAATATGTCAATGCGGTGCCCCTCTACCGCCAGGAACGAGAGTTTGAACGGTATGGCCTGCATATTTCCAGGCAGAACATGGCGAACTGGACAATCCAATGTGCAGACAGATACCTCGCTGTCCTCTATGATTACCTGCATGAAAAACTGTACAGTTATCATGTACTGCAGGCAGACGAAACACCTGTGCTGGTGAACAAAGACGGCCGTCCTGCCGGATCAAAAAGCTACATGTGGGTATACCGCACCGGACGGATGTACACAGAACGCCAGATGGTCCTGTATGAATACCAGAAGACGCGCAATGCCAGCCATCCCAGAGAGTTTTTGAAAGACTTCAACGGCGTATGCGTCACGGACGGATATCAGGTCTACCACACGCTCGAAGACGAGCGGGAAGACTTAAAGATTGCCGGATGCTGGTCTCATGCAAGGCGCAGGTTTGACGAAGCGGTAAAAGCGCTGCCGAAGGCAAAGCAAAAGGACAGCCGCGCATACCTTGCACTGACCATGATCCAGGCAATCTACCGGGAAGAGAAACAGTTGAAGGAACTTCCCGCACAGGAGAGGCACAACCGCCGCCAGCTGAGCATCCGCCCCCTGGTGGAGGCTTATTTTACGTGGGTGCGTGAAAACCTTCCGAGAGTGCCGCAGAAAAGCAAGACATGGGAAGGGTTCAATTATACATTGAATCAGGAGAAATACCTGAAAGTGTTCCTGGATGACGGCGAAGTGCCGATGGACAACAACGCGGCGGAACAGTCGATCCGCGGGTTCTGTATCGGAAAGAAGAACTGGGTCATGATTGATACTGTCGTCGGCGCAAAGTCCAGCGCGATCATCTACAGCATTGCGGAAACAGCAAAAGCAAACAACCTGAAACCATACGATTACTTTGAGTATCTGCTCACTGAGATACCGAAACATCTAGATGATACTGACCGGGGTTTTCTGGATGACCTGCTCCCCTGGTCACCGAATCTTCCTGCGAACTGCCGGAAGCCCGGTAAAGATGAAGTGAAATAAGACTGGAGCAAATCTGTTTCTATCATACAGGTTTGCTCCAGTTTTGTATAGGTACGCACTATCTACCGTTTAC
>CAJTIR010000144.1 GCA_910576385.1 Lachnospiraceae bacterium
TCTGATGCTTTATGCTTTTCGGTGGAACATCGAAGTAAGTTATTACGAACAGAAAACCTTCTGGTCATTATGCAGCTACATGGTGCGGAGCCGCAAAGGGATAGAAATGCTTGTCAATCTAATCAACATAGCGTGTTGTGCAATGAAACTTTTGCCGTATCAGGACAAGACGTTTTCCAAATACCAGACAGAAAGCGTCCAGGAATTTCGTTTCGTACTGAGCGAACAAATTCGCCAGCAGGTATTTTATGCCATTTTCGTGAAAAAAGCCGAAACACACATAAAATCAAAAGCTATCATTAAGGTTTTAAAACAACTGATTCAGCATCAGGGATATTATTTATAAAGTTGTAAAGTGGTGTTTACTTCATTATTCAAAGAAAAAAAGTATTTGGTGCAGCTGTACCAGGCTTTGCACCCAGAGGACAGGGGTGTTACAGAAGATGACCTGCAAGATGTCACAGTCAGCAATGTCCTTGTAAATGACATCTATAATGATATAGGCTTCAGGGTAGGCTCAACTTTATTGATTCTGATAGAAAGCCAGTCCACATGGACACCCAATATCATATTCAGGGCATTGATGTACCTTGTGCAGACATACAGGGAATATTTCAATGAAACCAGGCAGAACATATATAACAGTAAAAAATTAAAGATGCCAAAGCCAGAGGTTTATGTCATCTATACTGGGGACAGGAAGACAAGGCCAGAAGAGATTTCATTTGCAGGGGAATTTTTTGGTGGGGAGCAGGTCTGCCTGGATTTAAAAGTGAAAATGATCTATGATGGCAGGGAAGGGGATATCATCAGCCAGTATGTAGCATTCACAAAAGTGTGCAATGAGCAGGTGAAGGCTTATGGCAGGACAAGGAAGGCAATCAGGGAAACCATCAGGATATGTAAGGATAAAAATGTATTAAAGGAATATCTGGAAAGCAAAGAGCAGGAGGTGATTGATATGTTAATGGAGTTATATGATCAGGAAGAAGTGATGAAATCATATGTTCAAAGTGAGAAATATGAGGCAGTGGAAGAAGCAGCAAAGGAAACAGCAAAGAGAATGTTGAAAGATGGTACATTTTCAATAGATAAAATAGCTGAGTTTGTCAGTCTGCCAATAGAAGTCATTCAGGAGATAGCAGCTTTACAATCAGTATAAAGAAAGCATTGCTGCCAAAAGCAGAAATAAAAAATGCAGGAAGGCAGGAGCCAGAAGGGGAGACTGCCAATCAAAGAAACCATCAGGATATGGCAAGGATATAAGAGTTGCAGATGGCAACATAATTTTTGGCAGGTTCCATTGTCTATATTGTAAGGGTTCTTAATAGAAGTGTCAGAAAAGCAGGGTTCACAGAGATATGCTGTCCTGCTTTTTTTTGTGGATTTATAAAGGGCAGGGCTGGTTTTTGCAGGGTTTATAGGGAGATTTCTTATGGTATGCTTACAGGGCAGTGATGAAATGCAAGGGTTAGACTGGGAAAAGCAATGAAATGCAAGGATTAGACTGGGAAAAGGAGGAGGAAGATGGGAAAAGTAGAATTGTTAGGCTACAAGATCAGCAGGCTGGAGCTGCTGAATGAGCTGGAAGAGTCTGGGGAGGCCAGTCTGTCAGACCATATGGAATTTTCTGTCAGATTTGAACCAGGAGAAGACATGGCAGTGGCAGTGCTGGCACAATATTTGGGGATGGAAGGTTCCAGTAAATTCTGCCTTAAACTGGTTTTGGAGGGGATTTTCCATGTGGATGGCATTAAAAATGGCAAATTTCCAAAAGAGGAACAGCTAAAGTGCTATGACAGCCTGTTCCCTTATGCAGACCAGATTATAAGGATGCTCTCAATAGAAAGTGGCTTGATGGAGGTTGCAGTGGAGAAAAAAGACCTGGAGCCTGTATGTGGGTGATAAAAAGATGGCAGGCTTCCAGCCAGACACAGACAGTTAAGGGGACATTGGGATAGAGGGAGGACAGGGATAAGGGGCAAAAGCCTGCTGCATTTTTATAGGTGCATGTAAAATATAAGGGGAAGAGAAAAACAGGATTCACAGGAGTGTGTCCTGTTTTTTTAAAGGGCAAGGGCTGGCTTTCTATGGAATTTTCTCTAAATTTTACAGAAATCCCCCTGTGGTATGCTGAAAAAGGCAAAGGAAGGCAAAGCAGGGGAAGGAGGAATCTGTGGAGAAGTATTATTTTGAGGAAGAATGGAAGGAGGCTGTCTTATTAACCAAAGAAAACAAGTCAACAGTTTTGGTTCTGGATGGGGAGGAGGTGGAAATTTGCTGCCCTGAAACTGTCAGGGGGAATGTCAGTGAGTGTGGGACACCATGCCTTGTCCTGGAAAGTAAATATTCAAAGAATGGAAACTATGAGGCAATGGCTTTCTCTTTAGATAACCCATACAGGGAGAATACTTCCCATTGAGCCTGGCACCAGTCGGCAACCTTGCGCTCGCGCTTATATTCTTCGGTATAATATTCATTTACCCGGACGGCATCCAGGGCTTTGTCCCAGGAGATAATACAGCACTTTAACTGAACGTCCATTAAGCCCCCAGCAGAGCTGGGGAGAATAGAGTGAGCAGTAGCGATCCCTAAAGTACCAAAAATAAAACCTCCATGTTATCATAGATTTGGGTCTAGGCAACCTAATCAACAATAGCAGGAGGTATCCATAATG
>CAJTIR010000145.1 GCA_910576385.1 Lachnospiraceae bacterium
CACTCAGCGAAAGGATCCGGCAGGAGGTATTTTTTGCCACTTTCGTGAAAAAGAGCGAAAATATAATAAAATCATCTGCCCTTATGAGAACATTGAAATATCTTGTCCGACAAAAGGAGCACTATTTATAATAGTTGTAAAGTGGTGTAAAGAGTAGTTAATGCCAGTTCAGAATAAATACAGGTTTTCGAGATTGTTTATGAGGGAGCTATCCTAATAATGGAGAGTTCCCTCATATTGCTTAAAATACAACGATAGTTTTTATTGTAAGAAAAAAGGAATCGTGCTAAAATAAATAAAAAGGAAGTGAGAAAAATGGGCAGGAAATTAAAAGTATATTTAGATACATCTGTTATCAGCCATCTGATGCAGGAAGATGTACCGGAAAAAATGGCAGATACAAGGAAATTGTGGGGAATGTTTCGGAGTGGTGTGTATGAGGTATGCCTTTCTACGGTGACATTAAAGGAGGTTTCGGACTGTCCGGAACCGAAAAGAAGTGCATTGAGAGATTATTTGAAGCAGATAAAATATTCTACGATTGATATTACGCAGGAAGTGTCAGAACTTGCAAAGCAGATTATCAGTATGGGCATATTGACAGAAAAGAGCCTTGATGATTGTCAACATATAGGTGCGGCTGTTTCAGGTAACTGCGATTGTATTATATCGTGGAATTTTAAACATATTGTAAATATTAAAACTATCCGTGGTGTAAGGGCTATCACAAATCTGGAGGGTTATAAACCGATAGAGATTTGGAGCCCGTCTGTATTGTTAGAAAGCGAGGGATGATTATGGAAAAACCTGTTTTAAGCCCAGATTTTACAATTGAAGACATTCATAAATTACGGGAATATAATTACGAAATAACAAAGCACATGACAGACAAAGAAAGAATGGATTATTATAATCAGGCAGGATGGGCATTTCAACGTGAAATTGAGGAAACAAAATTACAGGAAATGCGTTAAACGATGAAAAATGAAAGCCTTATAATCATTCCAGTATTCCGAAATAAATTACCAGTATCTGGTATACCACCGACCGATAAACACTGCACAGGCGGCTATACAAAGTAGGTAGGAGTTCTCTTTCCTTTGAATTACCGCTATCTTTCGAGCAGGCGGCAGCTTACCGAAAGGCTAACGGACAGTATGTAAGGAAAAATCAATGGAGAGAAACGAATGTAACCGTTTATATCGACCTTGATTAGAGAATGAATTATGATAAGCGTATCATTAGAAATAGTGGTACGCTTATTTTATTGTCTGAATCGCACCTTTGATTGGTTTGGCATTTCTCTATATAATGAAATCAAAAAAGGTTGGTGTTGATTATGAGAGAAAAGAAAAATCATTTATATGTGGATAGTGAGGAACGGAGCATTTTATTACATAGCCTTGTGGAACTGAAAAATCAGCTCATTCAGCAGGGCAGATATACAGATTGTGTTGATGAACTTATTTTTAAAGTTATCCATGCACCTGTAAAAAAGTTAAGAGTAGAACTGGCAGGAGGAAGTGATGTGCGATAAGGAATTTAAGGAACTGGTGAAGATAGCGGTAGAGAAATTGAAAGACGAATCTGTCTTGAAACTGTTACAAGCTGATGCGAGTTATCAAAAGGACAGTAATAATGAGGGGAGTGCAGAGGATGCTTTTAATCAGCTTGATTTAACGGAGAAACAGAGGGCTGTTTGCCAACGCCTTTTAGATTGCAGGGATAAGCAGGATTTTGAATACGGAACTCATGCGTATATTGCAGGACTGATAGATGCGTTTCATATTATGGCGGTGTTGTTTCCAGAAAAATGGGATACAGAAAGAATAAGGAAAGCCTTATCATATAAGAGCAGATAAAAACAGAATAGACTTTTACATAGCCGATTGGTGTAGTTTAAAAACAGCCAGTCGGCTTTTTTTATTGTCATGAATCCTTTACATAGCCACCTTGACAAAGTGGCTAAATCTATGCGAAAGGAGGACGCACCTATGTCAAATTGCAAAGTAATCGCTTTAACCAACCAGAAAGGCGGTGTCGGAAAGACCACCACGGCGGTCAATCTGGGCGTAGCTCTGGCACAGCAGGGTAAAAAAGTCCTGCTCATTGATGCCGATGCACAGGCAAATCTTACGATGTCGCTTGGCTATGGCAGACCAGATGACTTGTCAGATACGCTCTCAAGCATTATGCAGGATGTGATAGACGATAATCCTGTCAATGTCCAGAAAGCTATCCTGCACCATGATGAGGGCGTTGACCTGCTCCCGTCCAACATTGAACTGTCGGGACTGGAAGTAAGGCTGATAAACGCCATTAGCCGTGAAAGTGTGTTGAAAACCTGCATCAATGAAGTAAAAAAGAATTACGATACTATCCTTATTGACTGTATGCCGAGCTTGGGGATGCTGACAATCAATGCACTTGCGGCGGCTGACAGCGTGGTTATCCCGACACAGCCCCATTATCTTTCTGCAAAGGGTTTAGAGCTGTTGCTTCGCTCCGTGTTGGTGTTAGTATATAAGTGTGGACAGGAAAAGTTGAACAACCTATACTATCAAATGAAAGAGCAAAGGAGATGAAAGGCATGGCGAAAAATCAAAAATCTTACACTCCGGAATTTAAACAGCAGATCGTGGATCTGTATAATGCTGGAGGAACC
>CAJTIR010000146.1 GCA_910576385.1 Lachnospiraceae bacterium
AAGCATAAGCTTTGCAACTCTGGTAATCTGTTCCAATGGCAAAGCCATTTGTTGATACAAGGTATCAGACGTCGTAGAATCTGCTTTGTCGGATAAATATTTGTTCAATTCTTGCTCTAATACACTTAATTGTTCTGGATTTTTGCAATAAACAGCAACTTTGGTAAAACCGTCCATTTCAAATAAATCCGAGTAGGAAACATTATCTATGAAGATCTGGTTTTCAATACGATTTACAGACTCCATTCCGTCTGGCTGTTTGCTTTCACTTCCAGATAAAAAGATACCGACAATCTCTAGGGAAGCCCGCTTTCCATTGGCACTTCCCAATTCTATCAAGTCGCCTAATTTTAATTGGTTGGCATCCGCCAGATAAGAGTTGATAACAATTCCTTTTATGTCTTCTGAAATATATCTGCCAGAAATAAGACGGTACACTCCTTCCGAAAATCCGCTGTCGTTTTCCAGATTGTCATAGGACAGGAGCGATGCTTTCTGGTTAGATTCTTCTGTGGAATCACTGCCTGTAATTAATTGGAAATTTACTGGGAATGCCTCGTTTTTTGCCAGACAATTTATGGCGGAAACTTCTGCCAAACCCTTTATCCATTCCACGTCGTCTAGCGTAATCTTGTTTTCTTCTTTCAAAATACCCATGACAACTTTTGCCTTTGTTTTTTCACCGATTGCCGCTTTTGAATCAGCCGTCGCACGGAGAATCATGTTTGTGCTTAATATCATGCTGCTCACAATGAGCAGCACAAAAAACAGCAGGATTGTCTTTGATTTTTTCCGCTTCAAATACCGAAACGCAAGCTGATAATATTCCATATCTATTCCCCCTACTCATATTGGACAATCACTGCTTTTGTAGCCGTAAAATTTTTTGTATCATCAAAATTTCCATAAAGCAGCAAGGATGTTTTTTTCTTTATATCCGCTTTGGCAGCTTCACTGACTGTGGCTTTTCCAGTCGCTATGCTCATCACTGCTCTTTGGAATATGCAGTTATCTCCATATTTAATATTGATTTTTTCCGCTTCATCTTCGTATCCATCCGCCGCTTCTTCAGCACTTTTTCCATCATTACTTGATGTTACGGGGGTGATTGTGCATCCATTGTCCGAAAATTCTGTCACGCTTCCCTGCAAATCAGCTGCAGCAATTAGTTTGTCGCCATCCGTACTGCCGACAGCATTTGAATCGTTCCCATCGGGAGTATTGCTTGAATCGTTTTCATTGGAAGCATCCTTTTGGTCAGGGTTTGCTATGTTATTTTCAATATAGGTATTTTGAGTTTCTTTTTCTCCGTCTGTGTCCGTGTCATTCGATGTACCACAGCCTGCCAAAGCCAAAATACTTGCCCCAACTATTAGTGTCCGCATTATTTTTTTGTTCTTCATAATTCTTTTCTGCCTTTCTTTTTGATATGTTTGTTTTTAGTACCATGATTTTTATATGCCCTGCAAAGATGTAAGGCGTTCAAGTGATCAAGTTGCAAAAACATTGTATAGAAAAATCCTGCTAAAAATCCTGTAAAATCTTAAAAAATATAAATGACTTTTTAGAGGATTTTTATAGAATTTCATATTATACTGATACTAAACGGATTATATATTTCCATCAAAAAATATTTACTGCTGCAAATTACGGTATTTGATTTTCCCCATTTTTTCTAATAGCAGATATTATAGTGCCAAAAGGTCTTGCTGCCTTTGGCAGCATAGACATCTTGCACAAAAAGCGTATGAAAAGCTAGCTTTCCAGAGCGCTTTTATGTGCAAAGTGTTTCCATCACTTTGTGATGGAAAACTTTTGGTACTATGAATTGCAAAATGGGGAAACTCAAAAAATTGCGGTAAAATTGCAGATTTGCGAAAATGATGTTATTATGCTTCCATGCTCTGGGAAAGGAAACAAAACTAAGGAAAGGATATCAAAAAATGAAAATACTTCTTTTAGAAGATGACTTAGAACTTTGCAGCTCGATACAATCGGAATTAACGAAAAATGGTTATCTGGTCGATGCTTGTAATGATGGGGAAACTGCTTTGTTATATGCTTTACATACGGATTATTCCTATGATTTAGCTATTGTGGACAGGATGCTCCCTGTTATTGATGGTCTGACAATTTTAAAAGCTATGCGCAAAAAAGGAATTCAAATTCCTGTTATCATCATTACAGGGATGACTGCCCTAAATGAAAAGATAGAGGGATTGGACGGCGGGGCTGATGATTATTTAGCCAAACCTTTCCATATCCAAGAACTCCTTGCCCGTGTCAGGGCTTTAACAAGACGTCCCAACAAAATAGAAATAGAAGATAAACTCCAATATGCCGACTTATGTTTTGATAAACCAAACCGTGAGCTGACTTGCAGTCCAAAGACTATTTTTTTAACAGCAAAGGAATCTGAATTGTTGTATATCCTTATGAAAAGCCCAGAAACACTTTTTTCAAGGGAACAACTCATATTAAAAATATGGGGTTCGTCATCGGATATTGAACCAGGGAATGTTGATAATTATATTTCTTTCCTGCGGAAACGATTAAGAGAATTAAAGAGTATCTGTGAAATAAAAACGGTATATGGCGCTGGATATTCCCTAACCCATAAACAAAAGTAAATAACCTCGTCGCTAACAGCAGGGTACTA
>CAJTIR010000147.1 GCA_910576385.1 Lachnospiraceae bacterium
TTTTGATAATTTAAACCGTAGGACTGCGACGTACCCCTTGTGTCAGAGGTATTGTAAAGGTCATGAGGTAAGCGCCTCGTGGACGCTCCCTCCCGAACCGTGCGGGCACCTCTCGATGCACACGGCTCTCCATATGCCGTCAACTAACAAAATCAGTCTTTTCCGTGTATCTCACGGTGGCACGCCGGACATACTGCCAGCGTTTTCCTGCGATTCTTTAGCATGACTTTTTCCCACTCATATTCACCGCTAAGGCTTTTCAGCCGTTTTACCTGATGAATCTCCACGTCATTTGTGTACTGTCCGCAGAGTTCACAAGTTTTTGAGCGCAGTTTTGCCGCTATGCGGTTTGGTCTGTCATACCGTTTGTAGGCCGGAAGAATATCTGCCTGCGGCACATTGGGCTTATCCTTGCGGATAAAAGGCCCTCTGTAAAATACGCTCTCCTTCATACCGCTTTTTGTCTTATAAATGACTGTAAACCGTCCATCCCTAAAATATTTCTTCTTAATCTTTCTGGTCTTTGTGCGGTATTTATTTGCGAATGTTTTCAGCATACTGTAATGCATCAGACCCGCAAACTTACTCATTGCGCATACATTACATGCCAGTGAGTAGTAGTTGTACAGACCTCTGATTTCAGAGTTGTACTTTGACAGGATTTCAATGTCTTTGCGGTTAATGAGCTGTGGTCTGTGGATGGCTTTCCAATGCTCTTTGTGTGTAACTTTGTCTTTCTTGATACGGATTGCACCATACTCCAATAGTTTCGATTCCCATTTCTCATGCGGCATATATAGTTTCACTGCGCCGCTGTATCCCTTCACTTTCCTGCCTTGGCGTTTTGTGACTTCCTGACTTTTTGAAATTGAAATATCGTAGCCAAGAAACCTCGCCCGGCCAGTTGCGTGGGTGATTTTGGTTTTCTCCACTGACAGCGTAAGGTTCAGTTTTTCTTTGAGGAACACGGCTAAATCTGCTTTTAAGGCTTCAGCGTCCTTTTTGCTCCCGATAATGCTTATGATAAAATCATCCGCATAACGGACGTATTGCAGGTTTTTGTAAGTTTCATCCCGAAACTGCTTAGACGGGATTTCCCTCTGTTTCTCCCGCAGTCTGCGTAATTCCCCGGCACGTTCTTTCTTTTCGGCTTCGGAAAGGCTGTCCCATACTTCCCTGTTCCGGCGCATAAACCTCTGCACCTCACGGTTCCGTCTGGCGTATTCCGGATTCACTTTGCGGTTCATCCTGTTTCCTTTTATAAAGCCTGCCTTATATTCCTCCACGTACCTATCCAGTTCATGCAGATAAATATTTGCCAGAACGGGACTGATGCCAGAACCCTGCGGAGTGCCGCAGTATGTCCTGTTGTACTGCCATTGTTCCATATATCCGGCTTTTAAAAACTTCCACATCAATGTGATAAATGCTTCGTCATCAATGCGTCTGCGCAGGATATCAATCAGCACGTGGTGGTCGAAGCTGTCAAAACATGCCTGAATATCCCCCTCCACAAACCAGTTTGCCCCGGCGAATGTCCGCTGTATCTGTTCGAGGGCTGTATGGCAGCTCCTCTTTGGGCGGAATCCGTGGGAATAGTCGGAGAAGGCTGGTTCATAAATGCTTTCCAGTATCATTCTGACTACTTCCTGCACCAGCTTGTCATCCCCGGAAGGAATCCCAAGCGGACGCTTTTTACTGCTGTTTTTCTTCGCAATATATGTACGCCGTGCAGGTTTCGGGCGGTAGGAGCGGTCTTTCAATGCGCTGATGATGCGCTCTATTCTCGGACTGCCCATCCCGTCCAGTGTTTCTCCATCCACACCCGGTGTCATGCTCCCCTCATTGGCGTAGATGTTCCTGTATGCCAACAGGTAGAACTCCGGGTTGTACAGGTTCCGGTAAAGCCTTTGGAACCTATACGATAAATCTTTAGACTGTTTGTTCAGGCTATTTAATACATCAGTTGGATTTCTCATGATGCCTCACGCACCTTCCTTTCTTGTTTGTATTAAAAGCATACTGCTCCCCTTCGTCATGTGGGCGGCTCTCCCGCTTCCGTTTTTACGGCTATCCCTGTAAATCCAGAGTCCACGGGCTACTATGGGAGCTGTGTAACCATGCCCGCAAATGGGCGGGTTTAGGTCATCTCCGGTAGCATATGCCATACATAGCGTTCCGTGTTGTCGGTAATCTTTGTAGATATGTGGCGTTCGCCGTTCAACCTAATCTAAGGCTTGCCTTGCTTCGGATATCACACGTCTGCCGACAATCGAGCGACAGCCGCCAAAGCACCGTGCGTTCCATCTCCTTTCGCACGTAGGCCAGATACTCCCAGGCTCCGGCTACCAATCAAGCAGTTTAGCTTTCATCCTCATACACGGATTTTCATCCCCGCATAAAATGACGGTTAGAAGATTGCGCCGTTTTATGCCAGTTATAGCCGTATTTGCTATAACAACGACATGCTACACTCCCCAGAAGGTTTCCCTTCACGGATAAGTCGTGGAATGATAGACAGTAAATTTTCACCTTCCTTTCTTTGATATCTTTGTCTACCGCTTGCTAAAGGCGGTTTATGGCATACACCCTAACGGGCGCAC
>CAJTIR010000148.1 GCA_910576385.1 Lachnospiraceae bacterium
TAGCCATAAAATCACCTTTCCTTTCGTTATGTAGTAGCTTGAACAACTCTATCATAACAGAAAGGTGATTTTAGTGCTATAAGCACTTATTACACCACCCGCATAGCAGGTGGTTTTTTGTTTCGCACGCCTCCGTTTTTCGGAACACGAAAAACTCCGTCGCACTCAACTGGCTAAAGCCGATAACAAAACGGCCTGCATATGCAGACCGCTTGTTTCTTTTATTCACCATTTTTGTATCGGATGACCGGAATCTGTCTGACCTTTTTTCCAATGGTCCGGCGTTCTAACGCAAAAATCATATCGCTGGTGCGCTCAAAAAATCCGATGTCCTTTTTCCAGCTCATCCCGCATTTACAATGCTGTAAGCCGATAAACTGCTGTTTCATTTTTCTGCCGCAGACGGGGCAGACTTTATTACTGGTTCCCATATTTATTCTTCCATCTTATAAAAGCTGTCCAAGTTCAGCTCCCGTTTCAGTTCTTCTTCGGATGGCAGATAAGTAAAATACTTCGACGCGAATATCTGGCGGTTATCTTCCGGCAGCGTGTATTTTACAATGGAATCTCCTTTGTCCGCGCAAAGGACAATGCCAATCGGTGGCGTATCACCGTCATTCATCATCTCACGAGTGTAATAATTCACATACATCTGCATCTGGCCCAAATCCTGATGGGTCAGCTTGCCCATTTTCAAATCTATGAGGACAAAGCATTTCAGAATATAATTATAAAAAACCAGGTCGATGAAAAAGTCCTGCCCATCCAGTGTAAACCGTTTTTGGCGCGCCACAAATGAAAAGCCGCGTCCAAGCTCTAAAAGGAAGTGCTGAAGATGGTCGATCAGGGCTTGCTCCAGTTCGCCCTCATACACATGAGTGTCCGGCTGGATCTGCAAAAATTCCATTACATAAGGGTCCTTGATTATTTTTTCATATTCCGGTTTTGGCTCGGTAGTCTGGATTTCTTTTGCCACAAGCGATTTATCCTGACTTGCTAAAATGCGCTGGTAGTACATGGTGTTAATCTGCCGTTCCAGCTGCCGGACACTCCACGCAGATTTTGCACATTCTTCTGCATAAAAAGTCCTTGCCTGTTCATCCTGGACACGCATTAAAAGCCGATAATGGGACCAGCTCAATTCGGCACACAGTGTGTGCCGAATCGGAAACAAGCAATAAAACTGGCGCATTGCCCGAAGATTACGGACGGTAAAACCCTTTCCAAACTCAACAGTCAGCTGTTCAGATAAATAATCCAGAAGTTTTTTTCCATACTCGGCCCGGTCATTTTCTCCACACGCTTTATAGATTTGTTCTCCTATTTCCCAGTAGGTGATTACCATTGTGGAATTTACCGCCGCGCTTAAACGGTGTTGCGCGGAAACAATCGAATTGCGGATAGAATGATAGGTCTGTTCCGCATTTTGATTGATTTGCAAATCGTGATTCAATTTTGCTCCCTCCTTGCCTATGGACATTATACCACGCAATCACAAAAAAACAAATGCCCCAAAAATCTTGCTGTCTTTTTCATAAAAGCTGCGCTTTCTCTCATCAGAGATTGTAAAAAACTTGAAATAATGTGACCACGCCAATTTAACAGACGGTGTCTGGCATTTTCCATACATCCACTCCTCTATGAAAAGACCCGCCCGTTTGCGGGACTGTCTGCGCTATGACCTTTATCAGTATATCCTATTTCATGCCGAAAGTAAATCGCCAAAGCTATCTGGCGTTTCCTTTTTCCCACCTCTCCAAACGGGATTGGCACAGTGCGGCAATTTCGTTTTTATCTTCCTCCGTCACATTCCTGCATCCCTTTGTCCGCTGGATTTCCAGATAGCTTTCATAATCGGAAAGCAGAAGGTCAAAAAGCTCCTTTGGGGTATGGCAGACCATGCCGCTGCAATAGCCGGGTAATTCCCCTGTCCCATGAAACTCCACCCGGATATACCCATACCGGCTTTTGCAGACTTCCATTTCTGTATCCAATGCCAGATAGTCCCCAAAAATGTCTATCACCTGTTCAAATGACATCATAGCAGTCCACTCCTTTCGTAAAACCCTGTTCTGCCGCTATTATCCATGATTCCGGCACATCCGGCAAGTTTACCGTCAAAAAGAAAAAGCGGA
Source organism: Lachnospiraceae bacterium (assembly GCA_910576385.1). Taxonomy (GTDB): domain Bacteria; phylum Bacillota; class Clostridia; order Lachnospirales; family Lachnospiraceae; genus Petralouisia. Next base: position 2,136 of record CAJTIR010000148.1, read on the forward strand.
GGAAGGCGCGGCGAAGAACGCCGTTCCTCCCTCCGCAGATGGAGCAAACTATCCGGTCAGGAGAGCTTGGAAAGCTGGGCCAGTATCTTCTGCACACCCTCCCAAAGCTGTTCCTGCCGCTGGGATATATCTTCCAAATCAGCGTCATAAACCCGCCCGGTTTCATGCACTTTACGGGTCAGCTGGTTTAAGTTGTTGCTGGAATAGCGCATCAGGGACACCAGCTCCTTCAGTTCCGGCAAATCCAGCTTTACCACATACCCGTCCAGCGCCATTGAGCTGGTATAATAAAGTTGTAACACCAAACAGGAAATAAGTGATATATTTAATAAGTGAAAAGGAAGGTGTTACACATGCCAAAGACGAAGGTTTATGAGCCGGAATTCAAAAAGAAAATCGTACAGATGTATTTAGAAGAAGGACGTACGATAAAAAGCTTAAACGAAGAATACCAG
>CAJTIR010000149.1 GCA_910576385.1 Lachnospiraceae bacterium
GCACTCAGCGAAAGGATCCGGCAGGAGGTATTTTTTGCCACTTTCGTGAAAAAGAGCGAAAATATAATAAAATCATCTGCCCTTATGAGAACATTGAAATATCTTGTCCGACAAAAGGAGCACTATTTATAATAGTTGTAAAGTGGTGTAAATATTAAATAACCAACTTCTATTGTCACCTGATAAAGATTGCCATAAGTAATACCACCAAATCCTGTAAACGGCACTTTCTCTTTCACTAATTTCCACCTAAAACATTTGCCAGAATCTCCTCAGCATCTGTCCATATTGGAATACTCGCGCCTGTATCTAACAATGCTGTCAACGCATCATTTAAAAGCACGACAGGCTTTTGCTGTTTTCTGTCAAGTCTTAAAGTAAACTGTTTCACCGCAATACCCCCAACATTCCCAATTGGAAAATATGGTCAGGCGTTGTATATCTCGAAACAATCTCTCCATTTAATGCTTTCATCGTCAATTCACTCTTCGTTTTGTCCAAATATTTTATAACTGCCGACTCAATAGAGATACCATCATCATCTACATATTTTACATCAACAAGCCCAACCCACTGGTCTGGGTATCTTTCCTGAATCTCTTCCCATGTTAATCTTTCAGACATACAAAAACCTCCCTGCATTTTTCTATATTTTACGATCGAATTTCTTACCATGCAGCCAATACTTTATCGCCTGCCATATCCCTAATGCTTCCTTTTCCCAAACTTCTAAAATTCCTCCCCAAAATCTTCCAGCACATTTTTTGCCTGCTCATTAAAATAATCACATTCTTCTATTTCACGCAGCAAATGCGTGTAATTGCAGATTTCCCAACTGCTTTCTGTGTTTTGGAGCAATTCCTCCAATGTCTCCCTTGAAATTTTATCGGCTGCCCCTCTCGACAATTTTATTAATAAATTCCACATTTCTTCCATATTCCCATAGGGATGCTTATGCATACTTAAGACATTTTTGAGAATTTCAACATACCTGTTTTTGTCAATCTCCTTGGAGCCGTTCGCAATTTTCCGATAACCTTCCATAATATCATCCCATGAAGTAACATTTGACAAAAAGTCGCACAAAGTAAAATTTTCCCTATTATGTTTGTTCACAGTTTCGATAAATTTTTTGTAAGCCTGTCACACCCCCATGAATTATCATAATCCTGATATTCCCAATTCTCATGTTTAAACTGTATCGGTTCTTTAGCTATGGATTCTCTATCTCCCAGACTATCGGCAATCTCTAAAAGCTGCTTTGCATATCTCTTTCCCAAACCGTGCCTCTGAAAACTATCATAAAGAGAAATAACTATTTCCTGTGAACAAAAATAATCAAGATCCTTCTCTTCTATTTTCCTCTCAAATTTTGAAATCATGTCTTCAAGATCTCCGCCTTTATATTTATAAAAATGGTCAAACTTTACCATATCGGAAACAATTTCAAATGTGCTCCCATAAATTTTTCCCCTGCTTTTCTGTTGGCGGAACTCAATAATTGGATTATTCCCATAAACATACTGAATTACCTTCTCCGAGCCAAGAACCTTGACTAAATTTGCAATCTGCTGTCCAAGCCTTGTTCTATCTTTATAAAATATGATTGTCCCAATCCCATCATGTTCTATCAGCTCTTTTAAAATATCTCCATCTGTCACATCTAAAGAATGCCCGAAAATGTATAGTTTATTTTCTTGTTTCCTTCCGTCTTTCCTCTGTTTATCAATTTCTGCAAGCCAAGATTTATACTCATTCCCTGTTTTCTTATAAATGCGCTGGTAATATTTTTTAAACGCAATAAATTCCACTTCTTTGTTTCTTCTGTCCTCAGGCAGATACTCATCAATGCCAAGTACCATCTGATTTTTATCAATACACTTATCCATATTAAAGGTATATGGTATGCTTTGTGCTTTTCCATGGATAAAACTATATTTTACATTCCCCCTGTTATATTCATATACCCTCTTCCACGTATCGGAATAATTAAAAGAAAGAATTGCATCTGGATGGATTGCGTCTATATCAGGATTATAATATTCAATCCTTCCCCAGTTGTCTATGTAATCAAAAATATAGATCTCTAAAGCCCCAATCAACCTGTTTAAATCTTTCATCATAATAGAAATAAGGTTTCCAATTCCATGCTCACGTGACAGATAATTCAAAAAACTTCCTGGCAATTTTTCCTTACAACGCTTTAAATTTGCTTCATAAAAATCTCCATCTTTCTCCATATACGCATGGTATAATTCATCCACATTCTGAATTACCTGTGAAATTTCACTCTCAAAGTCAATCCAATTTTCTTTATTTTTTAAATGCTCACACCACTTTACAACTTTTTGAAAAATAAAATAACGCACAAGGCACTTTCTAATGTATAATAAGTTTGCACACAAAACTATACGAAAGATGGTGACCTTGTACGTCAGACTTATTATACAACGAAAACAATCTAATTGGTAGACTGTACCGTTATTTTTATATTTATTTTAAAACTTTTTCCTTACCAACTATTGAAACCTTGTTCCTGCTGGTGTTATCTATCCTTGCTATGGAGTCGGCAGGTTCCATCCGTTC
>CAJTIR010000150.1 GCA_910576385.1 Lachnospiraceae bacterium
ATGGAAGCGTGCAGGATTTCCGGTTTGTGCTCAGCGAGCGGATAAGGAAGGAACTATTTTTTGCCACTTTGGTGAAAAAGAGCAAAAGTATGATAAAATCATCGGTTCTTATGAAAGTCTTGAAATGCCTTGTCCAGCAAAATGCCTATCATTTATAAAAGTTGTAAAGTGGTGTTTCTGTAATATAAACCGCTGTGTCGGATAACCAAACTCCACCAACAATTCCGCTTCTGAAAAACCAAGTCTTCCCCAGATCTCACGATAACCATTATCCGCTCTGTCACCCTTCCGAAAAGTCGTAACGCTTATTTGTGCAGAATGTGTCAATTCACACAATGCCTTTTGACAAAACGCTTTCGCTATTCCTCTATTTCGATACTGTGGATGTACGCCAAAAAAATCAATACTTCCAGTCATCTCATGAAACGCCATGATCCCAATTGCAGTTTCAGCGTCTTTTAAAATCAATGCCCGCTTATTCTGGATATATATTTGCAACTGTTCAAGGTATTGTTTCTCATCTAAATGCGGAAACCCATCAATTACTAGATAAACTAGTTCCATCCATTTGGGAATATCCTCACTTGTCGCAAAAATGATTTTGTCCTGCCAATTGTTGTCATCTAAATTTGTAGGGTTCTCGTTCAAAACATATCTTAGCTGCAAGGGATAAAATTCTTCTTCCTCCCTGTATTTATGGGGAGATTTTTTATACATGGCTTTAAAAATATCAGTAAAAGACTGTTGACTCTCATATCCGGCAGTCAATGCAATTTCGAGAATTGATCTATCGGAAAAAACAAGCAGTTTTGCCGCCTCAGTCAACTGACGACGTTTTACATAATCATGGATTGACAAACCTACGGCGCCAGTAAACATTCGATGCAGATGATACTTTGAATAATGCGCCGCCTGAGAAATTTTTTCCAAGTCTAGTTTTTCATGCAAATGACTTTCAATATAGTCGATTACTTCGATGATATTTTTGACATTTCTTGACATTGCATCTTCCTCCTTTCATTCTCATCCTAAACCGTTACGTTACGAGAGAGTCAATACATTTCTAAAAAACTTTATGCTTCAAGCATGAATGTTTCAAATTCCTCTATCTTTTATGGTTTGACCTGATAAATACATATTTCAGTAAATGACATATATCAATCCTCCTTCATTCTATTTATGCATTATAAGTGTGACAAAAGTATGTCATATTTTTCTATAATCTCTACTCCAGATTCTGATTTTCATCACAACTCTCTACAAACACAAATTTATTTATGTTTTAAATTACAAGTTTGCTGCCGATCCCTCTTCCTTGATACTCCGTATGCACGAACACTCTTTTTAATTCTATATTTTCATCGTCATACTTTCATTTATCTCTTTGTATCTTTTTGCCAACACGTCTGTCTAAATCTATATCAAGAAGTCTACAATTTTCTATAAAATCCTTATTTTTACCATCTGTTCTTATAAAGTCCATTTAAATTCTCTCCTAACTTCTGTTATATCAGCCTGATATTCTGGAAAATTACATAGGTTCCCCAATCTCTTCCAAAGCTTTGCGAAGCTTATCATAGGATGCTTCCGTTGCTCCACCATACAATATATTAGAATTTCCATCCCCACAATCCATAACAGCAACCATATTATCGGCCTCGTTTTGAAACAGAAGAACCTTCATATCGCCAATCCATTTTTCCAATTCAAATGGTAACTTTGTAAGGTTCAACTTTATAAAATCCATCTCCGCCTCTGTGATCCAATAAAACTCCTTTGGGCTGTATGCAAAATGAAAGACCGCTTCATATGCTAGTGCAGCAGATAAAAATTCACTGGTTGTGGAAGCGCAAAGATTCCAGTTTTTATCATCTTCTGTATAATAAACAGGCGGGTTTGGAAGACATAAATCCGCTTTGTGTATTCCCGCACGGCAGACGCCCTGATTTTCATTCAGCAAAATCAAGTATTCTGATTGCCTTAACCAGTCCGATGTTTGAAAATGTTCTGGCAATATCCATATATCCTGTACCTGGTGGAATTCCTTTGTCCGTCCGGCAATACGATAATATTCTTCCAATACCAACGGCAAAACACCAAAGATCCCCTTCAACACTTTTATGTCAGCTTCTGTATATCCTTGTAAATCCTCCACTGCATAAAGCGGCCGAAACCAATCCCATGCATTTGATGACATAATCCACTCCTTATCTTGATTGTGTTTTTTCAATTATTTCTTTTAAATTATACACACTACTCTGGAAAATTACAATAAAGCATACTCCTCTCCCACTATTTTTTATCCCTAAAAAGGTACCCTTATTATTTCGATTCCTATATCATTGTTATATTAACACTACTTTACAACTTTATAAATGATGCCCCTGTTTCTTAATTAGCTGTTTTAAGGCATTTATTAGGGCATTTGATTTTATACTGGTTTCGACTTTTTCTACGAAAATGGCATAAAATACCTGCTGGCGAATCTGTTCGCTTAG
>CAJTIR010000151.1 GCA_910576385.1 Lachnospiraceae bacterium
GCGCAGGGCCTCTCGACCAGTGAGCTGTTACGCACTCTTTGAATGTATGGCTGCTTCTGAGCCAACATCCTGGTTGTCTTTGAAACCCCACATCCTTTTCCACTTAACACGCACTTTGGGGCCTTAGCCGGCGGTCTGGGCTGTTTCCCTTTCGACTACCCAACTTATCTCGTGCAGTCTGACTCTCATCAATCAACTGGCTGGCATTCGGAGTTTGATATTCTTCGGTAAGCTTTGACGCCCCCTAGGAAATTCAGTGCTCTACCTCCAGCAGTCTTTGATAAGGCTAGCCCTAAAGCTATTTCGGGGAGAACCAGCTATCTCCGGGTTCGATTGGAATTTCTCCCCTATCCACACCTCATCGCCACCCTTTTCAACGGATGTGCGTTCGGCCCTCCACTGCCTCTTACGGCAGCTTCAGCCTGGACATGGATAGATCACCCGGTTTCGGGTCTGCCCCATCTGACTTTATGCCCTATTCAGACTTGGTTTCCCTTCGGCTCCACACCTTAAGTGCTTAACCTTGCCAGATGGCGCAACTCGCCGGACCGTTCTACAAAAAGTACGCGGTTCCGCACATACGGCGGTTCCACAGGTTGTAGACACAAGGTTTCAGGTTCTCTTTCACTCCCCTCCCGGGGTTCTTTTCACCTTTCCTTCACAGTACTATGCGCTATCGGTCACTAAGTAGTATTTAGCCTTACGGGGTGGTCCCCGCTTGTTCCATCAAGGTTCCACGTGTCTCGATGTACTCTGGATCCCGCTCTGCCGAACTGCCTTTCGCTTACGGGGCTTTCACCCTCTCTGGCTGGCTTTCCCAAAACCATTCTGCTAGGCCATCCGGATCAGTTCTGCGGTCCAAACCCCAGGATGCACGCATCCTGGTTTAGGCTCTTCCGCGTTCGCTCGCCGCTACTTACGGAATCGATGTTTCTTTCTTTTCCTCCGGCTACTTAGATGTTTCAGTTCACCGGGTTCCCCTCCATACGTTATGGATTGGCGTATGGATACATGGAGTNTTTCCATGTGGGTTTCCCCATTCAGACATCCGCGGCTCATTGGATATTTGCTCCTCCCCGCGGCTTTTCGCAGCTTATCACGTCTTTCATCGGCTCTTAGTGCCAAGGCATCCACCCTGTGCCCTTTTTTGCTTGGCCTCTTGGACATACTTCTATGTCCCCCATTTCCATATAGCGTTATAGAAATGGCCTGCATGGTTTCCCATGCTTGTATTTTAAAATACTTGTTTCGGATCTTTGATGTCTTGGTAAGAATATTTATTCTTATCATCTTTTCTGTGTGAATTTTTCAAGGTACTGTTAGAGCACTTAGATGATGTCAAATGCAATGCAGACAGCATCTTACGTGCAATGAGTACTTTCATACTCAAGTGGAGACGGAGAGATTCGAACTCTTGACCCCCTGCTTGCAAGGCAGGTGCTCTCCCAACTGAGCTACGCCCCCATCCATAATAATACAACCTTTTTTACAAGGTAAATGGGCTTAAGTGGACTCGAACCACCGACCTCACGCTTATCAGGCGTGCGCTCTAACCGGCTGAGCTATAAGCCCATTTCAATCTAGCAACCACCTGCTCTCCCATACCGTCTCCAGTATAGTACCATCGGCCGCTTAAGGCTTAACCATCGTGTTCGGGATGGGTACGGGTGTGTCCCTTAAGCGCATCGTCACTAGAAAAGTGGAGTTATCAATTCCTTAATAACTCAACAGTGAAATAATCCCTACTCGATTTCCTTAGAAAGGAGGTGATCCAGCCGCACCTTCCGATACGGCTACCTTGTTACGACTTCACCCCAGTTACCGGACCTGCCTTCGGCAGCTCCCTCCTTTCGGTTAGGTCACTGACTTCGGGCATTTCCAACTCCCATGGTGTGACGGGCGGTGTGTACAAGACCCGGGAACGTATTCACCGCGACATTCTGATTCGCGATTACTAGCGATTCCAGCTTCATGTAGTCGAGTTGCAGACTACAATCCGAACTGAGGCGCTTTTTTTGGGGTTTGCTTAATGTCACCATCTCGCTTCCCTTTGTTTGCGCCATTGTAGCACGTGTGTAGCCCAAGCCATAAGGGGCATGATGATTTGACGTCATCCCCGCCTTCCTCCAGGTTGTCCCTGGCAGTCTCCACAGAGTGCCCAGCCTTACCTGCTGGCTACTGGGGATAAGGGTTGCGCTCGTTGCGGGACTTAACCCAACATCTCACGACACGAGCTGACGACAACCATGCACCACCTGTCTCCCCTGCCCCGAAGGGAACATACATTACATATGCTGTCAGGGGGATGTCAAGGCTTGGTAAGGTTCTTCGCGTTGCTTCGAATTAAACCACATGCTCCACCGCTTGTGCGGGTCCCCGTCAATTCCTTTGAGTTTCATTCTTGCGAACGTACTCCCCAGGTGGAATACTTACTGCGTTTGCTGCGGCACCGATGGGCTTTGCCCACCGACACCTAGTATTCATCGTTTACGG
>CAJTIR010000152.1 GCA_910576385.1 Lachnospiraceae bacterium
GATTTCCGGTCGGCTCATCTGCAAGCAGCACTTTTGCATTACTTGCCAGTGCCCTTGCAATTGCAACCCTTTGCTGCTGACCACCTGACAACTGCAGAACATTTCTTTGCCAATCTTCACAAGGAATACCCACTTTCTCCAACAGATCCTGTGGCCTTTTCGTTCCGCCAAGCCTTACATTTTCCTCTGTCGTCAGATAATCAATCAAGTTATAATTTTGAAAAACTAATGACACATGATGCTTCCTGTGGTAGTTAAGTCCTTTTACCTGTATATCCTCACCATCATATAAAATTGTTCCCTCCACAGGCAGATCAAGCCCTGCAAGCAAGGATAAGAATGTAGTTTTGCCTGCTCCGCTTGCGCCGACAATCGTGTAAAATTTCTTTTCTTCAAACTGCATGGAAACTTTTTTTAAAATCTCTTTTTGTTTCTGTGATTTATAAGCATAATTTACATTTTTGACCTCTAATACCATCTTTGCAACCTCCTAATTAATTTCACTAAAAATATCTTTTGGATTTTTGCGTGCAATCAAAACGCCGGCAGCCCCAACCGATATCAGAACCAGCAACGCAACGCCGAACCAATCGTACAGCATGAGCTCTGATGTAACCACAACAGAAACACCTGTGACGGTTGCTTCTGAATCCTCCACTGATTTTGCAACCTTGCCTTCTTCTAAGACAGACTGCTCCTTCGCCTTTTGTACCTGCTGTTTTACAAGATAATCCGCTGTAATTTTAGAAGTTGCGGGCGCAGCCGTAAAAGAAAGGAACACGGCGGCAACAGCTATCATGAATGCTTCCAATAATATCTGTCCAAGTATTTTTATCTTCGGTGTACCAAGGGCTAATAAAATCCCAATTTCCTGCGCCCTTCCTTTCATCCAAAAAACAAACACCAAAAACAAAATGATTAAACTGGCTCCGGCAACTACAATCACTAATATTTGACTGACATTTTCCAAATCATTAAAATTTTGCGACATTGTATCAATGTTGCCATTATTGTCAATCAAGTCATAACGTTCCCACCCAATCTCTACGTTCTGTATCTCTTTTTTTAGTTCATCGTATTGGTTCACATCTGCTACTTTGAAATATGCTTTTTCATACANTGCCCCAGATGTGCTTCCTTCTGCTTTTTCTGGGAATCCCAAATCTGTAAAGATTATGTTTTCCGAACGGTAAGTATCTCCAGACATAATGGGCGTCATTTTTTGCTGAACCTTATAAATCCCAACAATCTCAGCCTCAAAGATTGTTGCATTCTCCACATTACGGCGGTCATTAAATTGCATTCTATCTCCAATCAATAGATTGTTTTTTTCGGCAAGTTCTTCTGAAATCACACATACGTCAACATCTTTCTCCGTTATCATCCGTCCGTCCTTAATTGTTACATTCCCTGACAGGACATTTGCATCCAATGCCATATCCTTATTGCCTATTAAACTGACACAGAGCAAATCAGAACTTTGGTCTACGTCATCATCTTCAATTCTCAAAAAATTTACAGGATTTACTGCTGTGACGGCAGTTGTCAGATTATATTCAGAAATGCCAGAAACAGCGGCAATCTTTTCCATATCGCCTATTAAAAGCGTCTGGAACGAATTATCATAAGATACACTCCAAGACGTCCCATACTCTGTTTTTATTTTTTTAACATTTACGCCATCAAAATTTCCTTCTTCCCCAGCGGTTTTTTTTGCAAGAATTTCATCTGCCCTGTCCCTCTTGTTCTCTTCGTTTGCTTCCATCAGAAATCCTGCGCCTACCGCCTGCTTTGTTTTATTCTGGGTGGCAATGCTTGCATTTCGGCTAGCCATGCCTGAAAGAAAAAACAGACTGATAATCAATACTACAAAAAACAGCAGTATGCTTTTGACTGGTTTGCGTATGACCGAACGCCACGCCATTTGAAAACTGTTCATTGTCTATCCCTCCATTTTTGATAAAGTTTCTTTGGGATTTGTCCTTAATATTGGAAGCAGGGAAACTATGACTGCCGCCAATACAAGCAGGATTCCCAAACCTGCCAGAACGACTATATCTTTAAACCGCAATAAGACGTCTAAAGAAATTTCCGTTGTTTCAGAATCTGTAAGGAAACCTTGTAAAGTGCCAGCCATAAAATTTCCCAGACAACAGGAACCTAAGACAGCTAGCGCAAAGACTAGAAATGATTCCAGAAATACTTGTAAAAAAATACTGGCTTTTGATTTCCCGATACTGATAAAAATAGCAGTTTCTCTCTGCCGTGTCCGCATCCACATACAAAGCAGCAACGATACGACTGTTGTTCCTGCCAGAAGCGTCAGGGCAAGCATAAGCTTTGCAACTCTGGTAATCTGTTCCAATGGCAAAGCCATTTGTTGATACAAGGTATCAGACGTCGTAGAATCTGCTTTGTCGGATAAATATTTGTTCAATTCTTGCTCTAATACACTTAATTGTTCTGGA
>CAJTIR010000153.1 GCA_910576385.1 Lachnospiraceae bacterium
TGGTGTTAGTATATAAGAGTGGACAGGAAAAGTTGAACAATCTATACTATCAAGTGAAAGAGCAAAGGAGATGAAGGGCATGGCGAAAAACCAAAAATCTTACACTCTGGAATTTAAACAGCAGATCGTGGATCTGTACAATGCCGGAGGAACCTCGTATCCAAAACTGGAACGTGAATATGGCGTAAATCGGAGTACTATCAGCGGGTGGGTAAAGCAGCTTTCCCCAATCAAAGTATCGGGGGAGGAAACGGTTACCCTCAGGGAGTATAAGGCTCTCCAGAAAGAGAACCAGCGCCTTAAGATCGAGAATGAAATATTAAAAAAAGCGACCGCCATATTCGCAAAAGAACAATAGCCGAAATTGTGGCTTTTATCCAGAACAACCTGGCTGATTACTCTGTGTCCCAGCTTTGCAGCGCCTTGAAATTCCCAAGGGGCACCTATTACAAGGCTCTGGTCCGTGTGCCTTCAAATAAGCAAAAAGAGTATGAAGAATTCGGCCGGAAAGTGAAACAGGCATATGAGGACTCAAAACAGAGATATGGAGCTGTCAAAATATGCCGCATACTGAATGATAACGGTACATCCTGCAGCGTCAAGCGGGTGCAGAGGCATATGGCAGAGCAGGGGCTGCGCTCTGTTGTAGTAAAGAAGTACAACCACCGTGCCAATCATGGCAGCGTCCCAGATGATAAGGTAAATATTTTGCAGCGTGATTTTGAAACGGAGACCATTAACCAAAAATGGTGTACGGACATTACTTACATCCATGTGCAGAAAGAAGGATGGACTTATCTGGCGTCTGTTATGGACCTATGCAGCCGCAAGATCATCGGGTATGCCTATGGAACATCTATGACGGCGGAACTGGCAGTCCAGGCAGTAAAGAATGCGTGCCTGAATGTCGCGGATACAGAGGGGATTATCCTGCACAGCGACCTTGGGAGTCAGTACACGGGTCGGGAATTTGAAAACTACTTGGCCAGCAGGGGAATCCTGCATTCTTTCAGCCGTAAGGGGAATCCATATGACAATGCCTGTATTGAGTCATTCCATTCCGTGCTGAAAAAGGAAGAAATCTATCTCCATGACTATCAGGATTCAACGGAAGCCCGCAGAGCAATCTTTGAATACATAGAGGGCTGGTATAACCGTAAAAGAATACACAGTGCTATTGGTTATATGACACCACAACAAAAGGAGGATGAAGAACTTAAAACAGCAGCATAACCTTTCAACTTTTTTTGTCTAAAGTATTGACATAGATCCANAAAGACCAACTATTAAAAGTCAAGTAGATAATGGAAAAAATCAAAAGAAATTATCATAGGAAAAAAGAGCACGACAACAAGGCCTGCTGTCAGGCAGGCTGGAAAGGGAAAAGGATTTAAGCCTTTGGAACATAAGGCTGATTATTCTTCACAACAGCATAAATAATGTTGCACATTTTTCTTGCCACAGCACCGATGCAGGTTAAATGATGCTTGCCTTCCGCCCTCTTCTTCTGGTAATAGGCACTTAATACAGGGTCTTTAAAGGCGGCGACTAGGGCGGCTTGAAAAATGGCTTTCCGCAGGTATGGTGATCCACGTTTGCTCATTACATTGTGGGCTGCTTCAAATTCGCCGGACTGCGTAACCGTGGCATCAAGCCCGGCAAAGGCCACCAGTTTTCTGGGACTGTCAAATTTAGAAATGTCACCGATTTCACTGATAATGGCAGCGCCCGTGACATTGCCGATCCCGGTAATGGTTGTAATGGGGGATTCCAGTTTTCCCATGATGCCAGCGATTTCGGATTCCGTTTCTTTTACCTGTTTTTCGATAAAAGAAATTTGCTCAATCAGTGTTTTGAGCTGGAATGTGAAGCTGTTTTTGGCAAAGGTAACGCCAAAAGAAGAGGATGCGGCAGCCTTTAACTGTTCCGCTTTGGCAGCGCCGACTTTCTGTCTGCTGAGCTGAGCCAGCAGCTGGGCCAGGGTTTCAGATGAAACCGATTCAAAATCAATCGGCGAAGAAAACTGGAGGAGGATTTCTTTTGAGGTTTTGCCGAAGATGTCGGAGAAGATGGACTGGTATTCCGGGAAAACCTGGTCCAGCACACAGACAACTTTCCGCTTTAAATCACTGATGGATTCCACAAGATAAGTGCGGAAGCGGGTCAAGGTACGCAGGGAAAACAAATCTTCATCTGCAAGCCTGGTTTCCACGAACTGGCCATACCGGATCAGGTCAGCGATCAGGACAGAATCAATGATATCATTTTTCCGTTTGCGGATTTCAGTGCCCCTGCGCCAGCCATCGGTCTGAATGGGATTGATGACATGAAGAAGGAACTTCTTTTCAAAAAGAAACGAATAGACAGAGAGCCAGTAGTGCCCGGTAGCCTCCATGCCGATTTCAAAGTCATCAGGGCTGGGAGAATAAGAAG
>CAJTIR010000154.1 GCA_910576385.1 Lachnospiraceae bacterium
TTTGCGGATTTCAGTGCCCCTGCGCCAGCCATCGGTCTGAATGGGATTGATGACATGAAGAAGGAACTTCTTTTCAAAAAGAAACGAATAGACAGAGAGCCAGTAGTGCCCGGTAGCCTCCATGCCGATTTCAAAGTCATCAGGGCTGGAGAATAAGAAGCGAGTTTGGAAAAGAGGGCATGTCCGCCGTCCGAGGTATTGGGAAAGGAAAAAGCTTTGAATACTACTTTTCCGGTATCGTCCATCATAGAAGCAACATGATTATTTTTACCAATGTCAATGCCAACAAAAAACATAAGAACACCTCAAGAAAAAGATTTCAGATTGGGAGGCCACTCATCTAATAAGCGCCACTACCTTGTGCTAAATACGGAGAGAAGCCATAAGGCAACCAACATCCAACTCATACGCGGAAAGCTTATTAGAGAGAGGGATCAGTCTTTCAAGTACGAGCAGAGCCGCTCAAGGAGGGAACGATCATCCTCTCAATCTAATAAAACTATTATCTCCTATCAGACAGGAGATGTAAAGAAGCAGGTCTGAGGGTTTATAGGTATCCCTTGAACAACCTAAATACATTATACAAGGAGGGAATCGAAATGGCGAAATGTAAGGTAATCGCCATCGCAAACCAGAAAGGAGGCACTGGAAAGACCACAACCACGGTCAATCTGGGCATAGGTTTGGCAAATGAGGGGAAGAAAGTGCTGCTTGTGGATGCAGATCCACAGGGGGATTTGACAACCTCTTTAGGATGGGCAGACCAGGATAGTTTACCTGTCACATTGTCAACACAGATGGAGCAGGCAATCCGTGACCAGCCAATAATTCCACAGGAAGGAATTTTACACCATGAAGAGGGGATAGACCTCATACCAGCAAATATTGAATTGTCTGGCATGGAAATTATGTTGGTAAATGCCATGAGCAGGGAGCTTACTATGAAAACCTATCTCGACGGGCTGAAAAAGGGATATGACTATATCTTGATTGATTGTATGCCAAGCCTGGGAATGCTGACCATCAATGCACTTGCGGCAGCAGACAGCGTAATTATCCCCGTACAAGCCCATTACCTGCCCTTAAAGGGAATGACACAACTTGTAAAGACCATTGGCAAGGTACAACGGCAGATTAACCCTGGCTTAAAGGTAGATGGGGTATTGCTGACACTGGCAGATATGAGGACAAACCTTGCCCGTGCTACAGCCGACAGCCTGAAACAAAATTATGGGAGGATAATCAATGTCTACCAGACTATCATTCCAGTAGCAGTTAAGGCGGCGGAAACTAGCGCGGCTGGGCAGAGCATTTACAGTTATGACAGACACGGTGCAGCAGCAAAGGCATATGAGGCGTTTACGAGGGAGGTGATACGGGATGGCGAAAAACAGCGGCATAAAACTGAATCTTCCTTCAGCCGATGACCTGTTCAGCACACAGGAGCAACGGGACGAGGAAAGCAGGGAATCCATTCAGAACATTCCCATTGGGGAAATCACTGACTTTCCAAATCATCCATTTCAGGTGAAGATGGATGAAAGCATGATGGATATGGCAGAAAGCGTAAAACAGTATGGCGTGCTAGTGCCAGCTCTGGTGAGGGAAAAAGCAGAGGGCGGCTATGAGATGATAGCCGGACACAGGCGGAAAATGGCAAGCGAGCTGGCAGGGAAAAAAGAAATGCCGTGCATCATCCGAAATGTGACAGAGGATGAAGCAGTGCTGATAATGGTCGACTCAAACCTGCAAAGAGAGGAAATCCTGCCATCAGAAAAAGCCTTTGCCTATAAGATGAAGCTGGAAGCAATGAATAGGCAAGCGGGCAGACCATCTAAAAATAATTTGACACCGATGGTGTCAGATAGTAATAAAATGCGTACCAATGAAGTTCTTGCAAAAGAAGTGGGGGAAAGTCGGGAAACAATCCGTCGCTATATCCGCCTGACAGAACTCATTCCCCCTATCCTGGATATGGTGGACAACGGCAAAGTTGCCATGCGTCCAGCAGTGGAATTATCCTACCTGCCCAAAGAACAGCAGGAAATATTGTATGACACCATGAAGTCAGAGGACTGTACGCCAAGCCATGCGCAGGCAATTAAATTAAGGAAGTTTTCAGAAAGCGGGAAGCTGGGGGAGGACGTGATACTGTCCATCTTGTCAGAAGAAAAACCGAACCAAGTCGAGCAGTGGACCTATGTCAATACTTTGGACAAAAAAAGTCGAAAGATTATGCTGCTTTTTTTAGTTCCTCATCCTCCTTTTGCTGTGGTGTCAAATAACCAATAGAGCTATGTATCCGCTTACGGTTATACCAGCCTTCTATGTATTCAAAGATTGCTCTGCGGGCTTCC
>CAJTIR010000155.1 GCA_910576385.1 Lachnospiraceae bacterium
CGGGAGTTTGACACATCAGTAATCAAAAAAGTACCTCTAAGTCTTGTAATAGGCTTATTTTTTTGTCAACCTTTTTGTTTTGTTATCTAGTAATATTTAGTGATGTATGGTATACTGATAACAGAGGTGATAATCGTGCGGGTGACAACATCTAAATCCAAAAATTCGGAATCCTTTTACATTACCCAGTCATATACAAATGCGCAGGGAAAAAGCACTTCAAAAACTATCCGCAAGCTTGGCACTCTGGCTGAATTATCAAAGTGTCTCCATACTGACAGGGACGGGGTCATGGCATGGGCTAATGAACAGGCACGCCTTGAAACGGCGAGATACAAAAGCGAAAAGGAAGATGCTCTTGTCATGGTTCCTTTTCACTCCAATAAACTCATGGACTATTATAAGCAGAAACTTTTTACCGGCGGCTATCTTTTCCTCCAGTCGGTTTACTATGGCCTCAAGATGGATTCCATATGCCGGAAGATCAAAAGCCGCTATAAGTTCGAGTATGATCTGAATGCAATCCTGTCAGACCTGATTTATACCAGGGTACTGGAACCTTCCAGCAAAAGAGCTTCTTTCCAGGCTGCAAAACAATTCCTTGAGCCGCCCGCTTACGAACTCCACGATGTATATCGTGCCCTTTCGATCCTTGCCAGGGAAATGGATTTTATCCAGGCGGAAGTTTACAAAAACAGCTTTTTCCTGGGCAGCAGAAATGACCGGATTCTTTATTTCGATTGTACGAACTACTATTTTGAGATTGAACAGGAGGACGGAGATAAAAAATATGGCAAGAGTAAAGAACACCGGCCAAACCCGATTATTCAGATGGGGCTTTTTACGGACGGTGACGGACTGCCGTTAGCTTTTTCCCTTTTTCCAGGGAACCAAAATGAGCAAAAATCACTAAAGCCCCTGGAGACCAAGATCCTTCAGCAGTTCAGATGTGAAAAGTTTATATATTGCAGTGATGCGGGCCTTGCGTCCGAAGACAACCGGGTATTCAACCACATGGGGAAGCGCTCATTTATTGTAACCCAATCGATTAAAAAACTCCCTGCCGAGGATCGGACATGGGCACTGGGCAGGGACGGTTTCAAGCGTCTGTCAGATGATGCGTCTGTCGATATCACAAAACTGTCAGAAGATGATAAAGACCAGCTCTTTTACAAAGATGAACCATTTACAACAAAAAAACTGCACCAACGGCTGATCATCACATATTCCCCAAAGTATGCTTCCTATCAGAAGGCGGTTCGTGCGGAGCAGATCGCCAGGGCGGAAAAGATGGTTGCCAATGGCACTTTGAAAAAGCAACGCAAAAACCCGAATGACCCTGCAAGATTTGTAAATAAAATCGCTGCGACTGAAGAAGGTGAGAAAGCGAAAATGCACTACTATCTCGATCTGGATAAGATTGCCGAAGAAGAAATGTATGACGGGCTTTACGCCGTCTGTACAGACCTGCTGGATGATGATGTTGCAGATATATTAAAAGTCAGCGAGGGAAGATGGCAGATTGAGGATTGTTTCAGAACTATGAAAACAGATTTTGAAGCAAGGCCGGTCTATCTGGCCCGTGAAGACCGTATCAAAGCGCATTTTCTCACATGTTTTCTTTCTCTGCTTCATTTTCGGTTATTAAAGCGTTCCCTAAAGGACGCTTATACCACGGAACAGTTACTTCAAACCTTAAGAAACATAAAATTTGCAGATGTAGAAGAACAAGGATTTATGCCTGTATATGAGCGCCAGAAGATAACGGATGACCTTCATGAGACATGTGGATTCCGGACGGACTATCAGTTTATAACAAAACGGAAAATGAAAGGAATTCAGAAAAAAAGTAAGCGAAGATAAAACATTACTATATTTCATGTATACAGCATAAAGTGCCACCGTCCCAGTATTTATGAGAGATTGTGGCACTTACTTGATTCTTAAAGTGTCAAAAACGAGATT
>CAJTIR010000156.1 GCA_910576385.1 Lachnospiraceae bacterium
GGAAGCCCGCAGAGCAATCTTTGAATACATAGAAGGCTGGTATAACCGTAAGCGGATACATAGCTCTATTGGTTATTTGACACCACAGCAAAAGGAGGATGAGGAACTAAAAAAAGCAGCATAATCTTTCGACTTTTTTTGTCCAAAGTATTGACATAGGTCCACAGCTGCAAAATTATACGGCTACCACCATGCTTGCCAACTCGGAGTTTGTGGCGCTCTTGAAACAGGCGAACACGGACAGTTCACGCATGGCAGAGGTCATCGGCGTGTCGGAGGCGCAGTTGCGCTTTGTAACCAACACGTCAAGCGGCATGGGGCTTATGAAGTGCGGAAACGTGGTAATCCCTTTTGACAATACCATTGAGAAAGGGACAGACCTCTATAACCTGTATAATACCAATATCCATGAGAAAATACAGATGCAGAAAATGGCGGAAAAAGGGCAGGAAAGCAGTTGACAATGCGGCAGGGGCATGATAGATTATAGGTAATGAAAAGCTTCAGTGCTTTTGCGGCGATAGAGAGGAGCTACCCGTCCCGACTTTGCGGGCAATAGAAATACAAAGGTCGTCTCTGCCTATGGAATTATCATAGGACTGCTCCCAGAATTGCAATTCAAAAAGAAATGTAATGCCTGAGCCTAACCGCTCAGGCAATTTCTTTTCACGGAAGGATGAAACAATGCAGACGCTTTTGGATATTTTTCAGGATACGAAAGAGGTATTGTGTAGATATGATTATTATATCCATACACAGAAGCGTATTCTCCATCTTACAAATTCAGAGATTAAGATACCGCATTTAATGGGTATGCAGTATCTTGGAAAGCCGAACCAGTTCACAGGGGATTACGGCGCTTATGCAATTAAAAAACAGCGTATTACAATGGAGTCAGTGGAAAAACTGGTGCGGAAATATTATAAGACAGAGGAAAAACAGCGCAGAATGTTGGAGATGATCCACAGAAAGCTGGATAACCTTGGGGGATTAGGGGAAATGTTTTCTTCTTATTCAAAGCTGTACCTGTATGAAAAGGGACAGAATGGGGATTCAGAATTTCAGAGTGATTATCTGTTGGTGCATGAGAATGGGAAGAAAATCCTGCATCTGGGGCTTGTTAAATCGGAAAGGGGAAAAGACATTTACCATTGCAATTCCTTTATGACAACTTACCAGAATGACCGTGACAGGGACTCTTTTTACCGTAATCTGCCACACCGTTATGAGATAGCAAAGATTGTAAGGGAAAACAAGGATACAAAGCATAAAGAAGTTATTTACCAAAGCGTGGAGGCGGAGCAGAGGGAGCAGGCAGGCATAGAAAAAATGCTTGCAGCCGCAGGAATACGGGCAGATGGCAAACTTATAAAGTCTATTCTCCGCCTGAACAAGAAATTTGGCATATACCACACGGCAGATATGCTGAATGACAGTGAAGCCCTGCTTGGAAAATGTACGGATAAGAGGGAGGAAAGCCTTGTATCGGATTTCCTTGCACTATGGGAGGAAAGAAGAAATGGCATATAAGCAGGAACTGTGGGATGAGGCAAAGAAAAAATGCCGTATCGGGGATGAAGAAATCCGCATGGCAAAAGAAATGGGGCTGAACCCGAAAAGCCTTATAAAAAATATCCCAAACAAAAGCGAGATGTGGAAAGCCCCTGTAAGGGACTGGATACACGATATGTACGATAAAAGACAGAGAAAATCCCGCCAGAAGGCAAAACGGAGGGCGGCGGGGCAGAATAAGGACAGCAATCGCAGCATCTAAGCCAAAAACGGTTTAGGTGCTGTTTTTTTGTTAGGCTTTAGCCTGTTTCACATTGTGGAGTTTCTCAACAGAGAAACGAAACTTTGGGAAACAAATAAACCACCTGCTATGCAGGTGAGTCAGCATTGCTTTAGCTTACAGTAAAAAACCTCCAATGTTATAATAATGCAGGTTCGCCAACCGCAT
>CAJTIR010000157.1 GCA_910576385.1 Lachnospiraceae bacterium
ATAGGTAATTGCGAAACTCGTGTCCGAGTTCCGCAATCCTGAACAGAAACAAAGAAGAATTCACATATCATGCGAATTCTGGAATAAAAAGAAGATAACGAAGCATTTTAGGCGCACTTTAATAAACTGTAGGTATTATTAAGTTGGTAAGTCCTATGCTATGAGAGGTTTTAAGCTGCGGATATATTCAAGATGGTGGATTTTATCCGCAAGAACCACTGCTATCAACTGGGTAATGCCGGCAAGAATCAGGTCGGCATGCAGGGTCTTTTCATTTTGGGTACGGCGTCCTGCGAGACAGAGATTATCCTTGATATGCTGGATATCTCTTTCGACAACAGTCCTGATCTTATAGGTTTCGTCCCATTCCTGTGTTCCACGGAGTGCGCCGGGATAAGCCCTGAAGTCTTTTTCAGGATATATATAAACCATGCGTCCGCATGATGAAGAAGTACAGGGGCAGTCACAGCAGCAGAGCCGATAGTTTTTGCCAGTTTGTTTATCATGACGCCATTTGATTTTAGGACATACAAATTTATATCTTGTTATACCACTGCGGAGCTTTGAAATTCCTTCGTACTTCATCGGAAGGGATGCATCTTTAGGACAGCAGGGAATACCCTGTTCATTAATGGTATAATCCGGATTTTTAAGCCCGGAGCGTGTATTCAGCGGAATGTATGCAGTGGCAAAATGTTTATTGGCGCCAAAAGTATCGCCGGAAAGCAATGCTTTGTAAAGGGCGGCTGTATCAAAAGCAGCATCGCCGAGGAAAGTTTTTGGATTGATTAGCGGATGCCTGGAAAAGAAGTCTTTCAGTGTTGGAATCAGAAGTTTTGAATCATGAACACATTTATCTTCGTCAGGAGAATCCGATTTCTTTTCAACAATGATATCGGGATGTGATGCCATGAAGTCTTTGTTATAAAAGGAAATATGACGGATGATACCCAGCCCGTTGGTGACGATGCCGAACTTAAAGACATAGCAGAAATGCCCATTGATATACAGTTGCTTAATCTCAGGATTAGCACAAGCATGGGAAGGCATTGAGCCATAAGCAGCTTTATAGGGATCATAATTCTTATCGAAGTTGTTAGCTTTTGCATAGGCTTTGAGCTGTTTGATAATGCGATTGGCATACTTAGGGTTATTTTCGGTAACGAAAGCCTCGATTCCAGAAGAGTCAAAGATGGTCATATCTGCTTTGGCAGAATCAAGGGCCTGACAGATGGGCTCTGTTAAATCAACAAGGTTATCGAATACGGGTTGCAGATCATCTAAAAAATCCTGTTTGAAACGTGTAATCTTGGAAGCATCAGGAACTTTGGTAAAACCGCAGAATTCTCTTAAGGGTTTGGAGTAATGGAGAAAAGTCAGTAAAAGCTGGTCAGTGGGAATGGAAAAAATACGCTGGATAATCAAAGCCCACAGAAAAGCATGTAAAGGGTATTTACGGGTTCTGCCCGTTGATGCATAGAAATGATTACGAAAGGTAATCGGAATCATTTCATCAAGGTCGATATGCTGTTCTAATAGAGACAGAAACGCAGGTTTGTCATTTTCAAATTTTTCTTGGCAATCTGAAAAAATATCTGCCAAAGAAAGCTGTTTATATGGTATCATAGATATCAGAATAACTCCTTTCTTGGGTGCATGGTTAATGGTTTCTGGCAACTCTATTATACCATATCCGGTGAGGAGTTATTTGTTTTTTGCAACAAAAAAACGCCGTATTTATACGGCTTGCGGCGTTTCGCAAACGCCTAAGTATAATATATAGGTAATTGCGAAACTCGTGTCCGAGTTCCGCAATCCTGAACAGAAACAAAGAAGAATTCACATATCATGCGAATTCTGGAATAAAAAGAAGATAACGAAGCATTTTAGGCGCACTTTAATAAACTGTAGGTATTATTAAGTTGGTAAGTCCTATGCTATGAGAG
>CAJTIR010000158.1 GCA_910576385.1 Lachnospiraceae bacterium
CCATTGATTGCATAATCTCATGCGTTACATACTGTTTTGCAGGCAGATACCGCTATCTGCCTTATTTCCATGCCATAAAATCCTTGTTATCCACATCCACCTCCTGTAAGTCCGGCTCAACCGGGCCTTTGCCCTATTGGAATCAAGATTTTGAACTTGTTTCGCAATTGTCTAGTAATTTGAAAGATAATACCCCCTCACCTGTCATATCTCTTCTTATATCCCTTTTTTCCATCTAAATTTTATCACATTTGGAAAAAGCAGTAAATATTTTTTAAAATATTACTCTATTTATTGATTCACTCTGTCAAAGCCCTATAAACTCATATGATTTTATTCAATATAACCATAAATTGTTCCTTCATTAATTCTCTGCCAAAATCATATCATCAAGGGAATTGCCAGGTGGAACAATCGGCATTACATTACTCTCTCGATCTATAAGAAATTCAATCACTGTCGGCACTTTCGAATTTTGCTTTGCACATATCAAAGCCTGTTCGACCTGCTCTGCTTTTTCTACGCGAATGCCATATGCGCCATAGCTTTCAGCCAATTTTATAAAATCGGGTGTATAAGGGGGACAATCCTCGTTTGGCTGATTGCATGCAATTGGACAGCTTTTGCGATAACGCATGCAAGTACTGGAATAACGTTTGTCATAAAACATTTGTTGCCATTGTCTAACATTCCCCAAATATCCATTATTCAATATACATATAATTAGCGGCAATTCATAGACAACCGCTGTTGCCATCTCCTGAATATTCATCTGCATACCACCATCTCCAGACACCACAATGACATCTTTTTGCGGATTTCCAATTTTAGCTCCTATTGCTGCAGGAAAACCATATCCCATCGTCCCTAAACCACCAGAAGTCAACATTTGTTTCCTTTCATCAAGCTCTAAAAATTGTGTCGTCCACAACTGATTCTGACCAACATCTGTGACAATCACTGCATCTGTAAAAATTTTATTGATGGATTGGATAATCATTTGAGGAGTCAAACACTGCCGTGAATCCCAATATTTCCTATATATAATTCATGTGTTGTGGGAATTGCCCCTTTTCCCATTATCGTTGTAACCACAGGAACATGCGTCAATTCCACAAGTTCTGTCATCTCTTTTTGGACATGGGAAATTTTAACGCCTCCCCCCGCCAAAAATATTGGTCTCTGAGCCTTATTTAATAGTTTCAAAGCTTTGTCTATCTGTCCAATAGGTACTGAAGTATCTGGCTTATATCCACGGATTGAAATTTCTGTGGGATAATAATCACTCCCATATGCTTTTTGAACATCCTTTGGCAAATCAACCACAACTACCCCAGGTTTTCCTGT
Source organism: Lachnospiraceae bacterium (assembly GCA_910576385.1). Classification (GTDB taxonomy): domain Bacteria; phylum Bacillota; class Clostridia; order Lachnospirales; family Lachnospiraceae; genus Petralouisia. Next base: position 1,348 of record CAJTIR010000158.1, read on the forward strand.
TTGGGCAATATAAAAAGCTTTCTTATTTCTTATGTAATCCTTTTACAGCCGCCATATACCACATAAATTCACGAGCACTAAAATCAGGGTAAAAACCAAAATCCTGCGGCATATAGCCGAAATGAGTATAATACTGCTCTCCCAATTCCTGCATAGTTTTTCCATCAAGACGAATTTCTCCTGAAGTGGCTTTGAGCACACCGCAAATCATGCGCATCAGTGTTGTCTTTCCTGCACCATTCGCCCCAAGCAGGCCATATACTCCTGGCACCAAATTGATATTTATATTATCAACTGCTTTCTTTGTTCCATATCGCTTACCCAAATGTTGTAATTGTAATTCCATACGTGAAACCTCCTAAAAAAATAGATGACCTATGCTTTATAGCATAAGCCATCTATCTTAAATGTAACACCAGTTTACAACTTTTTTAATAAAAAAATGCCGCACAAGGCTTTCTGTTGTATAATGAATTTGACCAAAACATTACAAAGGATAGTGACCCTGTACGACAAACTTATTATACAATGAAAAAACTTTAATTGGTAGACTTTATCATTATTTTTACAAGTATTTTGAAACCT
>CAJTIR010000159.1 GCA_910576385.1 Lachnospiraceae bacterium
CTGGTATTCTTCGTTTAAGCTTTTTATCGTACGTCCTTCTTCTAAATACATCTGTACGATTTTCTTTTTGAATTCCGGCTCATAAACCTTCGTCTTTGGCATGTGTAACACCTTCCTTTTCACTTATTAAATATATCACTTATTTCCTGTTTGGTGTTACAACTTTATTATACCAGCTCAATTCGTGACAAGAAGCCGGAGGACTGGATTGTGGTGGAGGGGACGCATGAGCCGCTGGTAGACAAAAAGAGCTTCGCCATCGTGCAGGAAAAGCTGAAATCCCGCCAGCGACCGGGCAAGTCCGGGGAGCCGAGTATCTTTGCGGGGCTGCTCAAATGCGGTGAATGCGGCAAGTCGCTGACCATCCGCTACACCAACGCAAAGCACCCACAGCAGATTTACTCCTGCAAGACCTACAATGCCTACGGGAAGCAGCACTGCACGCAGCACCGGGTTGACTACGATACCCTCTATGCCCTTGTGCTGAACAAAATCCGGGAGTGCGCCGCCGCTGCCCTGACCGACAGCGAAGCGGTAGCCGGACGGCTGACCGACACCTGCCAGGCCGAGCAGCAAGACCAGCGGGAAGCGATGGAACGCACCCTTGCCAAAGACGAAGAACGGATTGAAATGCTGGAAAAGATGGTATTGCGGCTTTATGAGGATATGGTGGCCGGACGGATTACAGAAGAAAACTTCAATCTCCTGCTGGAAAAGACGCAGAAGGAACAGGCGGAATTAAAAGCCAAGGTTGAGGAAGGACGGAAACGCCTTGCCGATGAAATCCGGCTTGCCGTGGACGCAAGGCAGTGGGTGGAATCCATACAGGAGTACCGGGACATCACCGAACTGGACGCTCCAACCCTGAACCGCCTGATTAAAGAAATCGTTGTCCATGAAACCATAGACAGCGACAAAACAAGACACATTTCTATCGAAATTCATTTTAATCTCAAACCCATACCGGAAGTGGAGCAGGTCACAGGCTGACCGCTCGCCCGCTCCGGGGGGATTCTTAAAAACTCCATATATATTTCTTGACGTGCCGCCGCCCGCCAGAAAGCTGTATTGTTCCTACTAATTGGGGATAACACAGCTTATGGCGGGCGGAGGCATTGTAATCGTGGCGCAGACGGTGATCCCACAGCTTACGAGCCTGTTCTCATAATTCATGGGGGCGATCATTGACAAGATCACTGAATTTATAAAGGAAATGCTGCAAGGGTGGGTGCTTGACAACCTCAGCACGATGTTCACAGAAGTGAATTGTTAGTAAAGTGGGTTTTGCTATTACTTTGGCGGTTAAAACTCGACAAATAGTATAGCTTTTTAGGAAAGTTTCTGCTATCCTATTAATATGAAAACAATTAATTTAGTGACGGTATCACCTGAAACAAGGAGAATCATCAAGAAACAGGTAATATCGCTAATAAAAAAAGGAAAAAAGCAGATTGAAATTGCAGAAACAGTTGGCATTTCACCACAGGCAGTAAAAAGAATTTCCAGTGCGTATAAAAAGGAGGGCACGGCATGTCTTAAGGAAAAAAAGCGTGGACGCAAACTTGGCGAGAAACGCCTGCTGACCTCTGCACAAGAAAAGGAAATTTATCATATCCTGATTGACAAATCACCTGACCAGATGAAATTAAGCTTTATGCTCTGGACACGTGCGGCAGTATGCCAGCTAGTCCAGGAGAAATAAGGGATTACAATGACACAGAGAAACATGGGCGAATACCTGAAAAGGTGGGGGATGACATGCCAGCGTCCTACAAAAAAGGCATATTTTCAGGATAATGTAAAATTAAATGCTTTTATGCACGAAACATATCCCGCCATTGTAAAGAAAGCGAAGCAGGAGGATGCTGTAATCTACTGGGGTGATGAAACCGGAAT
>CAJTIR010000160.1 GCA_910576385.1 Lachnospiraceae bacterium
AAGGGGCTGTCGCATTAACGAATAAAAATTCGTGAAGCGACAGCTTCATTTTTGCTGTTTTTACATGTGATTTTAAGAAAAAGCCCCAGATCACTCTGTTATTCTATAAAAAGGGCATACTTTAATAAGCCATTTCCCATGACTTGAAAGTTTGTTTTGAGATGTTTAAAATTAAGCTCTTCTCATTGGAAACAAATGTGTTCCCGTCCTGCCTTTTTGAATCTTATTATGGAGCTTGTTTATGTTCCTTGCCATAGCGAGCAGTATACTTTCCGCAAGCACATTTGGAGTTCCTTTGCTTACATATCTGCGAAACTGCATATCCTGTTTTAAATCCCCAAAAGAACCTTCTGCCTGTATGCTCCGGTTGATTCTGAATGCAATCCCTTCATCAGAAAGTATCCGTTCCAGACCTTCCTGCCTGTATTTTAGGAATGTCCTGGCAACCTGAAGTGTTTTCGTCCTTTCTTCCAACGGTGTTTTACAATTATTGCCCTTGATACATTCACCTTTATACGGACATCCGCTACAATCCTCACATTTGTAAATCGTCTTTTCGCTTACATAACCTGTTTTGCTTTTGGAATGCCTGATATGGTCTGCATTCAGCCTTTTCGCATTCCGGCAAATATAGATATCCAATTGCGCATCATATTCCATATTTTCTATTTTTCCTATGTCATTCCTGTACTTACGTGTTTTTGAAATCTCATAGTTGGCGGGCTTTATATAGGATAGCTGCCCGTTTTCTTCAAGAAACACATAGTTCTCTTCACTTTCATATCCGGCATCAGTGGTTATGTTTTTATATTTAAATTTCAGATGTTCTTGGGCATCTTTTAAAAAAGGAATTAATGTTGTTGTATCTGTTGGCTGTTGGCCTATGGTGAGCCATGTAATATATTCGGAATCCACTCCGTGCTGGAGATTATATGCCGGCTTTAACTGCCCGTTTCCCATGGCATCCTCCTTCATCCTCATAAAAGTGGCATCGTGGTCTGTCTTGGAATAACTGTTGCGTCCGCCGCAGATATGTATTTGCTGATTATATTTTTTGAGCCGGGACAGATAACCTTCGAGGGTTTCAATGCTCTTTTGAAGCGGCGTTTTTCTTTTCCCAATGCCATGAACAAAGACTACATTTTCACTCTGTTTGAGGGCATAAAGCTTCTTGCGCAGTTTCTTTACATGCTTCATCTTTACAGTGTCGCCATAAACAATCTTTAAATCGTAGCGTTGTTCGCATTCCGCCACAAAATCAGCAAGTTTTATCAGAAGCTTTGTCTGATTTTTGGTTACGGCCTTCTTCCAGACAAAAGTATATTTGTTTGCGGCTGCTTCGATTTTTGTGCCATCAATGAAAACAGTTTCGCCGGAAATTTCTCCCAGGTCAAAAAGTGCATTGGACATTTCGGCAAGAATGCGCTTGGCGCATGGAGCAAAATGAATGCTCCGAAACCGTGCGAATGTCGCATGATCCGGCACGGGTGCACCTTCAAGAAGAAACATGAAATTAATATCCCTTTTACAGTTAAGCTCCATGGAACGGGAAGAATAGTCCCCATTCATATAAGAGTAAAGTACAATCTTCAGAAGTGTTCTTGGGGATACCGAATTTATTCTTTCGTAAGTAGAATATAAGTCAGTCAAATCCATCGCCTCCACAAACTGACTGAGCAACCGCACAGAATCATCTTCCGGAATAATTGTTTCAATATTTAGCGGAAGTTTTAATTGATATCCGCTTTGATTTAGGCTATAATTTTTCTGTAAGTTAATGTGTTTGGCCATACATTAATTTTACACCAACTGCCGGATTCTTTCGAGGTCTGGCAGTTATTTTTTGCATATAAAAGGAGCTGCGCTCTAATTACTTAGTGCGACAGCCCCT
>CAJTIR010000161.1 GCA_910576385.1 Lachnospiraceae bacterium
GATTAGGGTGTCAAAAGGTCACAGCCCTTTGATATATATTGTACCTTGAAAATTTAACATGATATAGCAAATCATATCAATATTTGGTAAAATATAAGTATCAAATATCGAGGTGATTCAAATGGCTTTTGTTGTAAATGATAATCAACAATTATCCCTGATAGACAGCACTCTTAATCTCACACAAAGAGAAAAAAGAGTTTTGGAAAAATCATGGGCAAAAACTTTTGCAGAGAAAGTTTTTCCTGCTATTGATGAAAGTATTTTTTCTGTTTTATATAGCGATAAAGCTTCCCGTCCCAATACACCTGTAAATGTAATTGTCGGAGCACTGATCCTAAAAGAAGCTCTTGGTGATACGGATGATGAATTAGTGGAAGCACTTATGTTTGATATCCGTTATCAGTATGCTCTTCATACGACAAGCTTTGAAGAACAGCCTCTCAGCGACCGTACATTAAGCAGATTCCGGGCAAGGGTATTAGCATATGAGACAGAGCACGAGGTTGATCTGATTCATGAATGTGTGGTAAAGCTGGCAAAAGAGATTGCTGAATTCATGGACATATCTCCAAACCAGCAGCGGATGGACAGCTTAATGGTTGCGGCTAACATAAAAAATTTGTCTATGTTAGAACTGTTTTATACATGTGTTGCCAATCTTGCAAAGAAAATGAACCAGCGTAAAATCACTCTTCCACAAGAACAATGCCACTACATTGAAAAAGATGATTATAACCGCTGCATCTATCACAAAAGAGAGCTTGATGCAACGGACCGGACAATTGTTGTAATGCATGACGCCGAAACACTTGTCGGGCTTTGTGATAAAACGGGTGATTTTGATGATACCAGTGAATACCAGCTCCTGATCCGTCTCTTAAAAGAAAGAACCATCATGGATGACGACGGAACCAGACGTCTTCGGAAAAAAGAAGAAGTTGAAAATCCATCTGAGGTTTTAATAAACCCATCTGATCCAGAAGCAACTTTTCGGTACAAAGCCGGTGGAAAGAACTTAGGCTACGTTGGAAATGTTGTGGAATCTGTTGGCGAAAAAGGAAGCCTTATTACTGACTACGCATATGAGAAAAATATATATGCAGACAACCAGTTTATGAAGGATTATCTGCAACAGCAGGATACATTTGAGAAAGGAGCCTTCCTAGTTGCAGATGGTGCTTACAGCGGCGAAACGAATTCGCGGATAGCAGCATCGCATAATCTCAAGCTGGTGACAACAAATTTTACCGGGCGTAAGCCGGATGAAATATATGCAGACTTCAAATTTAGCGAGGATAGGAAAATCCTGTTGGAATGCAAAAATGGTTGTAAACCAGAAGAATGTACTTATGATTCGGGAAATGACCGCTCCGTTGCGTACTTCAAGCTAGAGGACTGTAGTTCATGCCCATATAAAGACCGCTGTCAGCCACGATTCCTGAAAAGAAGAGTCCGTAAGGAAGTTTCCTGGAAAGCTGTAGGGAGAGCAAAACAGCTGCAATATATGAAAACGGAAGAATTCAGCCAGTACGCCCGTTTGCGCAACGGTGTGGAAGCAATTCCATCCCTTCTGCGGAGGAAATATCATGTAGATAAAATCCCAACACACGGCAAGAATCGGACTAGATTGCATTTTGGCTTTAAAATAGCAGCATTAGATTTTCAAAAGTTATTGGCTTATATCAATAACTTAGATTATTGTGTCCCCAAAATTGAACTGGCATAAAAATAACAAAGAAAACCATCTGTACAATCACTGCTAAACCGTTCTGAAACAAAGCATTACTCAATTCGTGTTAAATTTTCAAGGTACAAACAAAATCATATAAAAGTTAACGTGTCTTTTGACACCCTAATCCT
>CAJTIR010000162.1 GCA_910576385.1 Lachnospiraceae bacterium
GTAACTATTCAGCACCCCGTTTAGGGCATATTGATTTTTGGTCAAAACAGAGAAAATAAAATTTCTGTTTTACCATTGCTTTATCACGAAAAGTGGATAACTTTTCAATATAACTGCCAAGTGCTTTTGGCCTGTGGATTATGGCATCATCAATCCTTGATCACAGCCTAATAATGGACTATTTGTCAATTTTATCCGAGAGTTATCGGCAGTTAATCTCTGATTTTTTCTGGTTATCCACCGTCATTTTGACAGTATACCAAAACGATACGATTCGCTTTTTGGCTCATTTTCCGTTAAAATAGAAGTATCAAATTTTATCGGAAGAAGGTGGTCTGGTTGACAAACGATGAACTGGTTAAACAGTTATTACAACAAAATGAAGCATTATCAACAACTATCGCTGCTCAGACTCAGTTGATTGCCCAACTCAATCAGACCATACAGGAACTGAAGGAACAGCTTAACAAGAATTCCAAAAACAGTTCCAAACCACCATCCAGCGATGGCTTTAAAAAGCCTGCCCCAAAGAGTCTCCGGAAGCCATCCGGGAAAAAAGCTGGCGGGCAGAGCGGACACCAGGGAACACATCTGGCGGTGATAACAGCTTCGGACGAAATCGTCAGGCATATGCCATCCTCATGCGGAGGATGCCCGCACTATCAGATGTGTAAAGGTACCGCATGCATCGCAGAAAAACGCCATGTGATTGATGCGGTTGTTACAGTCAATGTAACAGAACATCAGGCACTGGAACTTCCAATCTGTATGCTGCACGGAGACACCCGCAGAGGAGAGTTCCCTTCTGATGTAAAAGCAACCGTACAGTATGGTGAAAACCTGCAGGCACTATCTGTCGCATTAAACACCGTGGGTGCAGTCAGCATCAAACGCACTCATGAGATCCTTTCCGGAGTATTTAACATTCCGATTGCAACAGGAACGATCAGCAGCATGGTAAAAAGATGCTCTGACAGCCTGAGTGAAACAGTCGGTAAGATAAAGGATAAGATGATCGGTTCCTCACTTGGACATTTCGATGAAACCGGAACCAGAGTGGATAAAAAGCTCTGGTGGGTTCATGATGCCTCAAACTGTGAATATACCTATCTTGATATCAGTCCCAAACGTGGAACCGCAGGCATGGAGCAATGCGGTGTCCTCCCAGAATTCAAAGGGATTGCCATGCATGACTGCTGGGCTTCCTACTGGAACTACTTGGATATACGGCATGCAGTCTGCTGTGCCCATCTACTCCGTGAGCTGACAGGGATAAGTGAAAATCATCCCGACCAGAAATGGACATCTGCGTTTATAAACCTTTTACTGGAAATGAAAAAGGTCAAAGAGAAAGCGATAGAGAAAGGCAAGGACTCTCTGAGCTATTATCACTATCATAAGTTCGATAAGAAGTATGATGAACTCCTCAAGCTGGCAAGGAAAGAAAATCCTCTTCCGGAAACCACAGAGAAAAAATGTGGACGGAAGAAAAAGGGAAAAATCCTTGCCTTGGTAGAACGCCTTGCGAATCACAAGGCCTCAGTCTGCCTTTTTATCCATAACTTCATGGTTCCGTTTGATAACAACCAGGCAGAGCGTGATCTTCGGATGATAAAGGTTAAGACCAAAGTATCCGGCTGCTTCCGAACTGAAGAAGGTGCCAGAGATTATCTGAAAATCATGTCCTACGTTGGTACGGCACATAAGCAGGGATACAATGCTTACGAAGCAATCAAAAATGCAATTTCAGGCCACCCTGATTTCATCTTTGAATAGTGTTGGCTCTGAATAGTTAC
>CAJTIR010000163.1 GCA_910576385.1 Lachnospiraceae bacterium
GCGATATTACCTGTTTCTTGATGATTCTCCTTGTTTCAGGTGATACCGTCACTAAATTAATTGTTTTCATATTAATAGGATAGCAGAAACTTTCCTAAAAAGCTATACTATTTGTCGAGTTTTAACCGCCAAAGTAATAGCTGCCTTTGACAAGTCCAAGACGGAACAAATCCCCAATCCATTTAGAATCTTTGGTATCATCTTTGTTGCCTTTCACTGCCTTTACCCATTTAGGATTGGCAATGACAACATGGATTTCATCTTCCAGAAGGTTAAAGACAGGAATCCAGTATTTACCTGTGGATTCCATGCAGACATCATGGCAATCATTGTCGAGAAGCCATTGCTTGAATTCGAGAATTGGATTGTTAAAGGTGGAGAAGCGCTTCTTTTGGTAAGAAGGCTCAATGCCACCAGTAGTTTTGACGATTGTGGCAACGAGAAACGATTTGTGGACATCGACACCACAACAGGTTTGGTAAGTAACTTTCATAATCAGACTCCTTTCGTAAAAGATGAGAAGCCATTGACTGAACTGCCACACAATTAAACTAAGGCGCTTAAACAATTCTTAGTGTACGGATTCGTAATGCCACTTATTTGTGCTTGAAAAGGCAGAACTTACACTGATTTATATGCTGTCTAAAACGAAGAAAGTTATTACAACTCCTCCTCTCGTGCTTTGTAGTTTAGCTTCTCACAAACTATTTTACAGCACAGCGTAGAGAGTTGGAACACTTTCATTACTATTTGTGCCGCCAACTGAAAGGCGGCGGAATGGAGATTTATATGCAAATTTTAAATGCTCTGTGGGGTAGATTTGCTTTCCTATTATATAGAAGGAATCCTCAAATGCTATATATGATCTCTGCAAAAATTATCCATGAATACATAGTGGTAGAATATAGGAAAAGAAAAAGAAACAGAGAGGAGGAAGTTATTTTGAAGAAAAGAGGTTTCATTATTTATGCAGCAGTTTTAATCATGGCTGTCATGTTGTTTAACAATGTATTTATGCTGAGTTTTGTCCCAACAGAAAGCATGGCAGGGACCATTGAGCCTGGGAACCATGTCATCTGTTCCAGATATGGGATAGGGGAAGGGGATATTGAAAGGTATGATGTCCTGGTGTTTACACCACCAGACCATCCACAGATGCTCTATATCAAAAGGGTGGTTGGGCTTCCAGGGGAGACAATTGTGGTAAAAAATGGCAAAGTGTATGCAGATGGTGCTGAGCTGGATGGTTCCTTCACCAAGGGTCCACAGAACAGGAGGGGGGATGGGGTTTACAAGGTCCCTGAAGGGCATTATTTCTTCCTTGGGGACAACAGGAATAACAGTAATGACAGCAGGTTTTGGAAAAACAAGTATGTGCCTGCTGCAAACATCAAAGCAAAAGCAAAGTTTATATGCTTTCCATTTACAAGGCTCACTTGGCTGTGATGCCAATGCAGGAACAGAAGGATTGATGAAAATATGATAGCCTCTCGGATTCATAATGAGTTGGCTTAGATTTGTATTTTGATAACTGAATATTGTGAAGTTTTGGAAAGATATCAGATAAATGTGGAAAAAAGGGCGCACTTTTCCCTTGATATTAGATGAGATTTTTTTGAAATTGTGGTATGCTTATTTTGAAGTTGC
>CAJTIR010000164.1 GCA_910576385.1 Lachnospiraceae bacterium
AAATCCTTTAAAGTGGGAATCAATGCCTTGGAATCGGCAAGGCTCTTATCTTCATCCGGGGAATCAGATTTTTTTCCAACAATGATGTCAGGATGAGCCGCAAGAAAGTCCTTGTTATAAAAGGAAATATCCCGGACAATGCCGAGTCCGTTGGTAATAATGCCGAATTTATAAGCATAACACCACTTTACAACTTTTATAAATGATAGGCATTTTGCTGGACAAGGCATTTCAAGACTTTCATAAGAACCGATGATTTTATCATACTTTTGCTCTTTTTCACCAAAGTGGCAAAAAATAGTTCCTTCCTTATCCGCTCGCTGAGCACAAACCGGAAATCCTGCACGCTTCCATTCCGGTATTTTGTAAATCCTGCATCTTGATATGGCAGCAGTTTCATTGCACAGTAAGCTATATTGATCAAATTAACCAGCAGTTCAATCCCTTTTCGGCTGCGCACCATGTAACTGCATAATGACCAGAAAGTTTTCTGCTCATAATAGCTGACTTCAATGTTCCATCTGAATGCGTATAGAAACAAAGGGATGTAATCCATCCAGGAACTTCCCGTCTGGTTCAAGGGGGCTTTTTCCTGCCATGCACAAAAAATCTGCAGTTGTGTTGGGAATATGGTGCTGAAGAACAGGCGTCTGCAACCGCCTCTCTTCTCTGTGGCTGTCACATAGGCAAGCACTTCCCTTGTGCCGAAAATGTTCGTCAGCACACGGCGGGCACCAATGTAATAACCGCCTATTTTTTCTTCTGAAAGTGTAAAAGCTTCCTCAATGGAAAGGCGGTCTCCATGTTTTGCAGGCCTGCCCCTCCTGCCGGTTGGCTGCGGGGCAAGGTCATAAAGGACAGAATCGTACCTTACATTCCCGATCAGGTCGAGGTTTTTGTATTCAGNCACAATAGAAACCAAAGTGCTTTTTGTGTACCAGCTGTCACATAGAAGAATGACATTTTTCTTTTCCATCAACTCAGGCATAACCTGCCGTATCATGGAAACGGCAAGTTCCAGTTTGGACTCTTTTTTCTGCCACATCCGGTAAGAAAGCGGTACAGACTGGTAAACGATCCTGTCCTTATCCCATACAGGGACGCAGAGCATGACACTTACAAAGCAGTGCCCGTTCAGGTAGCCACTGCCATTATGTGCGGCATGGTCGAACAATTTTGAGACATTCTCAAACTTTTTCCCGAATTTAGGGACAATGGTATCATCAATGCATAAAAAAACAGGCTGAGTCTCTAAAGGTTTTGGGATTAGTTTCAATGTCATAGATGCCGTGACATTCATAAACCTGGAATAATCCACTTTGGCATAGGAACAGGCATAGTAAAAGGCATTCAGGGATTTATCTGTAAGCTTTGACAGAAAATGCCTGTAAAGGAAACGGATGGAATCGGCGGATTCCAGAGCCACTATAGAAAGCAAAAGCAGGATTAATGTCTGGGCAGTGGGGGTGGAACAGGTTTCAAAATACTTGTAAAAATAATGATAAAGTCTACCAATTAAAGTTTTTTCATTGTATAATAAGTTTGTCGTACAGGGTCACTATCCTTTGTAATGTTTTGGTCAAATTCATTATACAACAGAAAGCCTTGTGCGGCATTTTTTTATTAAAAAAGTTGTAAACTGGTG
>CAJTIR010000165.1 GCA_910576385.1 Lachnospiraceae bacterium
AATGCAGCAGCCACTTTCATCAGGTTCTCTGGCCTCATCCCCCTCTTTCCTGATTCAGCATATGACACAAACTGAGTGGTTAATTCACTCAGTTCAGCCAGAGCCTCCTGGGTCAGCCCCAGTTTCTTCCTCCTCTGCATAATTCTTTCTCCCATTTCCTTCAGGTACAGTTCCACATTCATTTTTCCTTCCACCTTTCTCATTATTGTGAAATTTTATCAACAAAGTATATGAAATGTAATATTGAAATGTTGACAAACTTCAACAAAATGTTATTCTATATGGAGGCAGACTTCCATATTGTTTCCATGCATTTTTGCAGAACAGACAACAAAAATAAGGGTGTTATGCTTGGCATATCAAATAAAAAGGAGGCTGATTTTATGTCAGGCAAGGTAACTAAATTTATGAAAACACAGAAGTACAGGTTTGATTTTGGTGCAGATGGCAAGCTGTGCACCACCATCTTCCATGGGAAAATCCCACAGCCAGAATTAAAGGGAATGGTTTGCTCCCTGCAAAACTGCCTGTATGGAAAAACCCCAGATGTGATATTCTCATACCTGAAGCTGCACCACCTGGAATTTTCAGACTTTCACAGCATGGAATCCACATTGGGGAAGGACAGGGCAATGGGGTGGGCAGTTTATCTCCTCCACTCTGACACTTATGGAAAAATGGAGGGAAGGCTTGGGGATGCTGATTTCCATTATGCTGTGGTGGACTTCCAGGAAAATACCCAGGCATACAGTGAGGGATGCTATTTTGCAGCCACAAGGACAGCATGGGGGAATGGGGAACCCCAGCACAATGTCATTGCACAGACCTATCTCTGCCATAAGGAAACCTGTGAGGAATGTGGATATTTTGCCATCAGGAAAGCTATTGGGAATGTCCTCTATACCATTGACAGCTCAGAGGGCAAGCCAGTCCTCCCAACCTTTGGGTGTGTTGACATGGCTGCCCTTTTAGCAGAAATTGAAACTATCAATTCAAAAGAGGATGCCATGAAAACAGCCATTAGATAGCACTGGGCATCAGGCAATCCCAAACATGAGATATTGAACATAAGATCATTGATACAGGCTCTGGTGGGCACCACCCATCAGGGCTTTTTCAACCCCCAAAATAATATGCCTGTCACCTGCCCCATCCTGCTGCACAGCAGTTTTCTAAGTGTGGGAGCATGCACTTTCCATCCTTCCAGACAAGGAAGGGAAAGAAAGAAAAAGTAAAAGAAAAGGAAGGGGTTTTCCTTCCCCTTCCCATCATTTTTCCATATCCCTGCTTTTATCAGTTATTTCCCAATATCCTCCCCCTCTCACAGCTCCATCCCTTTAACCATATCCAGGGAAACCAACATCCCCACAGTGTCTTTCACCCCTGCCAGATAGGATAAATCTGCATACCTATGGTCTGTGGCCCTTATATCAGAAACATATTGTTTCATGGTTTTCTCCTGCCTTTCTGTAAGGCCCATGTCCAGGCATTTTTCCTCTGCCTTATCCTCCTCCCTGCTGCATTTCTGATATATTTCATCATCCCA
>CAJTIR010000166.1 GCA_910576385.1 Lachnospiraceae bacterium
ACACTACTTTACAACTTTATAAATGATGCCCCTGTTTCTTAATTAGCTGTTTTAAGGCATTTATTAGGGCATTTGATTTTATACTGGTTTCGACTTTTTCTACGAAAATGGCATAAAATACCTGCTGGCGAATCTGTTCGCTTAGAGCAAACCGAAACTCCTGCACGCTTTCTGTCTGATATTTAAAAAACACCTCATCCTGGTATGGCAGCAGCTTCATCGCACAGTATGAAATGTTAATCAGATTGACCAGCATTTCAATCCCTCTGCGGCTGCGAACCATGTAACTGCACAGTGACCAGAAAGTTTTCTGTTCGTAGTAACTAACTTCTATCGGCCATCGAAATGCATACAGCATCAGGGGAATAAACTGCATCCGGCTGCTCCCTGTCTGGTTTAGCGGGGATTTCTCCTGCCATGCGCAGAAGATCTGCAGCTGTTGCGGGAAAACTGTGCTGAAAAACAAACGCCTGCTGCCCGCTGCTTTATCAGCGGATGTGACATATGCCAGGACTGTCCTTTTTCCAAAAATGTTCGTAAGGACATGGCGCACGGCCATATAGTAATCACCGATTTTTTCATCAGACAGCGTAAAATCATCATGGATAGAAAGCCTTTTTCCATGCGATGCAGGCCGTCCCCGTTTCCCCGTGCGCTGCGGCGGCAGGTCATAAATAACGGAGTCGGATCTTGCATTCCCTATAAGATCCAGATTTTCATACTCATCCACGATGGAAACAAGGTTCTTCTTTACATACCAGCTATCGCAGAGGATGATGACATTTTTCTTTTCATGGAATACAGGCATTACATGCCGTATCATGGATGCAGCCAGTTCCAGCTTGGATTCCTTTTTCTGCCACATGCGGTATCCAAGCGGAACGCAAAGATAGTGGATCCTGCCTTTGTTCCATACCGGGACACAGACCATTACACTTACGAAGCAGTGTCCGTTCAGATAGTTTGAACCATGATGCGCGGCATGGTCAAAAAGCTTTGAAACATCCTCGAATTTTTTGCCAAATTTCGAAACCATTGTGTCATCAATGCACAGAAACACAGGCTGTGACTGTAGTTTTTCCGGTATGAGATTCAGAGCCATGCCCGCAGTGGTATTCATGAATCTGGAATAATCTGCCTTTGCATAAGAACATGCGTAATAAAATGCATTCAGGGATTTTTTCGTAATCCCCGCCAAAAAATGTCTGTACAATGAACGGATGGAGGCCGCTGACTCCATAGCAAGTATAGATAATACCAGCAGAAACAGGGTTTCAATAGTGGGTGCGGAAAAAGTTTTAAAATAAATATAAAAATAACGGTACAGTCTACCAATTAGATTATTTTCGTTGTATAATAAGTCTGACGTACAAGATCACTCTCTTTCGTATAGTTTGATGTGCAAACTTATTATACATGAGAAAGTGTCTTGTGCGTTATTTTATTTTTCAAAAAGTTGTAAAGTGGTGT
>CAJTIR010000167.1 GCA_910576385.1 Lachnospiraceae bacterium
CACCACTTTACAACTTTTCCATAAAAAAATGTCATACAGGACTTTCTGATGTATAATAAGTTTGCAAACAAAAAAATACGAAAGAAAGTGATCCTGTACGACAAACTTATTATACAACGAAAAAACTATAATTGGTAGACTTTATCATTATTTTTACATTTATTTTGAGACTTGTTCCATTCCTACAGCCGAGACATTAGTCCTGCTCCTGCTGTCCATACTGACACTGGAGTCAGCGGATTCCATCCGTTTCCTTTACAGGCATTTCCTGTCAAAGCTTACAGATAAATCCCTGAATGCCTTTTACTATGCCTGCTCCTATGCCAAAGTAGATTATTCCAGGTTTATGAATGCCACAGCATCTATGGCATTGAAACTAATCCCGAAATCCTTAGAGACGCAGCCCGTTTTTTTATGCATTGACGATACCATTGTGCCCAAATATGGAAAGAAATTTGAGGATGTCTCAAAACTCTTCGACCATTCCGCGCATCATGGCAGCGGCTACCTTAATGGGCACTGCTTTGTAAGCGTCATGCTCTGCGTGCCAGTGTGGGACAAAGACAGAATTGTTTACCAGGCACTGCCGCTTTCCTACCGGATGTGGCAGAAAAAAGAGTCCAAGCTGGAACTTGCCGCTTCCATGGTACGGCAGGTCATGCCTGAGTTGGCGGAAAAGAAAAATGTCATCCTCCTGTGTGACAGCTGGTACACAAAAGGTGACCTGGTTTCTGTCGTGGATGAATACCAAAACCTTGGCCTGATTGGGAATGCAAGGTATGACTCTGTCCTTTATGACCTTGCCCCGCAGCCGACCGGAAAAAGGGGCAGGCCTGCAAAACATGGCAGACGCCTTTCGGTGGAAAGGGATTTTACACTTTCGGGCGAAAAAATATGCGGTTACTATATTGGGACACGCCGTGTCCTCACAAATATTTTTGGCACAAGTCAAGTCCTTGCCTATGTGACGTCCACAGAGAAGGAGGGCGGTTCCAGGCGTCTGTTCTTCAGTACGGTTTTCCCAGCACAGCTGCAGATATTTTGCGCATGGCAGGAGAAAGCGCCCTTAAACCAGACGGGGAGTGCCTGGATGGATTATATCCCTTTATTCCTGTACGCATTCAGATGGAATATTGAAGTCGGCTATTACGAGCAGAAAACCTTCTGGTCACTATGCAGCTATATGGTACGCAGCCGGAAAGGGATTGAAATGCTGGTTAATCTGATCAACATAGCTTACTGCGCGATGAAGCTGCTGCCATACCAGGAGGAATCATTTTCAAAGTACCGTAAGGAAAGCGTACAGGATTTCAGGTTTGCACTCAGCGAAAGGATCCGGCAGGAGGTATTTTTTGCCACTTTCGTGAAAAAGAGCGAAAATATAATAAAATCATCTGCCCTTATGAGAACATTGAAATATCTTGTCCGACAAAAGGAGCACTATTTATAATAGTTGTAAAGTGGTG
>CAJTIR010000168.1 GCA_910576385.1 Lachnospiraceae bacterium
GCGCAGGGCCTCTCGACCAGTGAGCTGTTACGCACTCTTTGAATGTATGGCTGCTTCTGAGCCAACATCCTGGTTGTCTTTGAAACCCCACATCCTTTTCCACTTAACACGCACTTTGGGGCCTTAGCCGGCGGTCTGGGCTGTTTCCCTTTTGACTACCCAACTTATCTCGTGCAGTCTGACTCTCATCAATCAACTGGCTGGCATTCGGAGTTTGATATTCTTCGGTAAGCTTTGACGCCCCCTAGGAAATTCAGTGCTCTACCTCCAGCAGTCTTTGATAAGGCTAGCCCTAAAGCTATTTCGGGGAGAACCAGCTATCTCCGGGTTCGATTGGAATTTCTCCCCTATCCACACCTCATCGCCACCCTTTTCAACGGATGTGCGTTCGGCCCTCCACTGCCTCTTACGGCAGCTTCAGCCTGGACATGGATAGATCACCCGGTTTCGGGTCTGCCCCATCTGACTTTATGCCCTATTAAGACTTGGTTTCCCTTCGGCTCCACACCTTAAGTGCTTAACCTTGCCAGATGGCGCAACTCGCCGGACCGTTCTACAAAAAGTACGCGGTTCCGCACATACGGCGGTTCCACAGGTTGTAGACACAAGGTTTCAGGTTCTCTTTCACTCCCCTCCCGGGGTTCTTTTCACCTTTCCTTCACAGTACTATGCGCTATCGGTCACTAAGTAGTATTTAGCCTTACGGGGTGGTCCCCGCTTGTTCCATCAAGGTTCCACGTGTCTCGATGTACTCTGGATCCCGCTCTGCCGAACTGCCTTTCGCTTACGGGGCTTTCACCCTCTCTGGCTGGCTTTCCCAAAACCATTCTGCTAGGCCATCCGGATCAGTTCTGCGGTCCAAACCCCAGAATGCACGCATTCTGGTTTAGGCTCTTCCGCGTTCGCTCGCCGCTACTTACGGAATCGATGTTTCTTTCTTTTCCTCCGGCTACTTAGATGTTTCAGTTCACCGGGTTCCCCTCCATACGTTATGGATTGGCGTATGGATACATGGAGTCTTTCCATGTGGGTTTCCCCATTCAGACATCCGCGGCTCATTGGATATTTGCTCCTCCCCGCGGCTTTTCGCAGCTTATCACGTCTTTCATCGGCTCTTAGTGCCAAGGCATCCACCCTGTGCCCTTTTTTGCTTGGCCTCTTGGACATACTTCTATGTCCTCCATTTCCATATAGCGTTATAGAAATGGCCTGCATAGTTTCCCATGCTTGTATTTTAAAATACTTGTTTCGGATCTTTGATGTCTTGGTAAGAATATTTATTCTTATCATCTTTTCTGTGTGAATTTTTCAAGGTACTGTTAGAGCACTTAGATGATGTCAAATGCAATGCAGACAGCATCTTACGTGCGATACGTACTTAACCCTTAGTGAAGACAAGCTCTGCGCCGTCTGAACTTAGTAGTTAAGTGCTGTTAGAGCACTTAGATGATGTCAAATGCAAT
>CAJTIR010000169.1 GCA_910576385.1 Lachnospiraceae bacterium
ACATGCTACACTCCCCAGAAGGTTTCCCTTCACGGATAAGTCGTGGAATGATAGACAGTAAATTTTCACCTTCCTTTCTTTGATATCTTTGTCTACCGCTTGCTAAAGGCGGTTTATGGCATACACCCTAACGGGCGCACAATAGTTTCCTTACCCAAAATTTCCGCCATCTCTTTTAAGGTGGTCTTTTCCTTCCCTCCGAGGAATAAGGTGGTATCACAATTCCCTTCAATGGTGTCGGCGTTGTCCTTATAAATGGCTTTAAGCTGCGACTTCGACTGCAAAATTATCGAAGCTGATATTTCCCGGCTCCGGATTGTGGCAATCAGCTTCTCAAACTTTGGTATTTGCCCAATATTGGCAAACTCATCGAGCAAGCAGCGCACATGGACGGGCAACCTGCCATGATACACATCGTCCGCCCTGTCACAGAGTAGATTGAAAAGCTGCGTATACATGATTGACACGATAAAATTAAATGTGTCATCGGTATCGGAGATAATGACAAACAGCGCTGTCTTTTCATCCCCAATCATATCCAGTCCCAACTCGTCATAGCTTGTCAGGTCACGCAGCTCCTTGATGTCAAAGGGGGCTAAACGTGCGCCACAGCTAATTAAGATGCTTTTCGCTGTCTTGCCCGCCGCCAGTTTGTATTTTTTATACTGCTTTACTGCAAAATGCTCCGGCTCTCTTTCCTCCAGCTCATCGAACATCAAATCAACGGGATTTTTAAATTCCTCGTCATCCTCCCTTGCTTCGCTGGCATTTATCATGTCAAGCAACGTAGTGAAATTCTGTTCTTCCTCCACGCACTCATACCATATATACCCGATCAGTGCAGTATAATAGAGTTTTTCGGCTTTCACCCAAAAATCCTCGCCGGATTGCTGCCCCTCCCCTTTGGTGTTTAAGATGATTGTGTTTACGAGTTTCAAAATGTCCTTCTCGCTCCGGATATAAACGAGAGGGTTGTAGTGCATGGACTTTTTAAAGTTAATGGTATTCAGCACTTTCACCCGGTAACTGTTCTTTAAGAGCATTTTTCCGCACTCTACTAACACTGTCCCCTTCGGATCAGTGACAACATACGATGAGTGCATCTGCATAAGGTTCGGTTTTACAAAAAACCTCGTCTTGCCCGAACCGGAGCCGCCGATGACAAGGATATTTTTATTCCTCGCATACTTCGGCTGTTTTGGTCTGCCGGACATCATCAGCCTTTCCGTTTCTGTGAGTAGCACATTGTTCTCAAATACCGGATCGACATAAGGCTCAATATCCTTTGCGTTCCCCCATGAAGCGTTTTGTCAAGTGCTTTTTTGAGTTATTGACGCAAAACTTTTCAGCGCGGCGGGAAACGGGCAGGAAAAGGGGCGCAAAACGCGCCTGTGAACGGTTAGAAGCCGTTTTCGTGGGTAGGTAGTATAAAACCCTTAC
>CAJTIR010000170.1 GCA_910576385.1 Lachnospiraceae bacterium
GTTCCTCCAGCATTATACAGATCCACGATCTGCTGTTTAAATTCCGGAGTGTAAGATTTTTGATTTTTCGCCATGCCTTTCATCTCCTTTGCTCTTTCATTTGATAGTATAGGTTGTTCAACTTTTCCTGTCCACACTTATATACTAACACCACTTTCCATGATGTCGTCCGGCACTTCTGCAAGCTGTTCCATCTCCGCAAGGATTTCTTCCACTTCCCCCAGTCTGTATGCCTTTTCCATGCAGTACCTCCTCCCCGGTTCCTTTTACTTCACAAGTCTCCTGTTCCAACTGTTCCAGTGTGCATTGCCCGTCCAACCATTCATGCACCGTATCCACGAAGTTTTCCTCTGCGTCATACAAATATTCCTTATCCGCCCTGTCATAAATGACAGTCAGCATACTCTGCGGTACAAGCCGCCCCTCTTCCATGTGGCAGAAAAACCCTTCATGCACATTGATTTCATAGCGTGGCAGGTAAACATGGATACCGCTGGTCAGCAATATGCCGCCGTCCATTTCCGTCTTTCTGTCCGGTTCCGTTGGCTCGGCTTCACATTCCCGCAGAATATCCTCCACCATGCCAAACTGGAACTTCCTGCTGCTTTCTTCCATGCTATTCGCCCTCCTTGTAGATACAGTGGTAAATAAGCCGCATTGTCCCGCTGTTCTCACAGGTCAGCAGGGTAAGCTCTGTTTCTATACCCTGTGTTTTCACGGAATTGTCATACGGTCCCACGACTTCCCATGAAACGACTTCATACAGATACACGTTTCCTTCTTTATCCATGACCTTTACCGTGTCTCCCGCTGAAAGCCTGTTGAGGTACTTGAAATAAGTGCCGTACCTGCTGCCTCTGTGTCCGGCAAGCACACAGTTCCCTTTGCTTCCGATTGCCGCCGTGCCGGGGATATGCCCAATCCCATAGGCAAGCTGTTTACTGTCCGCACCTTCCACAACGGGATATTTCAGTTCCAAGGCTTCTATCTCGATCAGACCGATCACATCCCCGGATGAAAGCAGGGCTGCATCCTCTTCACTAATGGGGGCTTTGGTATCCTCCGCCTCCGTTTCTTTTTCTTCTTCTTTTTCTCCATCCTCCTTATGCTCCTGTTCCATGTTTTGTTCAAACTGCTCTATCAGTTCATTTGTCTTATGATTCCCGTAGAAATGATAAAAAAGGGGGACTGACATAGCCGCCAGTCCCGCCACAATGAATATTGCTGCCAAGATTTTACGCATCATCTTCCCTCCTTGTATAATGTATTTAGGTTGTTCAAGGGATACCTATAAACCCTCAGACCTGCTTCTTTACATCTCCTGTCTGATAGGAGATAATAGTTTTATTAGATTGAGAGGATGATCGTTCCCTCCTTGAGCGGCTCTGCTCGTACTTGAA
>CAJTIR010000171.1 GCA_910576385.1 Lachnospiraceae bacterium
AAACTTTCAAGTCATGGGAAATGGCTTATTAAAGTATGCCCTTTTTATAGAATAACAGAGTGATCTGGGGCTTTTTCTTAAAATCACATGTAAAAACAGCAAAAATGAAGCTGTCGCTTCACGAATTTTTATTCGTTAATGCGACAGCCCCTTTATTATTTATTCTTTTTTACCGGCTCACCCGTAAACGGGTCAATATACTCTTTGAGTGTTATCTGATCATATTCATAATCTTCTTTTAATTGATTCTGAATATATTCCTGTATTTTCTTTGCATTCTTGCCTACTGTATCCACATAGTAGCCTCTGCACCAGAAATTCCTGTTCCCAAATTTATATTTCAGGTTCGCATGCCTCTCAAATATCATTTGCTATATCCTGTTTCAATTGTCCATAATATGATCTTCCTTCTAAATTTGGGTGCAAAAACAATATGATATTTACAATTCCACTTTGTATGTGATAAATTATTACTATCCATATGGATAACCTCCTATGTCTTTCATGCGGTTGGCGAACCAGCATTATTACAACATTGGAGGTTTTTTACTGTAAGCTAAAGCAATGCTGACTCACCTGCATAGCAGGTGGTTTATTTGTTTCCCAAAGTTCCGTTTCTCTTTTGAGAAACTACACAATGTGAAACAGGCTAAAGCCTAACAATCAAATACCCCGCAGCAAGCTGACGGGGTATCAAGCTTGATGCGCAGCAGAGCCGCGGGGTATTTGCACCCACAGGGCGCTTACCCTCGCGGCATTCGTCAAATATCCATGCATGCATGGCTATTTTCCTCATTGCTCGCGGGAATAAAGACTATCTGTCGTTTGCCCTTAATCTATCTTTCTGTTATTTGTCCTGTTTCTCATTGATTTACTGATAATATTCTATCATCCTCTTAACGACACTTTGATATGATATATTGTGTGCTTATTCTGGTTCTTAAACGCTTTCTTGCCCACTGCAGTTACCTTGATTACCATCCCGTTATGTTTCACCGTAGCAGATATGTTTACAGAGGTGAGCTGTTTGCCCTACTCATATATCTTTATTTGGTTTAAATAAACTTACACCAGTTTACAACTTTTTTAATAAAAAAATGCCGCACAAGGCTTTCTGTTGTATAATGAATTTGACCAAAACATTACAAAGGATAGTGACCCTGTACGACAAACTTATTATACAATGAAAAAACTTTAATTGGTAGACTTTATCATTATTTTTACAAGTATTTTGAAACCT
>CAJTIR010000172.1 GCA_910576385.1 Lachnospiraceae bacterium
CAATCTTTGAATACATAGAGGGCTGGTATAACCGTAAAAGAATACACAGTGCTATTGGTTATATGACACCACAACAAAAGGAGGATGAAGAACTTAAAACAGCAGCATAACCTTTCAACTTTTTTTGTCTAAAGTATTGACATAGATCCATAAGTTCCTGATGGCGCAGGAGAGCAGCGTGACAGGGTTTTCAGACGGGAGTTTCCCGAAAGGGGTTGAGGAGATTCCCTTACCGGGGCATTTCTTTGACATGGTGGGGTTCCGTATGCCGGACAATGTGGTGTTCCTTGCGGACTGCATCAGCAGCAGGGAGACGCTGGATAAATATGCGGTTTCCTTCATCTATGACGTGGGCGCATATCTGGAAACGCTGGATAAAGTGGAGCGGATGGAGGCGGCTATGTTTGTCCCTGCCCATGCGGATGCCTCTGCTGATGTGAAGGGACTTGTTTGCTATAACAGGGATAAGGTGCAGAGCATCGCGGACAAGATTCTGTCCGTCTGCGGGGAGCCAATATGTTTTGAACGGATTTTGCAGGAAGTGTTCATAGGCTATGGGCTTTCCATGAACTTTGAACAGTATGTTTTGGTTGGCAGTACGGTGAAGTCGTATCTTTCATGGCTGAAAGATACCGGGAAATTGTCGGCTGAATTTCGGGACAGTATGCTGCTCTGGCAGAGAATATAAGAGGAACCCCCTCCGGGGATACCTATATGTCCATAGAAACGGACAATAAGAAGAAAATATGCAGGCCGCCGCTATGGTTTTATTCCGTATGCGGCGGTTCCCGTTTCTTTGTATCGGCTATGTGCCGCTTTGCTGGGCATCCACCATCTATATTGAACTAATTATGTGCTTTAAATAATCGTTTGGTATCATTGGGGGAGTCGGGGATTTTTGCTCAATGGTATATTTTATAAAAGTTAATCTGTATGCTAAAATATAATTGTTGACTTGAAGCGCACTTCATAGTTTATGATAACAGGGAAAGGTGGATTTATATGTATTCAGCAAAAGAGGCAGCAGAAATGACAGGATTATCGACAGCAGCATTAAGGT
Source organism: Lachnospiraceae bacterium (assembly GCA_910576385.1). Lineage (GTDB taxonomy): Bacteria > Bacillota > Clostridia > Lachnospirales > Lachnospiraceae > Petralouisia. The sequence continues at coordinate 1,061 of CAJTIR010000172.1, forward strand.
ATTATGAGTAACTATTCAGAGCCAACACTATTCAAAGATGAAATCAGGGTGGCCTGAAATTGCATTTTTGATTGCTTCGTAAGCATTGTATCCCTGCTTATGTGCCGTACCAACGTAGGACATGATTTTCAGATAATCTCTGGCACCTTCTTCAGTTCGGAAGCAGCCGGATA
>CAJTIR010000173.1 GCA_910576385.1 Lachnospiraceae bacterium
CCGGGATTTGTAGGTAACAAAGAAATCGCCTCCAGTCGATTGAAATAAAATATAATCAATCGGCTTCGCCGCAAATTTTGAGCAATTTGTCAAGTGTTTTTGCAAAAAAAGTGGGTGATTTTTTTGAGATAGGGGTCTGAAAGCCTTATAAAATCAAGGCTGAAGATTCCGAGAAGTTATAAATATGGTAGGGAGGGTATATGGAAATTTCAACTGCCCCATGGGGAACCTCCCTATATTAATAGAAGGGACACCCAAATGGTTTAATGGTCTCTGCAAAAATCTTCCAGGGATGGTTAGTGGTAAGATATGGAAAAGAAGGGAGGGGAGGCAGTTATTTTGGAGGGAAACAGGAGGACCTCCAAATGAGTGGATGGTTTCTGCAAAAGCCTTCCAAGGATGGCCAGTGGTAAGATATGGAAAAAGAAAGGGAGAGGAGGCAGTTATTTTGAAGAGGAGAGGATTTATCATTTATGTGGCAGTTTTGGTTATTGTAGTTATTTTGTTTAAGTGTGTGTTCATGCTGACTGTTGTCCCAACAGAAAGCATGGCAGGGACCATTGAGCCTGGGAACCATGTCATCTGTTCCAGATATGGGATAGGGGAAGGGGATATTGAAAGGTATGATGTCCTGGTGTTTACACCACCAGACCATCCACAGATGCTCTATATCAAAAGGGTGGTTGGGCTTCCAGGGGAGACAATTGTGGTAAAAAATGGCAAAGTGTATGCAGATGGTGCTGAGCTGGATGGTTCCTTCACCAAGGGTCCACAGAACAGGAGGGGGGATGGGGTTTACAAGGTCCCTGAAGGGCATTATTTCTTCCTTGGGGACAACAGGAATAACAGTAATGACAGCAGGTTTTGGAAAAACAAGTATGTGCCTGCTGCAAACATCAAAGCAAAAGCAAAGTTTATATGCTTTCCATTTACAAGGCTCACTTGGCTGTGATGCCAATGCAGGAACAGAAGGATTGATGAAAATATGAGGAAAAGGGGGAGGAAGGCTTGGACAAACTGATGGATGATTTGCTGAAAAAAGGCTTAGGAAACTTTATTGACAGGAGCAGGGATGCCCTTATTTGGGATGATGAAATATATCAGAAATGCAGCAGGGAGGAGGATAAGGCAGAGGAAAAATGCCTGGACATGGGCCTTACAGAAAGGCAGGAGAAAACCATGAAACAATATGTTTCTGATATAAGGGCCACAGACCA
>CAJTIR010000174.1 GCA_910576385.1 Lachnospiraceae bacterium
TTTAATAAGTGAAAAGGAAGGTGTTACACATGCCAAAGACGAAGGTTTATGAGCCGGAATTCAAAAAGAAAATCGTACAGATGTATTTAGAAGAAGGACGTACGATAAAAAGCTTAAACGAAGAATACCAGTTAGGAGATGGAACTGTCCGTAAATGGGTGCGGGCATTCCGTGAAGAATGCGAAACAGACCCAGATTTAAATGACACAAAGAATCTTTATGAGGAAAACCGCAAACTCCGCAGAGAACTGGAGGAAAAGAAAAAGGAAATTGCATTCTTAAAAAAAGCGGCCGCATTCTTCGCAAAGGAAATCGATTAGAACAGTATCTGTTTATTGACGGGCATAAGCAGGAGTTCGGCGTCCGCTGGCTTCTGCACCGGATGGGCATCTGCCCAAATGCCTATTATAATTACAGAAAGGACAAAAAAGCAGGATACAGAGAACACAAAGAGCAGATTAAAAATAAAATGCTCCAAATATACCATGAATACTCTGGAAATCCGGGATACCGGATGATGAGGGTTTATTTGCTGCGGGCAAAAATCAGTTTGAGCAATACAACCGTATTAAAATACATGCAGGAACTGGGGATCAAGTCCACGGTGANGCCCAAAAAACCAGAATACAAAAAGGGGGACTGCTATAAAAAGTTTGAAAATCATCTGAACAAGGAATTCTATGCGGAAAAGCCAAATGAGAAATGGTGCACAGATTTTACCTATATTTTTATGGAAGATGGGAAGAAGCGGTATAACTGCAGCATAATCGACTTGTTTGACAGGTCTGTGGTGGCGACCCTAAACAGCAGGCATATTGATGCAGAACTGGCTGTGCAGACACTAAAAACAGCCCTGGAAAGAAATCATCATCCCAAAAATCTGATGCTGCACAGTGATCAGGGATCACAGTATACCTCGCGGGCATTTACAGATTATTGTAAAGAAGAAGGGATTAGGCAGAGCATGAGTAAAGCGGGGTGTCCCTATGACAATTCCCCAATGGAAAGCTTTTATGGGACATTCAAAGCAGAATTCATAAGCAAACACCGTTTTTCGTCCGACGAGGAACTAAATAATGCAACTATGGATTATGTCTATGTCTATTACAATCATATCCGTCC
>CAJTIR010000175.1 GCA_910576385.1 Lachnospiraceae bacterium
GCAAACTGAACAGGGAATTGACTGTTAATTTACGGGAAGTGATAGCGATGTATAGAAGAGGGATTCATCTGATTTTTCCAGATATTGATTATATACAAGGAAAAATGGAAGAGTTGTTAAATGCAAGATAATGGTAGGGGTTAAAAATATGCTGCTTCTATTTTGCTTCTAAAAAAATCGAAAACGAAAAATAGGATAGGAAAATCCGTGTAATATAAGTAAATAAAAGGATGGAAAAGATACAAAAGTATCTTATGTTAGAAACTGGGAAACGAGTTCGAATAGTAAACAGAAAGCCGGGAAGCCGCATAAACACTGGGTTTCCTGGCTTTTTCTATGTGGTGTGGCACTATTTTGGTACTAAAAAGAAGAAAGAATAAAAAAGAATAATGAAAAAGAAATGGATGTATATAGCTGTTTGTTCTTTGATTAGAGCAGACGGCTTTTTTAGTTTTGGTACATAGTCGCCCATTGGAGTGGCTGATAAATTAAAAGGAGAGGACATGCAATGAAAGAAAGCAGAGATGAAGTAATGGGAAACGACGTGAAAAGTATGCTCAATGCCATATCAGGAACATATACAATTTTACTGATTGATAAGCTGTTCCCTATGCGAAAGAAAACTTCAGATATGGAGGATATTTATTCTGCTCTGGCAGCATTGGCGGAAATTGGCAGGGTGATGGAGGCAATGCAGATGATAAGGGGGCTGTTTGGGATTGCCGGGGAGGAAACCCTTGCTTAATTGCATCTTTAGAAGAACAGGAGAATATGCAGGAGTTTTTTGTAATGGAATTCCTGGAAGATTTTTTTGAAATAATTGAGGAATACAGATTAGGAGAAAAGTGTGAGATTTAGGAATATATTCCCGTCAGAATGGCGGGGATGATACATAGCCATTCCCATTAAAGGAGTGGCTATTAAATTTTCCGAAGAAAGACCAACTATTAAAAGTCAAGTAGATAATGGAAAAAATCAAAAGAAATTATCATAGGAAAAAAGAGCACGACAACAAGGCCTGCTGTCAGGCAGGCTGGAAAGGGAAAAGGATTTAAGCCTTTGGAACATAAGGCTGATTATTC
>CAJTIR010000176.1 GCA_910576385.1 Lachnospiraceae bacterium
TGATGAAAAATAATTTGGAAATAGACTGGCTGTTGGAAAAGCTGGAGTTTAAAGATTATCGAAAACTAGAGGACTATATTTTATATTATTCTTCGAGAAATGATGAACTCTTATTTAAACTGGGGTTTCAGTATGCCTGGTCGTTGTTTACGGAATGTGTGGAAAAAGAACTGGGAACAGGCTCTTAAACAATTAAAATATGATATTGTTTTTGAAAGATTATGGAATGGCAAACAGAAGAAAGAAATTTTATATGGTAATTTTGTCATTTTTGAGTATAATAAAAAGTACATAGTGCAGATGAGAAAAAGTCGATTGCTATAGAGATAGTCATAAATGATAAAAAGTGATTGCAATTTCTTGCAGTTCTGCTATACTATGGGTAAAGGTAAATGTTTGCCGTTGGCTATGCGACGGGGTAAAAGAAACATAGCAGGTAATTTTGCCACTTGCCGATGGTGTGGGGTATAAATGATTCGGTATGTAAATGCTTGCCACTTGCTATATAGGTGGGATATAAGTAATATAGTTCGTTCATAAATCCCCGTCATTTTTTGATGGGGATTTTTTCTAAGGAGAAATGATGGAAATAAAGCAAGGGTACTCTTATCATATCAAAGATGAATTTTTTGATTTCGTTCAAGATGAATATTTGATGGGAAATAAAGAGAATGGAAATTACCGACCACATTTTTTAGCAATTCAAGATAACAAAAATGAAGAATTGTATTGGATGATCCCGATTAGTTCCCAGGTGGACAAATATAAAATTATTATCGAAAAGAAAATAAAAAGATACGGAAAGTGCAATACAATCGTCATAGGAAAATTTGCAGGAAGGGACAATGCTTTTTTAATACAAAATGCCTTTCCAATTATAAAGAAGTTTTTTGACCACGTACATACGATTGAAAATAACCCTATTATGATACACAGCAAACTGAACAGGGAATTGACTGTTAATTTACGGGAAGTGATAGCGATGTATAGAAGAGGGATTCATCTGATTTTTCCAGATATTGATTATATACAAGGAAAAATGGAAGAGTTGTTAAATGCAAGATAATGG
>CAJTIR010000177.1 GCA_910576385.1 Lachnospiraceae bacterium
AAAGATGCGAAATGGATTGCTGACCTGTTCAAGCATGATCTTGTTTCCGGTAGCTTTATGCCTCCTGCTGATATCAGACAGCTTCGTGACCTTATGCGCTATCGCTACAAACTAACCTGCTTTATGTCCAGTGAGAAGAACCGTCTCCAAAACTGTCTCACGGTCTCCAACATTCAGTTGGCTTCCGTTGTTTCGGATACTTTTGGTAAAAGTTCTCAAAGAATTCTGGATAAGATTCTTGAAAATCCCCAAGATACTTCTTTTGATATCGAATCTTTAATTCATGGCTCTATGAAGAAAAAGCTTCCAGAATTAGAGCTCGCCGTTGACGGGTTTATTACCCCAGAACAGGCTGGTAAATTAAAGATTATCAAAAAACATTTTGAAGATTTGGAATCCCGGAAAGCAGAGCTAGAAGAACTGATTCTTGCGCTCGCCAGTCCCTATCAGCAAGAACTCGACCTAATCCTAACCGCTCCATCTTTTAAGAACACCTTTACTGCAATCGGTATCATTTCTGAAATCGGTGTCAACATGGAGGCTTTTCCTTCGGCGAAACACTTATGTTCATGGGCTGGTCTTACACCGACCAATAATGAAAGTGCAGGGAAGAAAAAATCTGTCCGGGTATCCAAAGCCGGATGCTATATCAAACCACTTCTGGTCCAATGCGCCAACTCCGTGGTGAAAAGTGAAAAGCATCCTGAAATCCGCAACCGCTATCTCCGCTTAAGGAAACGCCGCGGCCACAAGAAAGCAATCATCGCTATTGCGAGAATGCTCCTAACAGCATTATACAACATGCTGAAAAATAAGGAACCCTATAATGCCGAACTTTACAGAAAATGTGATGTTCTTCCAGTAAACCGTGAAATCACGGTTGAACAGGCAATCTTAATGGCACAGTTTCAGGGATATAAAATCAAGCCAGCTACTGAATAAACCTTAACTTTGCTACATATTCAATTTTTAATTGACCACCGCAAGATGGTCTGTTTGCTATGCCCTTATGGAAATGGATTATCTCTACTATTCTTTTTCAACCTT
>CAJTIR010000178.1 GCA_910576385.1 Lachnospiraceae bacterium
GATTGATGATGCCATAATCCACAGGCCAAAAGCACTTGGCAGTTATATTGAAAAGTTATCCACTTTTCGTGATAAAGCAATGGTAAAACAGAAATTTTATTTTCTCTGTTTTGACCAAAAATCAATATGCCCTAAACGGGGTGCTGAATAGTTACAAAAAGATAAGGAATTTGTTAGTTATCAGACCAGGGTACTCCGAGGTTGGTAAGCTGAATAGAGAAAGAAGCAGAATAAGAATTATTTAAAAATAGTAGTATGTTATGATAGGATTAAAAAGAGGAACCGTGGAGTTGATATCTCACCAAGAAGAATGGGATAAAAATGCGAGGAATATAATTGGAATATTAAAACAACTTTTAGGAAATACTGCTGTTGATATTCAGCATATTGGAAGCACTGCTATTTTTGCAATTTATGCAAAACCAATTATTGATATTGTTATCGGTGTTTGTGATTTGAATGACATTTTACCTTATATCAAATTGTTAAGACAACATGATTTTGTTTTTCGTGGAGAGGATGTTGTGGGACAAATGTTGTTTGTAATGGGTAATTTTGACAATGATACACGTACACATCACATACATGTTGTTAAATGGAATGGAAAAGAGTGGAATGACTATATCAATTTTCGTGATTATTTGAATAGTAATCCTGATAAAGCAATGCTATATGATACCTGTAAGAAAAATTTGGCATCTCAATTTCCAAAGGATCGGGAGAATTATACGGCGGGCAAACAAAAGATTATAGAGCGCTTACTGAGAGAAGCGCAGATATGGAAATCTGGAATGTAGTTAAAATTTTTCATAGTGTCGTGTCATGGGATAAACAAGAATTCTGTAAAGGCAGGATTCTTGTTTTTTTTGTTAGGCTTTAGCCTGTTTCACATTGTGGAGTTTCTCAACAGAGAAACGAAACTTTGGGAAACAAATAAACCACCTGCTATGCAGGTGAGTCAGCATTGCTTTAGCTTACAGTAAAAAACCTCCAATGTTATAATAATGCAGGTTCGCCAACCGCAT
>CAJTIR010000179.1 GCA_910576385.1 Lachnospiraceae bacterium
TGTTTTAACAAAGATAAGGTTACGTGCTCGAGGCACACTTATTTGTGCTTGAAAAAGCATTCTACACATATAAAAATACGGTCATCCGATAATTCGGACAGCCCACTCACCTCCCCGTGATTTGTAGTGTACTGAATATCCCTATGGAAACTATTATAAAAAGAAAGCTGCAACAAGCCAACGTTTTTCATGACGTTTTGTGCCTTGAGCAGCGCGAAAGGAATGGATATAAAAATGAGCAGAGAAAAATCAGAAAAGGACGTGCGGAATGTCCCGATTACTGTCCGACTGATGTAGGACGGATTTTGCGGACATTCAAAATAAAAAAGAATGTGGAGGTAACAGACAATGGCAAAGACGATTTTTGAGGAAATGGGCGGCAAATACGAGCGGCAAGGAGATTACTTGATACCGTGCTTAACTGTACCTACCGAAGAAGAACAGCCGATAGGCACATGGGGACAGCGGCATTTGGACTATCTGAAGCAGCACCGAAAGGTTACATACACAAATCTTCTCATAAGCGGCAGGCTCAACACCTATCTTGCCGACATTGACAGGCAGGCACAGGAACGCTTTGAAAGGCTTATAGAGAGCATGAAACAGGTACAAGGCATAACAGAACAACTAAAAGCTGAAAATGGCTTAGAATGGACAGGAAAGATGAATAACATAAAGGCTTGTGCGATAGAGAGTGTGAACGAAGAGGTTGTCTATATGGATTAAGTTTTATGTTTCGTTGCGATGGGTTAATAAAACGATTATACTATACATACCCCATGAAAATACTGTTGCAACTTCAAGTTGCGGAAAAGCACGATAAAGTTGGTAGAATATGTCCATAAATATTTTGTAACTATTCAGCACCCCGTTTAGGGCATATTGATTTTTGGTCAAAACAGAGAAAATAAAATTTCTGTTTTACCATTGCTTTATCACGAAAAGTGGATAACTTTTCAATATAACTGCCAAGTGCTTTTGGCCTGTGGATTATGGCATCATCAATC
>CAJTIR010000180.1 GCA_910576385.1 Lachnospiraceae bacterium
CAGAATGGAAAACAACAGCATCAGCAGCGTATTCACCTATGTTATTCACTGAATGAAAACAGGATGAAACAAGTGAAGGTTTCGGACCAGCATACTGCGGAATCCCTGGCTCATTTTTCAATGAAAAAAGGGGACCTTGTCCTGGCGGATGCCGGGTATGGGACAGCGCAGAATTTTATTTACGCACAGGAGCAGGGCGCGGATGTGATCCTGCGCATCACGCCAAAAAACTTCTGCCTATATGATGCACAAGGAGAAAAGATTTCTCTGACAGCCCTTATGAAAGAAGCGGAAGAAAAGCATATGGAGTGGATCGATGGTTTCGGTTATTGTAAATATAAGGGGAAAACAGGCTTTGTACGGATAATCGCTCACAGGCTCCCGGATGGACAGGCAGCGAAAGCAAGGAAACGTAAAACCCGCAAAGCTTCTAAAAATCAGCGCCNGATCCAAGCAGAAACGCTGCTCAGCGCCGGATGGATTACGGTTGTTACATCCCTTGGCGCAGAATACAGCGGCGAAGAAATCCTACACCTGTACAGGAGCCGCTGGCAGGTGGAGCTTTTGTTTAAACGTTTCAAGCAGAATTTCTCAATCCATACCATAAAAGCAGGCAGCAGCACTTATGCTGAAACAGAAACCCTGCTATGGCTTATTATATGGACGATAGCGGAGCGCCAGTCCTTCCAGGCAGAATGCTGCCTGGAAGAAAAACGGGAGTGCTCTTATTCCGTATACGAAAAATGTAAAATTACTTTCATACAGGTAACGGATATACTGCGCTTATCGTGGAGTCTTTTTATAGACCTAACAGATAAAAAATATACTCGCTATTTATCAAAAAAACAACGGTGGCGTAAAAACCAAAATGATGAGTTTCATTCAGTAGTTTTACCAGGACTGCTTAATTAAGTTCGCGCTTATGGGG
>CAJTIR010000181.1 GCA_910576385.1 Lachnospiraceae bacterium
TGAATTTTTCAAGGTACTGTTAGAGCACTTAGATGATGTCAAATGCAATGCAGACAGCATCTTACGTGCGATACGTACTTAACCCTTAGTGAAGACAAGCTCTGCGCCGTCTGAACTTAGTAGTTAAGTGCTGTTAGAGCACTTAGATGATGTCAAATGCAATGTAGACAGCATCTTACGTGCGATACGTACTTGGCCCTTAGCGAAAACAAACTTTGTGCAGTTTGAGCTTAGTAGCCAAGTGCTGTTACGAGCACTTAGATGGTACTGACTAAAATATCAATAACACCTTTCTTACTCCCTGGCTGTTTATCAGCCATCAGAATGCCCAATGCCTTAGACCCTCTGATCACTGGTAAATCCAGCCGCAGGGGATGGAGTCTAACTCCTGTCCCTGCCAGCCCCTCTTAAGGAGCCTGCTTTCTCTTCTATATAAAAAGGCCCATGCCTTGTTTTCTCTTTACTCCGGCAGCCACCTGCTCTCCCATACCGTCTCCAGTATAGTACCATCGGCCGCTTAAGGCTTAACCATCGTGTTCGGGATGGGTACGGGTGTGTCCCCTAAACGCATCGCCACCGGAAACTTTGAGTACTTAACGAGGTCTTTTCGAGTTTAGTACGAAAGTTGTTCTTTGAGATTAGTAAGGGCAAGCTTCTTTTGGGCGCTGCCCGAACTTAGCGAAAAGAACATCCTCTTTTTTCTCCTCATTCCTCATAAGTACCTTCCGTTATTAAGTCTCCCTTAATAACTCAACAGTGAAATAATCCCTACTCGATTTCCTTAGAAAGGAGGTGATCCAGCCGCACCTTCCGATACGGCTACCTTGTTACGACTTCACCCCAGTTACCGGACCTGCCTTCGGCAGCTCCCTCCTTTCGGTTAGGTCACTG
>CAJTIR010000182.1 GCA_910576385.1 Lachnospiraceae bacterium
ATAGCCTCTCGGATTCATAATGAGTTGGCTTAGATTTGTATTTTGATAACTGAATATTGTGAAGTTTTGGAAAGATATCAGATAAATGTGGAAAAAAGGGCGCACTTTTCCCTTGATATTAGATGAGATTTTTTTGAAATTGTGGTATGCTTATTTTGAAGTTGCCATTCGTGAGAATGTAAAAATCGTGTCTACACGGGTCGGCATTTTCCATGCATCAAGATGTTGGAGCATCATGATGGCATAAAGGCGGCAGTACCACATCTTAGAGGATCGGTGTCTGCCGTCTTCTAGTTTATAATCTATTTTTTCACGCTTATTTGATCGTTCGACAGAGGTTCGTTTGTTGTATTCCAGTTTCCATTCTTTACTATCCCTTGGTGGTATGTTAAATAGCCTTGGATTGTCCTTCTGCTGGATATGTACGGTTCTGCCGTACTTTGAATCGGAGCAGGGATGTTCACAGAAACATCCTTTTTTCCTGTTGGCAAGGGGACACCGGTATTTTTCACGGTGCTTTGCTTTTTCCACGCCATCGTGATGCATACGTAAGCCCAGTTTACAGACAGGGACGCCGTCTTCGTCTATGGTAAAGTCATTTTTGTATTTGAAGTATCCCGTATGGCCGGGGTTTAGGTCAATAAAAGGGTTAATGCAGTTAGTTTTGCAGTAATCATAGAGCGGGTAGGCATCATGGGCAGAATCCAGCAGAAGTTTTTCAATATGAAATTCAGGAAGATAAGATTTCATAGCGAAAAAAGTATGCAGGAAGGACAGCATATCATGCCTGGACGCACGCTCAAGCATTGGAAAAACGGGAAGGTCATTTTCGGAATCGGCAGCAACAAGCATGTAAAGATGGTAGC
>CAJTIR010000183.1 GCA_910576385.1 Lachnospiraceae bacterium
ATTACAAGGCTCTGGTTTGTGTACCTTCAAATAAGCGGATGGAGTATGAGGAATTCGGCAGGAAAGTGAAACAGGCCTTTGAGGATTCCAAACGCAGATATGGGGCTGTCAAACTATGCCGTGTACTCAATGCCGCTGGGACACCCTGCAGCATCAAGCGGGTCCAGAGGCATATGGCAGGGCAGGGACTGCGCTCTGTGGTAGTAAAGAAGTACAGCCACCATGCCAATCATGGCAGTATCCCAGATGATAAAGTGAATATCTTGAAACGTGATTTTAGAACGGAAACCATCAATCAAAAATGGTGCACAGATATTACCTACATCCATGTGCAGAAAGAAGGATGGACTTATCTGGCGTCTGTCATGGATTTGTGCAGCCGTAAAATCATCGGCTATGCCTATGGCACATCTATGACAGCGGAACTGGCAGTGAAAGCGGTAGAGAATGCCTGCCTGAACGTCAGGGATACAAAAGGAATCATTTTGCATAGTGACCTTGGAAGCCAGTATACGAGTAAAACGTTTGAAGATTGCCTGAGCAGGAAAGAAATCCTGCATTCCTTTAGCCGTAAGGGAAATCCATACGATAATGCCTGTATTGAATCCTTCCATTCTGTACTAAAAAAGGAAGAAATATATCTCCATACTTATCAGGATTCAAAGGAAGCCCGCAGAGCAATCTTTGAATACATAGAAGGCTGGTATAACCGTAAGCGGATACATAGCTCTATTGGTTATTTGACACCACAGCAAAAGGAGGATGAGGAACTAAAAAAAGCAGCATAATCTTTCGACTTTTTTTGTCCAAAGTATTGACATAGGTCCA
>CAJTIR010000184.1 GCA_910576385.1 Lachnospiraceae bacterium
AATTATATTTCTTTCCTGCGGAAACGATTAAGAGAATTAAAGAGTATCTGTGAAATAAAAACGGTATATGGCGCTGGATATTCCCTAACCCATAAACAAAAGTAAATAACCTCGTCGCTAACAGCAGGGTACTAACCCTCACGGCATTCACCAAATACTCATGCAAACATGGCGCTTGGTTCATTGCTCACGGAAATAATATTTTATGGCAGAGAAGCTGTAACAGATTGGAGATTAAAAATGCTGAAACCACTGTCAAAAAAATTAAACACTATCTTTATAACGACAATTATGCTAATCATTACATTTATTATGATAATACTCTGTAAAAATTACATTCTCATGAAGCAATCAAATGAACTTATATTTTTTCAGAGAATGGTTACACAGATGATGTATCAGCTTGAAGATAGCAGTCATAAGTTTGAATCCATCGTAAATTCTTACCATGACAAAAATTCAATATTTTGCATCATTCAGAATACTTCTGGAAAAGTGATATACCAAACAGATTCCGACTTTCCCACTGACACAGACACTCTTTTAGAACATTTCCGCATACAGGTGGGCAAAGAGCAGACTTTCACAAAAAACGATAGTAAGCCAATCATAGACCAAAGTGGGATATTTGAATTTAGAGGAACAGAACAGGACGACTATTTAGGAATACTTGCAACGATTGTCTTGCCAAACGACACGACTTATCATCTGTCACTGATTTACAGACAGCAATCCTTATTTGATATTTTAACACAACAGACTTTTCTATATCTTTCTTTATGGTTTCTTTCCTTAATTGCCGTTTCTATTAT
>CAJTIR010000185.1 GCA_910576385.1 Lachnospiraceae bacterium
TTTATATCCATTCCTTTCGCGCTGCTCAAGGCACAAAACGTCATGAAAAACGTTGGCTTGTTGCAGCTTTCTTTTTATAATAGTTTCCATAGGGATATTCAGTACACTACAAATCACGGGGAGGTGAGTGGGCTGTCCGAATTATCGGATGACCGTATTTTTATATGTGTAGAATGCTTTTTCAAGCACAAATAAGTGTGCCTCGAGCACGTAACCTTATCTTTGTTAAAACAACTCTCGTTTTAATCCTAAAGTATTCAGTCAATGCTGCTTACTCCCTATAATTCTATTGAACCTCTGTTTCTGAAAGGAGTCCCTATGGCTTTAAAAATTGTGTATCAAATTTGTTGTGGGATTGATGTTCACAAGACTTTTGTCGTTGCCTGCATCGCTTCCACTAACAAACAAGGTGTTACCACCTACAAGCGCCATCGTTTCTCAACCTTTACACAAGGGCTGAAGGAATTGTTACAATGGCTGCTTGACAATCACTGCAAGGATGTCTGTATGGAATCTACCGGTAAATACTGGATTCCTGTCTACAATGTTTTGGAAAACGATTGTACGATTGTCCTTGCTCATCCAAAATATGTTAAGGCTATCCGTGGAAAGAAAACTGACAAGAAAGATGCGAAATGGATTGCTGACCTGTTCAAGCATGATCTTGTTTCCGGTAGCTTTATGCCTCCTGCTGATATCAGACAGCTTCGTGACCTTATGCGCTATCGCTACAAACTAACCTGCTTTATGTCCAGTGAGAAGAACCGTCTCCAAAACTGTCTCACGGTCT
>CAJTIR010000186.1 GCA_910576385.1 Lachnospiraceae bacterium
TGATGCGCAGGATCACATCCGCGCCCTGCTCCTGTGCGTAAATAAAATTCTGCGCTGTCCCATACCCGGCATCCGCCAGGACAAGGTCCCCTTTTTTCATTGAAAAATGAGCCAGGGATTCCGCAGTATGCTGGTCCGAAACCTTCACTTGTTTCATCCTGTTTTCATTCAGTGAATAACATAGGTGAATACGCTGCTGATGCTGTTGTTTTCCATTCTGGCGGATGACAGACGCGTCTGCCAGGAGCACATTTTTCACACCGTCAAAAGCAGAAATATCCGCTGCCGGAAGAAAGGCGGAAAGCAGGGAATGGAGTATTTCATGCAGGAAAGGCGCAGCTTTGGAAAAACGCTTCCGCCAGGCGGTGTCAGAAATAGTGGAAATTCCAAGGGCACAGGCGGCAGCCGCAAGGATACGAAAGGAAAAATTTGAGCTGGCGTAGAGAAAGAGCATCCTTAGCAGGTCCACGCAAGAGCATACGCCACGTTTTCTGTGCAGAGCGCCAGTGCGTTTCGCCATTTCATCCATTTGTTGCGGCAGGTGTGGAAGGATTTTATTGTCCCAGTTTTCAAAAACTTCTTGTATCTTGCTGTCTAATTTGTTAAAATCGTTTTGTAAATTCATGACATTCCTCTTTTGGTAAATTATTTGGCAAAATCATTTTACACGAAAGAGCGTTTGTCGTGAATTTTTTATTTTATAAATTTTCTAAAATATTCACCTTTTGTATAGTTTTCATTAAGTTCGCGCTTATGGG
>CAJTIR010000187.1 GCA_910576385.1 Lachnospiraceae bacterium
TAACTGAACGTCCATTAAGCCCCCAGCAGAGCTGGGGAGAATAGAGTGAGCAGTAGCGATCCCTAAAGTACCAAAAATAAAACCTCCATGTTATCATAGATTTGGGTCTAGGCAACCTAATCAACAATAGCAGGAGGTATCCATAATGGATAATCAGATTTTAGCACATACCAAGTATAATTGCACGTATCATATTGTTTTTATTCCGAAATATCGCCGGAAAGTAATGTATGGGAAGATTGGGAAAGAGGTTGGCGAGATATTGTCCACAGTATGTAAAATCACAGGAGTAAAATTGATAAAAGGCGGACTATGTCCAAACCATGTACATCTGTATGTTTCGATTCCGCCCAAGATGAGTATCTCGGAAGTGATGTCAAAATTGAAAGGAAAGAGTGCCCTGATGATATTTGACCGACACCCAGAATACAGGGACAAGTATGGCAGACATTTTTGGGCAAGAGGATATTATGCCGAGACGATTGGGCAAGTGAACGAAGAGACAATCAAAAAGTACATCGAAGAGCAGGAGGAATGCAGTAGAATAGAAGGATAAAGAGCCTCTTTTAAGAGGCAGCCAAGTACCAGAGGTTAGTGAAATACTGCCTATAGGCAGCACCGAAAAAGGGGTTGCTTAGACACCGCCTATAGGCGGTACCGAAAAATGCCCCGGAGGGGTTCATCCAAACCACCGGCAGAGCCGGTGGTCAAGCCGTATGGCTGTGATTT
>CAJTIR010000188.1 GCA_910576385.1 Lachnospiraceae bacterium
ATTACAAGGCTCTGGTTTGTGTACCTTCAAATAAGCGGATGGAGTATGAGGAATTCGGCAGGAAAGTGAAACAGGCCTTTGAGGATTCCAAACGCAGATATGGGGCTGTCAAACTATGCCGTGTACTCAATGCCGCTGGGACACCCTGCAGCATCAAGCGGGTCCAGAGGCATATGGTAGGGCAGGGACTGCGCTCTGTGGTAGTAAAGAAGTACAGCCACCATGCCAATCATGGCAGTATCCCAGATGATAAAGTGAATATCTTGAAACGTGATTTTAGAACGGAAACCATCAATCAAAAATGGTGCACAGATATTACCTACATCCATGTGCAGAAAGAAGGATGGACTTATCTGGCGTCTGTCATGGATTTGTGCAGCCGTAAAATCATCGGCTATGCCTATGGCACATCTATGACAGCGGAACTGGCAGTGAAAGCGGTAGAGAATGCCTGCCTGAACGTCAGGGATACAAAAGGAATCATTTTGCATAGTGACCTTGGAAGCCAGTATACGAGTAAAACGTTTGAAGATTGCCTGAGCAGGAAAGAAATCCTGGTGTTAGTATATAAGAGTGGACAGGAAAAGTTGAACAATCTATACTATCAAGTGAAAGAGCAAAGGAGATGAAGGGCATGGCGAAAAACCAAAAATCTTACACTCTGGAATTTAAACAGCAGATCGTGGATCTGTACAATGCCGGAGGAACCTCGTATC
>CAJTIR010000189.1 GCA_910576385.1 Lachnospiraceae bacterium
ATGAAAGTAGATTCCATTACCGAATGGTGCAGGCTGCTTAAAATAACTCCTTTGTATGCCATCCTCAGTGGTTTCCCTCCTCATGACACTCCCGGTGTTGGAACTTTTTACGATTTTTTCAACCGCCTGTGGCAGTCTGACAAACATAATTACATCAATCAGGTTAAGCATAAAAAAGCGAAGCCGGAAAAAGGTAAAAAACGGGGTGATAAAACTCCCTGCGACACGGAAAGCGCTGCCGCTAAACTCCTTCCTCTTATGCAGCGCATCCATCTTCCAAACAGTAATCCGTTTTTCCTTATCTTCCGGCTGTACAAAGCACAGTTCCTTGATGTATCCGTCCGCAGGGGACTAATAAATTCCGCGCAGCTTTCACTTGCCGGTGACGGAACCCCTCTTGAAACTGCAAGACTGGAACGTTCCAAAAGGATTTGCGGCTGTCCGAAAGGTTCTGGCTGTGGATGCAAACGAAAGTTTTCACAGCCTGACTGCAACTGGGGATGGGATTCTTCCAGAAATAAATATTTCTTTGGCTACCATCTTTACATGCTTGTTGCTGCCGATTCCGAAAATGACCTTCCCGTTTTTCCAATGCTTGAGCGTGCGTCCAGGCATGATATGCTGTCCTTCCTGCATACTTTTTTCGCTATGAAATCTTATCTTCCTGAATTTCATATTGAAAAACTTCTGCTGGATTCTGCCCATGATGCCTACC
>CAJTIR010000190.1 GCA_910576385.1 Lachnospiraceae bacterium
AGCATAAGCTTTGCAACTCTGGTAATCTGTTCCAATGGCAAAGCCATTTGTTGATACAAGGTATCAGACGTCGTAGAATCTGCTTTGTCGGATAAATATTTGTTCAATTCTTGCTCTAATACACTTAATTGTTCTGGAATTTTACAATAAACGGCAACTTTGGTATAACCATCCAATTCAAATAATTCCGAGTAGGAAACATTATCAAGGAATTCAAATTCCTGTTATCATCATTACAGGGATGACTGCCCTAAATGAAAAGATAGAGGGATTGGACGGCGGGGCTGATGATTATTTAGCCAAGCCTTTCCATATCCTGGAACTCCTTGCCCGTGTGAGGGCTTTAACAAGGCGTCCCAACAAAATAAAAATAGAAGATAAACTCCAATATGCCGACTTATGTTTTGATAAACCAAACCGTGAGCTGACTTGCAGTCCAAAGACTATTTTTTTAACAGCAAAGGAATCTGAATTGTTGTATATCCTTATGAAAAGCCCAGAAACACTTTTTTCAAGGGAACAACTCATATTAAAAATATGGGGTTCGTCATCGGATATTGAACCAGGGAATGTTGACAATTATATTTCTTTCCTGCGGAAACGATTAAGAGAATTAAAGAGTATCTGTGAAATAAAAACGGTATATGGCGCTGGATATTCCCTAACCCATAAACAAAAGTAAATAACCTCGTCGCTAACAGCAGGGTACTA
>CAJTIR010000192.1 GCA_910576385.1 Lachnospiraceae bacterium
TCGGAAATGATTCCGATGGCAGTGAAAATACTGCTGATACCAGGAGCGGTTTGGAGAATGGCAAGTTCCTGCTGATAGGGAGCGGCGAGCGCAAGAATGAGTTCTTCAAGCTCTGCCTTCCGGGATTCAAGGTCCTCAAAGTGGCCTTTGATCACCTTAAGTTTACCGGCTTGCTCCGGTGTGATAAAGCCGTCAATGGCATCACGGAGTTCAGGGAGTTTCTTTTTCAAACTTTTGTAGACGAGGGGTTCAAGGTCAAAGGAAGTATCTGCGGGATTTTCCAAAAGTTTATCCAGTATCGCCTGAGCAGATTTGCCGAAGGTGTCCGAGACAACGTTTCCCAACTGGATATTGGAAACCGTGAGACAGTTCTGCAAACGATTCTTTTCACTTGATTTAAAGCAGGTCAGTTTGAAACGGTAACGCATAAGATCGCGGAGCTGACGAATGTCAGCGGGGGGCATAAAGCTACCGGCAACAAGGTCATGCTTAAACAGGTCAGCAATCCATTTGGCATCTTTCTTGTCAGTTTTCTTTCCACGGATAGCCTTAACATATTTGGGATGGGCAAGGACGATCGTACAATCATTTTCCAAAATGTTGTAAAGGGGAATCCAGTATTTACCGGTGGATTCCATACAGACATCCTTGCAATTCCGGTCGAGAAGCCATTGTAACAAATCTTT
>CAJTIR010000193.1 GCA_910576385.1 Lachnospiraceae bacterium
GTACAGGGATTTTCACAGTGGCAGACGCGTTTTGATTTCTTTGTAAGTTTGTTCCACTCCCATTTCATTTTCGGGCATACAAACTTCATGGTTGGCAGCCCGCAGCGGAGATGGGATTTGCTTCCTTCCCGTTTCATTGGAAGGGATGGGTCTTTGGGGCAGCAGGGGATGCCGTCCTTATTCAGCGTGCAGTCGGATTTTGGAAGGGAGATTCTGCCGTTGAGGGGAATGTAAGCCTGCCCAAAGGAAGCTTCCTGTAACAGGTATTTGTAGATTTCAATGGAATCAAATGCGGCGTCTCCCAGAAAAGTTTTCGGATTGATAAGCGGATGCTTGCGAAAGAAATCCTTTAAAGTGGGAATCAATGCCTTGGAATCGGCAAGGCTCTTATCTTCATCCGGGGAATCAGATTTTTTTCCAACAATGATGTCAGGATGAGCCGCAAGAAAGTCCTTGTTATAAAAGGAAATATCCCGGACAATGCCGAGTCCGTTGGTAATAATGCCGAATTTATAAGCATAACAGAAATGCCCGTTAATGTACATCTGCTGAATGGCTGGATTGGCGGCAGCATGGGAAGGCATGGAGCCGTAGGCGGCTTTATAAGGGTCAAAGGAATCGGCCATCCCTTTTGCTTTTTTGAAGGCTTTCAGTTGTTTGATGATACGGTTGGCAT
>CAJTIR010000194.1 GCA_910576385.1 Lachnospiraceae bacterium
GCAACTTCAAAATAAGCATACCACAATTTCAAAAAAATCTCATCTAATATCAAGGGAAAAGTGCGCCCTTTTTTCCACATTTATCTGATATCTTTCCAAAACTTCACAATATTCAGTTATCAAAATACAAATCTAAGCCAACTCATTATGAATCCGAGAGGCTATATAACTTATTAAAATTTTCTAATTACAGTATAGCATTCTTTCTATGTTTGTCCAAGTCCTGTATTTATCACACCAACAGTTAAATGCCTAAGAGATCTAGATAAGTATAAACAGATTACTAAGCAAATCCTCTTATCTTCCCAATGAAATACCACAGAGCTTTAGACAGGTATAACGTTATCATTTACCCACCAAAATAATAATATTATTTGCTCAAACTACATTGTTATATTTCATGGAAAATCTTTCTAATTAAAGATAAATTTTTGTATAAATATATTAATATATATTTTTCAAAATGTATGTTATAATTTACACCACTTTACAACTTTTATAAATGATAGGCATTTTGCTGGACAAGGCATTTCAAGACTTTCATAAGAACCGATGATTTTATCATACTTTTGCTCTTTTTCACCAAAGTGGCAAAAAATAGTTCCTTCCTTATCCGCTCGCTGAGCACAAACCGGAAATCCTGCACGCTTCCAT
>CAJTIR010000195.1 GCA_910576385.1 Lachnospiraceae bacterium
TAGACAATTGCGAAACAAGTTCAAAATCTTGATTCCAATAGGGCAAAGGCCCGGTTGAGCCGGACTTACAGGAGGTGGATGTGGATAACAAGGATTTTATGGCATGGAAATAAGGCAGATAGCGGTATCTGCCTGCAAAACAGTATGTAACGCATGAGATTATGCAATCAATGGCTTTAAGCTGCGGATATATTGGCGTTTATGGATTTTATCCGCAACCATTACGGTAATCAGCTGGGCAATCCCGGCAAGAAGCAAGTCTGCATGAAGCGTTTTTTCATTCTGCGTTTTACGCCCGGCAACACAGAAGCTGTCCTTGAAATGGTTGATTGATTTCTCAACAGTTACCCTGATCTTATAGGTGGAATCCCATCCGGCCGTACCGCGGAGTGTACCGGGATAGGCGCGCAAGTTTTTCTCGGGATAAATATAAAACATCCTGCCGCAGGGGGATTCCGTACAGGGATTTTCACAGTGGCAGACGCGTTTTGATTTCTTTGTAAGTTTGTTCCACTCCCATTTCATTTTCGGGCATACAAACTTCATGGTTGGCAGCCCGCAGCGGAGATGGGATTTGCTTCCTTCCCGTTTCATTGGAAGGGATGGGTCTTTGGGGCAGCAGGGGATGCCGTCCTTATTCAGCGTGC
>CAJTIR010000196.1 GCA_910576385.1 Lachnospiraceae bacterium
TTTTAAAATAAATATAAAAATAACGGTACAGTCTACCAATTAGATTATTTTCGTTGTATAATAAGTCTGACGTACAAGATCACTCTCTTTCGTATAGTTTGATGTGCAAACTTATTATACATGAGAAAGTGTCTTGTGCGTTATTTTATTTTTCAAAAAGTTGTAAAGTGGTGTTATAAGAACACAGCTGCTTTATAATATCTCTAATACTTTCTTTGTATTGATTATAAATTGCTTTTCGTCTATACTTAGGAGTGAAGACAATATGGTACTTGCACATCCATTTTGTGTGTGACATACTATTTGTCTTACTAGCCATAAAATCACCTTTCCTTTCGTTATGTAGTAGCTTGAACAACTCTATCATAACAGAAAGGTGATTTTAGTGCTATAAGCACTTATTACACCACCCGCATAGCAGGTGGTTTTTTGTTTCGCACGCCTCCGTTTTTCGGAACACGAAAAACTCCGTCACACTCAACTGGCTAAAGCCGATAATCAGAACCACCCGTCAAACGGGTGGTTTGCTCTGCGGCTATAAGCCGCTGTTACCGACCAGCGCCTAAAGACGCTGGCTTTCACTTTGTTCAAGCCACCATGTCCTTGACTCGTCGCCGCCCTTAAAAGGGCGTTTGTAATACCAGCT
>CAJTIR010000197.1 GCA_910576385.1 Lachnospiraceae bacterium
TTCTGAACTCATAGACTTACCTCCTGATATCGGTGTCAAAAGTTGAGGCTTAACTTTTGATACTCATGATAGAAATATAGTCTATTGTCACATATTTATCCTTTACAGTCGAGGTACGCACTATCTACCGTTTACATTGAATCCATCAATATGCACTGTTTGCGGAAGATTCTGTAGTCCTTTGCGCAGTAATTCCTTTTCATTTCGTCTGCTAACCCATTCTTTGGACGAGACAGATCTTGCCAAAGCCAAACGCTGACGCTCTGAAAACATATAATGGTTGCCGACAAATGTTGTAGTTGGCTTGATATCATATCCCTGATCTAAAAGAAATTGTACTTCATCTGCTGCTCTCTTTAAAAATTCTAACTGTCGACCCTTAAATTGTTTTTCATCTTCTGGGATATATCCCCGTCTGCTCATAATTATTCACCTCTCACACGTACACACATAATCGGTTTTATATTATTAGGAAATGTTAATTTCCTAACAATCAGAACCACCGGCTAAGCCGGTGGTTTGCTCACGCCCTATAAGGGCTTATTACCGGCTCTGGAGTCTAAAGACTCATCGAAGGGTTCGCCAGCCGCAACATCATTCTGTACTAAGTCCTAAAGGACTTTTTCTATTTGTTCTTTTTT
>CAJTIR010000198.1 GCA_910576385.1 Lachnospiraceae bacterium
AATCAGAACCACCCGTCAAACGGGTGGTTTGCTCTGCGGCTATAAGCCGCTGTTACCGACCAGCGCCTAAAGACGCTGGCTTTCACTTTGTTCAAGCCACCATGTCCTTGACTCGTCGCCGCCCTTAAAAGGGCGTTTGTAATACCAGCTACCCCTTAAAGGGGTCCTCGTATTCCTTTACACTCAACTTATCCTGCATAATATCACTCTTTTCCTGCTCTTGAATGTACTTTCTTATTGTTGCTTCATTCAACCCTACTGTACTAACATAATATCCTTCTGCCCAAAAGTGACGATTCCCATATTTATACTTCAAATTTGCGTGCTTGTCAAATATCATTAGAGCGCTCTTCCCTTTCAGATACCCCATAAAACTGGATACACTTATCTTTGGTGGTATGCTCACAAGCATATGGATATGGTCTGGCATCAAATGCCCTTCTATTATTTCCACTCCCTTATAAGAACACAGCTGCTTTATAATATCTCTAATACTTTCTTTGTATTGATTATAAATTGCTTTTCGTCTATACTTAGGAGTGAAGACAATATGGTACTTGCACATCCATTTTGTGTGTGACATACTATTTGTCTTACTAGCCATAAAATCACCTTTCCTTTCGTT
>CAJTIR010000199.1 GCA_910576385.1 Lachnospiraceae bacterium
CCATATGCCTCTGGACCCGCTTGATGCTGCAGGGTGTCCCAGCGGCATTGAGTACACGGCATAGTTTGACAGCCCCATATCTGCGTTTGGAATCCTCAAAGGCCTGTTTCACTTTCCTGCCGAATTCCTCATACTCCATCCGCTTATTTGAAGGTACACAAACCAGAGCCTTGTAATAGGTACTCCTTGGGAATTTCAGGGCACTGCAAAGCTGGGATACAGAGTAATTGGTTAAGTTATTCTGGATAAATGCAACAATCTCGGCTATTGTTCTTTTGCGAATATGGCGGTCGCTTTTTTTAGTATTTCGTTCTCGATCTTAAGGCGCTGGATTTCTTTTTGGAGAGCCTTATACTCCTTGAGGGTAACCGTTTCCTCCTCTGATACCTTGATAGGGGAAAGCTGCTTTACCCAACCGCTAATCGTACTCCGATTTACGCCATATTCACGTTCCAGTTGTGGATACGAGGTTCCTCCAGCATTATACAGATCCACGATCTGCTGTTTAAATTCCGGAGTGTAAGATTTTTGATTTTTCGCCATGCCTTTCATCTCCTTTGCTCTTTCATTTGATAGTATAGGTTGTTCAACTTTTCCTGTCCACACTTATATACTAACACCA
>CAJTIR010000200.1 GCA_910576385.1 Lachnospiraceae bacterium
GCAGATATTTTTACCGATTGCCAAAATAAATTTGATAACGATAAATATGAGTTTCTTTCCATACTCGATGAAACCATCAACCTTGATGAAATTGTTCCGATGTCTTTTGTTTCTCATTTTCATGCTGCCACCGGCAGACCCCGCAGGCATCTTCTTTTCCCAATGCTGAAGGCTCTGTTACTACAGCTTATCTTCTCAATCCCAACAACATCCCTGCTGATCGTATTCCTGAAATACTCCCAGGAACTGCGGGACTTCTGCGGGTTTGATGTTGTCCCGGATGCCTCTAAATTCACCCGGTTCAAACAGGATTTTTTATCGGACTTACAATCCATGTTCGATCATCTTGTTGACTTGACCGAACCAATCTGCCATTGTATTGATACACAGAAAGCTTCCATGCTTCTCTTTGACACCTCTGGCATTGAGGCATGGGTTACAGAAAACAATCCCAAA
The DNA here is from genome assembly GCA_910576385.1 of Lachnospiraceae bacterium. Taxonomy (GTDB): domain Bacteria; phylum Bacillota; class Clostridia; order Lachnospirales; family Lachnospiraceae; genus Petralouisia. The sequence goes on from CAJTIR010000200.1 coordinate 457, forward strand.
TATGCCAACCGTATCATCAAACAACTGAAAGCCTTCAAAAAAGCAAAAGGGATGGCCGATTCCTTTGACCCTTATAAAGCCGCCTACGGCTCCATGCCTTCCCATGCTGCCGCCAATCCAGCCATTCAGCAGATGTACATTAACGGGCATTTCTGTTATGCTTA
>CAJTIR010000201.1 GCA_910576385.1 Lachnospiraceae bacterium
ACAACAAAAACGACCTTGATAACTGAACAGTGAAATAACCTTGAAAGATTCAAAAGAGTTTCCGTTGGAAAACGGTAAAGCCAATGAGAGTTGGCAGAATATTCAAGAACAGCATTTAAGAATGCGACCTAAAAACAGTAAGCCAGACGTAAGGGACTTTTCAAAAGAAAAGGACTGGAAGTCGGGAAAACACTTATTATGAGAGTTTGATCCTGGCTCAGGATGAACGCTGGCGGCGTGCTTAACACATGCAAGTCGAACGAAGCATATAAAAGGAATTTCTTCGGAGAGGAATTTTATATGACTGAGTGGCGGACGGGTGAGTAACGCGTGGGCAACCTACCCCACACAGGGGGACAACAGTTGGAAACGACTGCTAATACCGCATAGGCGCACAGCTTCGCATGAAGCAGTGTGGAAAACCGAGGTGGTGTGGGATGGGCCCGCGTCTGATTAGCTGGTTGGCGGGGTAACGGCCCACCAAGGCGACGATCAGTAGCCGGCCTGAGAGGGTGGACGGCCACATTGGGACTGAGACACGGCCCAAACTCCTACGGGAGGCAGCAGTGGGGAATATTGCACAATGGGGGAAACCCTGATGCAGCGACGCCGCG
>CAJTIR010000202.1 GCA_910576385.1 Lachnospiraceae bacterium
TGAATTTTTCAAGGTACTGTTAGAGCACTTAGATGATGTCAAATGCAATGCAGACAGCATCTTACGTGCGATACGTACTTAACCCTTAGTGAAGACAAGCTCTGCGCCGTCTGAACTTAGTAGTTAAGTGCTGTTAGAGCACTTAGATGATGTCAAATGCAATACAGACAGCATCTTACGTGCAATGAGTACTTTCATACTCAAGTGGAGACGGAGAGATTCGAACTCTTGACCCCCTGCTTGCAAGGCAGGTGCTCTCCCAACTGAGCTACGCCCCCAGTTAATCAGCAATAAATATATCTGACTATTTCAATATTTTATTTACTCCGGCAGCCACCTGCTCTCCCATACCGTCTCCAGTATAGTACCATCGGCCGCTTAAGGCTTAACCATCGTGTTCGGGATGGGTACGGGTGTGTCCCCTAAACGCATCGCCACCGGAAGTACTGTTATTAAGTCTCCGTTAATAACTCAACAGTGAAATAATCCCTACTCGATTTCCTTAGAAAGGAGGTGATCCAGCCGCACCTTCCGATACGGCTACCTTGTTACGACTTCACCCCAGTTACCGGACCTGCCTTCGGCAGCTCCCTCCTTTCGGTTAGGTCACTG
>CAJTIR010000203.1 GCA_910576385.1 Lachnospiraceae bacterium
CCGGTTCACGGCGGCTGGTTAGGAACCCAGTGCTGCAAGGGTGGTATCCCAACAGCGGCTCCGGCATGGCTGGCGCCATGCTTTCACTGCCTCCCACCTATCCTGTACATGCAGCACCAAATCCCAGTGCCAAACTGGAGTAAAGCTCCATGGGGTCTTTCCGTCCTGGCGCGGGTAGCCAGCATCTTCACTGGCACTTCAATTTCACCGGGTGCATTGTTGAGACAGTGCCCAAATCATTACGCCTTTCGTGCGGGTCGGAACTTACCCGACAAGGAATTTCGCTACCTTAGGACCGTTATAGTTACGGCCGCCGTTTACTGGGGCTTAAATTCAAAGCTTTGCTTTCGCTAACCTCTCCTCTTAACCTTCCAGCACCGGGCAGGCGTCAGCCCATATACTTCACCTTGCGGTTTTGCATAGACCTGTGTTTTTGCTAAACAGTTGCTTGGGCCTTTTCTCTGCGGCCACATCTCTGCGGCGCCCCTTCTCCCGAAGTTACGGGGCCATTTTGCCGAGTTCCTTAACAATGCTTCTCCCGTCGGCCTTAGGATTCTCTCCTCATCCACCTGTGTCGGTTTACGGTACGGGTACA
>CAJTIR010000204.1 GCA_910576385.1 Lachnospiraceae bacterium
ATAGCCTCTCGGATTCTCCAGCCCTTATTGTCTGCGGCTCTCAAATCCAGTTTTATAAAAATTCCCCCACTTTTTGCCAAAAACACTTGACAAATCATTCTAAAAATGCGGCGCTTCGCGCCTCTTAATTAAAAAAGCACTTTTCATTTCGGCGCAGCCGGTAAGCATTTTTTGATTGGAGGCGATTTTTATGTTACCTGTTAATTATGGCGGTCATACCGCCTATCAGAATACCTTCGTATCTGATTTTCTGAACTTATTCCCGGATCCCTTTGCTGTCCCTAAACAAACATGGGATATTATTGTGAAATTCTGGTATCTTGATCTCTGCGAAACGGATACCATCATGCAGGAGTTTTATCCACTGACTGGCAAACCCGCCACACGTTTTCCATCCTGCCTGCTTCGCTCCTATCTTCTGTCAATCGTAATGAAAGTAGATTCCATTACCGAATGGTGCAGGCTGCTTAAAATAACTCCTTTGTATGCCATCCTCAGTGGTTTCCCTCCTCATGACACTCCCGGTGTTGGAACTTTTTACGATTTTTTCAACCGCCTGTGGCAGTCTGACAAACATAATTACATCAATCAGG
>CAJTIR010000205.1 GCA_910576385.1 Lachnospiraceae bacterium
AATTATAGTTTTTTCGTTGTATAATAAGTTTGTCGTACAGGATCACTTTCTTTCGTATTTTTTTGTTTGCAAACTTATTATACATCAGAAAGTCCTGTATGACATTTTTTTATGGAAAAGTTGTAAAGTGGTGTACTCTTTAAACAACGCCTTAAAAATAACAACTCCTATTAACAAAAGCATTAACAAAATTGCTCCATAGGTAATATAAATCAAGAATGAAAGAATCTTAGAGCCAAACCATGCCAATAATGCCACAATCCCCAAAAACAAAATTGCCTTTCCTTCATCCGAATTTGTCATGAATCCCCATATAATAGCAATCACTATAATAGCAATAATTATTCCCATTTTTATATCCATTCCTTTCGCGCTGCTCAAGGCACAAAACGTCATGAAAAACGTTGGCTTGTTGCAGCTTTCTTTTTATAATAGTTTCCATAGGGATATTCAGTACACTACAAATCACGGGGAGGTGAGTGGGCTGTCCGAATTATCGGATGACCGTATTTTTATATGTGTAGAATGCTTTTTCAAGCACAAATAAGTGTGCCTCGAGCACGTAACCTTATCTTTGTTAAAACAACT
>CAJTIR010000206.1 GCA_910576385.1 Lachnospiraceae bacterium
AGTGCCCCTGCGCCAGCCATCGGTCTGAATGGGATTGATGACATGAAGAAGGAACTTCTTTTCAAAAAGAAACGAATAGACAGAGAGCCAGTAGTGCCCGGTAGCCTCCATGCCGATTTCAAAGTCATCAGGGCTGGGAGAATAAGAAGCGAGTTTGGAAAAGAGGGCATGTCCGCCGTCCGAGGTATTGGGAAAGGAAAAAGCTTTGAATACTACTTTTCCGGTATCGTCCATCATAGAAGCAACATGATTATTTTTACCAATGTCAATGCCAACAAAAAACATAAGAACACCTCAAGAAAAAGATTTCAGATTGGGAGGCCACTCATCTAATAAGCGCCACTACCTTGTGCTAAATACGGAGAGAAGCCATAAGGCAACCAACATCCAACTCATACGCGGAAAGCTTATTAGAGAGAGGGATCAGTCTTTCAAGTACGAGCAGAGCCGCTCAAGGAGGGAACGATCATCCTCTCAATCTAATAAAACTATTATCTCCTATCAGACAGGAGATGTAAAGAAGCAGGTCTGAGGGTTTATAGGTATCCCTTGAACAACCTAAATACATTATACAAG
>CAJTIR010000207.1 GCA_910576385.1 Lachnospiraceae bacterium
CCTTGCGGTTTTGCATAGACCTGTGTTTTTGCTAAACAGTTGCTTGGGCCTTTTCTCTGCGGCCACATCTCTGCGGCGCCCCTTCTCCCGAAGTTACGGGGCCATTTTGCCGAGTTCCTTAACAATGCTTCTCCCGTCGGCCTTAGGATTCTCTCCTCATCCACCTGTGTCGGTTTACGGTACGGGTACAATATAAACGATAGCGGCTTTTCTTGGCACATGGCTTGCATGCTTCGCTACTTTAGTTCACTCCACTTAACGTCTTCGGCTTAGACAGCGGATTTCCCTTCTGCCCACCTACCTCGCTTGTACTGGACTTTCCATTTCCAGCCCATGCGTTCCACATGCGTCCCCACAGTTCTGTCATACTGTAGTACAGGAATATCAACCTGTTGTCCATCGGCTACGCTTTTCAGCCTCGCCTTAGGTCCCGACTTCCCCAGGGCAGATCAGCTTTACCCTGGAATCCTTGGATATTCGGCCGGAAGGATTCTCACCTTCCTCTCGCTACTCATTCCGGCATTCTCCCTTCCCGAGTCTCCACAGCTCTTTCCAGTGCTGCTTCTTCGTCTCG
>CAJTIR010000208.1 GCA_910576385.1 Lachnospiraceae bacterium
CGAGACGAAGAAGCAGCACTGGAAAGAGCTGTGGAGACTCGGGAAGGGAGAATGCCGGAATGAGTAGCGAGAGGAAGGTGAGAATCCTTCCGGCCGAATATCCAAGGATTCCAGGGTAAAGCTGATCTGCCCTGGGGAAGTCGGGACCTAAGGCGAGGCTGAGAAGCGTAGCCGATGGACAACAGGTTGATATTCCTGTACTACAGTATGACAGAACTGTGGGGACGCATGTGGAACGCATGGGCTGGAAATGGAAAGTCCAGTACAAGCGAGGTAGGTGGGCAGAAGGGAAATCCGCTGTCTAAGCCGAAGACGTTAAGTGGAGTGAACTAAAGTAGCGAAGCATGCAAGCCATGTGCCAAGAAAAGCCGCTATCGTTTATACTGTACCCGTACCGTAAACCGACACAGGTGGATGAGGAGAGAATCCTAAGGCCGACGGGAGAAGCATTGTTAAGGAACTCGGCAAAATGGCCCCGTAACTTCGGGAGAAGGGGCGCCGCAGAGATGTGGCCGCAGAGAAAAGGCCCAAGCAACTGTTTAGCAAAAACACAGGTCTATGCAAAACCGCAAGG
>CAJTIR010000209.1 GCA_910576385.1 Lachnospiraceae bacterium
AAAGAGCCTCTTTTAAGAGGCAGCCAAGTACCAGAGGTTAGTGAAATACTGCCTATAGGCAGCACCGAAAAAGGGGTTGCTTAGACACCGCCTATAGGCGGTACCGAAAAATGCCCCGGAGGGGTTCATCCAAACCACCGGCAGAGCCGGTGGTCAAGCCGTATGGCTGTGATTTAACAAATCCAATGCCTTTAAAAGATAATGCCATACTAACAGCACCAATCAAAACAGGCATTACACCAAATTTCTTCATAACAGAATCAAGAATATTAACAAAAGAAGTAAGTCCTTCAATTAATCCTTGCAAAAAGTTTTTCTTTAAAAAAGTTTGTGATAAAGACTGGAATGATGCTTTTAATACATTGACTTTTGCTTCCAGACACTACTTTACAACTTTATAAATGATGCCCCTGTTTCTTAATTAGCTGTTTTAAGGCATTTATTAGGGCATTTGATTTTATACTGGTTTCGACTTTTTCTACGAAAATGGCATAAAATACCTGCTGGCGAATCTGTTCGCTTAGAGCAAACCGAAACTCCTGCACGCTTTCTGTCTGAT
>CAJTIR010000210.1 GCA_910576385.1 Lachnospiraceae bacterium
AAGATTGAAAATGAGAAGTAGAGGGTATCCATTCCCTTAATCGCATCATAAACAGGCCATCTTTCGGTGGCTGCTTTAAAAATTGAATATTGAGAATGTTAAGGTTACGCAGTAGTTGGCTTGATCTTATAACCTTGATTCCTTGCTATGCTGATTGCCTGCTCTACCGTAATCTCACGGTCTGCAGGCGGCAGGTCGGATTTCCGGTAAAGTTCCGCATTATAGTTTTCTTCGTTCTTCAACATGTGGTATAATGCAGTAAGAAGCATTCTTGCTATGGCAATGATTGCTTTCTTGTGGCCGCGACGCTTTTTGAGACGGAGATAGCGGTTGCGAATCTCAGGATGCTTTTTGCTGGTAACAACAGCATTGGCGCACTGCACGAGCAGCGGCTTGATGTAGCATCCTGCTTTGGAGACCCGGACAGATTTTTTCTTCCCTGCACTTTCATTGTTGGTCGGTGTAAGACCAGCCCATGAGCATAAGTGTTTCGCCGAAGGAAAAGCCTCCATGTTGGTACCGATTTCGGAAATGATTCCGATGGCAGTGAAAAT
>CAJTIR010000211.1 GCA_910576385.1 Lachnospiraceae bacterium
ATTCGTCAGGATTTATTTCTGGCGAATATGGCGATGTGAAAAACAATTCTATTTCATCCTTATGCTCTGACAGCCAGCCTCTGACTATCCTGCCATGATGTACCTTCAGATTATCCACGATAAATAGGACTTTTCTGTCGGTATCTTTGATAAGACGCTCCATAAAGTCTATAAATCTTTGCTGTGTCATGTTTTCTTCATAACATAAAAAATGGCAGCTTCCTTGATTGCTGATTGCCGAAATCATATTTATCTTCTCAACTTTTGAAAAGGATGGGACAGTCGGGGTCTGCCCTTTTGGTGCAAATCCTGTAACATGGTATGCCTGGTTGTTAATTCCGGTTTCATCACCCCAGTAGATTACAGCATCCTCCTGCTTCGCTTTCTTTACAATGGCGGGATATGTTTCGTGCATAAAAGCATTTAATTTTACATTATCCTGAAAATATGCCTTTTTTGTAGGACGCTGGCATGTCATCCCCCACCTTTTCAGGTATTCGCTCATGTTTCTCTGTGTCATTGTAATCCCATATTTCTCC
>CAJTIR010000212.1 GCA_910576385.1 Lachnospiraceae bacterium
AAGATTGAAAATGAGAAGTAGAGGGTATCCATTACCTTAAGCACACAACAAACAAGCCATCTTTCGGTGGCTGCTTTAAAAATTGAATATTGAGATTGTTAAGGTTATGCAGTTGCTGCCTTGATTTTATAACCTTGATTTCTTGCTAGGATGATTGCCTGCTCCACTGTGATTTCACGATCAACCGAGGGCAGATCGGATTTCTTATAAAGTTCCGCATTATAGTTTTCTCCATTCTTCAGCATATGGTATAATGCGGTAAGAAGCATTCTTGCTATGGCAATGATTGCTTTCTTGTGACCGCGACGCTTTTTGATACGGAGATAGCGGTTACGAATTTCAGGATGCTTTTTGCTGGTAACAACAGCATTGGCACACTGTACAAGCAGTGGCTTGATATAGCATCCTGCTTTGGAGACCCGGACAGATTTTTTCTTCCCTGCACTTTCATTGTTGGTCGGTGTAAGACCAGCCCATGAGCATAAGTGTTTCGCCGAAGGAAAAGCCTCCATGTTGGTACCGATTTCGGAAAT
>CAJTIR010000213.1 GCA_910576385.1 Lachnospiraceae bacterium
CTGAGCAGATTTGCCGAAGGTGTCCGAAACAACGTTTCCCAACTGGATATTGGAAACCGTGAGACAGTTCTGCAAACGATTCTTTTCGCTTGATTTAAAGCAGGTCAGTTTGAAACGGTAACGCATAAGGTCACGGAGCTGGCGGATGTCAGCGGGTGGCATAAAGCTTCCGGCAACAAGATCATGCTTGAACAGGTCAGCAATCCATTTGGCATCTTTCTTGTCAGTTTTCTTTCCACGGATAGCCTTAACGTATTTAGGATGTGCAAGGACAATAAAGCATTCTTTTTCCAGAATGTTATAAACAGGGATCCAGTATTTACCAGTAGATTCCATACAAACGTCGTTGCAGTTATGTTCGAGTAGCCAGTGTAACAAATTTTTCAGACCCTTCGTGTAGGTAGAAAAACGGTGGCTCTCGTAAGCGGTAACGCCGTGCTTGTCAGTAGAGGCAATGCAGGCGACTACAAAAGTTTTGTGGACATCAATGCCACAGCAGATTTTGTACACGATTTTTAAAGCCATAGGGACT
>CAJTIR010000214.1 GCA_910576385.1 Lachnospiraceae bacterium
CCCCCCAGAACCCCAGCCTTTCCAATAGAATGGAAGAAAGAAAAAAAGAAAAAGAAGAATATCTGCCTTGCCTTGAGCATGAGATTTTTAAGACAGGCTTAGGGGAATGGAAGGAAAGGAAAAAGGAAGAAAGAAAGGAAGAAAAGAATCCTCTTTTCCATCCCCAGAATGGTGTCCTTCCTCTCTCCTGGGAAAAGAAAGAAATCCCCAGAACCCCAGTGTTTTCAAGGGAAAAGGAGGAAAAAAGAAAGGGAAAAAGGAAGAAGAAAGGGATGGCTTTAGGATAAGATTTTTAAGAGGGATTCAGGGGAAAAAGGATGGAAGAAAGGAAGGAAAAAGAATGGAAAGAATGCTCTTTTTCAGTCTTTCAGGGGGCTTTTCTCTCTCCAGAAGAAAGAAGAAATCCAGTGGTTTCAGGGGAAGGAGAAAGGAAAGAAGAAAGAGAAAAAAAATGAGGTTCTTGGCTTGGAGGATAGGATTTTTAGGGGAGGTTAGAGGAAGGGAAGGAAGGA
>CAJTIR010000215.1 GCA_910576385.1 Lachnospiraceae bacterium
TTTATTATTTATTCTTTTTTACCGGCTCACCCGTAAACGGGTCAATATACTCTTTGAGTGTTATCTGATCATATTCATAATCTTCTTTTAATTGATTCTGAATATATTCCTGTATTTTCTTTGCATTCTTGCCTACTGTATCCACATAGTAGCCTCTGCACCAGAAATTCCTGTTCCCAAATTTATATTTCAGGTTCGCATGCCTCTCAAATATCATTTGCTATATCCTGTTTCAATTGTCCATAATATGATCTTCCTTCTAAATTTGGGTGCAAAAACAATATGATATTTACAATTCCACTTTGTATGTGATAAATTATTACTATCCATATGGATAACCTCCTATGTCTTTCATGCGGTTGGCGAACCAGCATTATTACAACATTGGAGGTTTTTTACTGTAAGCTAAAGCAATGCTGACTCACCTGCATAGCAGGTGGTTTATTTGTTTCCCAAAGTTCCGTTTCTCTTTTGAGAAACTACACAATGTGAAACAGGCTAAAGCCTAACAA
>CAJTIR010000216.1 GCA_910576385.1 Lachnospiraceae bacterium
GGATAGTTCGGTTAGTTCTTTCATGGTTTCCTGCGTATGGTGCAAGAGGGTTTCACGCATTTCTGACGGGCAGCTGCAATACAGCATCTTCATCTGACCGGCTCCCTCATCTTCCGGGGAAACATCCGGATTGATTAAAGAATCCAGAGAAATCGGCAGTACCTTTGCCAGTGCCTTCAAAATCAAAAAGGACGGATTCATCTGCCCTTTTTCAATCTTGGCAATCTGCTTGACAGATACATGGCTCAAATCAGAAAGCTCCTGCTGTGTCAGGCTTTTTCCTTTTCGGGCTTCCCGCATTTTTTGCCCTAAAGCGGTTAAATCATCAATCGGCATAATCATTCACCTCGAATATATTCTATCGTGCCGATTTACACAAAGGAATAACCTTATTATGCCGACTAACAGGTATGATTATGCTGTTTTTTTAGTGAGATATAAACGCTATCCTTGTATCACTAACCAAATCAAATTATAATAGAGGTGGATATTTTTTTGAAAAAATC
>CAJTIR010000217.1 GCA_910576385.1 Lachnospiraceae bacterium
CTGGTATTCTTCGTTTAAGCTTTTTATCGTACGTCCTTCTTCTAAATACATCTGTACGATTTTCTTTTTGAATTCCGGCTCATAAACCTTCGTCTTTGGCATGTGTAACACCTTCCTTTTCACTTATTAAATATATCACTTATTTCCTGTTTGGTGTTACAACTTTATTATACCAGCTCAGCAGGAGTACACCGCCGTCATCTGCATGGAGGAACGCTCGTTTACCCTTTTCCCGCTTGTGCTGCCGCCCATGAAAAAGCTGTAGGCACTGCCGGAAGTTCTGTTCTGAGGGGCGTCCCTCGCCCTGAACAACCCGCTGAATAATCCCATAGAAATCACCTGGACCTATGTCAATACTTTGGACAAAAAAAGTCGAAAGATTATGCTGCTTTTTTTAGTTCCTCATCCTCCTTTTGCTGTGGTGTCAAATAACCAATAGAGCTATGTATCCGCTTACGGTTATACCAGCCTTCTATGTATTCAAAGATTGCTCTGCGGGCTTCC
>CAJTIR010000218.1 GCA_910576385.1 Lachnospiraceae bacterium
AAGAGTGCAAAGGCAGAAGGGAGCTTGACTGCGACACCGACGGGTGGAGCAGGTACGAAAGTAGGACTTAGTGATCCGGTGGTATAAAGTGGGATTGCCATCGCTCAACGGATAAAAGCTACCCTGGGGATAACAGGCTTATCACTCCCAAGAGTTCACATCGACGGAGTGGTTTGGCACCTCGATGTCGGCTCATCGCATCCTGGGGCTGTAGCAGGTCCCAAGGGTTGGGCTGTTCGCCCATTAAAGCGGTACGCGAGCTGGGTTCAGAACGTCGTGAGACAGTTCGGTCCCTATCCGGCGCGGGCGGAGGATATTTGAGAGGAGCTGTCCTTAGTACGAGAGGACCGGGATGGACGGGCCGCTGGTGTACCTGTTGGCATGCCAATGCCACGGCAGGGTAGCCAAGCCCGGAAGGGATAAACGCTGAAGGCATCTAAGCGTGAAGCCCCCCTCAAGATGAGATGTCCCATTCTTAGGAAGTAAGACCCCTTG
>CAJTIR010000219.1 GCA_910576385.1 Lachnospiraceae bacterium
GAATTTGCAGTGGTCACAGGATGCCTAAGAATCAGCAGAGAGAGTATTTTCACGGGATTGAATAATCTTAAAATGGTATCTATATTAGATGAGAGTTTTGCAGAATTTTTTGGATTTACACCGCAAGAAGTGCAAAAGACGCTGGATTATTATGGTATTCGTGACAGGGAGGAGGAAGTAAAACAGTGGTATGACGGCTATCTGTTTGGACACACAGAGGTATATAATCCCTGGAGTGTGATCAATTATGTGGAAGATATTATCTCACAAAATACAGAATACCCCAAGCCTTACTGGTCGAATACTTCCTCCAATAGTATTGTGCGGGAGCTTGTGGACGGCGCGGACGACAGTGTAAAGACAGAGATTGAGCAGTTGATTGCGGGCGGCAGCGTGGAAAAACCTGTGCATGAGGAGATCACCTATGGAGAAATGCATAAGAGCCAGGATAATCTATGGAATTTTTTGTTTTTTACTGG
>CAJTIR010000220.1 GCA_910576385.1 Lachnospiraceae bacterium
GCCAGTGAAGATGCTGGCTACCCGCGCCAGGACGGAAAGACCCCATGGAGCTTTACTCCAGTTTGGCACTGGGATTTGGTGCTGCATGTACAGGATAGGTGGGAGGCAGTGAAAGCATGGCGCCAGCCATGCCGGAGCCGCTGTTGGGATACCACCCTTGCAGCACTGGGTTCCTAACCAGCCGCCGTGAACCGGCGGTGGGACAATGCCAGGCGGGGAGTTTGACTGGGGCGGTCGCCTCCGAAAGGGTATCGGAGGCGCTCAAAGGTTCCCTCAGGATGGTCGGAAACCATTTAAAGAGTGCAAAGGCAGAAGGGAGCTTGACTGCGACACCGACGGGTGGAGCAGGTACGAAAGTAGGACTTAGTGATCCGGTGGTATAAAGTGGGATTGCCATCGCTCAACGGATAAAAGCTACCCTGGGGATAACAGGCTTATCACTCCCAAGAGTTCACATCGACGGAG
>CAJTIR010000221.1 GCA_910576385.1 Lachnospiraceae bacterium
CTCCGTCGATGTGAACTCTTGGGAGTGATAAGCCTGTTATCCCCAGGGTAGCTTTTATCCGTTGAGCGATGGCAATCCCACTTTATACCACCGGATCACTAAGTCCTACTTTCGTACCTGCTCCACCCGTCGGTGTCGCAGTCAAGCTCCCTTCTGCCTTTGCACTCTTCAAATGGTTTCCGACCATCCTGAGGGAACCTTTGAGCGCCTCCGATACCCTTTCGGAGGCGACCGCCCCAGTCAAACTCCCCGCCTGGCATTGTCCCACCACCGGTTCACGGCGGCTGGTTAGGAACCCAGTGCTGCAAGGGTGGTATCCCAACAGCGGCTCCGGCATGGCTGGCGCCATGCTTTCACTGCCTCCCACCTATCCTGTACATGCAGCACCAAATCCCAGTGCCAAACTGGAGTAAAGCTCCATGGGGTCTTTCCGTCCTGGCGCGGGTAGCCAGCATCTTCACTGGC
>CAJTIR010000222.1 GCA_910576385.1 Lachnospiraceae bacterium
ACGCCAGACAGCGCTCTATGCTTTTTATCGTCCCATATGCACGGTCAGCTATGACAAGGCATCCTTTGGCGGGCGTAAAGTTTTTAAGGCTTTCTCCTGTGGACTGTCCGGTTATTTTGAACTGGCTGCAGGTTAAGGAAAATATATCCACCGCGTAATGCAGATGCCACAGTTTTTTTACGGCGCCTTTTTCTGCAATGTCTGACGCATCAATGGCGAGAACCTGGTAAGGCTTGAGCCATTCGGGTTTCTTATGCTGAATGGCTGGATCCGGCAGAATATGCTGTGTAAGCCAGATAATCCAGTCCTTACATTTTACAAACCTTTTCATAAAACCGACATCGCTTATTTTGCCGATGCCGCTAATCAAAGCAAACTGGCTTACATCAATGAATGACTTATTGCCGGACAGATAAAATAAGATCAGGCGCAGCAGATCAAGAGGATTTTTAATTGTCCGCTT
>CAJTIR010000223.1 GCA_910576385.1 Lachnospiraceae bacterium
CATTATGGATACCTCCTGCTATTGTTGATTAGGTTGCCTAGACCCAAATCTATGATAACATGGAGGTTTTATTTTTGGTACTTTAGGGATCGCTACTGCTCACTCTATTCTCCCCAGCTCTGCTGGGGGCTTAATGGACGTTCAGTTACATTTAACACCACTTTACAACTTTTACACCACTTTACAACTTTTATAAATGATAGGCATTTTGCTGGACAAGGCATTTCAAGACTTTCATAAGAACCGATGATTTTATCATACTTTTGCTATTTTTCACCAAAGTGGCAAAAAATAGTTCCTTCCTTATCCGCTCGCTGAGCACAAACCGGAAATCCTGCACGCTTCCATTCCGGTATTTTGTAAATCCTGCATCTTGATATGGCAGCAGTTTCATTGCACAGTAAGCTATATTGATCAAATTAACCAGCAGTTCAATCCCTTTTCGGCTGCGCACCATGTA
>CAJTIR010000224.1 GCA_910576385.1 Lachnospiraceae bacterium
AAGGGGAGTTTCCTTGAGCATGCGGCACCAAACAGTGATAGAAGTCACTTTTAGATTCAAAGCAAGCAGGTAGGAACGAAGCATGGAGGAAGGGAGCCTTGGTTCCGGGCCAAAAACAGAGTAACATTCCTGCATGACAGAATCAGTGTGGGAAAGATCGAGATACCAGAACTGCACAATATAATCCCAAGTACTTTTGGGAAGCACAAAGGGATCAGGGTAAAATTTAAGGAACTGGGATACGAAAGTATCCTGATAGGCGGCATGGCCGCCGGGATTTGTAGGTAACAAAGAAATCGCCTCCAGTCGATTGAAATAAAATATAATCAATCGGCTTCGCCGCAAATTTTGAGCAATTTGTCAAGTGTTTTTGCAAAAAAAGTGGGTGATTTTTTTGAGATAGGGGTCTGAAAGCCTTATAAAATCAAGGCTGAAGATTCCGAGAAGTTATAA
>CAJTIR010000225.1 GCA_910576385.1 Lachnospiraceae bacterium
ATAACTTCTCGGAATCTCAATGAATGTGATTCTAACTGAAAATTGACAACTGAATATCGTGCAGGAAAAGAAATTTGAGAAAAATGGACATAAACATTGGACATAGCGGGTACTATGCCTTGAAAAATCATATGGAATCGCTTAAGATATCATTATTAGGCGGTCAATCCTAATAATGATTCTTGAAATGCCTCAGCAGAGGGCATTTCCCAGGCATCAAGATGTTGCAGCATCATGATGCCGTAGAGGCGGCAGTACCACATTTTCGTAGAACGGTGCCTGCCGTCTTCTAATTTATAGTCTTCTTTCTCACGCTTGTTAGAGCGTTCCACGGAAGTCCTCCCGCCATATTCCTTTTTCCATGCGATGCTGTCCCTTGGCGGTATGTTAAACAGCCTTGGATTGTCATCCGTAAAGATATGTACAGTCCTGCC
>CAJTIR010000226.1 GCA_910576385.1 Lachnospiraceae bacterium
ATTTGCTAAAGGATATTCTTGTGATTGTTTTGTTTGCCACACTCGCAAATGCAGATGACTGGGTAGAGATTGCGCTGTTTGCACAGGTGTATGAAGAGTATCTTAAAAAATATATCGAGTTAAAGAATGGCCCGCCGTCTCATGATACGATACAGCGAGTAATGGGGATGATTTCGCCGGATATTCTCCAACAGCTTTATGGAAAATGGCAAGAACTGCTGAACCGGGAAGAAGGCGAAGCACTGAAGAAGATCATCTGTATAGATGGAAAAACAATGCGTTCTAACAAACAGGGGAAAGAGAAGCCGTCTCATATTGTAACCGCATGGAGCCGTGAAGACGGTTTCAGCCTAGGACAGAAAGCAGTGAGTGAAAAGAGCAATGAGATTACAGCAATTCCGGAACTAATAGAAAGGTTACAAATAAA
>CAJTIR010000227.1 GCA_910576385.1 Lachnospiraceae bacterium
GGAAAAAAGCAGATTGAAATTGCAGAAACAGTTGGCATTTCACCACAGGCAGTAAAAAGAATTTCCAGTGCGTATAAAAAGGAGGGCACGGCATGTCTTAAGGAAAAAAAGCGTGGACGCAAACTTGGCGAGAAACGCCTGCTGACCTCTGCACAAGAAAAGGAAATTTATCATATCCTGATTGACAAATCACCTGACCAGATGAAATTATGCTTTATGCTCTGGACACGTGCGGCAGTATGCCAGCTAGTCCGGGAGAAATATGGGATTACAATGACACAGAGAAACATGAGCGAATACCTGAAAAGGTGGGGGATGACATGCCAGCGTCCTACAAAAAAGGCATATTTTCAGGATAATGTAAAATTAAATGCTTTTATGCACGAAACATATCCCGCCATTGTAAAGAAAGCGAAGCAG
>CAJTIR010000228.1 GCA_910576385.1 Lachnospiraceae bacterium
AGAAGCAATGCAGGCCACTACAAAAGTTTTGTGGACATCAATGCCACAACAGATTTTGTACACGATTTTTAAAGCCATAGGGACTCCTTTCAGAACCCAAAGGTTCGACAAAGATTATAGGGAGAGACGGCATTGACTGAACGCCTAAGCCATAAACGAGATTGTTTATACAAAGATAAGATTACGTGCTAGGAGCCACACTTATTTGTGCTTGAAAAGGCGGACTACACATATAAATATACGGTCATCCGTCACACCGAAGGCGTACCTTGGTAAGCCGGACAGCCCACTCACCTCCCCGTGATTTGTAGTATACCGAGTTCCCTACAAGAAGAATTATAAAGAAAAAATAGGCTCAGGTAAACCATTTTCATTACGTTTTGTGCCTGAGCGAAGCGAAAGGAATGGATATAAATA
>CAJTIR010000229.1 GCA_910576385.1 Lachnospiraceae bacterium
ATGGAAGCGTGCAGGATTTCCGGTTTGTGCTCAGCGAGCGGATAAGGAAGGAACTATTTTTTGCCACTTTGGTGAAAAAGAGCAAAAGTATGATAAAATCATCGGTTCTTATGAAAGTCTTGAAATGCCTTGTCCAGCAAAATGCCTATCATTTATAAAAGTTGTAAAGTGGTGATCAATTTCATAAATCAGGTTTTGGAACATTGCAGCACTTAGAATAAGATTATATGACGTGTCCAGCTCATCATTCGCAACGATATACATATTAGGAAATATAACACCACTTTACAACTTTTCCATAAAAAAATGTCATACAGGACTTTCTGATGTATAATAAGTTTGCAAACAAAAAAATACGAAAGAAAGTGATCCTGTACGACAAACTTATTATACAACGAAAAAACTATAATTGGTA
>CAJTIR010000230.1 GCA_910576385.1 Lachnospiraceae bacterium
TGGTCTGTGGCCCTTATATCAGAAACATATTGTTTCATGGTTTTCTCCTGCCTTTCTGTAAGGCCCATGTCCAGGCATTTTTCCTCTGCCTTATCCTCCTCCCTGCTGCATTTCTGATATATTTCATCATCCCATATAAGGGCATCCCTGCTCCTGTCAATAAAGTTTCCCAAGCCTTTTTTCAATAAGTCATCTATCAGTCTGTCCAAGCCTTCCTCCCCCTTTTCCTCATAATAGCCTCTCGGATTCTCCAGCCCTTATTGTCTGCGGCTCTCAAATCCAGTTTTATAAAAATTCCCCCACTTTTTGCCAAAAACACTTGACAAATCATTCTAAAAATGCGGCGCTTCGCGCCTCTTAATTAAAAAAGCACTTTTCATTTCGGCGCAGCCGGTAAGC
>CAJTIR010000231.1 GCA_910576385.1 Lachnospiraceae bacterium
AGAAGCAATGCAGGCCACTACAAAAGTTTTGTGGACATCAATGCCACAACAGATTTTGTACACGATTTTTAAAGCCATAGGGACTCCTTTCAGAACCCAAAGGTTCGACAAAGATTATAGGGAGAGACGGCATTGACTGAACGCCTAAGCCATAAACGAGATTGTTTATACAAAGATAAGATTACGTGCTAGGAGTCACACTTATTTGTGCTTGAAAAGGCGGACTACACATATAACTATACGGTCATCCGGCAATCCGGACAGCCCACTCACCTCCCCGTGATTTGTAGTATACCGAGTTCCCTATAAGAAGAATTATAAAGAAAAAATAAGCTTGGGCAACCATTTTCATAACGTTTTGTGCCTGAGCGAAGCGAAAGGAATGGATATAACTAT
>CAJTIR010000232.1 GCA_910576385.1 Lachnospiraceae bacterium
AAAGGGAAACAGCCCAGACCGCCGGCTAAGGCCCCAAAGTGCGTGTTAAGTGGAAAAGGATGTGGGGTTTCAAAGACAACCAGGATGTTGGCTCAGAAGCAGCCATACATTCAAAGAGTGCGTAACAGCTCACTGGTCGAGAGGCCCTGCGCCGAAAATTTCCGGGGCTAAAACACGCCGCCGAAGCCGCGGGATGTATTTGTATACATCGGTAGGGGAGCATTGCCGAGACGAAGAAGCAGCACTGGAAAGAGCTGTGGAGACTCGGGAAGGGAGAATGCCGGAATGAGTAGCGAGAGGAAGGTGAGAATCCTTCCGGCCGAATATCCAAGGATTCCAGGGTAAAGCTGATCTGCCCTGGGGAAGTCGGGACCTAAGGCGAGGCTGA
>CAJTIR010000233.1 GCA_910576385.1 Lachnospiraceae bacterium
GGCAGACCATGCCGCTGCAATAGCCGGGTAATTCCCCTGTCCCATGAAACTCCACCCGGATATACCCATACCGGCTTTTGCAGACTTCCATTTCTGTATCCAATGCCAGATAGTCCCCAAAAATGTCTATCACCTGTTCAAATGACATCATAGCAGTCCACTCCTTTCGTAAAACCCTGTTCTGCCGCTATTATCCATGATTCCGGCACATCCGGCAAGTTTACCGTCAAAAAGAAAAAGCGGAGGAAGGCGCGGCGAAGAACGCCGTTCCTCCCTCCGCAGATGGAGCAAACTATCCGGTCAGGAGAGCTTGGAAAGCTGGGCCAGTATCTTCTGCACACCCTCCCAAAGCTGTTCCTGCCGCTGGGATATATC
>CAJTIR010000234.1 GCA_910576385.1 Lachnospiraceae bacterium
TTTTTCACCAAAGTGGCAAAAAATAGTTCCTTCCTTATCCGCTCGCTGAGCACAAACCGGAAATCCTGCACGCTTCCATTCCGGTATTTTGTAAATCCTGCATCTTGATATGGCAGCAGTTTCATTGCACAGTAAGCTATATTGATCAAATTAACCAGCAGTTCAATCCCTTTTCGGCTGCGCACCATGTAACTGCATAATGACCAGAAAGTTTTCTGCTCATAATAGCTGACTTCAATGTTCCATCTGAATGCGTATAGAAACAAAGGGATGTAATCCATCCAGGAACTTCCCGTCTGGTTCAAGGGGGCTTTTTCCTGCCATGCACAAAAAATCTGCAGTTGTGTTGGGAATATGGTGCTGAAGAACAGG
>CAJTIR010000235.1 GCA_910576385.1 Lachnospiraceae bacterium
CACCACTTTACAACTTTATAAATAATATCCCTGATGCTGAATCAGTTGTTTTAAAACCTTAATGATAGCTTTTGATTTTATGTGTGTTTCGGCTTTTTTCACGAAAATGGCATAAAATACCTGCTGGCGAATTTGTTCGCTCAGTACGAAACGAAATTCCTGGACGCTTTCTGTCTGGTATTTGGAAAACGTCTTGTCCTGATACGGCAAAAGTTTCATTGCACAATACGCTATGTTGATTAGATTGACAAGCATTTCTATCCCTTTGCGGCTCCGCACCATGTAGCTGCATAATGACCAGAAGGTTTTCTGTTCGTAATAACTTACTTCGATGTTCCACCGAAAAGCATAAAGCATCAGA
>CAJTIR010000236.1 GCA_910576385.1 Lachnospiraceae bacterium
GCTGTAGTAACAGAGCCTTCAGCATTGGGAAAAGAAGATGCCTGCGGGGTCTGCCGGTGGCAGCATGAAAATGAGAAACAAAAGACATCGGAACAATTTCATCAAGGTTGATGGTTTCATCGAGTATGGAAAGAAACTCATATTTATCGTTATCAAATTTATTTTGGCAATCGGTAAAAATATCTGCCAAAGAGAGTTGTTTATGTGTTATCATATAGATACGACTCCTTTACTGGTGGATATGGATAATTGTTACTGGACATTTCAATTATACCACAGACCAGTGAGGAGTTGTTTTATTTTGTAACAAAGAGAATCCCGTATTTATGCGGGTTCTGGCGTTTCGCAAA
>CAJTIR010000237.1 GCA_910576385.1 Lachnospiraceae bacterium
ATACTGAAACCCCAGTTTAAATAAGAGTTCATCATTTCTCGAAGAATAATATAAAATATAGTCCTCTAGTTTTCGATAATCTTTAAACTCCAGCTTTTCCAACAGCCAGTCTATTTCCAAATTATTTTTCATCAGCATTTTATTACATTCTGCAGTATTTCTATAACTATCCACCACTTTACAACTTTTATAAATGATAGGCATTTTGCTGGACAAGGCATTTCAAGACTTTCATAAGAACCGATGATTTTATCATACTTTTGCTCTTTTTCACCAAAGTGGCAAAAAATAGTTCCTTCCTTATCCGCTCGCTGAGCACAAACCGGAAATCCTGCACGCTTCCAT
>CAJTIR010000239.1 GCA_910576385.1 Lachnospiraceae bacterium
CATGGCAGATTTTATCCTATCCTCCCTCTCTTCTTCTCCTCTCTTCTTCCTCCCTCTTTTTTTCCCAGAATAATATCATAAAATTCTCTCCCTTCTCTCCACACATCACCCCCATATCTCCTTCTTCTCTCCCTCCTTCTCTTCTCTCTTTTTCTCTCTCCAGAAACAGAAACACCCCCCCAGAACCCCAGCCTTTCCAATAGAATGGAAGAAAGAAAAAAAGAAAAAGAAGAATATCTGCCTTGCCTTGAGCATGAGATTTTTAAGACAGGCTTAGGGGAATGGAAGGAAAGGAAAAAGGAAGAAAGAAAGGAAGAAAAGAATCCTCTTTTCCATCCC
>CAJTIR010000240.1 GCA_910576385.1 Lachnospiraceae bacterium
GGTGGTTCTGATTATCGGCTTTAGCCAGTTGAGTGCGACGGAGTTTTTCGTGTTCCGAAAAACGGAGGCGTGCGAAACAAAAAACCACCTGCTATGCGGGTGGTGTAATAAGTGCTTATAGCACTAAAATCACCTTTCTGTTATGATAGAGTTGTTCAAGCTACTACATAACGAAAGGAAAGGTGATTTTATGGCTAGTAAGACAAATAGTATGTCACACACAAAATGGATGTGCAAGTACCATATTGTCTTCACTCCTAAGTATAGACGAAAAGCAATTTATAATCAATACAAAGAAAGTATTAGAGATATTATAAAGCAGCTGTGTTCTTATAA
>CAJTIR010000241.1 GCA_910576385.1 Lachnospiraceae bacterium
AAGCTCTTGAAACTGTATCTATGGCTGAATTGTATGATTCTGTATATCCGAGCAAGCCGCCTTTGATTGACGGTCTGCTCTACCCTGGCACTTATCTTTTCGCAGGCGCGCCAAAAGTCGGCAAGAGCTTTCTTATAGCGCAGATTGCGTACCATACCAGTATGGGAGTGCCGCTGTGGGAATATCCCGTCCGAAAAGGAACGGTCTTGTACCTTGCCCTTGAAGATGATTACCGCCGCCTGCAGGAAAGGCTGTACCGTATGTTTGGCACGGACGGGGCAGACAATTTATTCTTTTCTGTTTCGGCGGG
>CAJTIR010000242.1 GCA_910576385.1 Lachnospiraceae bacterium
CCATCGCGCAGCGATTTTGTTCAATCGGGATTTTTGAAACATTCATTAAAGCAGAGGAGGATAAAATGCCATACACATTTCAATCAGTGAAAGACACGGAAAAATTAACAGATAGCAGTAAACTATATAATTTTATTGAAGGCTTTGCAGATTATAAAAATCAGTTTTCTCTTATATACGGTAAAATTAAAGCGTTATTTGGTCAACCAATCTATGAGACAGAAAATTTGGGAAATCTTTTTTTATATCGCATTTTAACGACATCGGATGAAGGGGAAGAAATCCACTTAGAGATTTACTGT
>CAJTIR010000243.1 GCA_910576385.1 Lachnospiraceae bacterium
AAAAAAGCGCCTCAGTTCGGATTGTAGTCTGCAACTCGACTACATGAAGCTGGAATCGCTAGTAATCGCGAATCAGAATGTCGCGGTGAATACGTTCCCGGGTCTTGTACACACCGCCCGTCACACCATGGGAGTTGGAAATGCCCGAAGTCAGTGACCTAACCGAAAGGAGGGAGCTGCCGAAGGCAGGTCCGGTAACTGGGGTGAAGTCGTAACAAGGTAGCCGTATCGGAAGGTGCGGCTGGATCACCTCCTTTCTAAGGAAATCGAGTAGGGATTATTTCACTGTTGAGTTATTAA